>JAQWTI010000027.1 GCA_029242745.1 Acidimicrobiales bacterium | reverse complement strand
CACCTCGTCGTACTTCAGGACGTTCTTGCGCACCTCGGCGTTCTTCTGCTCGACTGTGGTCTGGGCACGCTCGATCGCCTTCGTCACCATCTTGGACTCAATCGGGACGTCCTCAGGTAGCGCCCTGTCCATGACACCCCTGATGGTGTCCGAGGCGAAGAGACGCATCAGGTCATCCTCCAGCGACAGGTAGAAGCGACTCTCACCGGGATCACCCTGGCGACCGCTCCGTCCCCGCAACTGATTGTCAATGCGACGTGATTCATGGCGCTCGGTACCCAGTACGTAAAGTCCGCCATTGGACCGGACTTCTTCACCAAGAGCACGGCACTCTGGTTCATAACGAGCAAGCAGTTGGTCGTACTGTGCCGCCCCTTTGCGACTCGTCAACTCAAGACCGGCAGCTTTCAGCTCTCGCTCCGCGAGATTCTCTGGATTACCCCCGAGAATGATGTCGACCCCGCGGCCCGCCATGTTGGTAGCTACCGTTACAGCCCCGGGGCGCCCAGCCTGAGCCACCACTTCGGCCTCGCGGAAGTGTTGCTTAGCGTTGAGTACCTCGTGATCAACGCCGCGTTTATCGAGTTCTCTAGAAAGACGTTCGGAGTTCTCGACACTGACCGTGCCAACTAGAACAGGTTGTCCTCCATCGCGTCGCTCCACGATGTCGTCAACTACCGCAATGAACTTCCCATCTTCCGACTTGAAGATCAGATCACTCTGATCCAAGCGAGCCAACGGCCGATTAGTGGGAATAGGCACCACTTGCAAGCCGTATATTCCCGCAAGTTCTGCTGCTTCTGTCTCAGCGGTTCCGGTCATACCCGCCAACTTGTCGTATAGCCGGAAGTAGTTCTGGAGAGTAATCGTGGCCAGCGTCTGGTTTTCTTCCTTGACCGACACCCCCTCCTTGGCCTCTACGGCCTGGTGGATGCCATCAGACCAACGTCTACCTTCGAGCACCCGGCCAGTGAACTCGTCGACGATTCGCACCTCGCCGTCAACAACGATGTAATCCTTGTCTCGCTTGTAGAGCTCCTTGGCCTTGAGCGCAGCGTGAAACTGATGGACAAGGTTCGACGACACCTGATCGTAGAGGTTGTCTACGCCGAGCGCTGCTTCGACGGCGTGCACCCCCTCCTCGGTAGGGGCGATGATTCCCTTCTCTTCATCTACCTCATAGTGTCGTTCGGGATTTAGTCCCCGGACTACTGCTGCGAATCGTTGGTAGAGCGCTGCGGCCTCTGCCAGACGCCCACTAATGATAAGTGGCGTTCTGGCCTCGTCGATAAGAATCGAATCCACCTCGTCCACGATGCAAAATGCATGCCCCCGCTGGGCTTTCTCTGCCCCGGATGTAGCCATATTGTCGCGTAGATAGTCGAACCCAAACTCGTTGTTTGTGCCGTAGGTGATATCTGCCGCATAGGCCTCCCGCTTATCGCCCCGGTCTCGCACGTCGGGAACTACCAGGCCAACGGACAACCCCAACCACCGATGAATCTGCCCCATCCACTCGGCGTCCCGACTGGCGAGGTAATCGTTTACCGTGCAGAGATGCACGCCTCGGCCAGATAAGCCATTGAGGTAAGCGGGGAGAGTGCTGACTAGCGTCTTTCCCTCACCGGTGCGCATCTCCGCCACCCAACCTAGGTGGAGAGCCATGCCTCCCATCAACTGAACGTCATAATGGCGTTGGCCAATTACCCGCCATGCCGCTTCACGTACAACAGCAAATGCTTCAACTAGCAGGTCATCGAGACTTTCACCGTTGTCGAATCGCTTGCGGAACTCCCCTGTGCGGGCCCGCAGCGCATCGTCGCTCAGCGCCGCAGTGCGGTCCCCGAGCGCGTTGATGTCCGGAACTATGGCCTCCAGGGCCTTGATCTTTCTTCCCTCACCGCTGCGCAGTACACGCGAAAAGACGCTCATGATCCGATGGAGGCTACCGGTGGGTGACCGGTGCTCAGGAGCCCGTCAATGGACCGACTCCAAGCCGTAGGAGGCCCATCTCGGCTAGAAGCGGGGCGGCATCGTCAACACTGGTTCCAAGGATGGCAGCGAGGGCCTGAAGATCATCTTGTCGAATAGTCAAAACGCGCCCATTGAAGTCCTGCCGTTTCACTTGGATTATCCCGAGGTAGCGGCGGATGAGTTCGACTTCGGGGCCTTCGGCCCCCACCATGGCAACGAGGTCGATAACAACCTTCTGGCCAGGCACCCAAGCTGGAGAATCGTCATTGGGACTGTCAACTAAAACTTCACCCTCGACAACAGGTAGCAGCTGATCTACGGGAACATCGTAGAACTCGGCCAGACGATGGAGGCGTGGCACTGAGACGGCCCGCTCGCCGCGCTCGTAGGCCCCGAGAACTGACGCTTTGAACTCAGATTCCGATCGGGCTTCCACGTCTTGGAGAGAGAGACGCTTCTGTCGCCGGATGACTCGAATCCGCTCGCCTAAACGAAGGCTGTACCCGTCGTCAGAAGTTGTCGAAATAAGTCTCTTTGAAACTTTACGGTAATAAGGACTGGCCACAAGAAGTGACGGTATCGACCGCGCTGCGTGGTTTGCAATCTCTGGGTCGACGACCCTCGTGTGTTCAGTTTCAAATCCGCCCATCGCGACGCGCCGTGAGCAAGGTCCCTGCCACAATCGCCGCAGTCTCCGAGCGCAGCACAGTTGGTCCTAGTCCGATTGTCCGATGACCAGCCAGTTCCTCAGCCGTCCATCCACCCTCCGGGCCGACCAATACAAGTCGCACCGAACTGTCCAGAGGTTCTCCGCCAGGCTCAGCGACCGCTACACCATCCTTAAAACTTCCTTCGCCGGAAATTCTGCCTATCGGCCCCAACTCATCAACAACCGGTAACCACACACGGCGGGACTGCATGGCTGCAGCGCGGGCTATCCGCCGAAACCGCTCAACATGATGAATCGCCTTGGCAGGATTCCAGTGCACAACTGAACGCTCAGCCATCAGTGGGAGAATCCGGTCTACACCCAACTCCGTTAGTTTTTGGACCACCAATTCTGGGCGGTCGCCCTTAATTAGTGAGAAACCGACGGCCAAACTGGGTTCGGGTGGCGGTACGACGACCACATCACCTGATTGCTCAGGATTGCCCTCACTACGAAACACGACCGAACACCAGCGGCCCACTCCGTCTCCCAATGTCATGGGTTGCCCATCACGCAATCGCAACACCCGGACCAGATGACGGCGGTCGTCTTGACCAATCACGAGCGTCGACAGGTCAGCAACGAAAGCATGCGGCCCACCGCGCCCATCAGGGAGCCCCACTTCACCAGAGGTTCCACCCATTGGCAGCTACCGGAAGGCCGAACGGATCTTTGAAATCAGGCCCTCTCCCGGCTCGGCTACCACCTCGTCACGCTCCTCCGCCAGAGCCCTCAGAAGTCGATCGGCCTCTTCGCTCAGCTCGACTGGAGTATCGACATGCACCTCAATCAATAGATCTCCGCGACCTCGCCCCTGGAGGTGAGGTACGCCGCTTCCCCGGAACCTGAATACATCCCCGGTGCTGGTGCCCCGAGGAATCACCAACTCCTCTAGACCATCGAGAGTTTCGTAGTCCAGAATCACGCCGAGCGACGCCTGGGTAACCGGTAGGTGCAGCCTGTGCAACAGGTCCACACCATGGCGCTCGAACACCGGATGGGCACTTACTCGTACACGCACGTACAAATCACCGGCAGGACCACCGCGCGGTCCGACTGCCCCACGACCACTGAGGCGAAGGGTGGTGCCCTCGTCAACACCAGCCCGAACCTGAACGGTAAACGACCGCTCCTCAACGCTTCGACCTTCGCCTTTACATGTTTGGCAAGGGTCCTTCATGACCTGGCCACGGCCCGAACACGCCGTACAGGCCGAACTGGTGACCATCTGACCCAGCAACGACTGTCGGACTCGCTGAACTTGGCCGGCCCCTCCGCAGCCAGTGCAGGTTTCAGGTCCAGAACCAGGTGCCGCTCCCGTCGCCTCACAGTCCAAACAGGCAACCGCAGTTCGCACCGAGACTTCCGCCTCAGCGCCAAACACCGCTTCTTCAAAGCCCACCTCAAGAACCGTCTCGAGGTCCTCGCCGGAAACCGGTCCGGAGCGACGCCGACCCCCACCACTAAAGCCACCACCGAAGGGTGATCCAGAACTACCAAAAAATGATTCAAAGATGTCGCCGAAACCGGAGAACGGGTCACCAGGTCCAGCTGAACCAGTGTGCCCGAAGCGATCAAACCGATCTCGCCGCTCCGGATCTGACAGCACCTCATAGGCAGCAGCCACCGCCTTAAACTCGGCCTCTGCGGCCCCCGCTGCTTCACCCTGATGGGCATCAGGGTGATGCTCCCTGGCTGAGCGACGGTACGCCTTCTTGATTTCGTCGGGTGAAGCATCCCGCGCTACACCCAGAACCTCATATGGATCACGTTCAGCCATCGGTGTCAGTCCGCTTTTCAGCCTTCAGTAAGCCGGTCACCCAGCCGCCGTCCCACTACGGCGACGGTTGCCAAGGCCTGCGAGTAGTCCATACGAGTTGGGCCCAGCACACCAATCGATCCAGCAGCCTCACCATCGATCTCATAGGGCGCTACCACCAGAGAGCAGCCGGACAGCGGCTCGACGCCAGTCTCGCTGCCGATGGCCACGCTCAGACCCCTGTCGATGACGTCACGAATCATTGTCACCACTATGAACTGCCGCTCCAGGACGTCTAGCACCTGGCGGACGCGCTCCACCTCGCTGAACGCAGCAGCCACCCGGGATGCTCCCCCTACGAACGCTCGATCAACTGATGCCGTTCTCGCTTCGAGCACGCCGCAAACCGCCCCAAGAACTGAGTCGACTTTTTCATCACCCGTAACCGGAGCATCAGGCACGATCGAGAGGCTGTGTCCGATCAGTGCACCGGAGAGGTGCGCAGCAGCGATAGCCAGAGTGGCCTCGGACGCGTTAGCAGCTAGTCCCACCAACTCCAAAGTGTGTTTCTCAACAGTGCCGTTGGCCATTACAAGCACCAGCAGGGCAAGCTCGCTGTTCAAGCCCACAACCTGAACCGACCGGACCTCGTGGTGGTCACGGTCTGGTGCTAAAACTACCGCTGCGCTACCCGTCAGCTCTGATAACAAGTTGCTGGTGTCAGCCAGCATCTGTTCCATCTCTCGATGCGAACGGAGAAAGAAGGTCTGGACCTGTTCTCGGTCGGCGGGATCCAACGGACCCGGTCCATCCATCCGGTCTACAAAAAATCGGTAGGCCTTTTCGGTCGGCACCCTGCCCGCCGACGTATGGGGCTGAACGAGGTAACCCTGTTCCTCGAGGTTGGCTAGTTCGTTGCGAACGGTGGCTGCTGAGACGCCGACGTCTCCGGACCCAGCAATACGCGCTGACCCCACGGGCAAGGCGGTCTCGATGTACTCCTCGACCACCGCACTCAGAATCGCCGCCTTCCGGTCCTCCATCACGCGCCCGATGCTACCGGCGAGCGCCTCGCCGACCCTTTAGGAGATCGGACCTTCAATCTAAATCAGTCATCAAGTTTGAGAGCAGAGATAAAGGCCTCTTGAGGCACATCGACACGTCCAATCGACTTCATCTTTTTCTTGCCTTCTTTCTGCTTTTCCAACAGCTTGCGCTTTCGAGTGATGTCACCACCGTAGAGTTTCGCAGTTACGTCCTTCCGAAATGCTCGAACGGTCTGACGAGCAATTATGCGTCCCCCAATTGCGGCCTGAATGGGAACCTCGAACTGCTGGCGCGGTATGAGTTCTTTCAATTTGTCGGTCATCTTGCGCCCGTAGACATCAGCTGCGTCACGATGGACAACAGCAGAAAAGGCATCCACCACCTCGCCGTGGAGTAGGACGTCAACGCGCACCAAATCAGACCGCCGGTATCCCTCTGGTTCATAATCAAGACTGGCGTAACCCTGTGTGCGGCTTTTCATCTGATCAAAAAAGTCGATGACTACTTCAGCCAGCGGCAGGTGGTATTTGATCTCGACACGCTCCGGGGACAGATAGGTAATACCTTCCAGTTCCCCACGGCGCTCTTGGCAGAGTTCCATCAGCGCGCCAGTGAAGTCGGTGGGCGTGATTACGTTGGCCAACAAAAACGGCTCCTCAAGGTCGGCTATTTCGCCTCCAGGAGGCAAATCACACGGGTTGTCGATCTCAAGCACCTCGCCGTTGGTGCGCGTCACCCGGTACACCACTGAAGGAGCAGTGGTGATGAGACTCAAGCCAAATTCCCGCTCCAGTCGTTCACGGACGATTTCCATATGCAGTAGGCCGAGAAACCCACACCGAAAACCAAATCCAAGTGCCCCGGAGGTTTCGGGTTCGTACGTGAAACTGGAATCATTGAGTTGAAGCTTTTCGAGGGCGTCTCTTAGGTCGTTGAACTCATCTCCATCTATTGGATAGAGGCCACTGAAAACCATCGGCTGTGGCTCTCGGTAACCGTCGAGCGCTTCAACAGCTCCGTTGCGGCTGCTGGTGACTGTCTCACCAGATCGGGCTTCTCCCACGTTCTTTATGCCGGCCAGCAAATAGCCCACCTCACCTGGACCCAACTCAGGTACCGCTACAAGGTCGGGCCGACGTACACCAATTTCAGTAGCCTCGTGGACAGCGTTCGCCTGCATGAAGCGCAGTGAATCACCTGTCCTGAGCCGCCCATTAACCACCCGCACGGACGACACCACACCCCGGTATTGGTCGAAATGGCTGTCAAAGACCAACGCCTGGAGCGGAGCCCCGGCGTCGCCAACTGGGGGATGAGTCCGTTCCACTACAGCGTCCAACAACTCGGCCACTCCTTCACCAGTTTTGGCACTGATGTGGAGTACGTCCTCAGCGGGAATTCCTAAGACTTGCTCGATCTCCTCGGCGTATCGGTCTGGCTCGGCTGCCGGCAGGTCGATTTTGTTAAGAGCAGCCACAATCTCCAAATTGTTCTCTAGCGCCAGATAGCAGTTCGCGAGCGTCTGGGCTTCGATCCCCTGGGCCGCGTCCACAACAAGGATTACGCCTTCGCAGGCAGCCAAAGACCGACTCACCTCGTAACCGAAATCAACATGTCCAGGAGTGTCGATCAGGTTTATGACGGCATCACCCCAATCAAGTCGCACACTTTGGAGTTTGATGGTGATACCCCGCTCGCGTTCAAGGTCCATCGAATCCAGGTATTGGGCGCGCATCTCTCGTGGGTCGACAGCTCCACATAGCTCCAGCATTCGGTCGGCCAAGGTGGATTTACCGTGGTCGATATGAGCGATGATCGAAGTGTTACGCAGTCGCGAAAGGTCCATTACCGCACTGACGGTACCCGGCTGGGAGATGCCCACCGTGGTGACATCTGGCCGGCGCCGTAAGCGTTCCTTGGCGAAGCAGGCCGATCCAGCGACGTCAACGGTAGAATCCTGCTACACGTCGACCCGTGGATCATATTCCCGGTACGACCCCTCATACCGTCCCATAAAAACACTGAAGGACCTTTCCGTGGCGAATATCAAGAGCCAAATCAAGAGGAACCGACAGAGCGAGAAGGCTCGAGTGCGTAATCGCGCTGTCCGTACCGAACTTAAGACCCGCACCCGTAACGCTCTTCAAGCCGCAGAGTCTGGTGAGAACGCAACCGCAGCTGCTTCTGAGGCAATGAAGCGGATCGACAAAGCTGCCACTCAGGGCGTCCTCCACCCCAATACTGCTTCGCGCCGTAAAGCCCGCTTGCAGAAGCGTCTGAATGCGCTAGCTGGTTAATTCTCTTTGTCAGTGAAGCCCATTTGGCTTTAGGGCCTTGAAAGGCTCGCCAACCGGGCCACTAATACCTCTACCACCAGTTCTGGCGGCCATGCCGAACGGCCCCGTAGGTCCAAGTCTGCGCTAGCGAGCAGCTTAACTGCACGGGCGATTCGATCGCTCCCTAAACGGCGACTGGTGGCCAGCGCTTTCTTTGCTGGGAACCCTGCGACTCCTAGGGCTTCAACTGCTCCAGCCTGGTCTTTTATACCTGAGCCATCAAGGCGAAGGAGCCTCCCGTAATGCCCTTGAAGGACTGCGGTGACAGCAAGCGGATGGCGGCCCCCAGCGTTCAGCATCCGGGATAGACAGTCCAGGGCTTTGGGAACGTCACCGATGTCAACGGCGTCGGTGAGGTCCCAGGGAGCAACGTTGCCACCTGAGCCGATGAACGGTTCCACCTCAGTCGGCGAGAGTTCAGCCCCTTGGCCGAACACCGCTGCGAGGGTCTCCAGAAGTGGAACGACTGCCGCCCGATCTTCACCAAGCCGCCGCACTACCAGCGCCCGTGCCGGCCGATCCAACTCGACTGGTCCTGCAGCGATGCGGTCGTCCATCCACTGGTCGGCTTCACGTCCCCGCCCTACGGACGTCTTTCGAATTTCACCCTTAGCCGCCGCTACGGCCTCAACGAGCGACTTGGGCATCGGGTTGAGCCGTTGCTGGACTGGCGCTTGGCCTTTCTCCCAAACGACCACTAGTGCTGTCGTGGCGAGGGGGTCGCTCAGGTATCGAACAAGTGGAGCAATCGACTCCTTGTCAGCAAATCTTCCCAGGTGGCGGCCAACCACCACCCGGCGACCCGTAAGGAATGGTGCACTCTGAGCCGCATTAACTAGTCGTGCTAGTTCGAATCTGTCGTCGACCCGGTAATCCTCTTCCGTCAACTCCTCCAGAGCCAACGAGCGATCCTCGTCCCCGAGTGCTGCTTTGACGGCAGCCCGTACTGCTTCAGTTACCAGGCCATCGTCATCACCAGTGATCAGCACGATTGCTGGGGCGTTGCTCAAGTCGACACTCCGTGCTGTTCCCAATCATCGACCATGACGGCCTCCATTACGTCAGCAACTCTTCGCGCACCTCGGACATCATGGGCGCGAAGGATTCGACAACCCAGGGTAATTCCCAAGGCGTGGGCGGCCCAAGATGCCTCGGTCCGATCATCGAGATCACTACCGGTTACTTCCCCGAGGAAACCTTTGTTGGAAGCCGACAAGAGAATCGGGTGCCCCAATGTTGCGAGGTCATGTGAGCGACGCAACAGTTCAGCCGACATCGCCGGGGTCTTCCCGAGGTCTAAGCCAGCATCGATAATGATTCGTTTGTCGGGGATTCCTGCGGCCTGCGCCCATCGGATTCGTTCGGCAAGAAAGTTTCGAACGTCTGTCACTACGTCGGTGTAGGTAGGTGTTGGGTCCGGTATTCGCGGCCCGATCCGCACGTGGGTGGCGATTACCGTGGCTTCATGGTTCGCGCATGCAGTTAAAAACGCTGGATCCGCAAAGCCGCTGATGTCGTTGCCGATGCATGCTCCAACAGTCATTGCTGCGTCTGCCACTGAGCCGCGAAACGTATCTACCGCTATCGGGATGTCAAACCGGGCGTGTAAGGCCTCGATCGCTGGAACTACCCGTTCCATTTCCTCAGCCTCGGTAACTTCCGGCCCCGGCCCAGCCTTGGACCCTCCAACATCGAGGAAGTCTGCGCCATCGGCTACATGTGTTTCTGCAAGGCGTAAAAAGTCATCAAAATCCCAAAATCTTCCACGATCCCAAAATGAATCTGGCGTACGGTTGAGAATCCCCATGACGAGCGCCCGGTAAGTGCAGTCATACTGGTGCCTGGGACCCAACTCAACTATCACGCCGCCGACGGTACACCCGACTAGTCGGTGACCTTCACTACCGTAAGGATGAATCTGAGAGACGGAAGAACTTCTAACCACTCGCCGGTTCTCCGCCAGTTCGGATGACAGAAGGCCAGTGAAGGCCATCCCTCCCACTGCAATATCTGATGGTGAGTTACTGGCGAAAGGCCCGGTGTCCTTCTGTCTAGTTTTCCCGCTTCGTTAACTGCAGGGGCCGCCAACGGCGACCAATGGACTAGAACAGGGCTGAGGTGAGCCGACGTCGCCAACCGGCGGTGCGCTCATCATCTGGTCCGAGCACCTCAAGGAGGTCGACAAACCGCTGGCGGGCGTCTTCGTCTCCTTTAACGGCAGGTAGCAACTCAGCGAGCGCTCCTTCAACATCGTCTACCGCTTCTGTCCGTGCCAGCGCCGAGATGCGACGCGTGTCGGCTGATTCAGGAATTCGTTCCAACAACTTCAGGGCCGCATCTTCGTCACCATCTCCAGCGCGTTCAACCAATAGGAGAGCAAGTGCGGTCACCGCTGCCACGTTGTCGCTCTCAATCGCCAGCGCGGCTATGAGTGATGGCTCGTCACCAATCGCTATTAGACGGTCTATCTCTGAAACTTCTTCACCGGGCAGGAGGCCTTCAACAAAGGTCCGAACAGCGTCCTCTCCTTGTGCACCGACGAAACTGCCTGCGACCTGTCCGTCGACCAGACCAAACACGGCCGGGATCGACTGCACCTGAAACGCCTGAGCAACATTCGGATTGCTGTCAATGTCGACCTTGGCTAGAACAACCTTGCCGCCCTGTTCGGCGATGACCTTTTCGAGGATTGGGCCGAGGGATTTGCACGGCTCACACCATTCAGCCCACAGGTCGACAACGACTGCCACCTGATTGGAGCGGTCTATGACTTCGGCCTGAAACGTGGCGTCGGTTACGTCCATATCGTGAGGGTAGAGGCATGCAGGGTGGGGGCCACACCCCGCGCCGCCACTAATCTTCTTGTTTAATGGCCTCCCCCGCTGGAATCGACGTCAGCAAGTTGACCCGATGGTTTGATGATCAAGTCGGTGGGATCGACAGTGATTCACTTGTATTCGAACTCATCACTGGAGGGAGGTCCAACCTGACGTATACCGTTTCTGACGGCGTTGCGCTTGGCAACGGAGGCCGTCGTTGGGTCTTGCGCAGGCCTCCACTGGGTCATGTTCTTGCGACCGCTCATGACATGGTGCGCGAACATCGAATCATCAGTGCTTTAGCAGACAGCGGTGTGCCGGTGCCTGGAATGATCGGGCTGTGTGAGGACAATGATGTAAACGGCGCACCTTTCTACGTCATGGAATTTGTGCCTGGACTAGTAGTGCGAGATGTAGATACGGCCCAAGAGGTCCCAGTGGCAGTGCGGCACCGCATGAGTCAGTCGCTAGTGGAGGTTTTGGCGCGACTTCACGACATTGATGTTGGCGCGGTCGGCCTTACCGACCTGAGTCGGCAGGGGGGCTACATCGAACGCCAGTTGAAGCGTTGGAGCACTCAGTTCGAAAAGTCCACCACCCGAGTGGTTCCTGGAGTCCTAGAAACGTTCGAGATTCTGGCGTCACGGATACCGACTCAGCAGGGGGTGGGAATCGTCCATGGCGACTACCGACTGGATAATTGCATGATGACGCCGGAGGGGCAGGTGGCTGCAGTCCTGGACTGGGAACTGTGCACCTTAGGAGATGTCTTGGCGGACGTTGCCGGAATGATCGCCTACACCGACGATCTCACGACTGGTGGTACACCGCCTCCCACATCAGTTGCAGGATTCCACACCTCAGATGAGATTAAGGATGCGTATGGCCGACATTCGAACCGGGACCTCACAGAACTTGATTATTACGTAGCCTTCGCATACTGGCGCATTGCCTGCATCGTGGAGGGTGTGTATACCCGGTACGCAGCCGGCGTCATGGGCAACCAGGAAGACCCATGGTTAGTCGAAGTTCTGGGTCAGAGAGTCTTTGAACTAGCTCAGGTCGCCCACCAATCGGCCTCTCGACTACCCAAGGTCCACTGAGCATGGTTGACGGCCCCAACTCGGAGTTGCTGAAAATCTTCGAGGAGCCCCTCCTGACTGAACCGGTGCTTCTCCTTGCTCTTGACGGTTGGATCGACGCGTCCGGAGCTGCGTTAATTGCTCGTCAACACCTGCTTGACGGTGAGCCAGGTCGCCGGATTGCCCGGTTTGACACGGATCGGCTCCTGGACCACCGCGCTCGGCGCCCCACTTTGCACCTCGTTGATGGGGTGAGCCGGCGGATGGAGTGGCCTGGAATCGAGTTGTTCTTGCTGGAATCAACTTCTGATCGTGACGTGCTGGTGCTCCATGGCCCAGAGCCCGACCACGAGTGGCGGGCCTTCTCAAGTGCCGTGGTGGATATTTCTCAGCGCCTCGGTGTCCAAATGGTTGTCGGTCTTGGGGCCTACCCAGCGGCAGTACCTCATACACGGCCGACCCGGCTCTCCTGCACTGCGGGCAACCCTGAGTTGGCTCAAAAACTCGACTTCCTCACCGCATCAATTGAAGTGCCGGCCGGAGCTCAGGCGGTTATCGAGATGGAAGCGAACCGCGTTGGCATTCCCGCTGTTGGCATCTGGGCGCAGGTCCCCCACTACCTTTCAGGCAGCACCTATCCACCGGCGGCGGAAGCGCTCCTCTCCGGACTGGTCGAATTGACTGGCATGGACCTCACTGACGGACCACTAACTGAGGCTTCACTAGCCGCCCGAAGTCGACTGGACGACTTGGTGGCCCGCAACCCCGAGCACGTGACAATGCTAGAGACTCTGGAGGCGGCATATGACGATCTCCACGACATCCGGGGACAGCTCCCTGACGGTGAGCAGCTGGCCGCCGAGTTGGAACGGTTTCTCCGCAACAACGACGACTGAGTAGTGAGGTTGGTCGGCCCGTCCCGGTCAGCCAAGGATCTCAAGCTGCTGGGAGATTGGCAGGTCGACGAAGGCTTCATCAACCAAAACAAACTGTTCTTGCAACCTTGGTGTGAGCGGTGTTCAAATGACCACGTTGACGAGTTTCGGGGGGCGCGCTATGACATTACGGGGCTTGTTTCCGTCTAGGGCATCAACCACTTTTGTGCATCCAAGGGCAACAGCGATGGCAGTTTCCTCGTCAATGTCGGAGGGCACCTCGACCCGATCGCGTAGTTTGCCGTTGACTTGAACTACGAGCGTCACTGTGTCTTCAATCAACTTTTTGGGATCAGCCGTTGGCCAATCCTCAAGATGGATGTGGCTTCCATTTCTCATCTCCCATAGTTCTGCACACAAATGGGGAGCAGCCGGAGCCATCACCAGGAGCAGGGCATCTATCGCAGCTGTCAAAGTGTCGGCATGGGGGCCATCGTCAGCTTGCACGTATTTATAAACAGCGTTCGTGAATTCCATGAAGCCAGCGATCGCCGTGTTGTAGGACCACCGATCGTATTCGTTGGTGATCCGGGATATGAGTCGATGCGTGGCCCGGTCCATGGCCGAATCGGCCTCAGTAAGTCCGCTGGTTCGGGTCGCTAGGGGAAAGTTGGACCCAGGAAAAGCAAGACGCCAAACTCGGTTTAGAAATTTGGCACAACCATCAATACCAAAATCTTCCCAGTCCACGTCCTCTTGCGGTGGCTTGACCTGAAGGTGCGCTAGCCGTAAAGCATCTGCACCCTGATCATCCAGGATCGCCTCAGGGGCGACAAGATTTCCCTTCGACTTGGACATCTTGGTGCCGCCAAGGCGAATCATCCCCTGAGTGAATAATCTCTGAAACGGCTCTCTAAGATCTTTCGGGGCCACCCCCAGGTCAGCCAACGCCTTGGTAAAGAATCTGGCGTACATCAGGTGCAAAATGGCGTGTTCGACTCCACCGATGTACTGGTCAACGGGCAACCAACGATTTGCGGCTTCGGGCGAGAACGGAGCTTCATCGTTTGTGGGGTCAGCGAAGCGCAAGAAGTACCACGACGAGTCCACAAATGTGTCCATAGTGTCGGTCTCGCGACGAGCAGGACCTGCGCATCTGGGGCAGGTCCCAGCCAGAAAACCTTCGTGAGTGGTAAGTGGAGACTGGCCCGTGGGCATGAACTCGACATCATCTGGCGGTTCGACCGGCAACTGGTCTGGCGAAAGTGGCTGTTCACCGCAGTCGTCGCAGTACACAACCGGAATGGGGCAACCCCAGTAGCGTTGCCGCGAGAGAAGCCAGTCTCGGAGGCGATAGTTCACCTTTCCTGCGCCATGCCTATTTTCTTCTAGCCACGTAATGGCAGCGGACTTGGCGTCCGCCACCCCCATCCCGTCCATGAATGCCGAATTGATGGCGGGCCCATCACCTGTGTATGCCTCACCGTCGAAGTTTTCCGGGGGTTGAACTGTGCGGATGATGTCGCAGCCGTGAGTCACAGCGAAGTCCCAGTCACGCTGGTCCTGACCTGGCACCGCCATGATCGCACCCGTGCCGTACGTCATCAGCACATAGTCGGCCAGAAACACGGGTATTGCCTTCCCTGTGAAGGGGTTGATGACCTTGCCTCCGGTGGCAACGCCACGTTTTTCAAGCGTTCCATCGGTCGACAGCCGGTCGATATCGCTGCGACCAGCCACCGAAGCACGAAAGGCGTCTACTTCAGCGCGGTGATCAGCGGTCACGAATTCGTTGACACGCGGGTGTTCAGGCGAAATAACGGCGAAAGTCATTCCGAACGAGGTGTCGGGCCTCGTGGTGTAGACAGCGAGGGGCTCGACGTCGGTTCGGGAGTTGCCGTCAGAATCTGCTATCGGCAAGCCGAATTCTGCTCCTTCGGATCGCCCGATCCAGTGTCGCTGCATTATTTTGACTTTTTCGGGCCAGTCAACCTGGTCCATGTCGTCTAGCAGTTCCTGGGCGTAGTTGGTGATTCGGTAGAACCATTGCTCCATGTCGCGACGTTCGACGAGATCGCCTGAGCGTTCACAGGTGCCGTCGCCCAGGACTTGTTCGTTGGCCAGGACCGTTTGGCAACCGGGGCACCAGTTCACGGGTGCGTTAGAGCGGTAGACAAGCCCGGCTTCGTAGAACTTTAAGAAGATCCATTGAGTCCACCGGATGTACGACGGGTCGTGACTGCGAACCACTCTCCGCCAGTCGTAAACGGCACCAATTCGCCGCAGCGAGGCTGAGAGCAGTTCGATGTTCTTTTCGGAATTAATCCGCGGGTGAGTGCCGGTTTTAATAGCAGCGTTCTCAGCCGGCAGCCCGAAAGAGTCAAAGCCGATAGGTGACAGAACTCCGTCGCCACGCATCGTCCGATAGCGGACTAGGAGGTCGCCCATTGTGTAGTTCCGGACGTGGCCCATGTGGGCTGGCCCACTTGGGTATGGATACATGGAAAGCACGTAGAACGTTGGGCGGGGGTCGTCATTGTCGACTTCGTAAGTGCCCTCATCGAGCCAGCGTTGCTGCCAGCGAGCCTCCACCGCCTGTGGGTCGTAGCGAGTCGAGCCAAGCCCTGAACTGTCATGGTCACTTCGCTGGGAATCAGGCATCGCCGATCAGGCTAGGAGGTGGTCACCAGCGTCCGACGCCCGAAAGCCTCTAGAGCTGGGCCTTGTCGCTAATCCTCGCTGGTAGATTGTGCGCTCCTCGGGGCTATAGCTCAGTTGGCAGAGCGCTTCCATGGCATGGAAGAGG
>JAQWTI010000013.1 GCA_029242745.1 Acidimicrobiales bacterium | reverse complement strand
CGAGAGACCATTGGGAGAGTGGCCGCCGGTGCTGTGGCCCGACGCCTACTAGAGGAAGTAGCCGGTATCTCTGTCCTTGGTTGGGTCTCACGCGTCCACGAAGTAACGGCCGAAGTTGACTCCCAGTCGGTCACCCTCGAGGACGTCGAAGGTGACCCCACCCGCTGCCCGGACCGAGTTGCCGCACAAGCGATGGCTGAGGCAATCGATGCCGCCCGACGAGACGGAGACTCGCTAGGGGGCATCGTCACCTGCGTAGCTCGCGGAATGCCCGCCGGCCTCGGCGTTCCCGTGTTTGATCGCCTCGAGGCTGACTTGGCTAAGGGGATGCTGTCGCTACCCGCCTCCAAGGGGTTCGATGTCGGAAGTGGTTTTGATGCCGTGTCCATGACGGGCCGCCAACACAATGATGCCTTCGAGCCCGGTCCTGCCGGCCCCGTTGCCAGAACCAACCGCTCGGGAGGCGTCCAAGGCGGAATAAGCAACGGGGAAGATGTGGTGTTTCGTGTGGCTTTCAAACCGACGGCGACCATTTCTTCAACTCAGGACACTGTGACGGTTGACAACGAAGCCGTGGTTCTTGAAGCAAAGGGGCGCCATGATCCGTGCGTACTTCCACGGGCGGTGCCCATGGTTGAGGCCATGGCACTTGTGGTTCTAGCCGATCACTGGCTGCGCCAACAGGCCACTGATGTCCTTCCCCGCTGATTTCTCCAGCGGTTACAGCGCTCCGATCAGGATCTAGGATTGTCGGTATTCTCTATCAACTAAAACCGAGGTGCACGTCGTGACCAAGCCTGAGTTACGGAACATGGACTTTCGATATGACCGGCCCATTCCTTACGAGATCCCTGAATTTGATGATGTCCTAGCCGAGCGCCAGCATCGCAAGGAACGCTTAGCAGCGGCTTTCCGGATATTCGGCAAGTTTGGGTTCAGCGAGGGAGTGGCTGGCCACATCACCGTGCGAGATCCCGAGCACACCGACTGTTTCTGGGTGAACCCTTTCGGTACCCCGTTCAGTCATATCCGAGTATCTGATCTCGTATTGGTCAGTCACACCGGGGACATCTTGGAAGGAGATTGGGCTATCAACCAGGCGGCCTTTGCCATCCATTCAGGACTTCATATGGCTCGTCCGGACGTGGTTGCCGCAGCCCACTCTCACTCGCTCTACGGAAAAGCCTGGTCATCGCTTGGTCGCCCATTGGATCCGATCACTCAAGATAGTTGCATCTTCTACGACGACCATGTGGTTTTCGACGATTACACCGGCGTGGTTAACGACCCGGAAGAAGGCAAACAAATCGCATACGCGCTCGGTGACCGGAGTGCAGCCATTTTACGCAACCACGGTCTTTTGACTGTCGGCAGTTCCATCGAGGCAGCCACATGGCTGTTCGTAACCATGGAACGATCTTGCCAAGCACAGCTGCTGGCCGAAGCGGCTGGAACTCCGGTAGTCATCGATGATGAGACTGCTGTGCTTACCCACCGTCAGATAGCTGGCGACTTTGCCAGTTGGTTCAGTGGGCAGCCGTTATTTGCCCAGATTCTGCGAGAACAGCCTGACCTTCTGGATTAAAACGCTGCTCAGCCTTCGCCCGGTAACACGCCGACTCGGTCAGGCCTCCAACATCGCTCGGTTCGTGCGCCTCTCAGGCTGCGTGAGTGACCAGCAGGCGCTCAAGGTCTCGGCGATACAAAATCCGGATGTGTATTCCAGGGTGACGTTCCCGGAGGAGTCGAACCTTGCGGTTCTTGCGCGTCACCAGGGCTTGGCGAAGTGTCGTGACCTCCAGGTAGAGGTCATGATCCGGCAAGTAGAAGTCAGGCGTAAAGGCCGTTCGGGGATTTCCGTCTGAAGCAGTCTCTAGCACGAAGGTGCGCGGTTCATATTCCCAAGAGATCTCATAGAAATCAAGGAGGTCCGCTATGTGCTGCTCAGATTCGTGGGCAAAATTTGGTACAACAGCCGACGACCCGACCCCGAAGCGTCGGACATCGCCCATGCCGACGACCTTCGCCACTCCCTCACCGTCAACCAAACTACTGGCTCACTGCCCTCGAGAATGGCTCGAATTCAACGGCCCCACGCCCTTCTGGATACAACTCCACTATCCGGGCATCTACTTGATCCTTCACTCCAGCCAACGGAAGAATGTTCAAAACTCCTTGGCCGTGCCGGAGGAGATCCACGATTTCCTCTTCGCCGGTACGGATCATAACTGAGGTGCCACTGATCACAAGATTGACCCGAGTTACGTCCTCCTCCAGGCTTTCAGTCAGATAGGAGAACACCTCACGGACCAGTTCCAGACGAATGCCGGCATCTAGCAGCGACTTAATGGCTCGCAATTCAAGGAGGTCGCGATACGAGTAGAGCCGCCGGCTACCGCTTCCAGCCGCCTGGGCCAGCGACGGATGAACCAACTCAGTTCGAGCCCAGTAGTCAAGTTGGCGGTAGGTGATACCAGCAATTTCAGCTGCCCGCTTCCCCGAATAACCCTGTTCCACCTGTCTTAACGCCTCATCTGACTGCGATTCGGATGCTTCACTTGCCATGGGACGTCTCCCTCAACTCGGACCTAGCGTTCCATCGGTGAAACTACAGTCCTGTGACTCTCCACAGCGTAGGGAAGGCGGGAACAAGAATCAAGTATTTCGCGCTCATAGTGGGATTTATCGCGCTCAGAGCGCGTCACTCCTTGAAGGCAGGCAAGCCAATCAGGCTTGAAAGTCCTCAGGATCAATTGAGTCCAGAAAGGCTCTGAACTCCTCGACCTGAGCCTCTGCCGCTGGGGCCTGCGACGATTCATCGAGGGGCTCACCATCATTTGGCGGTGGAACGAAACCAGCCTCCTGGATGACCTCTTCCTCAACGAACACTTTCGCTCCAGTCCGCACTGCTAGAGCAATCGCGTCAGAAGGTCTTGCGGAAACAACCTCAATTCCGACCGGGCCCCGCAGCGTGATCTCAGCAAAGAAAGTCCGCTCCCGTAACTCGGTTACCACAACCTGTTCCACGGAGACCGAGAACGTCTCAAGTAACGTGGCGATCAAATCGTGGGTCATCGGCCTGGGTGGATCCTGGCCAGCCATAGCCAAGCCAATCGCCTTAGCCTCAGGTAAGCCGATAAAAATGGGCAGCATCCGCTCGCCATTTGATTCCCTCAGCAGGACCACCGGCGTATCCGAAGGTAGAACCTCTTGCACACCGAGTACGTCCATGGCTATCACCAGAACATTCCCCGGGTTGAGATCTTCGCGGGTTTCAACTGTGGTGGCTGCACGTCGAAACCCTACTGCCGGGTGCCCATCCATCCGGTGTTCCTGACAACCTCCAGCAGTTCGGGACCCGCACCATCCAATTCAGCCAAGTCAACTTCCACCACTGTGGGAAGGTTCCGGAACTCACCCCGGTGATCAAGACCGAATCCAACTAAAAAGGTCGCCCCCGTATCAAAACCGACATGGTCGAGGGTCATAGGCAAAACCCGGCGGTCGGCCCTGTCGAACAGTGCGCAAACTCTGACCTCTGCCGCTTGATGGGAATCAAGGTGGCGGCGAAGGTAATCAAGTCTGAATCCTGTGTCCACCACTCCTTCCACCAACAAGACTGAACGACCAGCAATATCGATTGACAGGTCGCGCGTGAGGCGAACCCTTCCACTGTCAGGAGCAAACGAACTCAGTGCCAAGAAGTCGATCTCAACTGGCACCTGAAACTGGCGCACTAAATCCGCCATGAAGGGGAGGCAGCCTTTGAGGACACCGACCACCACCGTGTCGGCATTGACCCAACCAGACAAATCATCAGCCAACTCCTCTATCCGTTGGGAAATCTCGCCGGCTGTCCGGTGAATTCTCGGGCTGTTCATCTGCCAACAGTTCCGAGTTCTCTACGAAGAAGCAGCTCGTGAAGCGTTGCGCCTGCAGCGACCAACTCGTCGATAAGTCGTCGTGCTTCAGGCACCGACCGCCCATGTCCATCGTGGGCGTCCGATGCAACCGGGCCCACCGCCTGCTCCAACAATCCAGCTTCCCGTTGAGCGGCCACGAGATACATCCGCAAGTGTCGAACATCGAAGCCGTGCTCCACGAAGCACGCTGCTGCTCGACCCACTAGGACCGCCCCGTCGTCATAGACCGTGCTGGTCCCTGCTACCTGACCAGTGATTAGCCCCAGCCGCTCCAGCCCCACCACCGTGTCTTCATCTAGACCGACCATTGCCGCCAACTCGCTACGCGAAACGCTTACCGAACCAAATAGGGCTGACCGAGCCCGGGACGCATTTGCCTCGGTTTTCTTCACAGGGGGCGAGGCTGCCTCATCCAGCACACTGGCAATTACTTTGAGAGGCAGATACTGGTCTCTTTGAAGGCGTAACGCGCGGGTGATTCGAGCCACATCGCTAGTTTCATACTGGCGGTAGCCACTCGGGGTTCGCGGCGGCCTCACCAGGCCTTGCGACTCAAAAAACCGCAACTTCGAGAGAGTTACGTCGGGAAACTCTGCCGATAGCAGTTTGACCACCTCACCGATGTTCATTGGCTGACAGCGGTTTTTCCCCACATGGGGTCTGTCCCCATGAGGTATCAGCCTGCCGTACCGTGGAAAAACATCAACTTGAATCGACCGACCTGGAGTTCGTCTCCATCGTTTAATTCAGCTGAGTCAATCCGCTTCCCGTTCAACCATGTTCCATTCAGGGAACCCACATCACTTGCTACGTATCGATCGCCAATTCGCTCAACAACGGCATGCCGTCGAGAAACAGTGACGTCATCCAGCAGGATGCCGGCTTTACCGTGGCGACCTACTGAGGTCACCACTGCTTCGAGCCCATACCGCGAACCAGCCATGGGGCCCGACTCGACCACGAACAAACCACATTCGGTGGGGAAACGCTCCCGATCGTCACCATGTGGGAGTTCCTCAACGGGATCAAATGCGTCGGTTGGCTCGTCATGAGATTGTTCTCCGAGCTTCGCACCGCAAGCGCCACAGAAACGGTCGAGTGGCTCCCCACTTCGACCACAATCCGGACATACCGCCGTCACACCGCACCTCCGATCAAAGCAAGATAGGTCTCAGCGTCCATCAAATTGCCTTCCGACTCAATCGCTATCTCACAGATCCAGCCTTCGCCATAGGGATCTTCGTTGACCTTTCCTGGGGAGGCGTCGAGATCCTCGTTTACAGCCGTTACCTCTCCGGACACCGGGGCGAAAAGTTCTGAGACCGACTTGGTTGATTCCACCTCACCGAACACGATGCCCATCTGAACCCTTGCCCCCAACTCCGGAACCTGAACAAAGACCACCTCCCCCAACGCGTCCTGGGCATGATCAGTGATCCCCACTCGTACACAGCCTTCTTCCACGTCTCGCACCCACTCGTGGTCACTCGAATATCGAAGATCGCTGGGAACATTCATACCGCGAACCTAGCGTCATCACTGCTCCTACTCAGGAACTGGAACCTTGGGGGCGTTTACGCCACTCCCGCACCGCTGATCGAGCTACTGGCACGTAGCCCATCGCTGCAATCCACGAGATGGCCAGACCCGGGATCCCAAATATCCACGCTGCAGCCTCAAACGCCCACCCAGCGACAATCGTGGATTGGCCAGCCAAAAAGCACGGCACAGCCCACAAGAGCGCAAACGTGCCCGTCTTTCCCCACCATGTCACGTCGATCCGTCGAACGCCTATTAGCAGCAAAGCAAGAGCGATGAGGCCAATCAACATTTCTCGCACTAGTGCAGCAACAGCGAACCATATTGGAATCGAGCCGTCAGCCACGATGGCCGTCAGAGCCACCACGAGTAGAAGCCGGTCAGCAGTTGGATCAAGGACCTTGCCTATTTCAGAAACCTGGCCGAATCGGCGGGCGATCCAGCCATCTACCCAGTCTGTAGCGCCCAGTGCTCCGAGGAGGAGCGCTGCTGCAGTACGGTTTTCTTGAGAAACCAACAACCAAAGAAACCAGGGGATGCACCCCAGACGAACCACAGTGATGAGGTTCGGCAGTGTCCAAACCCCCGGCCACCCAGTCAGTGATGTGCCTGAGTCCTCCGCGGTCTCCGAATCCATTGACTACAGCCTACGATCCAAGGTGGTCACCATCGGTGCTGGCGGCGGAGTCCAACGGAGTGCCGATTTACCAGCAACAAACTACTGGAGGCAACAGTGTCCTCAATCTTCACCCGAATCATTGAAGGTGAGATTCCCGGTCGCATTATCTGGCGAGATGCCACTTGTGTCGCCATGGTCGACATTCGCCCCCTCAATCGGGGCCACACGCTGGTTATTCCGATTAGTGAAGTGGATCGTTGGACTGACCTCACCGTGGAGGTTGCCTCCCATTGTCTCACGGTGGCCCACGCTCTGGGTCGGGCCCAGATGGCAGTATTCTCACCAGACAGAATCGGACTACTAGTGGCCGGGTTCGAAGTGGCTCACACACACCTACACGTGGTCCCTATTGACCATATGGGCCATCTTGACTTCGCTAGCGCGAACCTCGATGCCTCGCCAAGCGAACTCGACGTTGTAGCCGATGAACTCCGCATCGCCCTTACCGCAGCGGGGTACGACACCGTTGTCTAAGCGCCCGGCCGCCGAATCCACAGCCGTACACCGTCCCGGTCAAATCGCTTTCGATAGTCCAGCGCGATAAGTCGAGACTCGAACATCCGGACCTCAGTTGCGATCCATCCGAGGGAATCTGCATCCACTACCACGGCATCAATACGCTCTACCCATTCAGACTCAAGCATGTAGTCCTGATCAGGCCAGAGAATATGTGCATCATGGCGGTCCGCCACAAGGAGATATACCTCTGGAGACACCAGCACCCTTGCGTCGTCACCCAAAAGCACCGACGTTGAGACCCGGGCCACGTCAGCGGGGCTTCGCTTTCCCCAGTCCCACGGCTCCTCGTAGGGCGACGAAGCAGCGTCACGGACGAAGAAGACCATGGCGGTAAGCACCAGGACCGTTAGTACCCGACGGTCCACGTGAATCCGGCTCACCCCTTCAGTACCGATACGCATGAGGGCGTAAGGCGCTGCAATGAACACGAAGACGAGCGCCGCCACATCTTGCTGAGGGTTGCCAAACCCAGCATCAGCGACGTCGGCCACCAGATACAACACCAGTAACGGCAGGATTGGCAGCAAGTACCGCGGTCGGACGAGTGGCAGAAATAGCGCTGGCGCCAACAGGAGCAGAACTTTGTCGAAACTGTTCCGACTGAATAGATCACCGAGCAGGCCTGCGGGGTCGGACAACATTCCGAAGACGATCCCGAGCACTCCGTCGCCGTAGTCTTTAAAAGCCCCAAGATGCGGATAACTCCCATCACCTAGGAGGGGCTGGGCCACAAACGACATAACCAAAAACCACATCAGCCCGAAGATGGCTAGCGACCAACCTCGGGTGCGGTTGTCCTCTCCAACTAGAACTAGGCCAAGTGCTGCGACAGCCAAGCCGAGGTCAGCTCTCGTGGAGACCACCAAGAGAACAAGAGCAATCAACCACCACCGCCGAGACCGAGATACCAAGTAGGCCGCCATAAGCGCTGGGATAGCCATGGCCTCAAGATGAAATCCCGCCAGATTCAGATTGTGGACTGACGGGTGGAGGGCATAGGCGGCCATTAGTGCAGAGGCGGCGCCGATCCGGAGGTTGGCGGGCCCTCGCGCAATACGCCATATAGGTACTAGAGCGACGGAAAGCGCCACAGATTGCAAAACCAGTAGCGTCCCGGCCGGTGGTGTCACCCTGAGGAGCCAGGCAATGGGCCAGAACAGCCACGCAGCCTGATCAGCGAAGAGATGGTGGCCGAGGTCAGTCACTACCGGGTCAAAGCCGCGGTCCATCAGATGGGCTGCTTGGAGGTAGTGGCCCAGATCAGGACCTATACCCAGATCGCGGTGACGGGCCAAGGCCAGCAGCGATAGCACAAGGCCCAAAGCCAGAGCGCTGACATAAGGGATAATCCGGTCGCCGGCTTGGGAATCCATACGCGCTTGCCAGCGCAACACCCAGGTGTCGAGGCGACGTCGGAGCGAGACGACAGTCGTCACCACAGTCTCTCCCGTCCGTTCCAGAGACTGCGCGGTTCGTTCCAGTGAAGGAGAGGATCTCACCAGAGGACCCCTTGTGCGGGTGGTGGTACGTCCACGGTCCCCCAGGTTTGAGGACCCTGGTTAGGTGGAACTCTGCTACCGGTGGCTTGAATCATTGGCTCCAATAGTTTGCCACCCTTGTTCCTTGCATTATTCACATGGCTGCCAACTGCGTGATACGACAAGGTCTCGTCTGCTGCTGGAGTTAAAAGTTCCGCGAAAGCGGAGCGGGTGCAACTATCTGCGCCCAACCAAGCGCCCCAACTCTCAGATTCAAGAACAGCGGGCATCCGGTGGTGAACTGGCGACAGGTCGCCGTTGGCCGGCACAGTGATGATGGTACAGGTCGTTATTTCATCAGGCGCATGGGCAACACCGGACTGACTAGCCTCCTTGTCGCCAACCCAAGTCTCCCAGAGTCCAGCCAGCACTAAGGGGTCACCATCAGATCGGTGAAAGTACCAAGGCTGCCTTGATGGTCCGCTACCGGTACCCCACTCGTAGAACCCATCGACTGCAACAAGGCAACGGCGATGCCGAAAGGCAGCCCGGAAAGACGGCTTGTCAGCCACCGTTTCAGCACGCGCATTAAACATCCGATCCCCCATCGTCTGGTCCTTGGCCCAGGCAGGCAGGAGGCCCCAACGCGCTGTGTCAAGAAGGCGAGCCCCACTGTCGGGTGAGGTCCACGCAATCGGCAACCTTTGGGACGGAGCAACATTGTGGTCAGGCCCTTCGAGCACATCGACAATTGCGTCAACCCTTAAGTGTTTGCTCAACTCTTCGGGACCCGAAGCGGTCACCACGCGGCCGCACATGGTGACACCGTACCGGGCGCACTGCTCTCACTTTGGACCACCGCCGACCTCGTGGTCTCAATTTGATGTTGACATCACTTCAGGCGAGGGTGCACTCACCAGTGGTCGCACCAATCTCGACTCGCACCACATCACCAGGGCCACCTCCGAACGCCGGGACCGCCGCCCCAGTGTCGCCCGCCTGATCTGCAACCGTCATTGCACCACGTACCGCAAGGATTTCCCACTTTGATGCAGCATCAGGGGCGGCCTCCACACCAAATCGAATTGTTTCAGCCCAACCCACCCCACCCTCATCCAATTCGACCTTCCCTTGCGGTATGTCAACACCCAGCATTAAGACGGAACGACCCACGCACGTGACACGTGCAACGCGTCCACGTAATCGATCGGGGCACGCCCCCTCTTTAACCTCGTGGAACACCACGTCCAGAGGGCGGAGCATGTCGGTAACAACAGAAACCCGGATACACGCTTCCGCCCACCACGCTTCTGGCCCTATCAGGGCGACCTGTCCACCGCGATGTTCAAACACGGTTGCCAACAGCACACCCGGACGAATCGGCAGGTCAGAGGCAGGTACGTCGATACGAATACGGCTCTCCTGGGAACCACCACCTTTTAGAACAGCCACCACCTGATCGGCTACCGCAACGAAGCTTGGTTCGGCGACTGGTGGGCCACCGTCTATTCGTCCAGTTGGTTGACTGTCAGCTGCGGAAACACTTGATCCAGCGAACCGCAAGGAACGATCCAAGCGGTCTTCCGGTTCGCTGATCAACATGGTACGAGCCGCAAAGCCAACGACGGCCACCAGGCCCAGTAAGAGAACTGCACCAAAGACCCGCTTGCGCAAACCAACTTGAAACTCTCGCAAAATACCGGCTTCATCTCGACGCTCCGCTCGTGAACGGGGACCAAACGCCTCAGAGCGGTCACCCCCACTAAGAAGCGTTGCCCACTTAGTCACCGTACTTTCGGGAAAACGAAGAGCCAGATCGGCGAACGATGCCTCCTCTTCTGGACCGAACAGCAGCAGCAGGTCATTTTCCCTGAGGAACTCCACTGGATCGTCGCGTTCAACGAGGTCACGACCTCCAGCCAAGTGGATGAGGAAGGCGCGGATCTGGCGATCGGCTTCGATTTCGCTCCAACGCCCACCTGAAGGAACGGGCATGTCAGGTAGAGGGGAGCCCATGTCGGAGCTCTCCCGGAAGAAAGTCGACCTTCGGCCGCGCAGCTCCGCTGACACCTCGGTACCGGCCTCAGCGTTGGTTCGCTCTGGGACAATCTCAGGATCTGAGGGTTCGGTGGGGTCCTCGGTCGCCGACATGGCGCTGACGCTACGCGACTGGTGCCCAACCTCCCGGGCACTGGGGAGAAAATGTATGCCAAGCAATTCACGCTTTGCCGCGCCGGACTAGTGCCCCAGACCGCATAATGTCCACCGGCGCACCAATAAGCGCACAGACACCTCATGATTAGCCAACTCACGCCCTCCGCCGCGCTCGCCACAGCCCTTCTGCTCGTTGCCGTCTCCTGTGGAGACAATGCGGCTGTCGGACAGTTTTCATTCGCTGAGCAATCTCAGAAAGTCCCAATCCAGAGCACTACGTCCTCCGCTCCCAGTTCGATCTCACCCAGGATCACTGCGGTGCTTCCGACCGCATCTCTGCCGAGTACGAGTAGCCCTGCGCAACAACTGGCTGACTCAATTCCTTCAACAACCAGCACAGATTATGTCGACCACGACGAAGAGGCGGAGGCTCTTAACGATGGCGCCCTCGACAACGGGAGGTACCTCGATCCTCGTGGTCCCCTGTTCGAGAACTTTCAAGAATCCTTCGATCGGGAGGAACGATTCTCAAGACTCGATGTCTTCTGCAGGCCGCCTGCCGCAGTCTCCGGCGAAGGTGCAGCACCAGTCGAGTCAGCTGTAGCTGAATCCTCAATTGTGATCGCCCAGATCGAAACTCGACTTGACGAACTCGCCAAAGTGGGCTTTGCGGTACCAATCGGAGAGCCCGGCGCCATGGTTCAGACCTTTGTGGACATTGTGAACGACACGTGCGACGGGATCCACGGACGATCTCTGGACCTCCGGACTATCAGCGTGTCAGCCCTCGGTGGCGGAACGTTTGATATCGACACTCTCAGGGAGGCCGCTTGCCTCGAGGCCGTGGAGGTTCACGAGGCTGTTGCAGTACTCGCGATCACACCGATCCCAGGAACAGCCGCTAGTTGTCTTACCCGTCGCAACCGCGTCTCACATCTCGCTGTACGCGGCATTTCCGATCTTGACCTGAGTAACGGTGGAGGACTGTTGCACTCCATAGAGGTTGGGGACAGATCCGGTCTAGGTCTTGCCGTGCAAACAGCCCTGGACCTCGGCCTACTGGACGGGGCAACGATCGGTGTGGTGGTACCTGATTCTCCCCAACGGTCCGATGACCTGGTTGGGGCGATCATAAACCCACTGACTGGGTTGGATATGACAGTCGCGAGTTACCAATTGGGATGTGACGGAACGACAACGTGTCGTGTGGGCCTGGACAATGCGGTCGCAGCAATGGTTGCCGACGGGGTCGATGTCGTGGTGCCCCTGCTCGACATGACGTCTTTGCCGTGGCTGATATTGGAAATGCTTTCCCAAGGCATGCCTCGGCCGTTGTTCGTTCAATCAGGACTAGACGGCCAGGGGCTAGACGCCGTGGCTTCTCGGGTGGCCGAATTTGGAGGCCCACCAGCAGGCGCCTATTACAACGGTGCTGTGGTGGTGGATGGATCTGCTACTGGTGTTCAGCGAATAGACGGAGCCGAACGACGACCTTTCGATCAGGTCTGTGTCGAGGCGTGGGCGAAGGCGACAAGCAAGCCATTACCCACCCCAGAAGATGCATCTGACGACGTGCATCGAACGGTCGTAGAGGCATGCAGTCTCGTCCGTTGGATTGCCAGGGCTGCCGAATCCGCAGGACCCAATCCGTCTCGGCTGGCTATTCAGGTCGCTATAGCCGCCGTGGGGCCGCTTGATGTTCCAGATATGCGGCCGACAACAATCGATGGCAGACGCTGGCGAACCGTGCAGGTACGGCGCTACGAGTACCCCTGTCAACATGGAGTTGGCTTCGGTGTTTCTGGTGGCTGCCTAGTGCCTGACGGAAAATCGATTGTCGTGGACAGGGCTAGTGTGCCTGTTTCGCCCGATGGCCCGTTCAGCAGGCCCCCGCATGAGGTCACCGTATTTGTGGCCAACGGTTCGAATATTGGTGGACTAGCCGGGAAGGTCTCCAAGATTCTCGATGTTGACGGGTACGAGACCACTCGACCGGGGAACGCTTTTCGAACCGCAACATCAACAATTTTTCATAGGACAGGTTTTCTAGGCGACGCCCTTGCGGTTGGGACAACTCTTGGCCTCCCCGGCAATGTTGTTGCCGTACCGGATGAGGTTGACTTCGCACCCGAAGCCTCTGTGGAGCGATCACTTACTTCTGATGTCATCGTGGTCATTGGATCCGCTGATGCCATACGTTTCGCCAATGCTGACTAGTTGGGTCCCCTACAGCTGCAACGCCAAGGGCAACTTTGGGCACTAGGACCCGACGGCCCACATGAAAACTTTGATCCCGGACTACTTAAGCCGACACCAGCCCACTTGATGTCCTAGGTAAATACCGAGAGGAGAGCAAACCTGTATGGCGAACAGGGCTTTACAGGAAAAATCTGAGGAGTAGCAGAAATCCTGCAACCCCCAGAAATTTTCGAAACGCATTGACGCCGTGGAAGGTCTCGAGATAACTCCAGATGCTGAGACCTGCACAGAAGACAAAGTCTGCAACCCCGTCACCTGCTGAACCCTCATCCAGCAGCCGTCCGGCTACTCCACCGGCGACCATAACGATTAGAGGCAGATTCGGAGGTTGTCCAATCGTGTAGCCGCGAATCTTGAAGTCACGATTAGCAGGCACCCTGAGACGGTATTGGAAGATAAGCAAAAACCTTCTGATGCAGACTTACATCTGCATAGCGATCACGTCCTCCAGCGATGTGTATGGGCCAGTGATGAGATTGTCAACCAACCCTGCGTTGGTGAGAGCCACCTGACATCGTGTTGCGCTTTCTACGTCAGGCGCTGTCTGGATACTGACGAACTTGCCGAGGGCACCTGACCAGCCAGTAGACACGGCTTCGACGCCACACTCCGCGTAGACCTGCAATAGTTCACCCATGGCGGCGTTGCCCTCATCGGTGCCGACTGGGGTGTCTTTGAACCGTGGGCCAATATCAGACAAGTTCAAATAGGTGTAGGACATAATTGCGCTCCATTTGTAGTGGGAATTTGATTCTCCCACCAAGACGGAACCCTCACCTCCCTGGGATCTCGGTGTGCTACTGGGGACGGTCCTAACGTATGCGAAGGGTCAGGGACGGTTGTCGGGTCCGACCTGTGAATACGCGAAACAGTGTGCCGCTGCGTGCAACGGCTAGGGATTCAAGGGCGAACCTCGTAGTAGAGGTTGGTGGGGTCGTCTAGGTCGTGCATCGAGAATCGGGTAAACCCAGCTTCGGTCACCATTGACTCCACCACAGCCGGGTTCATACCTAACGTACCCAGCCCCAGGCCGTCAGCGCTCGACATTGCGGACGACATACATGACGCGACTGACGTTGAATACATCATGGCAAGCATTGGATTTCGACGGTTCTTTGACCAGTCCGGTGAGGACTTGATCTCCTTAATTAACCACGTCCCATCTGTAGAAATGGCCTTTCGGACGGCACTCATCGCCAGATCAGGGCGGGGCATATCGTGGAGGCAGTCCAGCGTCATTATCAGGTCGGCATCTTGCGCTGGCGGAAGCTCCTCCGCTCCCGCTAGATAAATGGTTACGTTGTCGACTCCGTCGAAACGTTTCTGAGCACCAGCTACGGCCCGTTCAGAAACGTCGTAGCCCTCGAATAAGCAGTTTGGCCATACTTCGGCCATTAGTTCGATAGCCAGCCCGGTACCGCAGCCCACATCGATCACCTTGGTGCCAGCTACCAGAAGGTCAACTACCCCTTCGAGAGCCGGGATGACCCGTGGCACCAATAGGGCTCGGGCCATCGGAGCCAGCATGGCCTCTACATGCTGTTCAGATCCTTCGCCTTGGCCGTCGTAGGTCAAGCCAAGACCTGTGCGGAATGCATTAGCCAGCCCATCGGCAACTTGTGGATCTCTGAGGTGGGCAAACACTCCCCCGGCATACGTCGGTGTGTCCACATGGGCCAGCACCATGGCGGCTTCCGCCTGTAGTTCGAACGTCTCGCCTTCGTCGCTAACCAGCAGATCAGCAGCCGCTTGGGAACGTAGCCACTCTCGTAGCCAGCGTTCGTGGAGGCCGGTGATGGCTGCCAGATCTCCCGGCGTGACCGGCCCAGCGCCGTCCATCGCCTGATACAAACCGAGTCGAACACCCAGATGAATCATGAGGGCCACCGACTCCCCTTGTTTGTAGCCCCAGGTGAGCATGGTGTACTGCTTAAGCCTGTCGGCGTCGATACTCACGTAAATGCTCCCCCGTCTTGGTGTCAGGAGCCTCCCATGGCCGTATCCACTCGATGTAACCGGGCTTCACTTCCTCTTTCTGGGCCCAGTCGCTTAGTCCGCCGACTGCACCCAGACCCCACCGTCATATTCGACGCAAGGTAGGACTTCGAGATCACCCTTGCGGTCCCGGCGACCGTTGACGTTCTGCTTCCAACCTTCGCCCTCCACGCCGAAGCGCCAGAAGTGGCTGACACAGACCAACTCCTCGCCGTCCACGGCTCCTTCACTGGCCAGATGTGACCACTGATGGGGGCACCGGGCCTCAGACACACAGGGAACCCCCGAGGCGGTGGTCCATACGACCAGATCATCTGTCTGGCCTTTGCGATCTATAAATGACTCAACAATAGTTCCCGGAGCTGGCACTACGTCTGCTACACGAACCCAGCCTCTTTCTGCCGAGATGTCATAAGGGACCGTGCTGTCACCGGGATTGGCCGACATGAGACAACTCGTCTGATCAAATGTCAAGGTAGCGAGTAACCGCCACCGCTGAGCCGATCATGCCCACTACACCACCAATGAGCAGTAACCAAATACTCGTATCCCAGACGAAGCCCTCAGGGACCGCAAACCCTCGAAACAGTGGCACAGCATCTGATTTCTGGAAGTAGGCCAGCACCTGATCATCAACGACAAACAGGGCGGGTACCGCCAATGCTGCACCCACTAAACCATGAATTGTACCCTCCAGCATGAACGGAATTCGGATGAACCAGTTGGTTGCCCCAACCAGTTTCATCACCTCGATCTCTTGGCGACGCGCCCCGATCGCCGTGAATACCGTATTCAGGATGAGAAGTGCCGAAACCCCAACCAACACCACTGCTGCCACCAGCAGTGCCTGGCTCACCCGGTTAGAGAAATCCTCGATCTGACGAATGGCGTCGGTAGCAGTAGCTACTTCCTTTACCCCAGGTTGCTCGCCGAATTGGCGGGCTATCTCCCCCACATTTCCAGCGTCCGGATCAGCAGGCACTATCCGATACGAGGGAGGCATTACCTCGGAGGTCACACTCTCGACCAACTCTGGCTTGTCGGCGAATAACTGTTGGAACTCTAGGTACGCCGCATTCTTGTCGACATACGTGTAGCCAGAAATGGCTGGACTGTTATCCAACACATTCCGAATCGCGCCGTCTTGCTCAGGCGAGGCGTCAGCCCGCATGAACACGATGAACTCCACGCCCTCCTGAAACTGGGCTGTGGCCCTATCTGCCCCCTCGCGAATCAACAGCGAAGCACCTACGAGGGAAAGTGATATGGCCACTGTAAGAATGGCCGCCAACGTAAGGCTGAGGTTTCGCCAGAGACTGACAAAAGTCTCTCGAACGTAATACCAGAGTCGGGAAAGCATCTCAGCACACCAGCCCGGTCGATGCGTTGGCGATCATTCGTAGACGCCCTGGGACTCGTCGCGTCGAATTACCCCGCGATCCAGTGCGATCACTCGTCTACGCATCGTGTCGACAATTCCTCGGTCGTGAGTGGCCATCACCACCGTCGTTCCACTGCGATTGATCCGATCCAGCAGGCGCATGATCCCCACCGAGGTGGCAGGGTCTAGATTCCCTGTCGGTTCGTCGGCCAGAAGAATGAGTGGCCGATTGACAAAGGCACGAGCAATAGACACCCTCTGCTGTTCTCCACCGGACAACTCGTCGGGCAGGCGTTCGGATTTGCGACTGAGGCCTACGAGCTCCAGAATCGCCGGCACTTGAGTGCGGATCACCTGCCGGGGCCGTCCAATCACCTCAAGTGCAAAGGCAACGTTTTCATACACCGTCTTCTTGGGAAGTAGTTTGTAGTCCTGGAAGATGTATCCGATCTGGCGACGTAGGTACGGCACCTTCCAGGCCCCCATTTCCCCTACGTCTTTACCGGCCACCATGATCCTGCCCTCGTCGGCGACTTCTTCACGATTCAGGAGTCGAATGAAGGTTGATTTACCTGACCCGGAGGGTCCAACGAGGAATACAAATTCTCCTCGCTGGATCTCCGCTGTGGCGTTCTTCAGGGCTACTACGTCTCCCTTGAAAACCTTCGAGACACTCTCAAGCCGAATCATCAATCACCTTTCGGCTGCGGCTGGACACAACAATTCGCTTCTTTGGCACGGCGCGCACGGTACCAGAGGTACCTCCACTGATCGGGTCAGACGACCAGTGTGGCCGCGACGCATCAACTAGTTCCTTTGGATCGAGACCAGCGAAGGTAGGACTCCATGAAACCGTCTAGGTCGCCGTCCAGCACGCTGGCCACATCGCCCACCTCGTGTTCGGTCCGCATGTCCTTCACCATCTGGTACGGCTGCAGTACGTAGGAACGGATTTGGCTACCGAAGTCAACCACCAACTTTTCGCCACCAATGTCGGCGATCTCAGCATCACGTTTTTGGCGCTCCAGGTCCAGGAGACGGGCAGCCAACATCTGCATAGCCTTGTCTTTGTTTTGATGCTGGCTTCGCTCGTTTTGGCACGAAGTCACGATGCCGCTAGGCAAATGGGTGATTCGCACGGCTGAGTCGGTCACGTTGACGTGCTGACCGCCAGCACCCGATGACCGGTAAGTGTCAATACGCAGGTCGGTTTCATCGATATCCACTTCATCAACGATTTCATCAAAAAATGGCACAACTTGAAGCGAGGCGAACGCTGTCTGACGTTTGGATTCCTTGTTGAATGGTGAAATCCGCACCAGTCTGTGGACTCCTCGCTCTGCCTGGAGCAGCCCAAACGCATAACGTCCCCTAACCACAAACTCAACCGAACTGATTCCCGCCTCGGTGCCTTCTGAAACAGACTCCACTTGAAGTTTGAAGCCCCGCCGGTCTGCCCAACGGGTGTACATACGCAGCAGCATCTCTGCCCAGTCCTGAGCGTCGGTGCCACCTGCGCCTGACTGCACGTGGCACACGGCGTCGTGTTCGTCATACCGACCACTAAACAGCGACCTCAACTCCAGGTCATCGAACCGGCCTGCAAGCGTTCTGACTGCTTCGGCGATTTCGGCTTCCAGGCTGTCATCACCAGCCTCGTCAGCCATCTCAGCCAAGGTTTCGGCGTCCTCGATGCTCTCAGTTAATTCAGCGTGGAGGTCGAGATCTTCAATAACTGCCGCTAGGTCTTTTTGAACCCGACGACCGCGGTCCAAATCACCCCAGAGGTCGGGATCAGCCATTTCCGCTTCCAGACCTGATCGTCGCTCGATCTGCTCGCTGATCCGGAGATAACTGGCAGCCTCGTCAAGGCGGGTTCGCAACGCTGCCAGGTCAGGCGTGAAGTCCTGCACGTCAGGCTCCGTGGCACTGCTTGTATTTACGTCCCGACCCGCACGGGCAGGGAGCATTGCGTGGCGTGTTCTCCCAATCGCTATTGACCTTGGTTGCCTGGGGCACCAAGGTGGACTCAGCGACCCGGGCAGGAGCGCCGGCCGCGGCAGCTACTGCGGCGGCACCAGTTACCGGCCCCTCAGGGCCGCTGGTTGTCACGTCTTCAGGCTCCCTCCCTTCAGCAGCAGCAGTCACTCGGATGCGCATCACGTACCGCAGGAAGTCCCGGTCGATTAAATCATCCAACTGAGCAAATAGTTCAAAGCCCTCACGCTTCCACTCTGTTGCTGGGTCCCGCTGACCCATAGCACGCAGGTGAATTCCTTCCCGGAGGTGGTCCATCTCGTAGAGGTGCTCTCGCCATCTCTGGTCGATGATACGCAACATCACTTGGCGCTCGACCTCACGCATGGTCTCTGCGCCCAACTCGGCTTCACGACCCTCGAATACAGCCAGACCGTCAGTGGTCAAGAGTTCATAAAGTTCGTCGGTGGAATAAGTCGCAGCCATGGACCTGGCGCTCTCACCCAATGGCCAATAGGAATCAAGTTCCGTCCGGAGTCCGTCCACGTCCCACTCTTCCGGTAGATCTGATCCGCAGAAAGCATCGATGGCCCCGTCGACCACCGAACCGAGTGCCTCAATGACCTGATCGCGTAGATCTCCTTCCCCTAACGAAGGGTCGCTCAAGAGGTGGTCCCGCCGCCGATAAATGACGTTGCGCTGCTCGTTCATCACCTCGTCGTACTTGAGGACGTTCTTCCGGGCTTCAGCATTTTTTTGCTCAACGGTTGTTTGAGCCCGCTCAATGGCCTTGGTCACCATCTTGGACTCGATGGCCTCATCTTCAGGCAACGCTCGATCCATGACGCCTCGCATCGTGTCCGATGCAAAGAGACGCATCAGGTCGTCCTCCAGCGACAGGTAGAAACGGCTCTCCCCTGGGTCACCCTGGCGGCCACTGCGGCCCCGCAGTTGGTTGTCGATCCGACGGGACTCATGTCGTTCGGTACCCAGCACGTATAGGCCACCGTTCACCCTCACCGTTTCACCCAGGGCTCGACATTGGGGTTCGTAGCGGGCCAGTAGCTCTGCGTACTTCTTCTCACCCTTCGGGCTGGCCGGGTCCAGGCC
>JAQWTI010000005.1 GCA_029242745.1 Acidimicrobiales bacterium | reverse complement strand
ACCGGTCGGCTGACCGAGCCCATGTTCGACGCCGTGCTGGTCCGGGCGATCGAGTTGGCTGGGGCCGGTCGGCCGGGGTCGTCAGCCGGCGACCGCCGGTAGCCTCTGGGCCGTGAAGAGCTCCTCTCGAATCCGTCGCCTCCTGCCCCTGATGGCCGTCGTCCTGGTGGCCACGGCGTGCGTGCCCTCCGGTGAGCCGGTGTCCTGGGAGGATCAGGTCGACGCATCCGGCGAAGGTCTCGTGGAGCGCGAGTTCGTGGCCGCCTGCGTGGAGGCCAACGACGACCTGGGTTCAGTCAAGGCCAAGGCATTCTGTGGCTGCGTGTTGGACGGCATCCAGTCCGAGGTGTCCTTCGAGAAGTTCCGTGAGTTGGACGCCTTCATCGACGACCAGCGGGACACCGTGACCCGGGACATGCTGGTTGAGCACTTCGGCTGGTTCGTCGACATCTCTGACGACTGCGGCGCCTGACCCGACCCCCGTGGGCCCGTCGGGCCCGTTCAGGCTCAGCCGGTTCGTTTCAGACTGCCCGGACGGGTAGTCCGACCCGGGCCGTCGGATTGGCCCACTCCGGCCACCGGTCCCGGCTCTTGGCCGCCAGCTTGTGCATGAGGGCGATGGCCCCGGGGTCGCTGTCGCCCGGCCGGCCCTCGATGACGCCGTCGGCCAGCATCCCCATGATGACCTGACGACCCAGTTCGGTTCGCACGATGGTCAGCGTCCAGTCGTTGTTCTCGCCGATGCCGCCGGTAGAGATGTCGGCGTGCTCTGCGGCGAAGTCCGGACAATGAGTGCAGCCCTCACGGGTCCAGGCGTGACACTCCTTGAGGTTGATCTCGTGGTAGTCGCCGTTCCGCATCCAGATCTGGAAGACACCCTTGATGTTCATCTTGACCATCTCCTCTCGTCGGAGGCGGTACTTGGCCCAGAACAGTTCCTCGAAAATAGAGTCGTCAAAGGACTTGGAGCACAACAGGCCGATGTTCAGCTTGATGGGCTTACCGGCTTTACCCACCTTCCTGTGCCACATCACCGGTCCGATCGAGGTCTGGCAGCTCATCCCCACGAGCGCCAGTGATGAGAGACCTCGGTCGAGAGCCTCAGGCATGGCCAATGTGTTAGCCGAGTAGGTATAACGGCTGCCGGCTCCGGCTAGGACTGACTCTCGGTCTGTGGCTACTGCGGGTATGGCCTTCCAAGTGCTAGCGCCATCGGGGCCTGCAGGCTCGAGGTGGCTGGTCAGGGCGCCATCGATGATGCCATTATCGAGGCACCAGATGAGGATGGCAGACACCAAACCACCGTCTTGGCCCATCTCGTGAACGGTGGAGTCGCTGGCTCGGGTGAGTAGAACATCCTTGTAAACACCCGACATTTCGTCTGGGCGTCGGGCCCTGGCGAACAAGTGCTGGTCGGCCTCAGTTTCCCAGTCACGGAAGCGGGGACAGGCTCTGGTGCAGGATGTACAGCCCTTCTGGCCATGGCCACAGTCATCGGCTCCTAGCTCATCTTCGAGGTGAAATGGGGTGTATTTTCCTGGTTCGTGCTCGTAACCGATGACATCATGCGGGCAGGCAATCACACATCCGGCACAGCCTGTGCAAAGGCCTGAAGTAATGACCTCCTCGTACAGTTCCTTCCATTGGAAGGACCACTTTTTCCGAGGAGCAACCATAGGTATCACCCTATCGAGAGGCGTGTTTCACACTTCGCGCTAGAGGCGGTGTTTAAGGGTTTGTTCGTTCGAACCGATCAGGTGGTGTGTCGTGGGAGTTCAAACTTTGCGGGCTCAAGAGTTGGCGGCACGGTCGGTCATCCAAGCTGAAACTTCCTGGGTGAAGTGGGTTATGTCGTAGATATCAGTTTCACCGGACCAGAGTCCGTTTCCGCCCCAGGTGAGTACAGCCAGGTTCCAAGGCTCGTGAACGCTGCCGTTGCCTGGGTCGCGCAGCCGGTTGCCGAACCGGGCCACCACAGTTTCGCGTAGTTCGTCGACGACATACCAATGCACCGGGAACCCGACCATGTCGGAGCCAGGTGAAGACTCCATGGTTGACGTCATCCATTCATGTATGGCTATGCGACCGCGGAACTCCCCGTAGGTGGGCTCAACGTAGTGGGCGTCATTGGTGAACATTTCTGACCAAGGAGTCCAGTCTCCCGACGACGCTGCAAAGTTCGCTCGTCGTACGAACTCAGTAAACGTTGCCTTGAGTTCGTTAGCTGTCACCTTGATTGTGGAATTGGTTCCAGTGTTCATAGTTTCTTGCGCCCCTGACAGGACTCGAACCTGTGCACACGGCTCCGGAAGCCGATGCTCTATCCGCTGAGCTACAGGGGCTGGAAGCGTCAGGCTACCGGGCCATCTTGAAGCCTGCGGACTTGAGTCTGAGGTGACAGATAAAGGATTTTGGTGTAGTTCGGACTCGAAACTAGTGGAATAGATTAGGTAAGTTCCGCGGTTAGTTCAGACTAGGTCGAGCGAGTGGAGGGCTGAGTTTCTCGGCAGATCCCTTCGTCCAGAGGGCAGCAGGGCGCCCGCCCTTCTCACCCGACCTCGTGGTCTGGTTGACGGGTTCAAGAAAGCCACTGGTCTTTTTGACTTTGCGTTGGAAGTTGCCTGGATCGACTTCGGAGCCCCAAACGGTGTCGTAAACCCTTCGGAGATCAGTGATGGTGAACTCCGAAGGGCAAAAGCGGGTCGCGATCGTGGTGTCCTCGAGAGAGGATCGGGCTTCTTCGATGGCGTCGGTGATAATTCGGTCATGGTCGAACGCCAGACGTATCCGGCCACTCTCCAGTTCGGCGACAGGGACAAGTTCTGCATATGCGGCGTCGCTTCCACCTCTTGGGTTAGGTAGGTCCGGGATGATGGCCCAGTAGCCGACGGACACCACTCTCATTCTGGGATCACGGTCGGGGTGACCGTAGGTGCCGAACTGTTCAAGATGCCCCGCTTCTTCGCTAATGGAGGTCTCTTCACCTAGTTCTCGTACTGCGGCAGTATCGAGGTCCTCGTCTGGGCGGACGAAACCGCCGGGGAGGGCCCACCAGTCACGGAACGGTGGCTCAGCACGTCTGATGAGCAGCACGCGTAGGTCGTTTTCGATGATCGTCATCACGACGATGTCGACAGTGACGGCGAACGGTGGGAAGGCGTGCGGGTCGTAGTCGAGGTTCGTTTCGGGGCCCACTGTCACACCCCCTTGTTGTAATGCTGGGTGGAGGTTGATTTGGGATGTCTTGTCATATGTCCACAAATCTATATTATTAATCTCGACTTGACAAGAACCATCACTATATGTTATAGTCGTAATGACAATTAACAGAGGAGCTGCTTATATGGAAATCTTTGAAAATATTGAGACCCGATTCGGACCCGCCGCTGCTAAAGCGGTTGAGAGACAGATTGGCAACCCGCCTAGAGGCAGTTCTGACCTGCAGCCGGCACCGAAAGACCGTTCACGGGGTGCCCTCATAGGCGCCGTCGTAGGAGAAGCTCTTGGCGAGCCGATCGAGGACCGTCCGCGCAACTGGATTGTTGCCAACTTTGGTTTGATAACCGGACATGTGGCTCCGAACCCGAAAACTGGTTCGGACACCCAACTAACTTTGATGACTGCTGACAGTATTCTGGCTGGTGCAGACGCTCATCCGGAACGGTTTGCTGCCCGGCTTGCCGCAACCACCATCGATACGCGCGGGCAAGCTGTTCTGCAGGCTCAGGCCGCCATCCGGGAAGGCCGCCACTGGTGGTCCGCCGCAACGACATTTTCAGCGGGAACTTCCGGAGCCGCCAGGTGTGCAGCGTTCGGCCTCATGTGGGCTGGAGACCCGCAACGGGCCGCTTACGAAGCAGCCCTGTCCACATCAGTTACCCACGGCCACCCGGTCGCCACCTCGGCTGCCGCAGCATTCGCAGCTGCCGTAGCTCTCGCCACAAACGATGATGGTCCACTGGATGCCGGCTGGTTGATCGCGGTAGCTGACATCTGCGCCGAGTTCAACCAAAGCGATATCGACGGAGCAACGGTAATCGACCGGATCCGGATCCTGCCGGCCATGCTCACCCAGAGTCCAGAAGCGGCATTAAGCATTCTCGGTACCGGACCGGTCGCCTTCGAGGCGGTCCCTGCCGCATTGTGGTGTGCGGCCACGGCAAGAACACCTGTTGAGGGGCTCCTTAACGCGGTCAATGCCGGAGGTGACACCGACACCGTTGCGGCCATGGCAGGCGCTTGTCTTGGTGCCCGTCATGGTGACGGTGTCTGGCCGTCTGATCTCACCCAGATCGTTGGTCTCACCGCAGCGGTAGATGCCGCTGACCGGATCAGTCAGACCACACCAGTGGTTCCGAAGCCGACCCTAGTTGGGGGATCTGACGTTGACGTGCCCGTGCACGTTTCGTTCCTGATCGACCGGTCCGGATCAATGCAGGGACTGATCGAAGACGTTGTCGGCGGCTTCAATGCGTTCCTATCCACCCAGAAGAGCGAAACTGGCGACTGCACCATGACCCTGGTCCAGTTTGACAGCCAGAACCCGTTCGAGGTGCTACATGACGCAACACCGATCAGCCAAGTACCGGACCTCACCCGGAACCAGTACCAGCCGCGTGGTGGTACCCCGCTGCTCGACGCGCTCGGCGATCTCGTCACCTCGGTCGACGGGCGCCTCACCGGGCTCAGAACTTCTGAGGACCAGATCGTGGTTGTGTTCTCCGACGGGATGGAGAACGCCAGCAGTCGTTGGACCCGACCCACCCTGTTTGAGGCCATCAAGGCTCGAAAGGCAGCCGGTTGGACGTTCGTCTACCTAGGCGCAAACCAGGACAGCTACGAGGAAGCCGGTCGCATCGGGTTCGACAACACCAACGTCCAGAACTTCCGCGGTGACGGCACCGGAACACGCCATGCCATGGGCAGCGTCGACCGGGCGGTACGCGACTACCGCCGGGCGCCCATTGCAGAAAAGCAGCTCCGCAAGCAAAACCTGTTCGACGACTTGAAGGAAGCCGAAGCCGACCACATGGCTCGTTGATGGCACCAACTGTTGGGGTGGTTTCCCCCCCTCACGAAGTGAGGGGGGGAAACCACCCAGAGGCTCCGTTGACCTGATCGGACCTCCCCTGGGGCGGCGAAGTTTAAATCTTCCACTTGCTGCGTTAGGTGCCGGTCAGGTCAACGGAGCCTTCTCCCTGGGGTGGCGAGATTTGACCTCCGACTCGCCACCCCAAGGAAGTTCGTAGCTACTCAGAAGCCAATGACCCACCGAAAGGAAACAGAATGCAGAACCACACCTACCTCAGCGACCCTGACACGGACGATTGTCTTCACGGCATGGGGTCCCCCGACTGGTGCGATCTTTGTCGGAACTCTGGCAAGCCGAGCGTCTACACGACAGGAGGCGGGATGAAATATCACGCATCTCCGTCCTGTTCGGCACTGAGAGAAGGTCAAGCATCCGTAGACAATCCGGAACCCATAAAGACGGTGGTTTTGGGTTCAGCCGGTGTCGAAGACCGCAGTCCGTGTAGGACCTGCAGGCCAACACAATGAGCCGCGCTATTGCACTCGAGCAGTACATGGCTGATCCGAAAAACCACCTCGTACGACACGGCGGTACACGTGCCTGGCGGCGTAACCGAGCTACAGGGACCTTCGGGGCCAAAGCCTTCCGCGATGGCCGTAGGTGACAGCACCAGCCTCATCCGCATCTGACCCGTCCGCCATCGTTTGGACCGACTGGTTCGGCACCGCCCCGTGGCTTATCGCCCTGCTGGTTGCAGCCATCGGGGTGAGCGAAATAGTTGCGCGCAGACGTTTACGAAGGTCCGGGGATCTCTCTCCCCGTAAGGGGGAGAAGAGAGATCCCCGGACCGGAGACGGCCCAGACATGATGCAAACGACAGGAGAAAAGCATGAAAATCAGAACGTGTGACAGGCTTACCCCCATGAGTGGCCGCTACCAACTGTGCGCGAATGGGGTCGATGGGCCGACCATCCGTTCCTACTGGGTGGTTGAAGGTCGGTTCGCAGCCGGTGCCTACCCAAGCGAGATGGGCTATACCGGATCCGGGTTGATTCCTGAACCACTCGAACAGCTGCTCGACGCCGGGATCGGCGTATTTATCAATCTCACTCAGGACTACCCGGACGGGACCGACCGGCACCTGACCCACTACGACCCCGGTGTGGAGGGGCGGGCCGAGATCGTGCGTTGCCCGATCGTCGACGAATCGTTACCCGAGGGTGGCGCTAGCGAAATGGCCGTGATTTTGGACAGAATCGATGCAGCCCTCGACGGCGGTCAGAACGTCTACGTGCACTGTTGGGGAGGTTCTGGTCGAACCGGAACGGTGGTCGGCTGCTGGCTTCGTCGCCACGGCCTCGTCGACTCCGCAGGCGTCCTGGAACGGATGCAGGAACTCCGCCTTGGTGACCGGGAAGGCGGGTTCAAATCAACCCCCAGCACCTTCGAACAGGCCGAGTTCGTGGTCGGCTGGAGTGAGCCAGCGGTCGGCCCTGACGAAGCGACACTCGACCGGGCCATAGGGGCTGTTCTCGGCTCAGCGGCAGGTGACGCCCTCGGAGCCGGCTACGAGTTCACCAGCCCAGGGCCCGACCGGGAGATTGCCATGATCGGTGGAGGCGGATTCGGCTGGGCGCCCGGGGAGTGGACTGACGATACGCAGATGGCGGTTGCGGTCCTCGACGTAATCGCAGCCGGCAGCAGCGACCTGGATGCGATCGCCGCGAACTTCCTTGCCTGGTATGCAGCCGGACCAGTCGATGTCGGCAGGCAGACGAGTTCGGTGCTCGGCAGCGCCGCCATTCCTGAAGATCTGGCCGTTGTGGCTGTCGCGTTCATGGATGCGAACCCGGAAGCGGCGGGAAATGGCGCTCTGATGCGCACCGCCCCTGTTGCTCTTTCAGCGCTTAACAACCGGACCGAGATCGGCTGGCTGGCTGGATCGATCGCATCTCTCACCCACGGTCACCCTGACTCAGTTGCCGCCTGTGTCCTCTGGTCGTTGGCGATCCAGCAGGCCATCACCACCGCTGAACCCGACCAGGTTTTCGACTGGGAGGCCGCAGTGCGCAACGGTCTCGGACACATAGCTGAAGACTGCAGGCAGAGATGGGACGCGCTCATCGCTGAAGCAGTGGCCGGCCCACCTGGGCTATTCAACCCCAATGGCTGGGTGGTCACCGCATTCCAGGCTGCCCTCTCGTCAATTGTCAACACACCCGAACCTGCACAACAACCTTCGGATCATTTCCGCGACGCGCTGATCGCTGCCGTCCGGATTGGGCACGATACCGACACTGTCGCAGCGATCGCCGGCGCCCTGCTGGGGGCACGATGGGGGGCAAGTGCCATACCTGATGAATGGAACACTGTCATCCACGGTGACAGGCGACGTGGTTCCGAACCTCTCACCAGCATCGAGCTTGAACAACTTGTCAGAAAGACGGTCAGTAGCTGAAGCGACACTTATTTGCTGTGGCATGCTCTCGAAAGATTGGTGCTACGGAAAGTGAGCCCGGTGCTTTAATGATCGCGCTAGTTCAAATAGGGGAGGTACTTGATGACCACAGAAGAGGGGAGGACTGTTGAGTTCTCCGTCAACGGAACGACGGCTGAGGGTTACCTCGCTACACCGAAAGTTGGTAGTGGGCCAGGGGTATTGGTAATTCAGGAATGGTGGGGTCTCGTACCGCAGATCAAGGGTGTTTGTGACCGCCTCGCCGCTGAGGGATTCGTGGCACTTGCTCCGGATCTTTATCACGGTGAGATGGCCTCTCACACTGAGATGGATAAAGCTGGTGAGCTCATGACGTCGCTCCCGGCAGATCGGGCTGCTAGGGACATGTCGGCGGCTATTGACTACCTGCTGGCTGCCGAAATCACCGACGGTGATGCTGTTGGAGTTGTTGGCTTCTGTATGGGCGGGATGCTCACCTTGGTGATCGCCGCTTTGGAGGGAGACCGGGTAGCCGTGGCCGCTCCCTTCTATGGAGCGCCGTTAGGTGATTCTGCTCCAGACTGGTCAGGACTCACAGCGATCGTTGAAGGTCATATGGCTGCCAACGATGACTTCTTCCCGGCTGAGGCAGTTGTGGCCTTGGGTGATGAACTCCGAAACGCCGGTCACGACGTGATGTTTCACGTCTACCCCGGCACTGGGCACCCCTTCGCAAACGAGCAAGACCCATTTGGAACCTACGACGAGGCGGCAGCCACCCTCGCCTGGAATCGAACTCTTTCGCTCTTCACCAACCATCTTTAGGACAGGCACTTAGGTCGCGCAGGCTTGGCCCTCTTCAGCGAGGAGTGCCGCTCCACGAGCACCAGCTTCATCACCCAATTCGGCCAAAAAGACCCCGACGGGAGGCCGCGCTAGAGCCCCGGGTAACAACTGGCCTAGCCAAGATTCGACCCCAGCTCTCAGAGGTTCACCAACAGAGACAAGCCCTCCTCCGAGAATAACCCTTTCGAGATCGAGGATCACGATGAGGTTGACCAATCCGCGAGCCACTTCCAGACACCAAGAGTCAAAGACTTCGGCTGCCAAGTCATTGCCGGCCGCCAGCGCTGCCACAACGTCCTCACCGGTGGTTCCAAGTTTGGCTTCACGGCCCATTCGTCCGAGGGCGTTGCCTGAGGCAAAGAACTCCCAAGGACCGTTCTGACCAGTCATGTGTGTCGGTCCATCCGCGACGAGTACTGAATGGCCGGGCTCGCCAGCAAAGCCGTGAGCCCCGTAAAGGAGTCGGCCCCCAGAAACTAGGCCAGCACCAATACCCGTACCCAGGGTCACTAGGGCGAAGTCGTCACAACCGCGACCCGCCCCGAGGTGAGATTCAGCGAGGGCGGCAGCTGTAGCGTCATTAACTGTGGCCACAGGCAGTCCCAGCGCTTGGGACACTTCGCTGGCCACCGGGTAATCAACCGCACTTGGGAGGTTAGGGGACCAACGCACCATCCCAGATCGCTCTACCAAACCGGCTATAGCCAAGCCCACTGCAGAAATCGGCTTGTCGGACCGTTCAGCGAAGGAATCGACGATTCCCACCAAAGTGGTGACGAGATCCGAACCGGAACCGTTGCTTGCTGCCCGCTGGCTATCAATGACTGTGCCTGAGATCATGTCCACGAGAACGCCAGCGGCCTTGGTTCCCCCTACATCGATCCCAACCAGCATGAGATCAGGTATCTGTCTTGGTGTCTCTACGTGGTGTAGATCCGACCCCGGTCAGGTCCGTCATTGCCACATAGTTGCGATCCACGTCCGTGTTACTGCTCACAGAAGGATCACTCCCTTGGATGATTCGGCGCCTCATCGACCCTGAGACTGTGTCGATAGCAAGCACTACAACAATTGTCATGAATAACACCGCACCAACTGCTGGGAAGTTTCGGAATTGCAATTGAGACACCAGTTCGGCTCCAACGCCGCCAGCGCCGATCATGCCGAGTACCGCCGAGGCTCGAACGTTTATCTCGAAGCGAAATAACCATTGTGATGTGACTACAGGTAGGACTTGGGGCAGCACACCCCAGCGCATTCGTGACACCCATCGCCCTCCAGTGGCCGCTACTGCCTCCAGCGGGCCAGGTTCGACGCTCTCTATTGCCTCGGTAGCCCACTTACCGAGGGTGCCGACTGAGTGCAGGCCAATGGCCAGAGCTCCTGCCCAAGGACCTAAGCCGGTGATGGGAATGAGGATCACGGCCAAGATGAGTTCGGGTACAGCTCGGATGGCGTTGAAGAGTTGACGTAAAGGCGTGCGGATCCAGACCGTTGTGACGTTGCCAGCGGCCAAGAAGGCCAGTGGGAACGACAGGACTGCCCCAATCAGGGTTCCTATCCAAGCGATGTGCACAGACTCAAGAACCTTGTTCGGTACTCCGCGTTCTACCGCCTCACCGAACGCTGGTGGTGCCATCCGGCTGAATACCTCCCATGTGTCGCCGGGAGCACCTAGTAGGCGGTCCAGTGTGATTTGGAGGCCCGAGAGCGACCAGATCACGGCGACTCCTGCAAGGGCGACGAGACCAAGGCGGCGACCAGCTCGGCGGGGAGCAACTGGCCTACCTGAGGGATCCGTTAGAGCCGGAGAGATAGCCAATGTCAGACCAGTCGCTTTCGGATAGCCACGCTGACGTGCTCAATAACGAATACCACCACGAACACGATCACCAGCACGCCCAGCACCCGGTCAAACCGGAAGTACTGGCGTTGAGCCTCGACCACTCGACCTATGCCGCCTGCGCCAACCAAGCCTAAAACTACTGAGGCCCGGATGTTGAGTTCAAACACGTACAGGCCGTAAGCCACGTACTCGGGGAGCACAGAGGGTAGGACGCCGGTCCGCACGACAGGGACATGCCGACCACCAGCTGCGCGTGCCGCTTCTAATGGTCGAGGATCAGCAGCGTCGACAGTCTCGCTAAACAGTTTCACCATGACGGCAAGCGAGAAAACTGAGAGAGCCCAAGAACCAGCGAATGCTCCGATACCCACTGCAGTGACCAGCAGCTTTGCCCAGAACAGATCAGGTACCGCTCGCACCACATTCATAATCGAGCGGCTTACTACTAGGACTAAGCGATTCGGTGTTGTTAGAGGAGACATGGCGAAGGCCACCGGGAGAGCTATTCCGCAACCGAGCAAGGTGGATACGATGGCAATTTGGAACGTTTCAACCAGTGGGTCGAGCACGTTGTGCCGGTTGATCACCCAGCGCCACGGGATAGGCCAGAATTTCTCCCAAAGAGGGTTGGACCAGACTTGCCAGAAGGTCGCCAGATCGAAACCGACCGTGCGACCGGCCGCCACCGTGTAAGTCAAAATCGCGACAACTAGCGCCCACGTCCGGATACGGACTCGGGGCCGGACCGGTCGACTAGGGCTGGTTATTGGTGGCATGTCATGAGAAACATTTCACTCATCGGTGTTCAGGAGGTCATCACCAGTGATGGCCCGGCCGTATATATGCCGAAAAGTCTCATCGGTGACGTCGTTGAGGTCACCGTCGAACACGACTTCACCCTCGCGCAGTCCTACTAGTCGCTGTCCGAACTCACGGGCGAGGTCCAGAAAGTGGAGGTTGACGAGTGTGGTGATGCCAAGTTCCTCGTTGATCTTCCGCAGATCACCCATTACTTGGCGGCTGGTCACCGGGTCCAGAGCGGCTACTGGTTCATCAGCAAGCATGAGCGAAGGTTCTTGGGCCAAGGCTCGGGCGATACCTACCCGTTGCTGCTGTCCACCAGACAGATTGGCGGCCCGAACGTAGGCCTTCTCCACGATGCCTACTCTCTCGAGAGCGATCATCGCGGCTTCCCTGTCAGCAGCTGGCCATAGCCCGAGGGTGGACCGCCAGGCGGAGACGCCGGCAAGTCGACCCATCAGAACGTTGTTCACCACCGAGGTGCGGTGCACCAAGTTGAAGGTCTGAAAGATCATGCCAATTCGCGAGCGGATCCTCCGCAACTCCTCAGCCCCTGCCCCCACCACCTCGGTGCCGTCGACCTTGATTGACCCTTCAGTGGCTGGAATCAGACCGTTAAGGGCCCGCAACAGGGTGCTTTTGCCAGCCCCGGAGAGGCCGACAACCACGACGAACTCACCTTCCCTGACTGAAAGGTCCACATGGCGTAGCGCTTGGACTCCACCCCGGTAGGTAACCGAGACGTCTTGGAACTCGATCATTTGGCCGGGTTCAGCGCGTGGTTCGTCGTGGTCGTCACTCTCCTGAAGGTCAGCCCAAAGGCTCGGTGATGCCCAGAGTCTCTGCGGCTTCGCGCACTACGTCGAAGTCCGAGTCGACAGCCCGCCGGATAGAGGTCCAGCCGTACATCTCGTCAAACACTGCTTCGCCTACCTCAGTTTCGAGATAGGCGTCGATGGCCTCGTATATGGCCGTCTGGAGTGAGTCGGGCAAGAGCGCACTGGCTGCCACCACATCATTCGGTATCTCAGAGGTGATGTTGAAAACAATTACTTTGTCACCCACATCGACCTTTTCCTTGCGGAGTGTCCGCCGGGCGTCGTCGTAGGAAACCCCTATGTCAGCGTCACCGTTGTATACAGCGACTACCGCTGCATCGTGTCCACCAGTGAAGATCGGAATGATGTCGTTTAGTGGATCGATACCAGCCTGCTCCAGTTGAAGAGCTGGGAAGACGTAGCCGGACGTTGACGACTCGGAGGTAAAGGCCACTCGTTTGCCCTTCACCTTTGATAGATCAGCCATACAAGAAGTTCCAGGGGAAACGTCACCTGCATCCACTACTTCTCCCTGGGCCTTGCCCGAGTCACCGAAGTAAACACCAACCTGGAGCGCTACAGCGTCCAGCGCCCCGACTTGGACTGCTCCGGTAGCAGAGTTCTCGAGAGCGGTACCCGATACAGGCGGGGCTTTGCAGATAGACGGATCGTTGGTCATCCATTGGCCGTGGTAGGTCGCCGAGCCATACCGAACGGCCTGAATGAGCACCTCCATGTTGCCGAATTCCTTCTGGGCTAGGACATAGCCGAACGTATTGAACGCACCGAGATCCGCAGTACCGGTGCCCATGGCAGTTACAAGGCCGGTGTAGTCAGTGGTAACCACACCTTCAACTTCGATACCCAGTGCCTCAGTGAGTACGTCCATGATTGGTTGAATGTTGTCCTGCAACTGCTCCTGTTCGGTGCTAGGCACAAATCCAAATGTGATCTTTTCAGGCCAGGTACCATCTCCAGCCGTTCTTTGGTTGTCATCGGAGCAGGCTGATGCAACGAGCACGATAGCCAGCAGCGTTATGAGCAGAGTTCTGAACTTCATGGATCCTCCTATCGGCGACAGGCCCCCAAGGTCAGCCGCATCGCGACAGTAGCGAATTGAACAAGCTCTTGTAGCCGAGTTCGCCACCAGTCGTTGAACTAGATAAAAAACATAGTTGATGTCATAGGGACGCATCTGAAAGGAGCTACGTAGGGTGCGGCAATGCAGCGCATTGCAACCGGTAGCGACCGGTCCGCCATCGGTCGCCTGGCTGCCATCGGAGCGGTTCTCTGCTGGTCGGCTGGCAATGTCATCGTGGCACAGGTCGACATGTCGGGCGTCGCAGTTGCTTTCTGGCGGGTTCTTCTTGGTGCAACCACCTATGGTGTCGTCTTTTATGCCACTGGTCGGCGGGTTAGCTGGGCTCAAGTTCGTCTTGTCACACCGGTCGCAGTCGCGTTCGCTCTGGAACTAGGTGTATTTTTTGCGTCCCTCCATCACACTTCAGTGGCCAACGCCACCACCATTGGCTCATTGCAGACCGTCGTTCTTCTCGTAGTGGCTTCGGCACGATTTGGGGAACGAATCGGGTTCTTGCTAGTCAGTGTGGCTTTGCTGGCGGTTGGCGGAGTGGCTGCAGTGATGTTCGGCGGGGGAGGCAGTTCTGATTTACATCTAAGGGGTGACCTACTGGCGTTTCTGGCCATGATCTTTTTCTCGGCCTACTTCGTGCTCGCCAAGAAGGCCCGAAAGCAGATCGATACATTCACGCTGCAGACCCTCACCATGGCGATTGGATCCGTCGTGCTTTTCCCCTTATCTAGTATCGCCGCCGGTCGGTTCCTTCCTGAATGGCCGTCATGGCACCAGTGGGGATGGTTGTGTTTGCTGTTGGCTATTCCGGGCAGTGGCCACTTTCTAATGAACTGGGCCCACCTCCATGTGAGGTTAGGTCTAGCTGGATTACTGACTCTGGGTGTCCCAGCCCTCTCGGCGCTCGGCGCATGGCTAGCACTCGACCAGCAACTGGGAATGGTTCAAATCTTGGGAATGATTGTGGTGATAACCAGCTTGCTGTTTGTGATTCGCCATGAAACCCGGTTCCACGCTGCATAACCCGCAGTCAGGCTTGGCCAGCGAAGGCATTAATCTCTCGGACTCTCCAGAGTTAACCGGATGAACCTAGGAGGTCCAGTTCAAATGGGAATTGGCTTAGCAGAGCGGTGCCGGTTTCGGTTACTAACACCTGTTCCTCAAGTTTGACTCCCTCCGCTCCGCCCGTCGCTCCGATGTAGGCCTCCACACAGATCGTCATGCCGGGTTCGATCACCCCGTCGTAACCCGAGGACTCGAAGTCATTCCGGTGGTAGAGGTAGGGGTACTCACCTGTCATTCCTACGCCGTGTGAAGACAGGTAGTAGCGCTGAGGGGTGAACTCGTCGGGGATTTCCCACGCATGTTCGGCGTACTCCCGGAACGTCACTCCGGGTCCGATGATTCCCATGTTGTGGTGAACCTGTTCATGGGCGAGACCGTAAAGCCGTTTTTGTTCAGGATGTGGGGCATCGGGGCCAGCGTGGAAGGTCCGAGAAAAGTCCGAGTAATAGCCGTGACACCCCACCACGTCGGTATCCAGAGCCACCAGAGCGTTAGGCGCTATGAGAGAGTCACCAGTCTCTTGGAACCACGGGTTCGTATTGGTCCCAGCGGTCAGCAGTCGGGTCTCGACGTAGTCGCCACCTTCAGCAATTACGACCCGGTGCAGTTCGGACCACAACTGGTTTTCGGTAATTCCCGGACGGATAGCATCACGGAGGGCGTGCACAGCCGACTCGGTGGCCCGGAGGCTCTGGCGGATGCAGGTCAACTCATCGGGGCCTTTAATCGATCGTGCACGCTCTACCGGGCCTTGTGCGTCCACGATGCGGAAACCAGCGGCGGCCAAGGTGGTTGAGGCTCCATGGTTGATTCGTTCAAGCCCTACGGTGGCGCCTGCCCCGACCACCTCGAACAGCAGCGCTCCGACCTCGTCGGCCCACTTCTTTTCCACTTCTGCAATGTTGGGACCGGCTGCCACATAACTGACTGTGGTGGCAGGCCGGACCTTGTCGATAGTTGAGAGGCCAATAGCCAGATGGTGGCCCCCGGTGAATTCGAATAGGACGACTGGCCCCTCTACAGGGAGAAACAGATAGCGGGAGGGGTTGCGTTGATGGAAGATCTGCATGTTGCGGGCTCCAGTGGCGTACCGCATATTTATCGGGTCGAATAACAGGCAAGCATCCACTCCGTGACTAACCATCTGAGCTCGCAGACGATCTCGTCGAAAGTGGATCAGGGCCTCGTGATCGATGGAGAAGGTATCGGTGGTCAGTGAGTCCATAGCGGGAAGAATAGGCACCCGGCCGTCCTTGGTACCCCGGATAGCATGAGGGATCTGCCCTGCAGGGCCCCGCTACTGATCTGGAAACCCCCATGGATGTGCGTGACACCATCATCGACGCAGTGCGCATAGCGCTGGCCGATCTCGGTGTGGACCCCGTGCCTGCCATCATTCAGCTCGAACGTCCTGCTAACGCGGACCACGGGGACTGGTCGACAAACGTAGCTTTGGTGTCGGCAAAGGCTGCAGGCCTTAACCCCCGGACACTGGGGAGCCAACTAGTCGAACGATTGGAGAGTGCACCACCAACCCACGTGGTGGGTGTGGAGGTAGCCGGCCCTGGATTTGTGAACTTCCGGCTCGCTGAGTCATGGCTGCACGACGTCCTTGCCGATGTCGTTGTTGCGGGTAGTGAAGGGTGGGCTCGCTCAGATGAGGGTAAGGGCACTCGGGTCATTGTTGAGTTCGTAAGTGCCAACCCGACTGGACCGTTGCATGCTGGTCATGGAAGGGGGGCCTGTTACGGCGATTCGATAGCTCGTCTTTATAGCCGTTGTGGCTTCGATGTGGTGCGCGAGTTCTATATCAACGACCGTGGGCTACAAATGGAGAACTTTGCGGCCTCACTTGCTGCCCGGGTTGCTGGGCAACCCGTGCCGGAAGATGGATATCACGGGCAGTACATTGTCGACTGGGCGGCAGAGATGATCGCTGAGGCTGACGCAACTGCTGACCCTATGGAGTGGGGGTATACCAAGGCACTGGGGTCTCATCGTGCAGCGCTTGAAGCTCTGTCTATCCACTTTGACTCCTGGTTCAGTGAACGTTCGATGATCGCTACCGGTGCTATTGACGACACCTTGGCTGCGCTTTGGGCTGCTGGCGCCGTGTATGAGGATGGTGGGGCTGTCTGGTTGCGGAGCACCGACTACGGCGACGACAAGGACAGAGTGCTCGTCAAGAGCGACGGTGAGCCCACCTATCTCATGCCCGATGTTGCCTACCACCGCGACAAGTTCGACCGAGCCGACCTTCTAGTGAACGTGTTGGGCGCTGATCACCACGGCTACGTGGCTCGGATGCACGCCGCTATGGCCATGCTCGGTCACGATCCCGACAAACTAGAGATTGCGATCACGCAACTGGTCAGTTTGCACCGTGATGGTTGCGAGGTCCGGCTGTCCAAACGGACTGGCGAGATGGTGGAACTGGCTGAGGTGGTCGAGGACGTGGGGGCCGATGCCGCACGTTTTACTTATCTTCTCCTGTCAGTTGATTCTCCTCAGACGTTTGATTTGGACTTAGTGGCCAGTCAAGTCAACGAGAACCCGGTGTTCTACGTGCAATACGCTCATGCCCGGATTCATCAGGTTGTTCGGCGAGCCACCGATGCGGGGATCAACCGAGGTGAACTAAGCGACGCCGACTTTTCGCTGTTGTGCCACTCCCGAGAACTTGAGGTGTTGCGCGCCCTGCACGAGTTGCCTGACGTGGTATCTCGTGCCTGTCGAGAGCGGGCCCCGCACCAGGTAACTACATGGGTGCGTAACCTGGCAGCCTCGTTCCATGGCTTCTACCATGATTGTCGGGTGCTTGGAGAAGATGTGGATCAGCCGTTGACGATCGCCCGGCTCTGGCTTGCCGAGGGAACTCGGATTGGGCTGGCTGTTGCGTTGGACCTGCTGGGTGTGGACGCTCCTACCGAGATGTGGCGCGACGGCCTTGTTGGCCAAGAACACGATCCCGTCTCGACGAGTTACTGATTATGGCCGGACCTATCCCCACCTACCTGCTCCCTGACACAGCGGCCATCGATGGACATGGCCGTCTGTCCGTAGGGGGCTGTGATCTCGTGGACCTGGCTGACCAGTTCGGTACACCGTTGTTCGTTTACGACGAGACCCACCTCCGAGCCCGCTGTCGTGAGGCTGTCCAAGCTTTTGGCAGTGGTGGCGTGGCGTACGCATCCAAGGCCTTTTTGTGCGGCGCCATGGCCCGACTGGCCTATGAAGAGGGCATGGACCTTGACGTAGCCACCGGTGGAGAGCTCTTCGTGGCCCGCAACGCCGGTATCCCTGGAGACCGACTGGTGATGCACGGCAACAACAAGAGTGACCAGGAACTGACCATGGCTGTCGAGGAGGGGGTGGGCCGTATCGTCGTTGATTCCTTTGACGAACTAGACCGTCTCGAGGCCTTGGCCGTTGTCACTGGGATCAAACCCCGGGTGCTGCTCCGGATTACCCCAGGGGTACAGGCGCATACTCATGAGTTTGTGGCCACGGGCCAGGACGACTCCAAGTTTGGGTTCACCGTCTCCAATGGTTTGGCGACCACCGCAGTAGAGCGAGCGACAGCGGCTGAGTCAGTGGACTTGGTCGGCTTACACGCCCACATCGGAAGCCAAGTTTTCGATGTGGAGGCGTTCGACCGAGCCATCGAGGTGCTGGCTAGTTTCTCGGCACCGTTTGGCCTGCCAGAACTCTCCGTCGGAGGGGGCCTCGGCGTGCCTTACGTAGAGGGAGAGTCTGCACCCTCGCTAACTGAGTGGGCAGCCGGTATCCGAGCCGTCTGCGACGAAGCCGGAGTCGTAGCCCGGGTCTCGGCTGAGCCGGGACGGGCCATAGTGGCATCTGCCGCAGTCACCCTCTACCGAGTGGGCACCATCAAGGAGTTGCCGGGCATTCGTACTTACGTGTCCGTTGATGGTGGGATGAGCGACAACCCACGCCCGGTGCTCTACGGCTCAGGTTATGAGACGCTGCTGCCCAGAGCCGCCGCTGCTGAGCGCGGAAGAGCCGTGCGGGTAGTCGGCAAACATTGCGAGTCGGGAGACTTGCTGGTGCGTGAGGGCTGGGTGCCAGACGACTTAGTGGTTGGCGACGTCCTTGCCACACCAGTCACCGGCGCTTATGGCCATGCGATGGGTTCCAATTACAACCACGTGTTGCGGCCCGCTGTTGTGTTCGCTTCCGATGGTGAAGCTCGGGTGGTGGTGCGTCGCGAGAACTACACCGACTTGGTGTCCAGGGAGACTAGTGACCTGGGGCCGAGTAAATTCAGGTCCTGACTAGCCCTTTCCGGCCACTACCGTCTAATCCATGAACGCCTCCTTATCAAGCGCTCGAGACCACGTCCGTATTGGCCTCCTTGGTTGTGGCCATGTGGGTGCCGCCTTGGCTTTACTTATTGTTGAGCGTCGAACAGCAGTAGCTCGTCGCCAAGGTCTGGATCTTGAGATCACTCGCATAGCGGTGCGTAACACTGCGATAGATCGTGGCGTACCGGTCGACACCGATACCTTCACGACTGACGCTGCTGCTGTTGTTGCTGACCCGAACGTCGATGTGGTCGTCGAGGTGATGGGTGGCATTGAGCCGGCGCGTGAGTTGATAATGGCTGCCCTTTCGGCTGGCAAACCAGTCGTCACCGCCAACAAGGAGTTGCTGGCCAACTGTGGGGCTGAGTTGTACTCGCTAGCTGCCGACAACGGTGTTGACCTTTTATTCGAGGCAGCAGTGGCCGGCGCCATTCCGATCATGCGCCCTCTACGCGAGTCCCTGGCTGGTGAACCCATTCGTCGAGTCATGGGCATCGTAAACGGCACGACCAACTTCATTCTTTCTCGTATGACTGAAGATGGGGCCAGTTACGCCGACGCGTTAGCGGAGGCCCAGAGTCTCGGGTACGCAGAGCGCGATCCCACTGCAGATGTGGAAGGCTATGACGCGGGTGCCAAGTTGGCCATTATGGCCACTATCGCCTTTGGTGTTCGGGTAGTGGCTGGAGACGTCTACCACGAGGGTATTTCGGGTATCTCAGTGGCCGACATTGAATTTGCCGCTGATCTGAAGCACTGCATCAAGTTGCTGGCTGTTGCCGAGCAGACGACGGGAGACGATGGTGAACTCCGGGTCGGTGTGCGGGTGCACCCTACTTTGGTTCCATTGGATCATCCGCTGGCTTCGGTTAACGGCAGTTACAACGCCGTATTTGTTGAAGGTGAGGCGGCAGGTGACCTAATGCTCTATGGCCGAGGTGCTGGTGGTAGGCCAACGGCCTCGGCTGTACTAGGTGACCTCATTGACGCAGCGGCCAATCTTCGCCGTGGTAGTGCCCCAGTCGTTGGGACTCTTGAGCGTGCTCTTATTGCCCCCATTGACGATGTGACGTCCGCTTACTACTTGAACTTGGAGGTCGATGATCGTTCAGGCGTGCTGGCGGCGGTAGCTGCAGTTTTTGGTGAGCATGGGGTGTCGATTCGCTCCATGGAACAAGAGGGGCTTGGTAGTGAGGCCCGACTGGTATTCATCACCCACGACGCATGTGAGCGTGATGTGAGGTCCACTCTGAGTGAACTTCGCTCGCTGGAAGCGGTCCGGGCCGTAGGCAGCGTCCTGCGGGTCATCAGCAATTAACGTTCAGCAGCAATACGGACCTCAAGGGGATAAGCCATGCGGTATGTGAGCACTCGCGGATCGGCTCCAGTTTTGGAGTTTGGCGAGGCTTTGCTGGCGGGCCTCGCTGACGACGGTGGGCTCTACGTCCCCGAGGAATGGCCGGTGCTGGCCGCTGGTGGACGGGGCAACTACATAGAGACGGCTGTTGAAGTGATGATGCCGTTCGTGGCTGGGTCAATCGAAGAAGATGATTTCGCCGTCATGGTGGCTGACGCATACACCACATTTGAGACCTCTGATGTAACCCCACTCTTAGAGCTATCTGATGGCGTCCACCTTTTGGAGTTGTTTCACGGACCGACGCTGGCTTTCAAAGACCTAGCCCTGCAACTGGTGGGCCGTTTGTTCGATCACGAACTATCGCGTCGAGGGGAGCGGATCACGATCGTAGGTGCCACGTCAGGCGACACTGGCTCGGCTGCCATCGAGGCATGCCAAGGACGCGATGCCGTGGATATGGTCATCCTCCACCCGTCAGGAAGAGTGTCTGAAGTTCAACGCCGACAGATGACGACTGTGAACGCCACCAACGTCCACAACGTGGCAGTCGACGGCACATTTGACGACTGTCAGGACTTAGTGAAGGCGATGTTTGCCGATGTGACGTTCCGTGACGAGGTTCGACTCTCGGCGGTGAACTCCATAAATTGGGCCCGGGTGATGGCTCAGGTTGTCTACTACGTGGTGGCCGCTGAACGCCTCGGTGGACGGCACTCACCGGTCGCGTTTTCGGTGCCCACCGGGAACTTCGGCAATGTTTTTGCCGGGCACGTCGCCCGGCTATCCGGGTTAGATGTGCGCCAGTTGGTGGTGGGTAGTAACACCAATGATGTCCTGACTCAGTTCTTCACTGAGGGAACGATGGGTATCACCGAGGTAGTGCCCACCACATCGCCCAGCATGGATATTCAGGTGTCATCGAACCTTGAGCGGTTGCTGTTTGAAATTAATGGCCGAGACGGTGCGGCGCTAGGTGCTCAGTTGGACAACTTTCGCGCCACGGGGTGCTTCCAACTAGACCCGGCACTACGCGCGAGTTTGGTTGACGGTTGGGCTGGTGCTCGGTTTGTCGACAATGCCGTCCAAGCTTGTATTGCAGATGAGGCGGACCAGTCGGGGATTCTCCTCGATCCGCATACAGCGGTTGGTCTGCTGGCTGCGAGAGCGTGTCGGCGCGATAGCTCAATTCCAATGGTGGCGCTGGCCACTGCGCATCCAGCCAAGTTTCCAGATGCCGTTGAAGCGGCGACCGGTGTTCGACCGGAGCTGCCCAACCATCTTGCTGACCTCTATGAGAGACCTGAGCGGCTGACCGAATTGCCAGCCGATCTAGTCGTCATAGAGGACTTCGTGCGGGCCCATAGACGGTGACTATTCGCCGTTGGCAGGTCAGGGGCTGTAGTGCCCAACGACCAGTGCCCAGATCTGTTTCTCGTGACAGCTCGTGGTGCCCGGTCTGGAAGAATGGCAACCCTATGGATCCACAGATAGGCCAAGCGGCATGAAGAACTATTCATGAAGTACGTCGTCTGTGTCCCTGACGGTTGTGCAGACCTGCCGGTACCTGAGTTGGATGGGAGGACCCCGCTGGAGGTAGCCCATACTCCGGTTCTGGATGCACTGGCTGCTCGTGCCGAGGTGGGACGGGCAGCAGTAATTCCTGAAGGGATGGCGCCGGGTAGCGATGTTGGGAATATGTCCATAATGGGTTTTGATCCAACTCGGTTTCACACCGGTCGGGCCCCCATTGAGGTGGCAGCCATGGGACGAACGCTGCGTCCTGACCAGACGGCTTTCAGGTGCAACTTGGTGGTGGTCCGCAACGGCGTAATGGTTGATTATGCGGGCGCTAACCCGACCAGTGAGGAGGGTTCTTTAGTCATCGCTGCCCTTCAGGAGGAGATTGCTCCAGATCACGCTGGGATAGAGTTTCTCGCAGGTGTGGGCTTTCGCAACGCCATGATTGCGCCTAAGGAGTGGGTTGAGGCTGATTGCACGCCACCCCACGATCTGTCTGGTAGGGCCATTGTGTTGCCTACCGGCCCAGCGGCAGGGAGGCTGGGTGAAGTCATGGAGGCTTCTCGCGCGGTCATGGCCCGATTCGACATTGAGGCTGATCAAGTGTGGCTTTGGGGTCAGGGTTTCCAGCCACAGGTGCCGTCATTTCGCGGCCTTTACGGAGTGGAAGCCGGGCTGGTGACAGCAGTTGATCTGGTCCGCGGTATCGGGGTCTTGTCTGGCATGAAGATCTGCGATATCCCTGGGGCAACTGGTTGGTACGACACTGACTATGAGGGTAAGCGTGACGTGGCGCTGGCGGAGTTGAGAGCGGGCCTCGATTTATTTGTCATCCATGTCGAGGCCACTGACGAGGCTGGTCACGCAGGTGATGTGGCCGAGAAGGTCAAGGCGCTCGAGCGTTGGGACCGTCGGATCTTGGCTGACCTCGTGCCAGCGTTGGACGGTATGGGCGCGTGGCGGCTCCTTATGCTTCCAGACCATGCCACGCCCTTAACAACTCGTACCCATACCCCAGATCCCGTGCCCTATTTGTTAGTTGATTCCGCTGTCGACGGGTCGGGTGGAACCTTCACCGAAGCGGGGGTGGCTGACTGTGAGGCAGTGCCTGGACACGCCCTGATGGGACGCCTACTTAACATCTGAAATCCTTGCGTCACAAGGAATCCAGGAAACCTCACTCTGAAGATGTTGCCTTCTTTCACGCTACGTCGTTAAAGTAAAGGTGTCGCTGGTCGGGCGATGTGTTCTCTGGATATCCCGTTTCCTCTTCGCAACTTTCACGTAGTGGAATGATTCGCGTCGAGATATGACGGGCCCGGAAGCGTCCTCCACGACAAACCCTTCGTCTCGGTTTCCCGTGATGAACGGTGATTCCTTGATTTGTGCTGATCCCGATATGGATCTATTCGTTGGGCACACGCCCCCGAGAAACCCGAAGGGTCAATGACCCTCGAGAAAATAGGTTTTGTGAGCATGGACTCCAACCAATTGGAACGCGGAACATTAGAGAGCAAGGACCGCGATGAACTGACAACCATTGCTACGGCACTTGGTGGTAAGCCTGGATCGCGGGCACGAAAAGCCGAGATCGTCGACCTCATTTTGGGCTTGGCCGTTGGAGGCAACGGTTCTACCGTCTCCAATAGTGGCCGGTCTGGGGCAACGGGTCCGACCAAGGTGGAGTCTCCAGTCGATGTTCCAACCGAGAATCCTGGGCTGGCTGGCGGGGGTGAGGAGCCGCCTGCCGAGTGGGAGGTAGCTGCCGCTGCGGACGAGACTGCGCCTCCCGTTGCTGATGAGTCATCAGAGAAAGTTGGTACCGCCGAAGGCAGTGGTCAGTCCGGCGACCAGAAGCCGAGTCGAGATCAGGGCCGTGGGCGGGGTGAGCAGAACCGGTCGGGCCAGGAGCAAGGCGGTCATAGCCGGGACCGACAAGGCGGCCAGAGTCGCGCTCAGCAGAGTGATTCTGACCCAGGTAACCGGCGTCGCCGGCGCCGCGGTCAGGGTCGCGAACACCAGGGCCCTGAAGAGCAGTGGGATGGTGAGCCGGTCGATGTTGAGGGTCACCTTGACTTGCGTGACGAGGGCTATGGATTCCTGCGTACCGTTGGTTTCAAGGCATCAAAGAAGGATGCTTACGTCTCGGTGAAGCAGGTTCGTCAGTTTGGGCTACGACGCGGCGACCACTTGGTAGGTGCGTCTCGGCCCGCCAACCGCAGCGAGAAAAATCCTGCTCTGCTGCGTATTGATACGATCAACGGAAGAGATCCTGAACTAGCCAAGAACCGACCTCGGTTCGAGGATCTCACCCCTCTATTTCCTGACGAGAAGCTCCAAATGGAGGTTGATGGTGATCCGAACAACATGACGGCTCGGATTATCGATTTGCTTTCGCCGGTCGGTAAGGGACAGCGCGGAATGATTGTCTCGCCGCCTAAAGCGGGCAAGACCACAATCATGAAATCAATTGTGCGGTCTATTGAGACAAACCATCCCGAGGTCAAACTCATCGTTCTTCTAGTTGACGAGCGACCCGAAGAGGTCACTGACATGCGTCGCTGGATGCAGCGGGGTGAGGTTGTTGGATCAACTTTCGATCGACCTAGCGACGAACACACCCGGTTGGCTGAGGTCACCATCGAGCGCGCAAAGCGAATGGTGGAGTATGGCGACGACGTGGTGATCATGCTGGACGGCATCACCCGCCTTGCGCGGGCCTACAACCTCGCCGCTCCGGCAACTGGTCGAATTATGTCTGGTGGTGTCGACAGTGGCGCGCTCTACCCCCCCAAGCGGTTCTTCGGTGCAGCCCGGAACCTGGAGGAGGGTGGCTCGTTAACCATTCTTGCTACGGCGCTCGTTGATACCGGATCCAAAATGGATGAGGTGATCTTCGAAGAGTTCAAGGGAACCGGAAACATGGAACTGCGTCTAGACCGGCGCATCGCCGAGCGTCGGATCTATCCAGCCATTGATGTGGACGCCTCGTCGACTCGTCACGAGGAGTTGCTGTTTGAGCGCAAGCAACTCAACCAGGTTTGGAAACTCCGGCGCGTACTCAATGGCCTTGCGAACGACAATGACAACGGTGCGGCGGCTGGCCTTGAGTTGCTAACCGACCGGCTCAAGACCTTTAACAATAATGACGAGTTCTTGGTAGAGATCGCCAAGGGACCGAGCATGGGCGCCTGATCAGGGATGCCGATTTGCCACCCAGCCTCTCGACTCGTGCGGTGTTTGGGCGCGAGACACCGTTTACACAGGTTGTCGAACCTTAGATTGCGCCGCAGACTGGAACAGTTATGAAGCAGGACGTACACCCGAATTATCGACCAGTCGTCTTCCAAGACCTGTCAGAGGGCACCAACTTCGTTATCCGCTCAACGGTGGAGACCGAAGAGGTGATTACTTTGGACGACGGTGTCGAGTATCCACTGGTCAAAGTGGAAATATCATCGGCCAGCCACCCGTTCTTTACCGGCACAATGAAAATTGTGGATACGGCTGGTCGGGTCGAGCGCTTCGAACGCCGGTACGGCCAGCGTCGGAAGAGTTGAGGAACTGACCGGATTTGCACCGGTTCTGCAGTTATCTAGTTGCGGGCAATCCGTGGCTCTAGATATTGAGCGTATTCAGGCCCTCCGAGGGGCCAAGTTGTATGCGTTGGTGGATGGAGCGTTACGCAAGGTCTCCGGTGCTGGTCTCGATAGCGATGTGTCGGCTGAGGGCGGCTACCTTTTCGACGGCTTTCGCCTCTGGACATTGGCGTCTGCTGAAACACCGGAAGCGGCCCTAGGTAGCGGCCTGTTCCGGGCCGGCCTTCATGGTGACAGCACGCCTCTAACTGTTTGCTTTGACGATCCCGTAGAGGCTGCGGAGGCCGCTCGTCGTGCGACAGCACTTGAACCATCTCCAGAGGTCTGCCATGTCGACGGCGATTCGCTGGTTGTTGCCGCCCCACGAGAAGACCTCCCGTACAGCAAGGACGAATACCCAGTGGAGTTTGCTCGCGAGTTCCACGATTTGTGTCGTTCCGGTGGAGTGGACCCGGTGCTCGAACATGGCACGTGGCTTGGTGAGGTCTTGGGTCTGGAGGTGGTGCGTGCAGTAGCCCAGTCACGGTTGGGTGGGAGACCAGTAATTGAGGTGGGTATTGGGCGGTTTGATCGCGAAGCTGGAGTTCTGATGCGAGGTAGCAAGTCTGATGCTGAGGCGCTGGTCGAGGCAGCCGATCTTGTACGGGTCCAGCGTCATTCGGGTGCTGGCGCCCATCCGCTAGCTACCTTGGCTCGGGAACGGTGGATGCGGTGGGACGTTTGTGCCCACCCTGAGTCGTTGGGTCTAATCGAGTTAGTCCCCATTGATCCAGCTGACAAGCGGCTCAACCTACGTGATCCCTCGCCAGCGCCGGCTATCGGTACTGGGCCCGACGGCGGCCGTGTCCTCGTGGTGTGCTCGGTGGGGGTCGATCCTCGCCTTATCTCGGCGGCTGCCGAATTGGTCCTGCGCGAGACGCCTGACCGTGTGGTCGTGGTTTTGCCGGTTCGAGATGTTATGGCGCCAGTCGAGCGAGTGGTCGCTCGCCTTCGGATTCCGGCCCTGGTGGTTGGTCTCCGAGGAAGTTGGGCCGCCTGAACGATTGTCGTCGGGGTCCAACACCGACGTGTCGCTAGCCTTGGGCCGATGCTGGAGCAAGTAAGGGCCCTTGAAGTCGAGTACTCCGAGATCGAGTCCCAGCTCGCAGATCCAGAGGTGATCAAGGACTCTGATCGACTCCAGTCCGCTGGTCGCCGATTCAAGGAGTTGGAGGCTGTACTTGTCGTCGGGCGACCACTGTCTGATGCCCACGGGGACCTTGATGCGGCTCAAGAGTTGGTTGACTCGGCCGAGGGTGAGGATCGAGACCAACTACGCGCTGAGATTGTTGGTCTCGAGGCCAAGATCATCCACCTAGAGGGTGAGTTACGAAATTTGCTCCTACCGCAGGATCCGAATAACGGTCGACGAGTCATCGTTGAGATCCGAGGCGCGGAAGGTGGCGAAGAGGCAAATCTGTTCGCCCGTGATCTTCATGAGATGTATCTGGCTTTTGCTGCCACCCACGGCTGGGCCGTCGAGCCGCTGGAGGCTCGTGAGTCTGACATGGGTGGCTTTAGCGAGGTGATGGTTTTGGTTAAGGGCGACGATGCTTGGACGCGACTCAAGTATGAGGGTGGGGTCCACCGGGTCCAGCGTGTACCAGTGACTGAGTCACAGGGACGAATCCACACATCTTCAGCCACGGTCAGCGTGCTCCCTGAGGCTGATGAGATCGAGGTTGAACTTGATGAAAATGAGTTGCAGATTGACGTGTATCGGGCATCGGGTCCGGGTGGTCAGTCCGTTAACACCACTGATTCGGCAGTCCGTATCACTCACAAGCCGACTGGACTGGTGGTTTCAATGCAGGATGAGAAGAGCCAGCTCCAGAACAAGACCAAGGCGCTGCGGGTACTGCGTTCCCGGCTCCTCCAGATTGAACAGGAGCGCCAGATGTCTGAGGCCTCTGAGGCTCGGCGCGGTCAGATCGGTGGAGGTGGTCGGTCCGAGAAAATTCGCACCTACAACTTTAAGGAGAACCGTGTCACCGATCACCGTATTGGGTTGACCCTCCACAAGCTTGATCGCATCTTGGCTGGAGAACTTGACGAGGTCACCGATCTCCTACTTGCTGCTGAGCGTACGCGGCAGCTCGCTGAGGGTCTAGACGACAGGTCTTATGGTGGGGCCTGACGAGGAGACCGTCTCATGGCGTGAGGTGCTCCTCGAGACTCAGAAGCAACTTGTGGAGGCTGGGCAGGCGGGAGAAGACGCAGCCCGGGAAGCTCGGTGGATCGTGGAAGAGGCCTCAGGTTTCTCGTCGGTCAGCGAGTTCGATGGGTTGGTCACTGTGCGGGGCATGTCCCGTCACGACGCAATGTTGGGGCGGCGGCTAACTGGTGAGCCACTGCAGTACGTGCTGGGCCGTTGGCCCTTTCGGACACTCGACCTAATGGTCGACCGTCGGGTGTTGATCCCGCGGCCGGAGACCGAGTTGGTGGCTGGATTGGCCATACTAGAAATAGATCGGATTGCCAGCCTGCACGGTACTGCGACCAAGCCCTTGCTGGTAGCTGACCTGGGCACCGGATCGGGGGCTATTGGTCTGTCCGTTGCCGTCGAGAGGGTGGGAACGCGGGTGTGGTGCACCGACGCCTCGCCAGATGCCTTGGCGGTAGCCCGAGCCAACTGTGTGGGGCTAGGCCGTCCCGCTGAACGGGTGATGTTGACTGAGGGTTCTTGGTTTGAAGCCCTTCCAGTGGATTTGTTGGGGGAACTAAACGTGATCGCATCTAACCCCCCCTACGTGTCTGCTGACGACGCCCTACCAGTCGAGGTGGCGGATTGGGAGCCCCATGCTGCTCTCTACGCCTCTGACAGGGGTACGGCTGATGTTAAGACCCTGATCGCTGGGGCGAGAGATTGGTTGTCTCCTGGCGGTGCCCTCGTGTTGGAGATGGCTCCAAGCCAGACTAAGCCGATGTCCGACTTGGCCCGGTCCGTTGGGTTTGTCGATGTCACGGTCCATCAAGATTTGGCTAATCGTGACCGGGCTGTGGTAGCTCGAGTCCAGTGATGGATCCTTCGTGATGATCGACGCGTTGCTCGATCCGGGTGGTGCAGTTGAAGCAGCAGCAGCGTGCTTACAGTCTGGTGGATTGGTGGTTTTGCCCACCGAGACCGTTTACGGCATTGCCGCTCTGGCCACTGATTTATCGGCTGTTGACGAGATATTTGTTCGTAAGGGTCGTCCAGCCGGCCGCCGGGTAGCCGTGTTGGTGGCTGATCTTGATCAAGCCCAACAACTGGCTGTTTTCGACCACCGGGCAGCCGCTATGGCTGGGGTGTGGTGGCCCGGACCTTTGACCATGGTGCTGCCATCTGTAGCTGGATCCACGGAACTGACGGTGGGAGTGCGATGCCCCAACCATGAATTGATCCGGGCTATTGCTTCTGTCGTGGGGCCGATTGCCACGACCTCAGCTAACCGCTCCGGGGACCTCACGCCGGCCGACGCTAGGGCGGCTGCGGCCTCGCTAGGAAACGGCTTGCTGATTTTGGACGGCGGCCCGTGTACTGGGATGCCATCGACCGTGGTCGATTTGACCGTGGATCCAGCTGTCATGCTGCGTGAGGGCGCTATCGGGTTAGCCGACCTGACGGCGGCTGGTCTCAGAATGAGTTCAGAATCGGCCGCTCAGAGAGGCAGCAGCTAGCCTTGCCTTATGGCCATTGTCGCTGTCGGTTCCGACCATGCTGGATACGTACTCAAGGACCACTTGGCTTGCGAGCTGCGCAATTTAGGCCACGAGGTGCTCGACCTTGGAGTTCACTCCACCGACCGGGTTGATTACCCAGACTACGGCGCGGCGGTTGGTCAGGCGGTGGCTGGAGGTGAGGTTGAGTTGGGGGTATGCGTTTGTGGTTCAGGAATCGGCATCGCCATAGCAGCTAATAAAGTCCCCGGGGTGCGGGCCGCGACGGTGCATGACGCCACTTCGGCCCGACTCGCCCGTCAGCACAACGACGCCAATGTGCTGTGTATCGGTGAGCGTTTAACGGGGCCCGAAGTGGCAACAGAAGCCCTCCGAGCCTGGCTGGGTGCAGAGTTCGAAGGTGGTCGCCATGCCGACCGGATCAAGAAGTTGTCCGGTATGGATGGGTCGCTAAGTCAGTTACCAGTCGACTGAGTTTCGGCCCAACCGTGCGTTTAGGAATGTTGCCCATCCTGTCGAACCTTGAGACATTGACCACGGTCGACCCTCTTCTGGGAGATCCTCTGTTAGATGATGGTGACCATGATCGCTTCTCCCACTATGCCCGTAAGGCCGACATCACCGAGTCGGTGGTGACTGGCAAGCCTGTCGTTGCCCTTTGTGGCAAGGTTTGGGTGCCAGGTCGAAACCCAGACCGCTACCCGGTGTGTCCGACATGTCGGGATATGTACCAGAAAAAGAAGGCCGACGAGCTGGGCACCTGAAGCCCAGTTTCGCTAGTTGCACCTATGGGAATGATTCGCACCCTCCGCTCTGTGTTGCGTCTCCGGCGACCCGAGTTCAGCCGTTCGGCCCGCAGTCTGCGCGCTGCCGCAAACGTCGACGACCTTCGCTGCATAGCCCAGAGGCGCTTACCGGCTGGAGTTTTTGACTACATCGACGGTGGAGCTGAGGATGAGTTGACTTTGGATAGGAACGTCCGAGCATTTCGCGAGACCACTTTTAAGCCTCGGGTGCTGCGAGGTGTGGGTGAACTGGATACGTCTAGCACTCTGCTTGGTCGACCGCTTTCCTTTCCGCTAGTGCTTGCGCCCACAGGTTTTACTCGGATTGCAGACCCGCAGGGCGAATTGGCTGTGGTGCGGGCTGCTGGTCGGGCTGGCATCCCGTTCACTCTGTCAACCATGGGGACTCGCTCCATCGAAGAGTGCGCTGCAGCGGCTGGGTCGGGAGCTCGGTTGTGGTTCCAGGTATATGCCTGGCGTGATCGAAAGCTCGTTCGGACGATGTTGGAAAGGGCTGCAGCAGTTGGCTTTGAAGCCATCTGCCTGACCGTCGACACTGCCGTGCTGGGACGCCGGGAGCGCGATGTTCGGCGGGGTTTCACGCTGCCGCCAGAGATCGGTCCAGGTACGTTCATTGAAGCGATACGTCGACCAGTATGGACGTTGAAATTTCTGCGTTCCGAACCTATTCGTTTCGCCAATGTGGTTGGTTTGGATAATGGTTCAAGATCAGGTCCGGCAACTGGTGAACGGGCGGTTGACCTTGCAGATTATATGAATTCTCAGTTCGACCATGGCCTGTCGTGGGATGATGTGGCCTGGCTTCGAACGGTATGGGACGGTCCTATCTTGCTAAAAGGCATCCAGACCGTTGATGACGCAGTGTTGGCAGTCTCACATGGAGTTGAAGGAATTATTCTTTCCAATCACGGAGGCCGCCAACTTGATACGGCCCCGGCACCGTTTGATCTGGTGCCGGCGGTAGCTGAAGCAACAGCTGGTCGGATTGAGATTATTTGTGACGGTGGCATCCGACGAGGCTCCGACATCGTTAAGGCTCTGTCTGCCGGTGCTGACGCGACGATGGGTGGGCGCCTCTTCCTCTACGCTCTAGCTGCAGCCGGTGAAAAGGGAGTAGACCACGTACTGGAGTTGCTCCGCAGCGGTACGGAGCGCACCTTGGCTCTGGTTGGGGCTTCAAAGATTAGTGATCTCGGACCGGAACTGCTTGAAAGCCGTTAATCAGAGACGGGAAAAATGATGGTCCTCCGGTCCAGACGGATTAACTTTGAGAGGTAGTTTCTGACTGCTGATTGATAGTGGTTCCCGGACGTGGAGCGCCTCGGAAGGCACCTACTACGGTGGTCCGCTCGGCGTCGAAATGAGCTGTCTCGTTGGTGCTTATCACAGAGCAGTAAGGCTCGTTTAGGCTCTCGTCGCTGTGGGTGTCGCCACTCGCTGGCGTGACCTCAACTCGACTGATTGACGTGTAATCAAGGCGAAAGTTGGCTGAGGCGTTGCCGACTACGTCAGCCAATATGGCCCCGATTGTTCCAGCATGGCAGGACAGCAGAACTCGCTCACCCGGGGGGTTGCGGCACAGTTCATTCCAAGACGCCATCACTCGGGAGCGAAATGCGTCAGGGTTGTCCCAGCCAATCTCCTCGTAGCGCTTCTGGCTAATCATCTCCCAGTACGTGCCACCTTCAGTGTGGAGAATCTCGGTTGGCAGATAGGTATGAGCACCACGGTCGATCTCGTTGAAGCCATCTATGACCTGGTGGGCGAGGCCTCGAGCAGCACAGACTCCCGCCGCCGTTTGGATCGCCCGCTCTTTTGGGCTTGTGACCACAGCGTCGATTTCTTCACAGGCCAGCCATGAAGTCAACCGCTCAACCTGCCAACATCCGATTTGGTCAAGGCTTGGGTCCGCGACGGTAGTGGAGTCAACCACGGTATTGGGCCGTCCGTGTCTGACGAGAATGACGTGCACGGCGAGCGACGGTATCGGCCAGGTCGATGGGATCAACTACTGGGAGCGGTAAGGACACCTGTTAGGACGTCAATCAGGTGCTGTTCGTAGGTAGTCGCGTCAAGGCTGGGTTCACGGTGGTCGATTTCGCCAGCTCGCGCAGCCAGGGACACCGTCATGAGTTGAATCATGGCCAGCAGGCGGGCTTCGCGCATCACAGCTTGCTCCCCAGCGGCTACTTGTTCCAGGAGGGTCAGGGCGTAGGCCAGATGAGTTTGGTTGACCCCAGTGGGTGTATCGCGCCAGTCGGGGAAGCGGTCTGAGAGTTGCGCCACAATTCGCACATAGCGACGGCCGCGCGGATTGTTCAGTACCGACGTCATAGGCCGGACTAGCGCCGCAATCAAGTCCCTTACGTCGAGGGCGGGTGGTCCTGCCTCACGGAGTAGCTCGCCTCGCTTCTGGTCAATCGGGTTGCCGTGCTCAGCGAGGATGGCGTCGAGCACTCCCTGCCGGGATTCGAAGTGGTAAGTGAGCGCTGACGTATTGCGTTGACCAGCTGACCGGACGATGTCCCCGGTGGCCGCTTGCCAGACCCCGATCTCGGCGAAGAGTCGTTCAGCTTCAACGAGAAGTCGAGCCTTGGTGAGTGAACCATCGCGGGCCATCGTTGGGCCTAATTCTCAGTCCTAGTAGTTCAACCCAGTGGCAGCAGCGCTGTGGTAGGGAGAACTGACACATTGATGTCTGTGGGAACTGGGTGTTCGAAGTCAGGGAAGCGCCGCTGAGCGGTGGCTCGGTGACGATCGGTGGAGTGGGTGCGGTCGCCGTCGTGCTCAGGAATGACTTGGTCGCCAAAGAGTTCGATCATTTCGAGGGTCTGGTCATGGGTAAGGCCTTCGGTGGGGAGACCGAAGACCACCTGGTCGCAGCCAACCTCTTTGTAGCGGTTGAGTTGCTCACAGACTTCCTCAGGGTTGCCGCACAGCATGTAGCCCCCATCAATGGCGAAATCAAGTATCTCGTCGGTCCAGCCAGGATCGATGGGTGGGTTAGGCCAAGTGATCGCATCGGGCGACTTGGGCATTGTGTCGTGGTACATATTCACCATGGTCACCAGATAGCCACGACCTTTGGCTTTCGCAACAGCCCGGGCTTCCTCGCGATCCTCAAGACAGATGCAGGCGTTGGTCATCATCACGTTGTCGTTCTTAAACTGACCGATCTGTTCGATTGGATCTTGGACCGCTTCCTTGTAAGCGTCGACTCTGTCCTTGAGGTTGTGTATGGGCTCGAAATTGAAGGCAATCGCGCCGATACCCATCGAGCCAGCCTTGGCAAAAGTTGGAGGATTACCGCAGGCCACCCAGATCGGTGGATGTCCTAGGCCGTAGGGCTTAGGGAGGATGTTGTGTGGAGTGGGAACGGTGAAGAACTCTCCGTTGAAGTCGTAATCTTTTTGTTCCCACATACGCGGAATCTCGCGAATGACCTCGTCCCACTGAGCTTTAGTCTCGCTCGGGTCCATCACATTGAAGGTCTTTAACTCGTGGCTGCCGGCCCCCCTTCCAGTACCAAACTCAAAGCGGTTATTGGTGACATGGTCGAGCATGGCTGCTCGCTCGGCAATGCGGACTGGGTGTTCTTTCTTGGTGGGCAGGCTGGTGATAGCGGAGCCGATGTGGATGTAATCGGTCTGTGCGGCCACCCAGCCCATCATCGGGGCGGGTGCAGACATATGGCTGTACTCGACTAAGCCATGATGCTCACCAAACCATATGTATTTCCAGTTGTGTTTGTCAGCGAGGATGGCATATTGGGCTTCTCGCATCAGTTCAGTGTGCTCGCTCTCGCTGTCATGAGCGGCGGGTCCGGGGGTGTAACCGTTGCTAAAGAGACCGAATTCCATAGGTAAACCTTCCACCTTGAACTAATGGGAGACATTAGTATGGGCGAAGGAGGTTTCCGAGTCAAGTCAAGTCTCTTGCCAACAGTACGGTCCTAATGATGAAAGATTTCCGGTACTGAATGAGCAGCGAACAGGACTGGACCGCACATCTGCCAGTGGATGGTCCTACGGCCTTTCATTTACCGGAACCGGGAACCTTAGTTGGGGCCTGGATGGCGGCGCTCATTCCTAAACCCGATCGGGTTCTGATCTGGGGATCGGTCAACGGGAGTTCGGGACAATGGGTGACCCGCGGAGAGTTTCTGAGCCGCACTGTTGAGATCGCTAGCCGCTTAGTTGGGATTGGACTCGTGGCTGGCGACCGGGTCCTGCTTTCGGGATCCTCGACCGTAGATTTGGCTGTGGCGCATGTGGCTTGTTTGCGACTTGGTCTCGTTGTGGTGCCGACAAACGGAGCTTATAGCGATCCTGAATTAGCCCACGTAGTTGCTGACTCAAGTCCGCGAGCGGCGCTTGTCGACTCCGAGAGGTGGACTCAGGTGCTGGCCGAATTGAACTCGGATCTCGTACTAGGAAGTGTGGTTGATCCATTTCCAGGTGCTGGTGGGTCATCTACCTTAGACAACCTGTTGGATGGCGCCTTACCGGAAGATCCGGCGATCATCGGCTACACCTCCGGCACCACCGGTCGGCCCAAGGGGGCGGTGCTGACCCAGTCCAATCTGCTGGCTGGAGCCCAGTCGGTTCGGGTGGCTTGGCGTTGGACTGATGCCGACCGGCTTATTCTTTGCCTGCCGTTGTTTCACATGCATGGCTTGGGCGTGGGCCTGCACGGTACTTTGTTGGCGGGAGCATCAACCGTTCTACAACCCTGCTTCGGGCCAGACGCAGTGTTGGAAGCTATCGACGACCACGCAGCCACCCTTTTTTTTGGGGTTCCAACCATGTACCACCGGCTCACCGAGCACAAGTTCGTCGGCCGATTGAATAGGTTGCGTCTGTGCGTGGCGGGCTCGGCACCATTGGCCGCTGATTTGCATGAACGGTTGGCTGAACGGGCCGGTGTGTCCGTACTCGAGCGCTACGGGATGACTGAAACAGTAATGCTGGTCTCCAATCCCTATGACGGCGAGAGAAGGCCGGGTGCAGTTGGTATTCCTCTTCCTGGAGTAGAACTCCAGTTGGCTGAAGGAGACGGGGAGATTCTCGTTCGGGGTCCTAGCGTATTTACCGGTTATTGGGGGCTTCCCGAAGTCACTAGCAAGGCTTTTGTCGAGGATCTCGACGGTGGAAGACCTTGGTTTCGCACCGGCGATCTCGGCGTGCTCGGTGACGACGGCTACCTGTCCATTGTAGGGAGGGCCAAGGAACTCATCATCACCGGTGGCCTCAACGTGTATCCACGCGAGGTTGATGATGTTCTAGGGCTCCACCCGGCAGTAAAAGACGTAGCCGTAGCTGGAGTGCCATCGCCCGAGTGGGGGGAAGAGGTGGTGGCCTGGGTGGTTGAGGCTGATGGCCAGGAGTGCCCCGGGGTAGATGAGTTGCGTGATTTCGCCCGAGCCCACCTTGCCGCCTACAAATTGCCTAGGCGGGTGGTAATCGTTGACGCTCTACCCCGGAATGCCATGGGAAAGGTGGCCCGCCATGAACTCCAACTTCGTGGTTGAGAACACTTCCTCCAGCTCGGTCTCGGCTCCCGACTCAGAAGCGGACAATGCGTCGTGTAAGGCTGTGGCTATGACTAAGTTGCCGACTCGAGTTGACTTTCATTTTGATGTGATGTGCCCGTGGGCTTATCAGACCTCGCTATGGATGCGCGAGGTCAGGGACCGACTCGAACTTGAAGTTGACTGGTGTTTCTTCAGCCTAGAAGAGATAAATCGCGTGGAGGGCAAAAAACACCCTTGGGAACGGGAATGGTCGTACGGCTGGTCAATGATGCGCATCGGGGCTCTCTTAAAGAGAGAGGATCCCGCGTTGAACGATGCTTGGTACCTGCGCTCAGGCACCGCACTGCACGTAGAGGGACGACAGCCTCATCGCCCTGAGGTGGCCCGCCAGCTGCTTGCTGAATTAGATCTGGATCCCGGACTAGTTGAAGTTGCCTTAGCTGACGACACCACCCACGATGACGTGCGGATTGACCATGAGCGCGTGGTCGGGTTGGGGGGATGGGGAGTTCCCACTTTGGTGTTTCCCGGTACTGATAGTGACGACTCCCGTAAACTTTTCGGACCCGTGCTGATCGAACCACCAACCGGTGAGGCTGCTGAGCGTTTGTGGGACCTCGTTTTGGGCTGGCTGGAGTTCCCACATTTGTATGAAATTCAGCGCCCCAAGACTCCGACTGATCTGGTCGCAGTAGGCGAGGTTTTTCGTCCATACATCGAGGCTCGGGAGTGGAATACCATGGCTAACCCCACCCCGTGAACCGCTGCTGGCCTGGAAGGAGACTCCAATGGGCATTGATTTAGACCGTGACCAGATTCTCGGCGGATTAGCTGAGATTTGGGCTGAGTGGGCCGATTGGGCTGACGCCTTATCTAGCGAAGAGTGGGCTACGCCAAGTAGGTGCCCGGGCTGGACCGTCCAAGACAATCTCGCCCACATCGTTGGGACTGAACGGATGCTTCAGGGTGAGCAGCCACCAGAGGTGGACTTCCCAACTGGGCACATCAAGAACCCCATAGCTGAGGGCAACGAGCGGTGGGTGGAGTCGATGCGGCCCCTCTCGGGACCCGAGGTGCTTGAGCTATTCCGGGAGATCTCGAGTAAGCGCCTCCGTCAGTTGCATGCCATGACCGACAAGGAAATCTTGACGGTTGGATGGTCTCCTGTTGGCGAAGTGCCTTATCTAAGGTTTATGCACGTGCGGGTCTACGACTCGTGGCTACATCTTGAGGACTGTCGGGCACCGCTCGGCCACCAGCCGTCGGTCGGTGGCCGACCCGCAGAGATGGCGGTTGCTGAGGTGGCTACTGCGGCGGGGTTCGTGATCGGCAAGAAGGCGGGTGCGCCAGAAGGCAGCCAAGTGGAGGTCGTCCTCACCGGGCCCGTCGACTCAACCATTCGGGTAGTTGTTGACAAGCGGGCCGCAGTGGTTGATGCACTAGATGGTGAACCGACGGTGCGTCTGACGATGTCGTCCAACGATTGGTTGGCACTCACCGGTGGGCGAATCGATCCACAGCCGTTGTTGGCTGATGGCCGCGTAGCGGTCAGCAGGGATGTCAGCCTCGGTACCCAGATCGCTACACGGTTGGCTTTCACCATCTGACCCATACTGGATGCGCGGGTTAGCCCTAGAGTGGACTTTGATGTTTGGACACCGGTTACCTACTATTCCTGCTCCAGCCGACGCTCTGCCCGGACGAGCCGAAGTCATGGAAGTTCCGGATGCCCACTACGTGAACGAACGATCTATGGTTCCGCCGTTCCGTGCGGGCATCGAGACAATCATCTTGGGCATGGGTTGCTTCTGGGGTGCCGAGCGGGTGTTCTGGGAACACCCGGGGGTATGGACCACCGCAGTGGGCTATACCGGCGGCCATACGCCGAACGCTACGTACGAGGAAGTCTGCTCCGGTCGGACAGGGCATAACGAGGTCGTGTTCGTGGCTTGGGACGCAGCGGCGATCGGTCTGATCGAGGTGCTCCAAGTCTTCTGGGAGAATCACGATCCCACTCAGGGGATGCGTCAGGGCAACGATGTGGGGACCCAATACCGTTCTGGTATCTACGTGGCTGACGATGCCCAGTTGGCTAGTGCTGAATCCACTCGCGACACCTTCGCGACAGCGTTGGCCGATGCGGGCTACGGCGAGATCACCACCGAAATTGTCGAGCGGCCAACCTTCTTCTATGCCGAGGACTACCACCAGCAGTACTTGGCGAAAAATCCGATGGGTTACTGCGGGCTCGGGGGGACCGGTGTTTCCTGCCCAGTGGGAATTTTGGACTGAACTGAGAGGTTCTCTGGTCGGGCGGCTTTACTCAGTCAAGGACCGTCGCTGCGATCAGTTCCTCAAGGTGGTCGTCGTCGAACCAGTTCAGTTGCCATGACTTGGCCCGACGGAAGTACAGCTGAGCATCGCACTCCACGGTGAACCCCATGCCACCGTGTACCTGAATGGCTACGCCCGTAACATCCCGGCAGGTTTGCGTGGCGAATAGTTTGGCCATAGGGGCCAGAGCGGCCCAATCTTGACCTTCATCGCGGGACCAAGCTGCGCGGTGCACCAGCAACCGAGCGCCGTCAATGGCTGTTATCCCGTCAGCCAGGTAGTGGCTTATCGACTGGAACGAGCCGATGGGTTTATCGAACTGGTGGCGTTCCTTCGCGTACTGTGTAGTTAGGGCGTGCGTAGCTTCGGCTGCACCTACCGCTTGCGCTGCTACCAACACGATGGCGTCGGCCATCACGGTCGACCACGTGGTCCAGCCAGTACCTGAGTTGCCAATGCGGTCTGTTGATTTGACTTGCACGTCGTCCAGATCAACCCGGTACTGGGTATCGCCGGCAACGGTTTGCTGGAGAGTCAGTGTCACGCCATCGGCCTTTGGGTCCACTAGGAAAAGGTCGATCGCCTCGTTCTCAGGGTTATTAGTTCGGGCTAGTACCACTAGACGGTCAGCTGATGCGGCGTAAGGCACGTGGCGCTTGACTCCTGAAAGAACGAAGCCGGGGTCGTCTCCGGTGTTTCCTTCGCCGGGAAGAGGCCTTGCTGACAATTGAATGCCAGCCGGGCCGGAACTTCCACCTGGTTCCAGCCATGCCACAGTCAGCACGGCATCGCCGGCGGCCATGGCCGGTAGCCACTCGGTTTGTTGAGCATTGGAACCGGCGGTAATTAGTACACCAGCGGCTGCGACCGACGAGGTCAGGTGGGGTGACGGCACGAGGCTGCGCCCAAATTCTTCGTAGACCACTACGGCGTCCAGCAGGCCCATTCCCGAGCCGCCGAGGTCTTCAGGCGTCATGAGGCCAGTCAGACCCATTGCGATAAGCCCCTCCCAGAAGGAGTCGTCAAATCCTTTCGGGTCATCTTCTAGCGCACGGACGGAATCTGCTGCATCCACGCAGAGGGCGCGGACGGCCTTGCGTAACATGTTTTGTTCGTCGGTGAAAGATAGGTCCACGGTGAGATTCTCCTAAGGTCGCCAGGCGTCGCCGCGCCGCGTCCACGGGTTGTCGTCCTTGTCGAGAGGGAGGGCTACGCGGGTGGTGCACGCGGTGTTGGTCACGTCGCCCACCCTGAGGACTACGGCGAGGGTAATCCAGCCGCAGCCAGCACTGTCGATTTCGGTGCCGTCCACGGTGGCCATAAAGGCCATGTGGTCGCCAGGAAACACTGGAGTGTTCATATGGAAGGTCATGCGACCCAGCCGACCGGTAGGTCCGGTCCAGTCGGTTATGTAGCGCTCGAACCAGGCGGCCTGGTTCGGGGTGTTGAGGAAGATGTCGCGCGTGCCGTTGCGTTGGATGGCGAAGTCTCGGTCATGGTGCATGGGTCGCCAGTCTCTTGAGGCAAGGGCACCCAAGACGACGGTGGAAGCAGTGACGTTGATGTTCAGAACAGGTAGGGAACCGCCGACGACCACGTCCCCGTAGAGCAGGCGTTCCGCTACGGCTCCTCCGGTCATGACCTGTCTCCTCCTAGACGGTGGTAGCCGAAGGCGGTGTATGACTCCACACCGAGTAGCGCATCTTTTTGGTTTAAGTACTCCACGTCGATAGTCCAGAAGCGGCCGTAACCCAGTTTCGTCGTCTTGGGTTCGCTGATCGACCGCAAGATCTGTCGAGACCGGACCCGATCACCGATACGGACTGGTTCGTGGAATGTGTTGGTATTTGAGGAGATGATTGCCTCCGGGAGGTCAAGGGCGTCCTTTAGATCGAAGTGAGCCTGAAGCGGCACAGCCGATTCGGTGCGTCCCGGGGACCAGTGGTGGGGCCGGAACCAGACTGAGAGCATGGTTGGCGGGGCGATTGGGCCGTTGGTTAGCTCGTTGGCCACCGTTTCATTCCAGAACAGCGGGTTACCGTTCTCGACTGAGGCACAAGTAGTCCAGACATAGCCATTTTCGACTGGGAAGCTGCCTTCCACCTCGTACTGGATCAGGCCAATACGTGCGGTGACCTCATCAGGAACGGGGAGTAGTTCAGTAATTGGGCTACTGCTCATGCGATTGCTCCTTCAGCCCGGAGGAAGTCCAGTTCGTCGGGCTTTAGGCCAGCAGCAGCCAGAATCTCATCGGTGTCTGGTCTGCCGGTGTCCCTTATAGGCAGTGTTGTCGCGTTGACTTGTCCGGCCAGTGGGGCAGCTACCTGAGAAATGGTGCCGGCTGTCGGATGGTTAACCTCGACGAAGGCACCTCTAGCCAGGTACTGCTCATCAGTCAGAAGTTCAGGTATGTCGAGCACCGGAGTGACGCACGTATCGCTTGGGCCTAGGAGCTCTACCCAATGGTTGCGATCACGACTGGCGAAGGTGGCTGCGAATTCTGCCCGCATACCATCGACTGAGTCGTCATCGTATTGATGATCTAGCCAGTGTTCGCAGTCCAGATTGCGACAAAGGTTGGCGAAAAAGCGGGGTTCGATGGCTCCTACTGCGAGCCATCGGCTGTCGGCGGCTTCGTAGAGGTCGTACCAGGCGTACCGCCCGGTGAGCAGGCCGTGACCGGGTCTGGGCTCGGTCCCGTCGGCCAAGTACTCATCGACTGCCAACGACATAAGTGACAGCACTCCGTCCGCTATCGAAACGTCGAGGTGGGTGCCTTTGCCGGTGGTGGCTCTGGCGGTCAAAGCAGCGCAGATAGCGGCCACGGCGTGCAGTCCTCCACCAGCACTGTCGGCCACCGTGGCTCCAGGCAGCGCCGGGCCACCGCTGGTGGTCCTGCTCGAGCAGTGAAGGTAGCCACTAACGGCCAGGTAGTTGAGATCGTGGCCAGCCCAATTGGAGCGCGGGCCGGTCTGGCCGAAGCCGGTGGTTGAGCACAGCACGATGCCGGGGTTCACGCCTCGCAGCGCCTCGTATCCGATTCCCAGTCGATTGATTGCGCCCGGACGAAAACTCTCGATGACGACATCTGCATTTGCAGAAAGTCGGAGGAAGGCGTCGCGTCCTCCGTCAGACTTAAGATCGAGCAGGACTCGACTCATGCCCCGGTGGGCGCTGTAGGCGTATATAGGCGGGTTGATCTGCACGTCGGCGTCACGCGGCACTGGTCCCACCTTGATGACCGTGGCTCCCCAGTCGGCCAGCCAGCGAGAAGCTCGTGACGCGGGCCCTACCGAGGAGAGGTCCAGCACGGTGATGCCGTCAAGGAAGGGTCTTGCGGTCACGGTTGGATACCTATTCGTCCTAGAAGTTTTTAGGGAGTTCGAGCCCACGGCGAGAAATGATGTTCTTTTGTACCTCTGAGGTACCGCCGCCGATGGTGTCCAGCACCGTGTAGCGGTAGGTCGATTCTGCCCTGCCGGCCATTGGGGCCTCTGCTGTTCCCACCCGTAGTTGGCTGCCAGGTCCACAGAGATCCATCGACGCGTCAGCCAGCACCTTGGAGAACTCGGTGGTAAACAACTTGTACTCAGACGCCTCAATAGTCGGAGGTGCGCCTCCGTTGGTTTCGGCCCGTATTGACGCATCGACAACCCGTAAGCCCATGCCCCTTGCTACCTCCGCGGTAGTGGCCAGACGGGCGATACGCGAGCGAACTTTCGGACAATCCTTCAGTGGTTTACCGTCGCGAGTAGCACTACGTACATGGTCGATCAGAAGATCGAGGCGCTGCTGTACCGGTGAGAACGTGAACATGGTGAACCGTTCTATGTCGAGGGCCTGAGAGATGTACTGGAAACCGTGGTCTAACTGGCCGACCACGTACTCATCAGGGACAAATACGTCGTCAAAGAACACGTCGTTGGTACGTTCATCACCCATGGTCCAGATGCCCTGAACGGTCACCCCGGGGTGGTCCAGTGGCACTAGGAACAGTGTGATACCTGAATGCTTCGGGGCATCGGGGTTGGTGCGAGCACCTACCCAGTACCACTCAGCAAAGTGGGCTGAGGTGGTCCAGGTCTTCTGGCCGTTGAGGAGCCAGCCGCCCTCAGTCTCGGTGGCTTTGAGCTTCATAGCTGCGGCATCTGAGCCCGCCTCGGGTTCGCTGTAACCGATGGCGAACTCCACCTCGTTGGCCAGAATCTTGGGCAGGAACTCCTCCTTTAGGAACTCTGACCCATGGGCGATGAGGGTTTTGCCGATAATGCCGACGCCCTTGCCGATCTGGGGGCCGCCCCGTTCAGCTAGGGCTTCGTTGAGGATGTACTCGTAGACGCCCTCGCCCTCTTGGCCGCCGTACTCCTTGGGCCACGTGATGCCAAGCCAGCCTTGCTCACCCATCTTCTTCATTAAGGCTCGGCGCTTAGGCGTGTCAACAATCTGCGCCATGTTCTCCCGGGTGGGGTCGAAGACCTCAGGATCGTAGTTGGCGTCGAGAAAGGCCTTTACTTCAACTCGAAAGGCCTCTTGTTCGGCGGTGAAATCAAAGTCCATAGGGGGTCCGGGGTGAGGGAGGGTAAATAATCTGACGGTCCGTCAGATCTCTACGGTACCGGGGGGTTCAGCGGTTGTCCCACCTCATGTATTGGCGGGATTGGGACAGAGGTAGGGGGCTTCGGTGGCACGACCCCTAGAATCTGACGGCCCGTCAGATCCATAACAAACGGAGCCACAGATGCGCACGACCAAGGGGATTCTCGCATACGGCACCCATGTGCCGTATCGCCGTCTGGACCGGGCTGAGATTGCTGCGGTCATGGGTACCCCTTCTGGTCGTGGCTACCGTTCGGTGGCCTCCTTTGACGAGGACACGACCACCATGGGGGTCGAGGCGGCTCGCCGAGCTCTTGGTTCGACAGCAGCGCTACCTCCCGATGCCCTCTGGTTCTCGACCGTCGCTCCGGCTTATCTCGATAAGACCAATGCCACCGCCATACATGCCGCTCTTCGGCTAGATGCATCGGTGTCTGCACTTGACTTCGGTGGCGCTCAGCGGTCTGCCGTTGGCGCCTTAAGGACTGCCCTGACTACGCCGGGTCGGACTTTGGTTGTGAGTTCTGATGTGAGGGTCAGCCTGCCGACCGGACCCGAGGACGGTGGTGGCGGTGACGCTGCTGCGGCGATTCTGACTGGGTCGTCGACCGACGGGCCGCTGCTGGCTGAATACTTAGGGGGAGCCACGACCACAGCCGAGTTCACTGACCGCTGGCGCATTCCCGGCAGCAACCATTCCCATACTTGGGAGGATCGTTTCGGTGAACAGGCTTATTCGCCACTTGTTCGTCAGGCATGGGCTGACGCCCTAGTTGCCGCTGGCCTGACCGTGGACGACGTCAGCGTTGCCGTGGTCACCGGCCTTCATGATCGGGCCACTCGAAAGACCGCTGCAGGCCTTGGGGTAGCCGTAGCCGACGACCTGGCGGCCACTATCGGCAATACCGGGGCCGCGCAACCAGCCCTGCTCTTAGCTGATGTGCTTGACAGCGCCAAGGCAAACGACGTGGTGGCCCTCGTGGCGCTTGCTGACGGATGCGAGGTTTTGCTTTTTCGTATTACTGCAGAATTGAGAGTCGGTCGGCCAACTCGATCGGTAGCCACCCAGATCGACAATCGAGCTGATGTGTCGTACACCCGCTACCTCGCTTGGCGAGGTCTCCTGAATGTGCAGCCACCTAACCGGCCTAAACCCGCTCGGCCGTCATCACCGGCTGCCCTGCGGCGCAGCGACTGGAAGCATGGTTTCGTCGGATCGATCGACCGGAGTACCGGTATCACCCACCTGCCACCTAGCCGGGTGGGTATTTCTGGAGGCACGGTGGACAATATGGATCCGATTCCTATGGCCAATGCCGTCGGAACTGTGGTCACCTTCACCGTTGATCACCTTGCCTATTCGCAGAGCCCACCGACTGTATTTGCGGTGGTTGACTTCGACGGAGGTGGGCGTATGCCTATCGAACTAACTGATGTCGATCCGGACGCGGTGTTAATAGGTGGTCGCGTGGAGATGACCTTCCGTCGGCTGTTCACCACCGACGGACTACATAACTATTTTTGGAAGGCCCGGCCCATCAGGGGCTGAGAGGAGCGCGTAGATGGCATCGCATGGTATTCGGGATCAGGTTGCCATTGTTGGCATGGGGTGCACCCCATTTCGCGAACATTGGGACCTCTCCCTTGACGATCTGCTCATAGACGCCCACGGTTTAGCGTTGGACTCCGCTGGTATTATCAAGAGCGATGTCGATGCCTACTGGTATGGCACGTCACAGTCTTCGGCTTCGGGTATCTCTCTGGCTTCTCCGCTCCGCCTTGACAACCGACCGGTGACCCGGGTCGAGAACTACTGCGCCACCGGATCTGAGGCGCTTCGGCAAGCGTGCTATGCCGTGGCGTCAGGGGCCTATGACATAGCGGTGGCTATAGGTGGAGAGAAGGTGAAAGATGGTGGCTATCAGGGCTTAAATGCATTTCCCATTCCTACTGATGGCACCAACCGCACCCTGACGGCTGCCGCCATGTTTAGTCTCATGCTGCCTGCCTATGCCGAGCGATTCGGCATCGATGAGGACCGGCTGCGGTATGTCGTAGCGAAGATAGCGGAGAAGAATCATTACAACGGGGCCCGCAACGACTTAGCTCAGTTTCGTCGAGAGATCGCTGCCGAGGACATCTGCAAGATGGCTCCGGTGGCAGGGTGTCTGTCGGTTTTCGACTGTGCTGGCGTAGCTGACGGTGCCGCTGCGGCTGTTGTGGTATCTGCTGAGAAGGCGACGGACTATACCGATGCTCCGCTGTACGTAAAAGCCCTGTCGGTCGTAGCTGGTGACGGCTCAGGTCTGATCGAACCGGATTTTGACTTCACTACGCTGCCCGAGTGCGCGGCAACCGCCGCTGATGCCTACGCCCAGGCAGGTATAACTGATCCGCGGACCGAACTGGCTTTAGCTGAGGTGCATGACTGCTTTACTCCGACCGAGTTGGTCCTAATGGAGGACCTTGGTTTCAGTGAACGTGGTCAAGGATGGAGTGATGTGCTTGAGGGCCGATTCGCTTTAGATGGGGACTTACCGGTCAATACCGATGGGGGGCTCAAGAGTTTCGGTCACCCGGTGGGAGCCAGTGGGCTCCGTATGCACTACGAAGTGTGGTTGCAACTCCGCGGTGAGGCCCCTGTTGAGCGCCGGATAACCACACTGGACACCCGGAGTCGAGCGCTGGTCCACAACCTTGGGGGTTACCCAGGCGAGATGGTGTCCTTTGTTGGTATCTGGGGCACAGACCTGGATTAGAGATTGCGGTCGAAGATCAGGGTGTTAGTGCTACCCAAGCATCGACAACTGCCTCGTCGCCGAAGATTTTGAGCGTTGGCAGACGGCGCCCCCATGCCAGTAGTACGAGATCGGAGGCCGTGCCTCGAGCCGCTGCGTCACCCTTAGCGTGTTCACGTCCCACAACAAGCTGATCTTCTACAGCCGACAGCAGCCACTCGCCGTCCCCATCTGTGCGGTGCAGGTGAAGGGTGGTCGACGGAAAGTCGACAACTGGCCCTCTCCGCTGGTGGCGCCAGGCGACGTCCAGAATTTCATTGACACCGTCATGAGCCAGCTCCGCATCAATCGGCGCTGGTTCTCCAACAGCGTTTTCGGCATCCCAGCGATGGATGGTGTTTTCATGGGCCATTCGGCGAACCATCCAAGCTGCATTCCGGTCTTCGGCCGGTCCCCAGTTCCAGCATGGTGTCGACGGGTCGACTGACGCCAAGAGTGCCACGAGCCGATTCAAACAGTCAGACGCTGTCGTCTGGTCGTCGAGGTGAGGGTGAGTAGGGCCGTCTGGTGAAGCTGCTTCAATCTGGGTAGCCATATAGCCCCAAACCGTTGTCATGTGGCTGACTAGTGCAGTCGTGTCCCAGTCAGGGCAATGCTCCACTCGGGCCGTAGCGTCGCGTTCGGCAGCGGCCAGCAGCGCACGACCTTCTCGTTCGACTGCGATGAGGAGAGTATTACGGTCCATTAGGACAGTCTCACCCAATCAGCGTCCTTAGTCCTCGTCGGGCCGATCTGCGGGGTGCTGACCCTCTGGCGTGGGGCTCGGGTCCTGGCTCCGCAAGAACGCCTCTAACTCGGCGGCCAGATCATCGCCCCGCGGCATCAGGGTTTCACTCTGATCCAACTGGGATTCCAGACGCCTCACATGTGCTGTCACCTCGATATCGCCAGCTACTGCCTCGTCCACCCGAATTTGCCATTCGGTAGCTGATTCGTCCAGATCAGCGAAAGCCGTGTTTACCCCGCTGACCTGTTCAAATCGGCGCAGCAGGGCCCGAGTGGCCTTCGGGTTTGGAGATTCGGGCAGATAGTACGGAACTGACACTCTCAGGGAGATGACAGGCACTCCCGCTGTGTCCAATGTGTCGTGTAACACTCCCACCACACCGGTGGGTCCCTGATATGAGGGTTGATCCAAGCCGAGCCGATTGGCTAGGTCATGGTTGGTGCTGCTCCCAGTTACCGCCGGAGGACGGGTGTGGGGCGACATGCCGCTCATCGAACCAAGGGTCACAACCAACTGTGAACCCGTGATTGTTGCCGTCTCCCTCAGAGCCTCGGTAAAGGTACGCCACCTCAAGTGAGGTTCAACACCGGGCATCAGAACCAGATCGCGTTCACCGTCGGGAGTACGCGCAACCAGTACACGATTGGATGGCCAGCGGATACGCCGTACGCCCTCGGCATCGAACTCGATGATTGGTCGTTCTTGGGTGAAGTCGTAGAAACTCTCTGGGTCAACTTCGCCCACCTCGAGAGCGTCCAAATGCTCCACCAGCCATTGAACAGCCGATGTGGCCGAACCGGCAGCATCGAACAGACCACGAAAGGCCACAACCAAGATCGGCCGATCGAGTTTTGGCACAAGATGTTCAGCGGCTGTCCATCGAAGATCAGACATATGAGAGGGCATTGCCACAGGTTTGCAGATGCTGGCGCAAAACTGGGGACCCGGCGCGGCTTCTGAACGGGCTTCATGGGAACATGTGCTAGTGGCGCCTGTGGTTGACTCCCATCCTCCCTATCGGTGGGTTCTTCTTGGAGGGGTTTGTGCCATCTACTTCACCTTTGGGGTGCTGGTCATGTCCATCCCCCCTTTGGTGGGAGAGGTCCGAGCAGACCTCGGTTTGAGCCGCAGTGGTATGGGACTAGCCCTTGGTGCGTGGCAACTGATCTACATCGCAAGTTCCCCATTCTGCGGAAAGCTCCTAGACCGTCTCGGAGTGGGTCAAGGAATTGCTCTGGGGTCTCTCGTGATGATTGCCAGTGGATTTTTACGTGCCTTGGCGGGGGGATTGGGGTCGTTTTGGTTGGCCGTCGCTTTGTTTGGGGTCGGAGGCCCTCTGATATCGGCTGGTGCGCCAAAGTTCGTCGGCCAGTGGTTTACCAACAAGCGCGAGCGACGTTTGGCCATTGGGATTTACACAGCCATGCCGGCTGTCGGTGGTACGGCCACTCTGGTTCTCTCAAACTCAGTTCTCATGCCGCTGACAGGCTCTTGGCGGACGACGGTCGTGGTGGAGACGGCCCTGATCGTTTTGGCCCTCACGGCTTGGTTGGTTATCTGGAGTCGCAGACCTGAGCCGCCATTGAGTACCGAGGCAGAAGTTGGGGGCTCAGATAGGCCAAAAACCCTGCTGGCTAGCGCCGAGTTTCGTATCATCCTCCTGCTGGGTCTAGGTATCTTCTTTGTCTTTCATGGTCTTGGAGGTTGGATGCCTGAGGTCCTGCGGGAACACAGCGGGTTCTCACCCATGGCGGCAGCTAACTGGGTTGCCGTTGGAGGCCTTGTTGGAGTGGTTACTTCGCTAATTGTGCCTCGAAGGACAGAGCGCCGGCATCTAGCGACCACCATGGCTTGTTTTTTGGCATTAGCCGCTCTGGCGGCCCTGGCTGTGGTGCTGCTACCCACGTCGTTGGATCCAATCCCAGTGGTCATCGGTGGAGCCCGGACGGCACTGATGCCACTCATCCTGGTGGCCCTCTTGGAGTCAGAACCTGTGACTCCACGCAACGCTGGGCTTGCTTCTGGATTGTGGTTTGGAATAGCTGAGGTGGGAGGTGTCGCTGGGCCGCTGGTAGTGGGCTGGGTGGCTGACACCTCAATGGGTTTCAGCGGCGCTCTTGTACTTATGGCGACAGTGTGTGTAGCCATGATCTTCCCGGTATCCCGGCTCCATCGATTTGTGGGAAGAGAGTAGATTCATCCAACCTCCGACCATTGGTCGATCTTGGTGGGATCCGAGCCCAGGAGCACAATGACTATCGCCGACAGTTCTAGTGACCCGACTGCCGCCTACATCGGCTTCACGGGTGAAGTGGGACGGATTATGTCGACGTCTACCCCGGCTTGGACCCAACCACCTGCTGCCCCGGACGGTGCGCCCAACGTGCTAATTGTGCTGGTTGACGACCTCGGCTACAGCGATGTCGGCTGCTTTGGATCCGAAATCGAAACGCCGCATGTAGATCGCTTGGCTGCCGAAGGCATCCGATACGCCAACTTCCATGTAAATCCGATGTGTTCACCTACTCGAGCGTCATTATTGACAGGTCTAAATCATCATTTGGCCGGGGTGGGCACGGTTTGCAACATGCAGCCTGGGTTTCCTGGATACTCGGCTTCTATTCGCCATGACGCTTTGACCATGGGTGAGGTACTGGGTGGCGCCGGGTGGACCAGCTTGATGGTGGGGAAGTGGCATCTTTGTCCGGATAGTGAGACAACCGAAGCTGGGCCGCGTACCGGGTGGCCATTACAGAATGGGTTCGACCGGTTCTACGGAATTCTTGAGGGGATGACCAACTTCCATCAGCCACACCGGCTTTACGAGGACAACCATGCTCTGGACATTGACAACTATCCAGAGGATTACTATTTCACCGACGACCTAACTGAGCGTGCACTCACCATGGTGAGTGAAGTTCGTTCCGGTCATCCCACCAAGCCGTGGTTTTTGTATTTCTCTCATGGGGCGGTGCATGCGCCGCTGCAGGCCAAGCCAGTTGATCTCCAAAAGTATCGAGGCCGGTACGAAGCAGGTTGGGATGAAGTCCGGCGCCAGCGGTTCGAGCGCCAGAAGCAACTTGGCCTTTTCGGCGACGATGTTGTTCTGCCACAGCGCAATACCGAAGAGAATTATGCGGTGAGAGCGTGGGATGAGTTGTCGCCGATGGAACAGGAGTTGTTCGCCCGGTATCAGGAGCTGTACGCAGCCATGGTCGACAACGTCGATCAGAACCTAGGGAGCCTTCGTGAGGGCCTTGAGGCCATGGGTGAGTGGGAGAACACCGTGGTGGTCTTCACATCGGACAATGGGGCGAGTCGTGAGGGTTTAGATAACGGCACTTCCGCATATTTCCGAACACTGGTTAGCCAGACCAGACCCAATCCAATGGATTCGGTTGAGTTGGACTATTCCCGCATGGAACTTCTAGGAGGCCCACAGACCCTGCCTCATTATCCATCGGGATGGGCCATGGTTTCTGGCACACCCTTCCGCCTCTACAAGATCAACACCCATCAGGGTGGACATCAAGTGCCCTTCATCATTTCCAAGGGTGGGGGTTTGCCCGGTGGTGGGACAATCCGCCACCAGTACCAGCATGTCACTGACCTGCTACCGACTCTGCTCAACTTGGCAGGTGTCGACATGCCGTCCACCAAGCACGGGAGACCCGTGCCGCCTCCAGCTGGAGCAAGTTTCGCAGCGTCTCTTGACAATCCGGACGTTGCTGGCACCCATCCAGAGCAGTACTACGAACAAATGGGTCATCGGGGTTTTTACCGGGACGGCTGGTCCGCAGTGACTTGCCGACAACCTCTGACACCCTTCTCGGAAGAGCGTTGGGAACTCCACCACCTTATTTCAGATCCCACCGAGTCTGAGGATCTAGCTGATGAGTATCCCGAGAAACTCGCTGAGCTAGTTGCTGCTTGGGAGCAGGCGGCCTGGACCAACCAGGTGTTTCCATTGGATGAAGGCAACTACATAAATTACTTGTATCGACCACCATGGGACAGTGAAAAAATTGTGGACACCGTCCTGCGGCCAGGGACACCAACTACGGATCGATATCGGGCACTGGCGCTCATTAACTTTCGATCATTCGAAGTCGAGGTGGCTCTTTACTTTGAAGGTGGCGATAACGGCACATTGGTGGCGCACGGCGACCAGGGTGGCGGCTATGCCCTCTACGTGGTCGATGGACGCATACAGCTGGCCTGGAACGGCTACGGGACAATGATCGAAGTGGATGGTGGCTCACTCCCACCCGGAACAACCTCGGTGGTGCTGGCCATCGAGGCGGCTGGAGATCTGAAGGTCCACGCCGAGCTGAGGATCGATGGAAGCGTTGCAGCCCATCACCGGGACCTACCGGTGATTACTTCGATTGCGCCCTTTCAGGGCATTGACGTGGGGATAGATCGTCGATCACCTGTGTCTTGGTCGATTAGAGAGCGCTTTGGTACCTTCCCGTGGACTGGCCAAATCCACCACGTGACCTACCGGCCCGGTGAGCTGGCACCCGACGCGGGTGAGCGATGGTTGGATGTCCTGCGCGAGGCAAGCACGAAATTCGAGTAACTGGACAATGGTTGGAGGGAGAGTCAATCCATGGAGATTGGGGATTTGGTATACCCAACCCACTGCGCCCTGTGCGTGGTCGAGTGCCAGAACGGGCTGGTAGGCGAAGATTCCAGCATGCCGGCGTTGGCGGACGCGGTAGCGACTGCAGGACTTTTACCACGGTTGGCTGATCTCGCTGGTGCCGCCCGCTCCGCCGGTGTACGGGTTGTGCACTGCACTTTCCATGCCCACTTCGACCTATGGGGCGGTAATCGTAATTCTCGCTTATTCGCTGCTGGGCGCCGTGCTGAGGTTCAGCAGCATGTGGGGACTGATGCTGTGGCTCCAGTTACTGAAATCGGATTTGTGGACGGTGCCGACGTCGTCGTTCCTCGCTTCCACGGGTTGTCTCCCGTGGCTGGAACCGAGTTGTCCCCCATGCTTCGCAATGAGGGCGTAACAACCGTGGTGGTGGTTGGAGTGAGCCTCAACGTAGCCATCCCTAATGCGGTATTTGATCTAGTGAACGAGGGGTTCCAAGTGGTGGTTCCGGTTGATGGCTCGGTAGCCACGGTGGCTGGCTACGGAGAGCAAGTAATGGAGCACACGCTGGCCTACGTCTCGACGTTGACTGATGTTGCCACTCTTGTGGAGATCTGGCTCGAGCAAGCGTCCCACTAGGACTGCCGACGGTTCTGGCCTACTGCTCTGCGGGTTCGTAGGCCCACGGCGAGTGATAACAAGATTCCCACCAGAACGCCCTGTTCGACCTGAGGTGCGAGGGCCAGCGTGGCGGCGAAGGTGGACCACGCCACTAGGGCATCGGCTGGTGATCTACGCACTGTCGCGACCAGGGCTACTGGCCGAACTAGGCCTATCACGGCAGCGATGACAACGCCTCCCAAGGTGGCTCTGGGTAGTGGTCCGAGAACGTTTGCAAACGGAAGGAAGGCCAATACGGCTGCGCCGGTGAAAAGCCCCGACCACCTAGTTTGGGCTCCGGCCATACGGTTGAGCGACGAGCGGCTGAATGATCCACCTACTGGAAACGATCCGGAGACGGCCGAGGCGATATTGGCCACACCCTGACTTACGAACTCTCGGTCGGCACTCCATCGCTGTCCGTCTTGGGTGGCGAACACCCGGGCGATCGATGCCGGCTCGGCGTAGCCGACTAGGGCAATGAGCACACTTCCGACCAGCAGGGAGCCTGTTGAGCCCCATGGAAGGTTGAGGGACAGGCTGGGGAGGCCGGTGGGCACGTCGCCGACCACGGGTCCGTCGTAGTTGGTCAGCCGACTTATTGCTATGCCCCCAACTACGGCTAGCAACGCACCGGGGAAGAGGCGATGTATGACCTGACGGCCCGCCAGCACTAGTCCCAGGGTGACTGTTGCGATGGCTACGGAGGTGAGTTCCCACTGGCTGGGATTGCTGAGGGACCATCCAGCCTGCCACAGCACTCCGCCGTTTGGAGCTACCACGCCTAAGGCCTTGGGTAGTTGCGAGGCCAGAATGAGGATTGCGGCAGCGGAGGTGAAACCCGTAACTACGGGGTCTCGCATCAGGTAAGTGACTATCCCGAGGCGCAGCAAGCCAAGTAGGAGGCGGGTCGTTCCAACCAGTAGCGCAAGTAGGGCAGCCATGGCTATGTAGTCGGCAGAGCCAATCTCGGCTAGTCCGGCCAGAGCGCCGAAAGTCAGCAGACTGGTCAAGGCAACTGGGCCGGTCTGCAGGTAGGGAGACGAGGCGAAGAGAGCGGCCAGAATAGGAGGTAGAGCCGAAGCAAACAGGCCGAGATGTGACGGTAGCCCAGCCAACTCGGCGTATGCCATGGACTGGGGTACTAACACCATGGCCACGCTAAGTCCGGCTAGGAGATCGGCCAGAACAGGTCGTGAAGGTGGTTTGACAAACTGATCAGCGGTCTGGTCGTCGTTCATGTCCTTGAACCTAGGATCGCAATGTGGTGAATGGAGGATCGGAAAATCGGATAGCCGGCCCCCATCGCGATATTTTACCTACTGACGGAGTTCCTATTCGGTCGGCAGCCACCTTGGTATTGATCGATGATCGTCCTGATCTGCACGTGCTTTCCTTGCGGCGCACCGAGGCCTCGACCTTTGTGGCCGGGCACACCCTATTTCCTGGGGGTGCAGTAGATCAGGGTGATAGCGATTCCCGCTGGACAGCCCTTGCCTCTGGAAGCGCTGGCGGACTCTTAGGAATAGACGATTCTTCCTCGTATCGCATTGCCGCAGTACGTGAGACCATTGAGGAGGTCGGCGTGGCCGTTGGTGTCGGCGACCCCGGACTGGCGGCTCACCTAGTGGCCAGTAGGCGCGCCTTGGAATCAGGTGAGGTATCTCTGGCCGACCTTATGGCTGCTGGAGAGGCCTGCTTGGATCTTTCAGGCGTTCATTCTGTGGCTCGCTGGGTAACCCCCATGCCGAGCATCAAGCGCTATGACACAGCGTTCTTCGTGGCTCGGGCGCCTACGGGTATCGAGCCGGTAGTAGACGGCCATGAGGTTGTGGACTCGGAATGGTGCCGACCGGCCGATGCGCTAGAACGCTGGAGAGCCGGTGATATCACCATGGTCAGCCCGACAATCGCTATGTTCCAGCGGCTTGCAACCTACCGGAAGGTCGATGAGGTCTTGGCTGCTGCCGCATCCAACGCGCCCGTTCTTCAGGTGCGGATTGTCAACGATTCGACCACCCCGGTTCGCTTTGAGGGCGATGACGGATACAGCGACTCTGGTACTCGTCCGACTCTTGGCTGGATCTGGTTGCCGTCTGGCCCCGTAACCTGAGGTCATGACCGCACCGTCGTACGTTCCCCAGTCCGCTGTTCGGTCTACTGAACGCGCCTACTTGAGCCCTCGTCGTCGACTCGGCTCTTGGCACGCGGACCGTCCAGGCGAGGTAACCGAAGGACAGCCGCGTGGTGAAGGTCTAGGCAGCCAGGGTCCTGATCAGGGGTACGCACTCCGGCTTGCGCGGGGTTTCACGACGCAACTGCGCCTGGGTGTCAACGAGCATGCCGCCGATGTGATCGCCGGATGCGTCAGTGTGGCCCTGAAGAGGGCCGCTCTTTTCGGTCGGGCACCGATGGTTGCCGACCTGGAACTGGCCTTCCGAATCTTTGGGTTCCTCGACGAGATACCAACAGGCAATCGTTTAGACGAGCGACGACACCTTTTCGCAGAGGCTTCCCACCACCATCACTACGCCGAGGTTCGGCGGATCGCCGACCGGGTGCCCGAGGGTGTGCTGGTTCTGGGCGTGGCCGCCGCCTGTGATGCCTTCATCATCTGAACCAGTCAGACCGGACTCCAACCGGTTCGAGCGCAATCGGGTTCTGGACTCAGTCCTTCCGGTCGCTTTGTTTGTGGGGCTTGAGCGTGCCTGGGGACTAGCCGCCGGTGTGGTGGGTGCCACTCTTTGGAGCCTAAAAGTTGTGGTGGGTCGGTACCGACGCGGTGAAGATCTTGGCCGGTACCTGCCGATCCTCATGGCCTATTTCATAGTTCGGGCCGTCATTGGGATAGTTACAGATTCAGATGCTGTTTACTTCGGAATCGGGATCGGAACTAAGGCTGCCATCGGGGTGGCGCTCATCGTTACGGTGTTAATCGGGAAACCCTTTCTGGTGCGCTACGCCCACCTAGTGATCCCTTTTGAGCAACCAACACGCGACCATCCCCGCTACGGCAAAGTTATGGGTCACCTAACGATCGGCCTTGGTTGCTACCAGTTCCTCACCTCAGCGTGGGACATCTGGCTATTCAACCAGACGTCAACTGGCAGTTATGTGCTGATCCGGTTTCTTGTTGGCTGGCCAGCTGGGACCCTGGCGAGCCTCGTGGCCCTTCTCTGGGCTGATCGGGCTCTTCGTAGGGTGCCTGGTTTCTCCGGGATCCTTGACCTTCTTGCCCCTCCTGATTCTGGTAAAGCAACCGGTGGGGAATCAAGAGACGGAACCCAGGAGAAGAAACAGCCGTGACAGACGGAGCGTTGGCGGGTATGGGCGTACTGGTCACCGGTGGAGGTACGGGTATCGGTCGGGCATGTGCGGAGGCGTTAGCTGCCGACGGGGCCGTGGTCACCATATGTGGGAGAACTGCTGATCGGCTGGCTGATGCCGCCGGTGGGATTACTCCTAGGCACGGGGGAGCGGTCCACTCGATGGTGGCCGACGTGACGGTTGAAGATGATGTAGCCCGCGTCGTGGCTGTGGCAGCTGGGCACGCCGGGAATCTACGGGGCGTAGTGGCCAATGCTGGCGGCGGTAGTGGGCTCGGTCCACTGCATCTCCAGGAGGTCGACGTCTTCGAGTCGGTACTTCGCCTGAACGTAGTGGGGACCATGCTGTGTTTGAAGCATGCGGTACCGGAGATGGTGGCGGCCGATGGCGGTTCATTTGTGGGCATGTCGTCGATCGCTGGACACGTGACCCATCCGAACTTTGGGGCCTACCCGGTGGCTAAGGCGGGAATTGAAGAACTGATGAGAAATGCAGCAGACGAATTTGGCTCATCAGGTGTGCGCTTCAACTCTATTCGACCTGGCTTCATCGCTACTGAGGTCATGGACCTTGTCCCGCGCGACAGCGAGGTTTTTGCCTCCTATCTCCGCAACACGCCGTTGGCTGCATCATCGGTGACCGGTGTGGGTGAACCGTCTGATGTGGGCGCACTGGCCAGATTCCTTATCGGTCCCGAGTCGCGTTGGATTACCGGGACGGCCATAAATGTGGACGGTGGCCAGGCTCTCCGGTCTGGTCCTGACTTTTCGTCATTCCTCACCTAAATGAGTGGCGAGGTACTACGTGGGCGTCGGCCTGCAGACTGAGTTGTTAATCAGGCTGGTGTGAGTTCGAGGTGCGCTTCACGCAGGCCGTAGACAAACGAATTAGGCATTTCTACTGGCTTGGTTCCTGGAGTGATTCGGATCTCGGCTACACGGGCTACAAACTCTTCGAAAAATGTACGGATTTCCAAGCGTGCCAAAGCAGCTCCTAAACAGAAGTGTGTGCCGAAGCCGAACGCGATGTGGTGATTCGGGTGCCGGGTCACATCGAAGGTCTCTGGGTGGTCGAAGTGAGCGGGATCTCGATTAGCTGACGAATACATGAGGACCAGTTGCTCACCGGCTTGGATTATGCAGCCATGCATCGCCACGTCTTTAGTGGCCACACGGCACATATTGTGGATTGGCGTAACCCACCGGATGAACTCCTCAACGGCCACTGTCAGATCAGCGCCGTTGCGCAGCAGCGCCCATTGATCAGGTCGACTGGCCAACTCAACGAGGGTTCGGGCGATAACGGTGCGGGTGGTTTCGGCACCGCCATCGAGTAGCAACAGTGAGTCCGAGATGATCTCGTCTAGGCCGAACGGGTGCCCATCCATGGCCGCAGGTCCTTGCCGTTCCCGGTCAATCCAAACTGACATCACGTCATTCATCGGGCAGCCTTCGGTCACTTCCGGTTTCTTAGTCGCGTAAAGGTCGGCACAAGCCCCAGCGAACTCTATGGCGGCCGCTACTCCTGCCTCGTCGTGGTATCCAGGGCCACCCCCCAACGCAATGGTGCGTTCGGACCACTCCTGGAGTTTGGGCCACATCTCGTCACCGAAGCCGAGTAGGAGGCCGATCATCTGGGCGGGAAGTGGAGCGGCCAACTGGGTGATGACCTCGACCTGGCGGGTCCCGCCGACAGCTGTATCGCTCAAAGCGTCGTCGATCAGCGCAGTCACTGTTTCTCGTACATGGTCCTCCCAGCCAGCGACGGCTCGGGGTGTAAACCTCCGCGATACCACGTTGCGGCGCATCACGTGATGGGGATCGTCTAGGCCAATGATTGAGCGATCTGCTGGGATCTTTGGGCGATACCCGCTCCGTCCGTCCCCGGCGTTGGAGAAGGTTTCCTTGTCGCGCTCAATGTCCACGATGTCGTCGTAGCGAAATACGCCCCACAGCCCGTTGATCTCGTCACGGTAAAGGGGATTTTCCCGGCGTAGATGGTCGTAGGTGGGGTAGGGATCGGTGATGTAGAAGTTGCCGTCCAGCAGGTTGATGCGCGCGACTTGATCTGCTCGGTGGTCCGCGCGCAGGTCGTTGTCCATAACCGAATCGTACGTTAAAGGACTTGTCGCCCGAAGTCGGCCGCCGGGTTGCCCGGAAACAGGAGAGTGGTGAGTGCAGCAAGGGCGGTTGGCAAGTTATTGAATTTGCTACAAGTACCAGGGTCTAAGCCCGATGGCGATCGTTTCCCTGTTTTGGAATCAGAGGGATCCGGCTAATTAAGTGCACATGGTGGCACGTCAACTTATTACTCGGCCAGAACGGAGTGCAATCTTAGTGTCTCACAATTTTTGGCCTAGACGAGTCTGTCGAAGTCTTGCGGTCGACCATCGATTGTTCCGCTGGAGCAATCAAACTGATGTTTGATTGCCTTAGGCCTAGTTCCGATGTGCGTCTGGGTCAGACAAGAGTTGTCTGAGGGAGTGGGAAACGGCTCTGACGAGCGAAAAGAGCATGAACCAGTGGTTCGAACTCTTCTAACGCCATGGTGTCGTAGTTTCGTTCGAAGCAGTTTTGGTCATATTCCTCGCAGAACGCTGCACAGTCATCAAACCATTCATGGTCACGGAATACCTCGCGCCCATCTCGGTCACCGCCGACGTGATGAAAGTAGTAGTACCCCTGGAACAGCCCGTGGTGTCTGATGATCCAGTGGGTGCGGTCACTCACGTAGGGGCGGAGAATGTCGGCGGCAACCGCGCTGTGATTCTCTGGGGCGATCGGGTCGCCAACGTCATGAAGGAGAGCAGCCACGACCATCTCGTCGTCCTCGCCGTTGCGGAGTGCGCGAGTTGCACTCTGCAAACTGTGCTGGAACCGGTCGACCTGATAGCCAAGAAGTGGGCCAGCCATGGCCTGCAAAGTACCCAGTATGTGGTCGGCTAGGTGTTTGGCTTTGTGGGCAGCCCCTGCACGTCCGATGAGTTCATAGTCCTCTGGCGTGCCGTTAACCATGTGTTCGAAACTTGCGGTCTCCATGCAACTCAGTCTGCCAGCAGTCGCATCTAGTTAAAAGGTCTGTTTAGGGCCAAGCAACTAGAGGCCTCTGACTAGCCTCACTACCGTGCCTGCTACCCCCGCTCTTACCGTGTCCGGGCTCGGGAAGTCCTACGGAGATGTCCGGGCGGTTGATGGTCTTTCATTCCATGTAGATCCAGGTGAGGTGTTTGCACTGTTAGGGCCAAATGGTGCTGGCAAGTCGACCACAGTGGAAATCCTTGAGGGGCATCGAACCCGTGACGTCGGCACGGTAGAGGTCTTGGGCTACGACCCGGAGTCAGCCTCGACGGCGTTTCGAGATCGCGTAGGTATTGTGCTGCAGGAGGTCGGCATTGAACGAGAACTGACCGTCCGTGAGGTTCTAGCCCACTACGGCTCTTGTTACTCCCGTTGTCGACCAGTCGATGAGGTACTGGAACTCGTTGGTCTTGACGGCCTTGGAGGCCGGCGCACCCACCGTCTGTCGGGTGGTCAGAAGCGTCGAATCGACTTAGCCCTAGGTCTCATTGGTGACCCCGACCTGCTGTTTCTTGACGAGCCGACCACCGGGTTCGATCCTTCAGCCCGGCGACAGGCTTGGGAAATGGTTGACAGGCTCCGGACGCTAGGTACCACCATCGTGCTGACTAGTCACTACATGGATGAGGTGCAAGCGTTAGCCGACCGGGTGCTGGTAATCGCTGGCGGAAGGGCGGTGGCTGAAGGAACCCCCGACGAGTTGCGGCGGTCGATGGAGCGCGGGACGTTGATCCGAATCCGTTTCCCGGTCAAAGTAGATGGCACTGTTGAGGGCCTGTTGGGTGGTCTTTCTGGACAGGCCAGAGTGCTTGATGGGCGCCTCGAGATCCGGACTGAGGAACCCACTGCTGATCTACACCAGCTCACCACCTGGGCTCTGGATCGTGGCCTCGAGTTGGAAGACCTTGAAGTAGTCCGGCCAACCCTCGAGGACGTATACCTGGGGCTCCTAGAGGGCTATCCAGATTCCGTCGACGGTGATGGGGCACCGACAGGGCCATCTGATGCCTGACTCGCTCCCAGCACCATTACGCCTGCTGGTGTGTCAGGTGGGTTACCAGAACCGAAAGTTTCGGCGAGTACCAGTTGCTGCATTCTTTACCTTGGTCTTCCCGTTAATGTTTCTCCTGCTGTTCGGCACCATTTATGGCGCTGGTGAAATCTTCGCTCGTGGTCATTTGATGAAGTTCGCTCAGTTCTACGCGCCCGGGTTAGCTGTCTTCACCGCCGTGTCTGCGACCTATACGAACATTGGGATCTCCACAGCCATCGACCGTGATGAAGGGATTCTTCGGCGGGTTCGCAGCACACCGCTACCCCGGTGGGTTTACCTGGGTGGGGTAGTGCTCTCCGGAGTATCGATTGCTCTGGTAGGTGCGTTGATCATGTTGGTCGTCGGTGTCGCTCTCTACGGTGTTGAAATCAATGTTGGGGGGATACCTGCGGCGGTGACAACATTTCTGGTTGGGACAGGATCTTTCGCGATGCTCGGGCTGGCCTTGGCTGCTCTGGCGCCCTCTGGCCAGTCATCTCCCGCTCTGGCCAATGCCACCATCCTTCCAGTTGCTTTCGTATCCGACGTTTTCATACCGATCGGTGATGCCCCAGCGTGGCTCCAGGTCGTAGGTAACGCCTTACCGCTTAAGCCGTTTGTGGAGGCGTTCTCGAATGCATTCGATCCCTTTCAGGATGGTTCAGCCTGGGATCTGGTCCTGTTGGCTCGTATTGGAGCGTGGGGTATTTTGGGTGCCGTGGTGGCGGCCCGGCGGTTCCGATGGGAACCTTCAGTTGGTGCCGCCGGCCGGAGCCTCCGAGGTCGGAGGTCCCGCCGAAGTCAGTCCATCGGTTGAAAGCCTCTTGTCCCGACAAGGTCTGCTAGGCCCTTGAGGTCATCTGGATCGTCGACGTCAAATGCCAAGTCCGGGTCGTGCAGACTTCGCCATGGAAGGCCCAGCCGCTCGGCCTCAGCCACGTGGGCCGCGTACGAACCTGGTCCGTACGCAAAACGGAAACCTGCGCTGCTCGGCACCACGATCACCGGAGTTCCGTCTAGGTGGCGGTCGGGCACCAGGGTGATTCCCTCGGTGGTCGTACAGTGGTCCAGTCGGGTGGCCCTAGGAAGGTCAGCGTGCGCAATCAGAACTCTTTCCACCCCAGCGGCCGCCAGCGCAGCGACTCCAGCCTCTACGGCATGGTTTAAGCCCGGCTCGTGGACCCGAAGCACACTCGCACCGACCGAACGCGCCCAAACGTCAACCTCGTCGTCATCACAGACCACTGTCACCGGGAGGGGAGCCGCTGCTGCGATTACTGTGGCCGCCATATTCCGCACCAGTTCGGCGCGCATATCGGCGGCTACGACACTGGCGAGGCGCCCCTTTGCCTCGTTGAAGGCTTTCACGGGTATGAGCACACCGACAAGTCCAGACATAGCGACACCCTAGGGTGAAGGCATGACGCCACGGACGCCTACCAGATCCAAGGCCCACCGGGTAGCGGTGGTTGGTGCCGGATCTTGGGGCACGACGGTGGCGGCCCTGCTGGCACCGGTTGTATCCACGGTGCTTTGGTCCCGTCGGCCTGAGGTAGCAGCTGATGTGGCTGCTGGGCGGGGTAATCGACGCTATCTCGACGGTCACGATCTGCCCACTGAACTGGAAGCCACGGATGATCTACTCGCGGCGGTGTGCGGTGCTGACCTCGTGGTTGCCGGTGTGCCCACCCACGGTTTTCGGTCTACTCTGACCGCCGCAGCGACGGCTATTGGCGCCAACGTTCCGATAATAAGTCTCGCCAAAGGTTTTGAGCAAGGAACCGGCCTGCGTATGAGCCAAGTGGCTGCCGAGGTGCTGCCTGGCCGGCCAATCGGTGTGCTCACAGGGCCAAATCTGGCTACAGAGATACTGGAAGGTCGTTCCGCGGCCAGCGTGGTAGCAGCTACCGACCCGGCCGCCGCCCTTACTATTCAAGCTCTGTTGGCCTCAGATCGGCTACGGATTTACACCAACGACGACTTGGTGGGCTGTGAGATCGGTGGGGCTGTCAAGAATATTATTGCTTTAGCCGCTGGGATGGCGGAAGGGTTGAATGCAGGAGACAACGCAAGGGCCGCGCTCATCACTCGAGGTCTCGCTGAAATGACCCGGCTTGGTGTGGCGCTCGGCGCTGATTTCAAAACATTGGCCGGACTGGCGGGCCTAGGTGACACGCTGGCCACCTGTATGAGCAGCCAGAGTCGAAACCGCTGGGTCGGCGAACAGGTGGGGCGAGGAGTACCGACTGAGGAGGTGTTAGCCGGGATGGAACAGGTGGCCGAAGGCGTACGGACGGCAGGAGTGGCTTGCCAACTGGCATCAAAAGTAAATGTTGAGGTTCCGATCGCTGCTGGGGTCCGGAGAGTGTTTGAGGATGGCCACTCACCTGTCGACGTGTGGTCGGAACTTATGGCTCGACGACCAGTTCCAGAGGTCGAGTCAGCCGGGCACAGATCGTCAGAAACCTGATGGCTGGACCATTTTCCCGATTTCTGTTTCGGCGCGACCAAGCTGATGAAGGTACAAGGGTGCCTGCTGGAACCCGGGTCGGAACGTGGGACCGCCCTCTGGCTCTAGTCGATTCCCGGGCCACGGTGTGGCCCCTTGGTCAGGAGCACGGATTGGGCCATCAGATCGAGTGGTGGATCGGTGCAGACGATCGGTGGTACGCGCCGGCGATTGAGGCGGGAGTCCGCCAAGTCCGGCCCGGCCCGGCACCGGTGCTGGAGACCCGGATGCGCGTCTCGGGTGGTGACATCGTGGCGACCACGTGGGCAGCGCAGCCCGACGGCTCCTCTGGTCCGGCGGTGGTCGTTGAGTTGACTAATGAGGCGTCCGTCCCAGTGGCTGTGGCGGTGGCTGTTCAGGCCTCAGCAGGAGGTCGAATCCGACGCGTGGCGGTGGATGGTCGACGCCTCATCGTCGACGGGGTCCCTTCCGTGGTTCTTGACCGTGACCCCGGCCGGTTCTCACTGGTGGATTCAAGGGGGGACCTGTGGGCTGAGGTCACTGGTGGTCTAGCGGTTAAGGAGGTGCCTGAACCAGTGCGTTGCCGAATTGGGGCAGCCGCAGGTGCACTTATTGTGCCGCTGCCTCACCGGACTGCCATGCGGTTTGCAGTTCCAACTGACGATTTAGTTGAAAATCCGTCAGCAGTCTTGCCTCCCGTCGATCGAGTTGCAGCGGGTTGGGAAGCGCGGCTTGAGGCCGCCACTGCCGTTGACCTGCCAGATGGGGTCGATGTCCATCGGGCGTTAGTGGACACCTTGTTGGCTGACTCGTCGGCAGCCGTAGTAGTCGAGTTGGCCCGATGGGGGTTTGGAGACGAGGCGGCTCATCGACTTGGAAAGAGTTGGCTGGGATCAGGAATTGAGCGCCTTGAGGCTACGGCCGCCCTTTGGACCCTGGCTCGTGAAACCAAGCACTTTGATGGTTCCTTAGTTGTACATCAAGGCCTTTCGTTAGAGGAGGTCATACGCCTCGGCGGCGATAGCCCGGAGGGTCGTTGCGCTGCTGCGTCGCTAGTTGGCCTATTCGAGGCAATAGGCGACCCAACGGCCGCCGCTGACGCTTTGTTGCTTGGTGGCGGGCTATTCGGTTCTGGTGAGCCCGCCTTGTCCGTTGCTGCTGTGGGTCCGGCTGCTGAACTACGAAGTTTGGCCGACCGTTTGGTCCGTCGCTCCTCTGATGGGTTGGACCTTCTAGTAGACGTGCCCGACGCCTGGCTTGGCCAGCCGGTCGAAGTGCATGGATTATTCACTCCTGTGGGGCGCCTGGGCTTCGCCATCCGCTGGCATGGCACCCGCCCAGCCTTCCTATGGCAACTGGAACCACACCTAGGAGAAGGTCCAGTTGTCCTGCGAGTCCCGGGGCTAGACAGTGCATTTTCGAGCTCTGAGCTTGCTGGTGAAGCACTGCTGGCCGCACCTGCCGGTCGGCTGCCAAGGTCCTAGGGTCTGGTCATGGTTAAAAGGAACCGGATGCGTGCTGCCCTCCGCGGGAGAGCGCCGGGCCTAGCTGCTGAACGGCGGCTGTGGTCTGCGGGACATGTCGTAGTGGCTGGGATGGATGAGGTCGGCAAGGGTTCCTGGGCAGGGCCACTTACCGTTGGAGCCGTTGTGGTCAACGCCGATCGTCGGATCACTGGGGTCCGTGATTCCAAGATGCTTAACGAACCGGAACGCGAAGCGATCTTGGGCCGTATCACTGAATGGGCCACCGCCTGGTCGGTGGGCCATGCGAGCAACGATGAGTGCGACGAGCTGGGAATGTCGGCCGCTCAACGCCTTGCAGCCCAACGAGCTCTGGATCAACTTGATCTGAAAGTTGACAGGGTGCTGCTGGACGGAAACTGGGACTTCGTGGGTGGTGGGCGGGCCCACACGATCGTGAAGGGCGACACCACCAGCCTGTCGATCGCCGCCGCCTCCATCGTGGCAAAGGTCACCCGTGACCGAATTATGCGTCAAGCTGACCAGCGCTTTCCTGGTTACGGGTTCGCCACGTCGAAGGGCTACCCAAGCCCTGTTCATCGTCAGGGGCTAGCCGAGTGGGGGGCTACGGCATTTCACAGACGGTCTTGGTCGTTCATGAAAGACCTACCACCAGTTGGTCTGCCAGCCAGAGAGCGCCACGGGTTGGTTCGCCTCTTCTAACCGGCGATACCATTTTTGACTATGAGTAATGTGATCCGACTCCTGTGGTTGGCAGTGGCGTGGACAGCTGTCGTCTGGGTGGGCCGGATCCGCAATGTGATCAGCGACGACGACCTCGCTCCAGGAGCTCGGACATGGCAGCTAGTTGTGGCCCTAATCTTTCTCGTTCTTGCAGCCCTCATGGCCACCGTGCCTCTGGGACTCTGGCACCGTCGCCCGCTTGGGTCGACCCGTCTGGTCGCCGCGTTCTGTTTGTGGACCATCGTTTTCTGGACGGTGCGCGGCATCGGTATGTTGTTTGATGACTATGAAATTGGCTTCAAGTTGGTGCACACCGTGTTGAGTCTGGGGTCGATTGTGCTCGCCAGTTGCCTTTATCGAGCAGATCGGGGTTTGGTGGGCGATCAAAGTGGCGATCCAGTTGACCTAGCCGACGCTGGAGTGAGCGTCGACCGCTAGCCTGCCCAGCAATGGGTCAGCCAATCACCGTCGTTTCTAAGCCGTCATTTCGCTCCGGAGTCGTCCGGTATGAGACCAACCGGTCTATCACTGGTATGGGTCACGAGCGCTTCCGTGCTGGTGACGAGATTCCCGGATGTACGCCGACTGATGAGCTTGCCCGGCGCTTGTTCGCTCGTGGCGGAATCTCAGGCATCCACGTAAATAGCAACGTCGTCACCTTGGAACTGGCTGATGCTGGAGCAGAGGACATCGAGGATATCGAGGACATCATCGCCGGTCTCTACCTTTATTGGGTCGAGGGTGTTGAAATTCCAAGCGATGACGAACTGACCGGCGACGCAGGCTGATTTAGGCCATGGGGTGTGACCCCGCAACACCCAGCCCTACTGATCTGGGTTTTGAACCTAGTCGGCTTCAGCGGGTCGCAGACTTTGCGCGAGCCTTCGTCGAGGACGGTCGCATGGTTGGTACTGACGTATTGGTGGCTCGTCATGGCCAAGTGGCCTTACGTTCGATGGCGGGTCTGGCCAACCGAGAAGAGGTGGTCCCAGTTGCCACTGACTCTCTCTGGCGGATCTTTTCCATGACCAAGCCGATCACTTCGGTGACGGTGATGCAGTTAGTTGAGGAGGGTCAAGTCCGCCTTAGCGACCCTCTGGAACGCTTTCTTCCTGCCTTTGCTGGACAGCAGGTTTTCGTTGGTGGCACAGCCGATGCTCCGGAAACAGTGCCCGCTGAGCGACCCATCACGATCGCCGACCTGCTCACACACACCGCCGGACTTAGTTATTCAATTCTGACCCAGCACCCAGTAGATGAGATGTATCGAAAAGTTGGGCTCGGCGCCCTCGACCTGGGGTGCAATCTGACCGAGCGCATCGATTTGGTCGCCACTCTGCCGCTACGCCACCAGCCGGGAACACGGTGGTCGTATTCGATGGCCACCGACGTGCTCGGTCGTGTCGTGGAGGTAGTGGATGGACGGCCCTTTGCCGAAGCGTTGCAAGCCCGGATTTTGGATCCCTTAGGCATGCTTGACACTGGCTTTAAGGTGAATGACGAAAGCTTGCGACGGATGACGTCGTGTTACGCGTTCTCATCTGACGAGGAGCCAGCGCTCCTGGACCGCGGCTTAAGCACTGCCTTTCGTGAGCCATCGTGGGATAGCGGTGGTGGGGGCCTCGTGTCAACCATGGCCGACTACCACCGCTTCTGTTCGGCATTGCTGGGAGGAGGTGCACTAGGTGGTCGGCGCGTGCTGGGCAGTCGCACTGTCCAGCTGATGACTGTCAACCATCTTCCAGACGGGCGACACCTCGATGAAGTTGGTGACGACCTCTACACGCCCGGGTTCTTTTCCGGCTGCGGGTTCGGCCTTGGTTTTGCAACCGTAGAGGACCCGGCCCAGGCGAGAATTCTCGCCACGCGTGGCGAAGCCTCCTGGGGTGGGATGGCTAGTACGGCTTTCTGGATCGACCCAACTGAGGGGATACACACCATATTCCTTGCCCAATTGGTGCCCTCCTCGGCCCACCTGTCGCTGAGGTGGGACCTGCGGACCCTGGTTAACCAGGCCTTAGTGGACTGAGGTTCCGGTGGCGCTTGAGAAGAAGAATTCAGAGCAAGACCCGGTGACTCACGGCGCTGCCCCAGAGGATGGAATTGGTGTTGGCCCCCACCCTGAACCGTGGCCTGATGATCTACGGCTGGACCCAGAGTTGCTCGCTGTCGGAGACCGTCGCAACGTCGTGGATCGTTACCGGTACTGGACGGTTGACGCCATCAAGGCTGACCTCGACAATCGGCGACATCCCTTTCACGTAGCAGTTGAGAATTGGGAGCATGACTTAAATATCGGCACGGTGGTGCGCAATGCGAACGCCTTTGGCGCCGCGGCCGTCCACATCGTGGGGCGGCGACGCTGGAACCGACGAGGTGCCATGGTCACCGACCGGTATCAGCACGTGATGCATCATCCGACAATCGGCGACCTGGTGGTCTGGGCGGTCGGAGCTGGCATACCACTGGTTGGGATCGACAACCTCCCAGGGGCCGTGCCGTTGGAGTCGACGGATTTGCCAGAAACTTGCATTTTAGTATTTGGCCAAGAAGCAAGTGGTTTGTCTGATGCCGTTCGTGAGGTCGCTTCGATGGTTTGTTCGATCGCCCAGTTCGGATCTACGAGGTCGATCAACGCAGGAGTCGCCTCGGGCATCGCTATGCATGTATGGGTTCAGCAGCACGCTGTCTAAGCTGGAGGAGCCTTCCCAAAGAGATCAAGTTGGTAGCGTCAGCGTGTGACTCTCTGCCGTTTCAAGCCATCAAAATTGACTGTTGAACCACCCTCAAGTGGTCTTCCGAGACAGTGTCAATTCTTGCGATTGCTGGCCTTGCTTTCGATGGTCTTGGTATCAGTTGGGTGTGGTTCGTCGACTGGCTCAGATGGTGCCGCATCTTCGATGACCGAAGGGGGCCATGACCATTCGATGACCGAAGGGGGCCATGACCATTTTGAGACCATTGATCTCAGTGGAGTTGGTGCTTTGCCAGCGTTGGAACTAGTGGCTGCATCAGATGGCCCAGGAGCTATCGCTCTGAAGGCCTCAGTCTCAGGAATGGATTTAGTCCCGGTTGAGACACAGAGGGAGCATCAGCCCGGAGAGGGACATTTGCATGTGGTCGTCAACGGCTTGTCGGTAGCCATGATTGCTGAAGAGAACTATCGGATCACTGGCTTGACTAACGGTTCTCACGTCGTTGATGTGACTCTTTCATCGAATGACCACCGGACCTACGTGGTTGACGGGAAGCCAATCGGCTCTACAGCCACCGTAGTTGTGGAACGTGGGGGGGAGGAAGAGCCCGATCGGCGTTTTAATGTTGAGTTAGCCGGTGGTCGTGTGGTCGGTGGTGCTCCTCGTTTCGAGGTGTCAATTGGTGCTCGAGTGGAAATTTCGGTTACAGCTGATTTGGTAGACGAAGTCCACCTCCATGTCTACGACGTGACTGCAAAGGTGGGCCACGGATCTCCAGCGGTCTTGCCGGTGGTGGCGTCGATACCGGGGATCTTCGAAGCGGAACTGCATACGGGCGGAATTGTGGTCTTCGAGCTTCAGGTTTCGTGACTAGTCCCTTCCTGCTGGCCCATGGGGTTGGAGGGCGAACTGATCTGCCGCTGTCACTCTGGCAGGCAGGGTGGTCCGCTGCGGTGGCCTTAGTGCTGTCGTTTGCCGCCCTAGGGCTTCTCTGGCATCGGCCCCGGCTAAGAAATCTTTCCGTCGGGCGGCCGCTCGCGTCATGGGCGGCATCGCTGTATCTGGGATGGACGGCCATGTTGCGTCTGGTTGTTGGGGTGATAGCTGTTGTGGTGGTTACTGCGGGTCTCTTCGGCGTCGACGATGTGGCTGCGAATTTCTCTCCGGTTGCTGTCTATGTGGCCTTCTGGGTGGCTGTGCCTCTATTGGTGGTAGTAGTTGGCCCGGTGTGGTCGTCGATTAGCCCGTGGGAGACGGTGGTCAGACAGGTGGACCTTCGCAAGGGTGGAGGGCGACGTGGGACTTTGGGCTTGTCGACTGAAATGTCAGATGGGGTACCAGTGTGGGTACAGGATGGATGGCTGGCGGTCATGCCGGTTTCGATTTTCCTGTGGTTGGAGCTTGTCTACCATGACGGTGCCAGACCTCGGGTTCTTGGGTGGGTGGCGCTCGGATACACGGTGTTGGTGGCCGGGATGGCTGCTCAGTGGGGCGCGGAGGCGGCTCGACGATCGGAAGGTTTTGGCGTCCTGTTTGGCCTGTTAGCGCGATTGGCGCCATTTGGTCGCCAGTTGCCTTCTCAAGGGGGAGTTGTTCAAGGGCAGACCGGCCGTTTGGTGCTACGGACTCCATTGACTGGAGCAGCGGTAGATGACCTGCGGTCCTCGGAGGTGACGCTTCTGTTGATCGTGCTCGGGTCGACGGCATTTGATGGTGTATCTCGGACCCGGTTCTGGAGCGATGTTTCGGCAGGCCATGTTGGGTGGAGTGCGACTCTGGTGGGCACGCTGGGTCTGCTCTGGGTGGTGGGCTTGGTATCGGTTGCGTGGCATTTGGCAGCGCGAATGGGTGAGAGATTGACCGGAGAGACTGGCTTCTCGATGCGTTTTGGACACTCGTTACTACCTATTGTGCTTGGGTACCACGTGGCCCACTACTTCTCTCTACTCATGCTTGAGGGACAGTTGTTCAGCGTGCGGGCCTCCGACCCCTACGGTCAAGGGTGGGATCTCTTTGGGACAGTTGATAGTCCAGTGAACTGGACCCGGGTCTCGCCGACCACCGTAGGTTGGGTGCAGTTGGTAGCGATCGTGTGTGGACATCTTGGTGGAGTTCTCTTGGCCCATGATCGTTCGGTTGAGACGTGGCGACCAATGGTCGCCCTGCGAAGCCAATATCCGCTACTGGTGGTGATGGTCGTTTACACAGTTTTTGGCCTGGTGTTGATGACGGGCTGACCTGATGAAGAGGGCATTTGCCTAGTATCGAACATATGTTCGATACTAGGCAAATGCCCTCAACCCAGCCCACTTCTTATCTTCGGTCCCTGCTGGCCGAACCCGAACTTTTCGATGACCTCCCTCCAGAGGAACTTTTAGAGAGGCACTTGTTTTCGGAAGAGGGTCCCTCTAAGTCGGGACTGCGAGTCGTACCTTCTCTGGCCGAGACGGCTCGCCGGGTCCAGTCGACCACGTTGGCTACCGACCGAGTTCTTCCGGTGCTCGAGGCTCTAAAAGGCCTGCTGCCCAACGGCCTTCAGCGAGGTATCACTGTGGGGGTGTCAGGTTCTGGCGCCCGGTCTTTGGCTCTGGCCCTAATGGCCCGGGCAACCGAGACCGGTTCGTGGGTTGTGGTGGTCGGTGACGATGATCTGGGCTTGGCGGCAGCAGCCGAAGTCGGAGTGGCCCTAAAACGCCTCGTAGTGGTAAACGCTCCAGATCCCAAACAGTGGGCCCCGGTAGTAGCTGCTTTCGTGGGGGCTGTTGACTTGATACTGGTATCGCCTAGGCATCGCCCCTTGGCGGCTGAGGTTCGACGTCTAGCAGCCCGTTGCCGAGAGGGAGGGTCGGTGCTGGTCTACATGTCTCCCGGGGTAGGCCATCTAATTGACGGCTGGCCGGGACGCCTAGACTTTCACTTCTCTATCAACGAGGCCTCGTGGGTTGGGTCAGATGCTGACCCAACCATTGGATCTGACATGAAGCAGGATCGCCTGCGAGTTCGTCAGGTATACGTATCTGTGAATGGACGAGGACTTCCCCCTGAAGGCCGACGAGACATTCTTCTCCTTCCGGGCCCAGAAGGCGCCCCTGTTCGCCCATGACTGGATTGACCGTTCCCCCAACCACTGTTCGAACTCTGGTTGTGGACTGTCCTGACTGGCCCCTAACCGCTCTGGTGGTAGATCCGGATGAGCCCGTCTTAGTACTCGGGGCAGGTCGTGTGGTGGCGGCTACGGCACCGGCTCGGGGAGCCGGTGTAGCTCGGGGGCAGCGGCGTTGCGAGGCCCAGCGCCTCTGTCCAGAAGCCCGAGTTTTGGCTCGCGATGAGGTCCGAGAAGCCCGTGGGTTCGAGGCTGTGATCTCCGCTTTGGAGGGAGTTACTCCGTGGGTGACGGCCCAGTGGCCCGGCTGGTGTTCGTTCGGGGTGCAGGGTCCGATCCGACTGTTCGGTGGGGAGGTTGCTCTAGTGCGCCATACCACCAAGGTGGTAACAGCCGCTATTGCTCAGTCTCGATTAGGTACAGACCCGGAGTGTCGGATTGGGGTGGCTGACGGAGCGTTCGCCGCCGGTCTGGCAGCCCGCAGTAGCGGCGTGGCCCCAGAAGGTGCGGTGATCGTCCCCCAGGGTGGTAGCCCAGACTTTCTGGCACCCCTACCGGTAGAGGTACTGACGATGGATGGGCTGAAAGGTGATCTAGCAAACACATTAGTCCGGTTGGGTCTGGTCACTCTGGGGGCTTTTGCCGCTCTCCCGGCGGCCGATGTACTTGCTCGTTTCGGCGCTGATGGCCTCGATGCCCACCGTCTGGCTTCAGGGGTTGACGATCGTCTGGTAGGCCGCCGTCCAGTCTCGCCAGATTTAGCAGTTCCCACGGCTTTCGATCCACCAGTCGAACAGATTGATCGAACTGTCTTTGCCGCCCGGTTAGCTGCCGAGGTTCTTCACGAGCGACTTTCATCTCGAGGGATTGCGTGTACCCAGATCGTGATCGAGGTTGAGACTGAAAACGGGGAACATATTTCCCGTCGCTGGCGTGACGGGGGAACACTAAGTCCCACGGCAGTAGTTGACCGGGTGCGATGGCAGTTGGAGGGGTGGTTGCACGGACCACCGGCGCTTCGCCCCACTTCAGGGATCACTCTGCTGGTATTGGTGCCTGATGAGGTGGCATTGGCCTCGGGGCACCAGTTGGGGTTCTGGGGTGAGGCTTCGGCGGCCGATAAGCGGGCTGGGCAGGCATGTGCCCGGGTGGTCGGATTACTGGGTCCGGGGTCGGTCCAGGTCCCGGAGTGGCAGGGTGGGCGAGATCCTGATACTCAGGTGGCCCTAACGCCGTTTGTTGAACTGGTAGAGGAAACTGGGTTGGCGGGTCAAGAGGGACGCCTTAGCGGATTATCGGACAAGAGTAGGAGTCTAGAAACCCCACCTTGGCCAGGTGCTCTCCCTCAGCCGTTCCCAGCGGCTGTTCATGTCGATCCAGTAGTAGTGGAGGTGGTAGATGCTACGGGGACTGCAGTAACCGTAGATGGGCGGGGTGGGCTTTCGGGGGTGCCCAATCGGTTAGCTATTTCTTTGCCGTTCGTCCGTCCTTATCCAGAGGCCACCTGGAGGGAGCGAATAACGGCTTGGGCTGGGCCGTGGCCGATCGACGAACGCTGGTGGGATCAGCATCGTCGGCGTCGTGGGGTCCGAATTCAGGTGGTTACAGCCGACGGTGTAGCCCGTCTGGTGGTTCTAGCAGATGGTCAATGGAAGATTGCTGCCACTTACGACTAAGGACTATGACCGGCCGGCCATTCATCGGGTAGATTTTGTTGCCACGACCATCGAAGGGTAAAACAGAAGTGGCAGATGAGCCCCAGGGGCAAAATCCCCAGCGCGAGGAAATGGACTGGCCGATTTACGGTAAGGCAGTCCGCGAGCTGGCTCAGATGGTGGCTGACGATGGCTACCGGGCCGACATGATTCTTTCTATCGCTCGGGGTGGGCTGTTTGTGGCCGGTTCGTTGGGCTACGCACTGGCTGTCAAGAATCTCTATGTGATGAACGTCGAGTACTACACCGGTGTCGATGAACATCTTGACATCCCGGTGATATTGCCTCCTTACGTTGACTGGGTGGATCTTGGCGATAGGCGAATTCTGATTGTTGACGATGTTGCTGATACTGGCCACACACTGGCTCTAGTACGCGAGACATCTCTTGCACAGGTCGCTGAGGTCCGTTCCGCTGTTCTCTACCAGAAGCCCCAGTCGGTGGTCGACTGCGAGTATGTGTGGTGCCACACCGATCGGTGGATCAACTTTCCTTGGTCGACGGAACCGCCAGTTGTTGACCTTGAGGGAGCGGGTACCAGCGTCCTCGATGCCTGACTGGAATTATTGGTCTAAGTCCATGCTTCAGGATTTGCCGACAAATAGTTGGGGCCTCCATTTACATCTGGAACTCATCGTTTGTGGGGCTGGAGTCAGAGAAAAGCTCGATGCCGGGTAGTGGTTGAACATGTCAGAGACGAACCGGAGTAGGCCTGTTGGCGAGTGGCAACCTTTAGGCATGGATGGGTGCCCGGCTCGCTGACCAGTTGGCAATTCGCTCGAGTTGCCTACCGACTGACAGTAGTTGGTCTTCTCGGCCGTAGGCCGCCACTAGTTGTATCCCTACCGGTAGACCGTCCGATGACCCCATAGGCAATGAGATCGCTGGCTGGCCAGTGCAGTTGAAGGGTGAGGTGTAAACCGAATATGGGAGTGAGCCCCTCGAGCCCCGAACGGGGTCACTATCAGTGGGTGTGAGCTTGCCAATCTGGGCTGGCGGTTGGGCGGTGGTGGGTGTGAGCAGTAGATCAAAGTCGGACCACCATGAGGCCATGGAACGGCGCCAGTCGCCCAAGATCCCCTGTGACCTTAGGTAGTCCGGGGCCGTGTAACCCTGCCCTCGTTCAGCCATGGCCCAAGTACCAGCTTCCACGTCGTCCACGGTCAGGGCCCGTCCTAGCTGATCGCTGATGATTCGGAGATTAACTACGGCTCCGGCTGACCAGTTGACGGTAAAGGCCCAAGCCAGTTCCTTTAATTCGCCAAGATGGAGGAATGCCTCAGGCCGTGACTCCACTACTGCGTGTCCAAGGTCAGCCAGCAGGTCCGCAGTCCGCCGAGTGGCTGCTACGCAGTCGGGATGGGTTTCGCTGCGATGGTTGTCGGGCATAAAGCCGATCCGCAGGGGTCCAAGATCGGCTTCAACACACTCGGCATAGGGTCGGCCATGATCGGGGGCGATCACGCCGTCGCCTGGAAACGGGAGAGCTGAGGCATCCAGAATGGCTGCCGTGTCGCGCATGGTCTGAGTTACCACGTGCTGACACGAAAATGACCACTCTTCGCGCGGTCCCTGGGAGACCCGACCTCGAGACGGTTTCAGGCCTACCAGACCACACATCGCCGCTGGGATGCGGATAGAACCGCCACCGTCGCTGGCGTTGGCGGCTGGGAGGATGCCAGCGGCCACCGCTGCAGCCGCACCGCCGGACGATCCGCCGGGGCTGTATTTGGTATTCCACGGGTTTCGTGAAGGGCCGTATACCTCGGGTTCGGTGGTGGCCACCAAACCTAATTCAGGGGTGTTCGTCCTACCCACAATGACGAAGCCGGCCTGTTTGTAGCGAGTAACCAAGTTGGAGTCAGCATCCGCGATGAATCCCATCTCCTTAAGGGCGCGGTTGCCAGCGTGGTGGGGCTGACCGGCCTCAGTGGACCACAGGTCCTTGATGAGCATTGGGACGCCGCGGAACGGTCCATCTGGAAGCTTGGGCGAAGCGGCAAGTTCCAATGCCTGCTCATACTGCTCATGAATAACTGCATTCAATTCACCGTTGAGGTGCTCAATGCGGTCGATGGTGCTCTGGATTGCCTCAGTAGGCGACAACTGACCACTGCGAATGAGGGCGGCTAGGCCGACAGCGTCGATTTGCGATAGATCGGTACCTGCGGAAAGACGAGAGGAATTGGGGAGGGTCATGATGTTGGACCGTTCTGGTCGGGTTGTGTGTGTCCGTTCCTTGGCTGGTCTGACTCAGCACGCTCCAGATAGTTGTAGACGGTAAACCGACTCACCCCTAGCGCCTGGGCAACGTCCTCTACGGACTTGCGAAGTGTGAATGCTCCGCGTTCATTCAACAGGGTGACCACCGCCTGCTTTTGGGCTCTGTTCATCTGGGTACACGATTTACCCATGTCGTACTCCACTTCGGCAATAAGGGTTGGGAGAGCGTTATGCAGGTCAAGGTGGGGGTCAGGGAGTCGGACAACGCCCACGACAGTGCCAGCCCAGTGCACTTCTATGTCGTCGTCGGTTATGTCGCCTAGTGGTATGAGCGTCCCTCCGAGGGCCTCGACAACTGGCTGCATCGCAGCCAAAACAGCCTCTTTCGGGGTGTGAGACCCCGCGATGCTGTCGCTGGTGGTTGAACCTCGGTCAGAGGTGCCTGCTGTGCTGGCCACGGACCCACCTTAGTTGTATGCCAAATAGTTGACAAAATGTTGACGAATGTGTAGTTCCACGGCAGCATGGAGAGGTGCCAGTGACCATTGCAACCTCAATAGACGATGCCTGCGCGGCGATGAAGGCTAAACCTGACGCACTTGTCTTGGCTGGAGGGACTGACCTTATGGTTGAGGTGAATCGTGGGATTCGCCCGATCAATGATGTGGTAGCCGTTGGTCGGATCCCCGAAATGCGGGGCTGGAGCAGGGAGGGTGCGAGAGGCGAAGTTTTGCGTATCGGCGCCGGAACGACATGTGCTGACCTGACAGAGCCAACTATCGCATCGTTAGTCCCAGCACTGGCTCAGGCGGCTCGTACCGTGGGTTCCCCGCAGATCCGCAACTCGGCAACGCTTGGTGGGAACTTGGCCACTGCCTCACCGGCTGGTGACACTCTGCCCGTGCTTGCAGCGCTAGAAGCCGAGATCGAACTGCGATCAGTCGAAGGTATCCGTCGACTCCCACTTGATGAGTTTGTAGTCGGCGTCAAGGACAATGCCCTCGTTCCTGGCGAACTAATTGTTGCTGTGAGAGTGCCGGTATTGGATGGACCCCAGGAGTTCCTGAAGGTCGGGACCCGCAACGCGATGGTCATTGCCGTAGCGTCGCTAGCTCTAGTTGTGGACCGGTTTGGTAAGACTGTCAGGGTGGCCCTCGGCTCGGTAGCGCCAATACCAGTGCGGGCCATTGAGGCCGAGGTACTAGTTGCCGAGCGGCTTGATTTTGATGGTGAGGTTCCGCCCGACAGCGATCTGGTGGACCAGTTTGCTGGCCTAGTGGCTGACGCAGCCCGTCCCATTGATGATCACCGTGGTACTGCTGCATACCGGCGGCATGCCGTGATGGTAATAGCAGGACGTGCACTCCGTCGTGCGTTTCCTGGATCGTCAAAGGTGGTTGAATAATGACTGCGGATGTCCTTTCCCTCACCATTAATGGACAAAGGCGTGAGGTAGTCGATGCCCTGCCTGGAGAAAGCCTTCTGTTTGTTCTCCGGGAGCGACTCGACTTGGCCGGATCTAAGAACGCTTGTGAGGAGGGGGAGTGCGGCTCGTGCACCGTGCGTGTCGATGATGAACTTGTCTGTAGTTGCCTAGTGCTGGCCGCTGCGGCTGATGGTTGTTCGGTCACTACGGTCGAGGGCCTCGCTGACGCTTCGGAAGGGTCCCGGCTGGCAGATGTTCAACAGGCTTTTTTGGATGCAGGTGCTGTTCAGTGTGGCTTCTGTACACCTGGCTTGCTGATGGCTGTGGACGCTCTTCTTGAAGACGAGGATGATCCTGACGACTTGATGGTGCGTGAGGCAGTCTCTGGGAACCTTTGTCGCTGCACCGGCTATGGGCGGATTCTCGAGGCTATAAATCTTGCTGCCGCCAGCCGACGCGCCGCAGGCGAGCAGGGCGTGACCCCGTGAGTATGGTCGACACCGCCACCGTTCAGCGGACGGAAACCCCAACCACGCGGATCGGTGACAGTGCTGCCCGTCCGGATGGGATTCCTAAGGTGACTGGTGATTTTGTCTTCTCCAGCGATCTGTGGCATGACCAGATGCTGTGGGGTGGGACCTTGCGGTCACCACACGCCTCGGCCCGTATCCGACAAATCAACATTGGTCCAGCACTCGCTCTACCAGGAGTCCACGCGGTCCTAACTCATGAGGACATACCTGGGTCGCCCGACTTTGGCCTAGACCGACCAGATCAACCCGTGCTGGCCCGAGACATTGTGCGTTATGAGGGCGAACCCGTTGTCGTAATAGCTGCCGATCACCCGGATACCGTCCGCAGGGCGCTTGCCGCCGTCGAGGTGGACTACGAACCGACTAAGCCGCTTCTTGACCCGACCCTTGCGGAGGATGCACCACCCATCCATCCTGATGGCAATGTCATACGTCGAATCCATCTCCGCCATGGAGATCAGGAGGCTGCAAGCCGTTCAGATTTGGTATCTGTCGAGGGGACCTACGAAGTAGGGATGCAAGACCAAGCCTTTATGGGTCCCGAATCTGGTTTGGCAATTCCTGACGGTGAAGGAGGCGTAGATCTTGCTGTGGCGACTCAATGGCTTCATACCGATCGTGACCAGGTAGCGGCTTGCCTGGGCCTGCCTGCAGAGCGAGTCCGCCTCACGCTGGCCGGAGTAGGTGGCGCATTTGGTGCTCGTGAGGACATCAGTCTCCATATCCACCTGTGCCTCCTGGCTCTGCACACTGGCCGGCCAGTAAAGATGTGTTACTCGCGTGATGAAAGTTTCTATGGTCACGTGCATCGGCACCCAGCCCGCATGTGGTACCGCCATTACGCGACCAGCACTGGTGACCTCGTCCGAGTTGAGGCGCGCCTTCTGTTTGATGGTGGTGCTTACGCATCAAGTAGCCACCATGTCATAGCCAACGCCACCTGTTTTGCGGCTGGGCCGTACAGGGTCCCATCGGCTGATATCGAAGGAGTGGTGGTGCGTACAGATAACCCACCCTGCGGCGCCATGCGCGGATTTGGTGCGGTTCAGAGTTGCTTCGCTCATGAGGCCCAGATGGACCGTTTGGCCGCCGCTCTCAAAATGGATCCGGTAGCGCTAAGGCGCCAGAACGCTTTGGCCTCCGGCGACGTAATTATCACGGGACAGAGGATCACCGGAACCCTCCCCGTGGTCGAAGTTCTCGATGCTTGTGCCGCTCATCCCTCGGCGGCAGGTGGCCCTAACGAACCGATGTCACGGCCTGGTGGTGCTGGCCGGACCGCAGACGTGGAACACATTGTTCGCGGTGAGGCAGTTGCTCTTGGTTTCAAGAACCTCATGTTCTCCGAGGGTTTTGATGACAGCAGTGAAGCCCGCTGTGTAATGCACAGCGGCTTGGTGACGGTAACGACTGCCTGCGCAGAGGTCGGTCAGGGATTCGTGACGCTTGTTCGACAAATTGTGGGAGAGGTGCTTCGAACCGAAGAGGTGGTACTGGAACCGGCGTCCACTAACTCCATCGGATCGGCTGGATCGACTTCGGCTAGTCGCCAGACATGGATGTCTGGGGGAGCGGTTCAATTGGCCTGCGAAGCCGTGCGGCGAGATTTGCTGGCTCGTGTGGCTGATCAGTATGGAGTACTTGTCGACGATTTGGCTCTACTCGATGGACGGGTTGTTGGATTGCCTAACGGAGAAGAGCCGACTTTGGCTTCGCTAACCGTAGAGCCAATAGAGGCCACCATTGTTCACCAACATGCTCCAACTTTGCCTTTGGACGACTGTGGACAGGGTGATGCCCATGTGTCATTCGCTGTGTCTGCCCATCGAGCCATTGTCGATGTGGACCCCGACCTCGGCTTGGTCAAGGTTGTTGAACTCACTACTGCTCAGGATGTAGGTCGAATCCTCAACCCCTTACAGGCCCTCGGCCAACTTGAAGGGGGTGCAGCCCAGGGGGTCGGCTTAGCTGTTATGGAGGAGGTCAAAGTGGTTGATGGTCTCATTCGTAACCCCTCATTCACTGACTATCTCATCCCCACTGCGCTCGACATGCCACCTTTGGAGGTTGCCGCGCTCATTGAACAGCCTGAACCCGGTGCTCCGTTCGGGGCTAAGGGAATTGGAGAGGCGCCGACAATCTCGTCCACACCAGCCGTGGCCGGTGCCATCCGGGCCGCAACAGGTTTGGATCTACCGAGAGTCCCGGTTCGTCCCGACGACATCGCCCTCGCCAGCCGAGAGGGCCGAGTGAGCCCCGAAGAGGCTCGATGAATACCAGGTTCACTAACGATCTAAGGATCGACGGCGACCGCCTAATTCGACGGATCGAAGAACTGGCCACAGTTGGACCAATCGAAGGTGGTGGTTCTTGTCGGCTTGCGTTAACCGACGAGGACCGTGCTGGGCGTGATCTTGTTGGGGCCTGGATGAGCGAAATTGGCTTATCAGTTTCAGTTGACGCTATTGGGAACGTGATCGGCACCCGGCCAGGCCGGATCAATGGGCCACCGATTATGACCGGGAGTCATATAGATACGGTGCGGACCGGAGGTCGTTACGACGGAAACCTTGGGGTGTTGGCCGGCCTCGAGGTGGTCGAGACGTTGGAGCGCCATGGCGTCCAAACTGAGCATCCGGTGGCTGTCGCATTCTTCACTGATGAGGAAGGTGCGCGGTTCCCACCAGACATGTTGGGCAGTCTCGTGTACGTGGGTGGTCTGGGTCTTGAGGCGGCCCTCGACATTGTGGGCATCGATGGTGCAATAGTTGGGGAGGAGTTGGCCCGTATCGGCTATCGAGGGATAGCTCCTTGTCCGGGACCTGTCCCGCACGCTTTCGTGGAGTTACATGTCGAGCAGGGTCCCGTCCTAGAGGCCGAGGGAATCACCATTGGCGCTGTCACTGGGGTTCAAGGCATTTCCTGGACTGAACTGACGATCACCGGACAGTCCAATCACGCAGGCACGACACCAATGAATCTGCGACACGACGCAGGGTATGTTGCCGCAGCTATTGCCGTTCACCTGCGGCACTTGGCGCTGGAGATGAGTGATGGCCGCTCTGATCGCCAAGTGGCTACCGCCGGACGACTTGATCTGCATCCTGATTTAGTGAACGTGGTGGCGGGTTTGGCAACCATGACCGTAGACCTACGTAACACTGATGAGAAGCTATTGCGCGATGCGGAGGCTGAACTAGCGCGGTTTGTGGCTGAGACTGCCACCGCTGAGGGGGTAACGGTTGCCGAACGCACTCTGGCCCGCTTTGAACCGGTGGTCTTCGACGATCGAGTAGTCGAGACGGTGGCGGGGGTTGCAACTGAGCTTGGTCACTCTGTGCGCCAGATGCCTTCTGGGGCGGGACATGATGCCCAGATGCTCGCCCGAGTCTGTCCAACAGGGATGGTATTTGTTCCCAGCCGGGATGGGATTAGCCATAATCCAGCGGAGTACACCGCGCCCGCCGACCTAGTCGCTGGTGCCGATGTCCTGCTTCACACCCTGTTGGCTCTTGATGCCGCTGATTTTGACAATGAAACGAAGAGGATCGTTGAGGGGCGCAACCAGTGACCACCTTTGATCTGAATGGAACGGCTGTCGCAACCTCGCAGGACCATCCCCACCTTTTGGCCGCCCTTCGGGACGAGTTGCGGGTCACCTCACCTAAGGACGGATGTTCGCCATCCGGGCAATGCGGTTGTTGCACAGTCCTACTGAACGGTAAGGCCCGTGTGGCTTGCCAGATGCCGATGGACAAGATTGAGGGTGCTTCAGTTACCACGCTGGAGGGTCTCGCAGCCGAGGAACGAGAGCGTTACGCAGCCGCCTTCGCCGCGCACGGAGCCCTGCAGTGTGGTTTTTGCACCCCAGGAATCGTCATGCGGGTCAAGTCGCTGCTGGATAAGGCTGCCGATAAGGGCAAAGTCTTGGCCCGAGGAGATGCCGCCCGGCATCTCGGCGCCCACCTCTGCCGTTGCACTGGCTACGTAAAGATCCTTGATGCTGTAGATTCTCTAGCCGCTGGTGAGGTCCCGGTAGAATTACCTACTGGCGGAATTGGTGTATCGGTAGCCAAGGTCGAGGCGCTCGAACTGACCCTCGGAGACCGGCCCTACATCGATGATCTGAGACCTGCTGGTCTGCTACACGCAGCCCTTCGGCTCACTGATCACGCCCGGGCTGATGTTGTACGAATCGACACCAGTGCGGCGCTGGCCGTAGCGGGTGTTCACCGGGTGCTTACCGCCGAGGATATTCCTGGGGCGTTGCGGGTAGGAATCATCTACACCGACTGGCCAGTAATGATTCCTCAGGGCGGACGGACGTCTTACCTTGGTGACGTTCTGGCGGTGGTGGTGGCCGACGACCGAGAGATCGCCCGTCGGGCAGCACAACTGGTCGAGGTTGATTACGTGCCGCTGACTGTTTACAGCGACCCCGTGGTGGCCCTATCGGCTAAGGAGGACGCCGTATGGGAACTTGACGGCAATGTGCTCTCAGTGTCTCGTTACGCCCGTGGTGATGTCGAGCAAGCCCTGGCTGCGTCGACTCATGTAGTAGAAGAGATTTTCCAGACCCAACGGATTGAACATGCCTTCTTGGAGCCAGAGTCAACGCTGGCCGTGCCTGTAGGCGGCAGCCAGTCGGGTCTGCATGTCTACTCGGGTGGTCAGGGTGTTTGGGACGATCGGAACCAGATCGCCTCAGTTCTGGACGTACCCACTGAACAGATCACGGTGGAACTCGTGTCCAATGGCGGCGCCTTCGGGGGCAAGGAGGACATGTCCAACCAGGCCCACACGGCGCTAGCGGCCTGGGTCACTGGCCAGCCGGTGCGGTGCACCCTGTCGCGCGAAGAGTCGCTTCTTATGCATCCCAAGCGCCATCCGATCCGGATGGCTTATCGGGCCGGCTGCGACCAAGACGGCCTACTTACTGGACTTTGGGTACGGATGATCGGAGATTCAGGGCCGTACGCGTCGGTAGGTATGAAGGTTCTGGAGAGAGCAGCTGGCCATGCCAGCGGCCCCTACGTGCTGCCCACCATCGATGTTGAGGCCACTGCCGTTCGGACCAACAGCCCAGTATGTGGCGCATTTCGAGGTTTCGGTGCAAACCAGGCGCAGTTTGCCATGGAGGGAGTACTGGACCGCTTGGCCGAGAAGGTTGGGATCTCCGGTTGGGAAATCCGTAGTCGCAATGTCATTACTCCAGGAAAGGTGTGGGGACCCGGCCAGATCATGGATGACGGCTGTCTTGGCGCTCGAGCCTGTCTAGACGAGGTGAAGGATGCCTATGACAAAGCGGTGGCAGCCGGTCTGCCAGTGGGGCTCGGCCTTGGCCTGAAAAACTCTGGATTGGGTAATGGATTTAAGGAGATTGCCCGGGCTGTTGTTCGTTTCACTGTTGAGGGTCGAGTAGAAGTGCGACATTGTTGGACCGAGATGGGGCAGGGCATCCATACCGTTGCTCTTCAGGTTGCCGTTGAAGAGTTGCAGGTTGATCCAGAGAATGTTGATGTCATCGTCGACACCACCCGGGAGCTTGGTGCTGGTCAGACCACCGGTAGCCGGGGAACCCTTATGGGTGCTGGCTCAATCGCTGATGCTTGTCGGAAGGCTCTAGTCGACGGTTGTCGGACAGGTGTCGACTATGAGGGTGAATACCGGGTTGATTGGACTAACTCAATGTCTGATGGTGTTGAGAATCCAATAATCCACTCCACTTTCGGCTATGCCGCTCAACTGGTGGTCATGGATTCTGCGACCGGCGACGTAGATCACGTGGTAGCTGCCCACGATGTTGGGCGGGCGGTGAACCCAATGTTGTGTGAGGGACAGGTTGAAGGAGCCGTCCACATGGGTCTTGGCTATGCGTTGACCGAGGGGTTCCCGATCGATAGTGACGGCCGCCCCAAGAATGACACACTGCGCAGCCTGGGCATAATTCGCTCGAAGGACATGCCTGCCGTGGACGTCCGTCTAGTTGAATCACCGCAGCCTGATGCTCCCTATGGGATCAAGGGTGTGGGGGAGATCGGCCTAGTACCCACGGCCGGAGCGGTCGCCGCTGCGCTCCATTCCTGTGACGGTATTTGGCGTCACTCCCTGCCAATGGCGGACTTAGACCAACAAGAACACTGGGTTGATTGGAATGGGCGTTAGGGATGCTGGAGCTTGACGGCTTGAGCGCTACCCCTAAGGTGGAGAAAGGTATGACTCCGGGCTTGGTTTGTGCCCATCACCACCTTTACTCGACGCTTGCTAGGGGAATGCCGACGCCACCTCGAACACCAAGAGGGTTTACGGAGATTCTGGATTTGGTGTGGTGGCGTCTCGACAGAGCACTGGACCTTGAGTCGATTCGTTGGTCGGCCATGCTGGGCGCCGTCGAGGCGCTGGAGCGGGGCTGCACTGCCATCGTTGACCACCACGAGTCGCCTAACGCCATTGAGGGATCACTGGACGTTATTTCTGAAGCCTGCGCCGAGGTTGGGATTCGGGTCTCCTGCTCGTACGGGATCACCGATCGTCACGGTTTTGACGGAGCCCAGCAGGGCCTAGCCGAGAACGAGAGGTACTTGCGGGCTGGAGGACACGGGATGGTCGGCATCCACGCCGCCTTTACCTGCAGTGACGACAGTTTGGAGACAGCGGCTGGTTTGGCCGCAGATCTCGGAGTTGGTGTACACGTCCACGTAGCGGAAGGGCCAGTGGACGCTGGCGCGGCTGATCGGCTGCGGTCGCTAGCCAGTGAGAATTGGTTGCTTATCCACGGGGTGCACCTTGAGGGCGATCATGGGTTAGCCGGAACTATGGTTCATAACCCTCGGTCCAATATGAACAATTCGGTTGGGTATGCCCGTCCGGCCCGTTTCGCCAACCCGATGGCACTAGGAACCGACGGAATCGGGGCCGATATGCTTGAGGAGTTCCGGTTGGCCTACGCACGCCATCGAGAGGAAGATGTCACCGCCTCGCCTGAGGTGGCTTGGGGGTGGCTGGCGGGCGGGTGGAATGTCTTTCCAGAGGCCCGTAAGGATCGGGTCACCTGGAATTACGATGATATGGATCCTTGGCGCTTGGCCTTCACCACCGGTGTTGCCCCCCGTACCGTCGAAGTTGATGGAGTGGTTGTGCTGTCTGACGGCCAACCGACCCGGGTCGATGCTGGTGAAGTCCGGGCCCGTGCTAGTGAGGAAGCGTTGCGTCTGCATCGCCGACTTGACGAAATCTGAGAGAGGAAAAAATCATGACCCGACTTGCCATCTACCTGCAAGATGCACACCCCATCACTGAGGCGATGGAGTATGTGACCTACGCCGAACAGCGCGGCTTCGAGGCTGTGTGGCAGGCCGACTCTCGGCTCGTGCGAGATGCCGTTGTGCCAATGGCAGCCTTTGCTACCTGCACCGACTCCATCAAAATTGGTTCCGGGGTAGTCGACTGCTGGACCCGCAACCCGGCCCGTCTGGCATCCACGTTTTCCACACTTGACGATTTGGCGCCCGGCCGGATAATTCTGGGAATTGGAGCTTGGTGGGAGCCGCTGGCGACCAAGGTTGGTGTACGGCGTCGTAAATCGCTGACTGCCATTCGAGAGATCGTGGAGGCATGTCGAGCCCTATTGGCAGATGAGACAGTTACGTATGACGGAGATTTCGTGCAACTTGATGGCGTAGAACTCGACTACGTGTATCAGGATCGTCGCCCCAAGGAGGTCCCGATCTACATCGGAGCCACTGGTGATCGGATGCTGGAGCTTACCGGCGAGATTGCCGATGGTGTAGTGCTCAATTACCTAGTGTCCCCCGAGTACAACCGGAAGGCTATGGATCGCCTAGCCGATGGGGCGGCCCGGGTAGGCCGCTCGGTAGACGATTTGGACCGCCCTCAGCTTGTAGTGTGCTCAGTTGCCGAAACCCGAGCTGAGGCCCTTGATGGGGCCCGTCTCATGGTCACTCAATATTTAGGTCAGCAGCCCCACATCATGAAGGCCTCGGGCGTACCTGAATCTCTGCTTGAAGAGATCGGGCGGGTCCTAACCTGGCCGGCCACCCATGAACAGGTGGTGGCCGCCTCCAAACTGGTGCCTGATGATGTCGTGCAGATGATTTGTGCTGCGGGAACAGCCGACGAGGTCCGAGAAAAGGTAGCTCAGTACATGACGGACGGCTGCACCTGTCCGATTCTGTATCCGTTGGGTCCCGACGTTCGATTGATGATCGACACCTTCGCTGACTGGACTCCATGAATAAGACTTCCTCTGGAGAGAAACTGAGGCCGCTGGCTGGACGCCTCGTTTTGCGCGGTGCTCGCTATCCCGGCGACGTGGCAATCTCCGATGGTCGGGTCACCGCCGTGGGAAGCGTTGCGGCAGAATCCGGTGACCAGGTAGTGCACTGTGACGGTGATGTCATCACGGCTGGTCTCGTTAATACGCACCACCATCTTTACCAATGGATTACCAGAGGTCGGGCTACCGGCTGTGATCTTTTCCAGTGGCTGGTTGAGCTCTACCCGGTCTGGGGGCGCCTCTCGGTAGAAGATGTCCACGCCGCTGCCCTGGTTGGTCTTGGCGAGTTGGCCGCCACTGGGTGCACTACAGCTGCAGACCACCATTACCTTGTTCCAGGTGGCGATGACGTTGTTTTTGACGCCATCGTAGATGCCGCTCGGATAGTAGGTATTCGCCTCCACCTGTCTCGGGGGTCCATGGACTTGGGCGAGAGCAACGGTGGCTTACCGCCCGACCATGTGGTGGAGGAGAGGGACGCCATCCTTTCGTCGACAGAGTCGGTGATCAATCGGCACCACGATGGTGACATGGTGCAGGTGACGGTCGCTCCCTGTAGTCCGTTTTCCGTCACTACCGGACTTATGGTGGAGTCAGCTGAGTTGGCTCGTCGGCATGGCCTGCGGCTTCATACCCACCTTTGTGAGACATTTGCCGAACAGCACCATTGCCTTGAGCGCTTCGGCCGAAGACCAGTCGAGATGCTCGATGACTGGGGCTGGCTAGGAAGCGATGTATGGCTGGCCCACGGAATTCATATTGATGACAGCGAGATAACGCGTTTGGGGTCCGCTAGAACAGGTATCGCTCATTGCCCGTCTTCTAATGCACGACTAGCGGCCGGGATGTGTCGAGTTACTGACTTGCGGGCTGCTGGATGTCCCGTAGGCCTGGGGGTTGATGGTGTGGCCTCTAACGAAGTTGGAGGCCTATTTCCAGAGCTCCGGCAGGCCCTCTACACGGCCCGGCTACGTGAACTGCGGCCTGATGCATTGATGCCAGTCGATGTGGTCGAGATCGCCACAGCGGGGGGTGCTGATTGTCTTGGGATGCCCGATGCTGGTCGCTTAGGGGTGGGTATGCGTGCCGACCTGGCGGTATGGCCTGGCGACGACCTCGGAGATATGGCCGATGTAGTGGCCGGTTTGGTGCTGGGCCCTGACCGTCGAGTCCGCCACTTGCTGGTCAATGGTGGTTTCGTCGTGGCTGACGGTGTCGTGGTTGGCATGGATTTGCGCGCTGCTCACCGTAATCTGACTAAGCGAGCCCAACTTCTATGGGACTAAAGAATTTGAGTTCGATGAGCTAGAGGACTGATGTCCTGACATCGTTGGGCCATGATGGCAGCATGTCAATTGTCGCCGAGTTCACCATCGAACCTTTTGTGGAGGGTCAGCCCGGCCCCCACGTGCAGGCTGCTATCGCCGTTGCCGCCGAAGCTGGACTAACTTTAGATATTGGCCCGTTTGGGACGACCATCGAGGGAGAGCCAGCAGCGGTGCTCGATGTTGCGGATGCTGTGGTGCGTGCGGCGGTGAGCAACGGTGCCACGAGAGTCAGCTTTCAACTTACCGTGAGTACCTGACCCAAGTAACGGCAAGACGAACTTCACCTGTTCCAACGGTGCGGTTAGAGGGTTGCTGTGGCAGTATCAGATTTGGACCACGTCGGTGCCTCTAAGGCCAATAGGTCTGAACCGTTGTGGCTGGAGGGAGGAGCAATGCGACGTCAAATCTTTGGGTTGCTGGCCGTTGTTTTAAGTCTGACGCTTGTCGCCACTGCCTGTGGGTCGGATAGTGATAGTTCGACGAAGGCGGCATTCATATACATCGGGCCGCCAGGTGATGCTGGTTGGACCTGGGCACATGAACAGGGTCGACAGGCTGCAGCTGAGGAAACCGGCGTAGAGACGGCCTTCGTAGAAGGGGTACCTGAGGGGACTGCAGACTTCGCCAACTACGCTCGTGACTTCATCGACCAAGGGTTCAGTGTCATATTTGGTACTTCTTTTGGCTACATGGACGCCATGGAATCGTTAGCCGCCGAGTATCCAGATGTGGTGTTCGACCATATAGGTGGTTACAAGGCCAACGGATCTAATTTCGGTAACACCTTCGGGCGCATGTACGACCCTCGCTACTTGTCCGGAATGGTTGCTGGATCGGTTAGCACATCTAATCACCTTGGATATGTCGCGGCCTTCCCAATTCCTGAGGTGATTCGTGGCATTAATGCCTTCACGCTTGGAGTTCGGGAAGTGAATCCTGACGCCCACGTTGAGGTGGTCTGGACCAGCACCTGGTTCGATCCAGTAGTGGAAGGAGATTCAGCTCAGGCGCTTCTGGATAAGGGCGCAGACGTAATCGCTATGCATCAGGATTCGACAGCTGCTGGAGAAAAAGCTGAGGCCGCTGGAGCTCGTTGGGTTGCCTACAACTCCGATATGCGTGCCTTTGCTCCGGAAGCGTTCCTCACTGCTCCAGTTTGGAACTGGGGTCCGCGGTATGTGGAGGTCATCGAACAGGCCGCTGCTGGAACTTACGAGGGTGGTTATTACTGGGGCTCAATGGCAGATGGGATAGTTGACCTAGCACCGATAGCCGATGATGTGGACGACATAGTGAAGTCTGCAGTTGCTGCGCGCAAACAACAGATACTTGATGGAACATTTCATCCCTTCCAGGGTCCGATTAATGCCCAGGATGGAAGTGTTCTAGTGTCGAGCGGTGACATCATGAGTGATGAAGAAATGCTCAGCATGATGGTCTTTGTGGAGGGGGTCATCGGCTCTACTGGTTAATCTTTTTGATCAGACATGTGTGGCGCCGGCGGGGAGTACCCGCCGGCGCTGCCGTGCTTGCTCAAAGGTGGCTTTGAGGATTCGATGAGGAACGAGTTGACGAGCACCGACACTCTTGGGCAGCCATTCGCTGTGGAATTGCAGGGTATTTGGAAGCGGTTCCCTGGCGTAGTGGCCAATGCTGGAGCCGATCTACGTGTATCTGCCGGCACGGTGCACGCTGTTCTTGGTGAAAACGGAGCAGGCAAGTCCACCCTGATGAATATTCTTGCTGGCGTATATCGCCCTGACGCCGGTCAACTCAGGATTGACGGTGAGATTCACCACTTCCGAACCCCAGCTGACGCATTGGCCGCTGGGATTGGGATGGTCCACCAGGAGTTTCGTCTGATTCCATCCTTCACGGTGGCCGACAACGTCGTCTTGGGGGCCGCTGAAAGGATTGTGCGACGGTCGTCTATTGAATCAGCTGTCGGTGAGTTGGCTGAACGCTTTGGCATTGCCACTGAGCCGGACCGAATGGTCTGGCAACTTTCAATGGGGGAACGTCAGAGAGTCGAAATCCTCAAGGCATTATGGCGAGATGCCCAGATTCTCGTCCTAGATGAACCCACTGCGGTTCTGACTCCGGGCGAGGCTGATGAACTGGCCGCTGTGCTACGACACATGGCCAATGATGGTCGTGCCGTAATCTTCATCAGCCACAAACTCCAGGAAGTAACCAGTTTTTGTGATGAAGCCACCGTACTGAGAGGTGGAAAGACAGTGGCAGCGTCACTGTCGGTGGAGTCCACCGACGCTACTGAACTGGCAGGGCTAATGGTCGGCTCCTCTCCTGCAATTAGTGAAAGGCCCCCACCAGGTCAAGTGGGAGAGGAGCTTTTGGCCGTTCACAAGTTGCGATGCATGGACGATCGAGGTTTACCCGCCCTCGATGGTATTGAGTTAACTGTTCGGTCTGGCGAGATCGTCGGCATTGCTGGTGTTGCAGGAAACGGTCAACGTGAGTTGGCGCAGGTGATTGCAGGCCTTCGCTCAGTGGAATCGGGAACCGTCTGTCTAACTGGGGAGGATAGGACTTTTGCCAGTCCACGACAGCGTTTCTCTGCTGGATTGGGCTACATCCCGGAAGATCGCTTGGGTGTCGGACTGGCTCCCCGCCTGAACGTCATCGACAACGCCATCCTGCGTACATACCGGGACCATTGCCGTGGTCCGTTTCTCGATGCTGAGAGTGCGACTGCACACTGTCAGGACTTGGTGGACCGGTTCCGTATCCAGACCGGCCCTCTTTTCCATTCGATTGCTGGTCTCTCCGGAGGGAACTTGCAGCGACTGTTGGTGGGCCGGGAGTTGCGTGGGCATCCGAGTGTGGTTGTTGCAGCCCAACCAACACGCGGCCTGGACGTCCAGGGGGTCAAGGCTATTCAGGACCTACTGGTGGCCGAACGTGATGTTGGTGCGGCTGTGCTGCTCATCTCTGAGGACTTAGACGAGTTGCTGACTCTCTCTGACCGACTTCTAGTCATGCACGCTGGCCGGATCGTCGCCGAGTTTGAACCGACTACCGCTGAGCGACGCACAATCGGAGAAGCCATGGCGGGACATCTAGATGGTGCCTGCGTAATCCCTGAGGTGGTAGGTCCGTGAGCCGACTGGTCCTCGTCCGACGAGAACAGGTTCTCCGCGGTGGCCAGCCCCTCGCTTTTGGAATCGGCCTCATGGTGGCCCTGGTGGTTGGAGTATTCCTGCTTTTGGGTTCCGGGCACGACCCACTACGCATCTACGAGCGGATGTTTGAAGCTTCCATGGGTTCACCCAAGGCGTGGTCGGTGACACTCAACCGGGCTGTCCCATTGGGCTTGGCGGGATTGGCGGTCGCAGTGGCGGGCTCAATGGGTCTATGGAACATCGGCGCTGAAGGACAAATCATGGCTGGGGCCATGGGCGCAGCGTGGGTAGCTCGAGTGGGTGGGGACTGGCCGGCGTTGATGCTGATCGCCGCCATGCTGGGTGCAGCAATTGTTGGTGGCGCTCTGCTGGCTCTTGGGCCGGCAGTGGCCCGGGCCCACATAGGGGTGAACGAGATCATCACCACCCTGATGCTCAACGAAGTGGCCATACGTCTGTTGCAGTGGTTGATCCACGGTTGGTGGAAAGACCCTGAATCCCAGAATTTCCCGTTGGCTTCCATGCTGGCTGACAATGCCAAACTTCCAACTCTATTTGAGCGGGCCCATGTGGGTGTGGTGCTGGCCGCTCTGATGATCGCCATCTTTGGTGTGGCTGCCAGTCGCACTGCATGGGGCTATGAGTTGCGGGTCGCCGGTTCAGCTGGCGCGACAGCGCGTTATGCCGGCATCTCTCTGGAACGCAAGATCCTCACCGTGTTGGTGCTATCTGGCGGCGTTGCGGGGTTCGCCGGTGGTATTGAGCTAAGCGGCAATTCGGATCGGATCACTGAGAATCTGTCCAATGGCTTCGGCTTCGCTGGAATCATCGTTGCGGCCCTTGCCCTCATGCGCCCCTCTGGTGTAGCAGCGGTAGCCGTTCTATTTGGTGCTGTGCAGATAGGCGGCCAGAGCATCCAGACCTTGGGTGTATCTTCTTCGGTATCCACCGTCTTGCAGGCCCTCATCTTGTTTGGCGCTATTGCTGCAGGCGTATTGAGCCGTTACAAGGTTGAGTTGGACGTTGCTGACGCGCAGCCTTTGAGACCCACTCGTCGTGAATCGGATACAACCCCTTGAACGAGGCGTCGATTATCGGCCTTTTGGAGGCGACAGTTTCCTTTGGTGCTTTGCTCTATCTAGCCGCACTTGGCGAGATGATTGCCGAAAAGTCAGGCATCTTGAACCTTGGAGTGGAGGGGATGATGGCGATGGGGGCTGTATCGGGCTATGTCGTCGCCCTTCAGACTAATAATCCGTGGGTGGCTTTAGCAGCGGCCGTGGTCGCAGGCGCTTTGATTGGCTCAATACACGGATTCTTTACCGTGGTATTAGGTGCCGAACAGGTGGTGTCAGGGCTATCGCTGACCATCCTCGGAGTTGGTTTGGCGGCTTACCTTGGACGAGGCTCAGTTGGAAGACCGCCAGGTGCCGAATTGGTTCCAGTCGACTGGGGTCTATTGTCAGACATCCCCTGGGCGGGACCAGTTCTCTTTACCCAATCTCCGTTTGTCTATATGGCTGTCGTTGCTGGTTGCTTGTCTTGGTTCATCCTGTGGCGGACGCGACTCGGACTTGCCGTGAGGGCTGCGGGTGAGTCGGCATCAACTACGGATGCGGCGGGTCACTCGGTAGCAGTTATTCGAATGGGGGCTGTAGCCATTGGCGGTGGTTTGGCCGGGGCGGCTGGGGCCTACCTGACTTTGTCTCTGACGCCACAGTGGCAGGAGGGAATTGTCGCTGGGCGTGGTTGGATCGCTGTGGCGCTCGTCATCTTTGGTGCCTGGCGCCCCGGCCGGGTGGCTCTTGGGGCGCTATTGTTCGGTCTCACATTGGCACTCAAAACTCGACTTCAGACCTTTGGGGTTGAGTTTTCACCGATTCTTCTATCAATGCTCCCGTATGTGCTGACCGTCGGTGTACTTGTTGTTATATCCGTTCGTTCACGGAAGCGACCGTCGCCAGCGCCTGCCGCGTTGGGTGTGGCCTACCGTCGTGAGGAACGCTGAGACAGTTCAAGAACGCTCTACGCCTGTAAGGAGGATCACAATTTCCTCGCTGGCATCAATACAGCCATCTCGCCGTGCGGTTAGCAAGCCAGCTAAGCCTGCCGTGCCGGTGGCGTCAGCCTTTATATCCGTGTGGGCTTCAACCAGGCGGTGGGCTTCGACTACGTCGGTCTCAGGGGATACCACCGGGCCGCCGCCAGTCGTCGAGCCGAGCAGCATGTCAAACACCACAGGCCGCCAGTCGTAAGTAGTGTCATCAAGGATTCCAGTAGCCTGCGATCTGGGGTTTTCCCACGGCCACATATATTGGCCATCTGGCTCGAGGATGGCAGCCATGGCATCGTCAGCCGCAGCGATCCGGTTGAATGCTCTGGCGAGAGGGGCGCACCCCTCCGTCTGCACGGCGACAAGCGCCGGTCGGCCCTTGGGCAAGATCTCTGGTCCGCCTAGGTCCACGGCGTCAGTTAGGGCCTGAACGGTGCTGCTGGCCAGAGCGGCACCGCCGACTTGGATAAGAAGGCGAGTGGGTGCAAGCTGACGGTCAGTGAGTTCAGTCGCTAATTCGAAGCCAAGGGTCCGGCCACCATCGATAGTCCATGGTGCTTCGATGCTCTGGACTGTAAAGGGAACCGCTCCATTGCTGACCAATTCGCGAAATCGTAGGATGCATGGGTCACCTTCTTCGTCGTTGCGTCGCTCGCAGATCCGGATGTCGGCATCGAGGTCGTCGAGGCGATCGAGGATTGCCACGTCGGCCCACGCAGGGACATTGACAACCAATGGGCGTCCGGCGGCTTTGGCCACGACTGCGGCAGCTAGCGCAGCATTGCCGCATGAGGATATGGCGAGTGGCGTCTCGGCTGGGACCTCGTCAATTATTAGATGGAGGGCCAAGCCGAATAGGTGGCGGGCCTTATGACTGCCTGACACGTTTGTGGTCTCGTCCTTAGTCCAGATTCCACCGGTTTGGCCGACGGCTGCTGATAATGCCGTCTGGTGAAGCAGTGGAGTAGTTCGAAATCCGCAACCGTCGACGGCGGCAACAGCTTCGTCTAAGCGGCGCGCTGCATCCACGAACCGGGCGTCGGACCAACCGGCGGAAAGCGCTCGGTGATGCGACCACAGAAGTGTTCGGAAGGCGACAAAGGGATTGGTGTCATTGGCCAGAGGGGTCGAAGGCTTAGGCCAGACTGCGTCTGGAGGAGCCCCAAACCAACCTGGGGGACGATTGGCCAGGACCGGCATCAACTGATTGGTTCGATTCAGTCGGCCAGCACCCCGGTGCGGCCGTTGAACTCGTCGATCATGGTGTCCCATGATGGGGCGAAGGTCTGGATGTGGCGCCAAAAGTCTTGGTTCCGACGAACCTCAAAGTCGGCGAACTCGATGCCCTGCTGTTCAACCCAGGTGTAGTAAGCAAGGTTGAATATACGGTTGCGGGCCGTCTCTGTCAGGACCTCGACATGGTCGGTGTCGGCGCCATGGAGGTGGGTGGCGATGGCTGAGTCGGCATCGGCGTCAGTGAATCCTTGGGCGTATCGGCCGGCCAACATCGATTCTCGTTCACTCCCGTAGAGTTCGCCGCCATCGGTAGCCACAGTCACCAAGGCATCATCGGGGCCCAAATCCAATTCTCGAGATACCTTGATTGCCGCAACGACATTGCAGATGCTGGATAGGCCGAAGTGGTCGAGAGTACCGAGCACTGCGTCATCCACGCCTGCAGCGGAAAGGCGTGCTCGCCCCTCGGCGGTGGCGAAGGCTACGCCCAACTCGTCGCATGCCTGGTCTGACACACCTACCACCACATCGGTATTTGTGACATTGTGGATAAGCGGAATGTGCTTGTCTCCGATGCCCTGGATGTTGTGCTCTCCGTAGCCGTTGTAGAGCATCGTTGGACACTCCAGCGCTTCGACCGCAGCGATACGGGCCCCATGATCTGCTTTTAGGCGCTCTCCGGCGGCCAGAGTCCCGGACGAACCTGAGGCGGCAACGTAGCCGGCCAGCCGTAGACCGGGTCGCTGAGCGGCATGGTGGAGGTACAGGTGCTCAAGCGCACGCCCGGTGACTTCGTGGTGGCCTACGTGGTTTGCAAATTCGGAGAACTGATTGAGGATGAAGTTTCCGGGGTCCTTGGCCAATTCAGCACAGGCGTCGTAAATCTCCTTTACGTTGCTCTCTGAACCAGTGGTGCGGATTACATCTCCTGGGTCGGCAATCCATTCCTCGAGCCATTCGAACCGTTCGCGACTCATGTTCTCAGGTAGCACAGCAACACCGCGGCAACCCATGAGGCGAGAGATGGCGACACCACCTCGGGCATAGTTGCCTGTCGATGGCCATATGGCCCGGTGCAAGGTGGGGTCGTACTCACCAGTGACAATTCTCGGGACCAAGCAGGAGTATGCGGCCAGCACCTTGTGGGCACCGATCATTGGGAATCGGTTACCAAATGCAACGATGATCGGTGATGGGACACCGGTCAACTCGGTTGGTAGAACAACGTGTTCGGGCAGGTCTACTAGCCCTCCGTGGAGGTCGTTGTACCAGTGGACTCGGTAGAGGTTTCGGGCGTCGGCTGCGTTGCGATCAACGCCAACTAGCGAGGCCCGGATGTTTTCGGGGATGGTTGAGGGATTGCCCATCTGGGCGAAGGTGGGTAGGGCAATGCCCCGGGATCGGAAGCGTTCCACGCTGCGCTCATAGCCAACTTTGTTGACGATCTCGGTGGCCAAGCCGAATCGGGAAGGGTCGAAGGTGGCGGGGTTGAAATCGGCTGGTTCAAATGTGCCTACACCCGCATTCGAAGAAGTGCTCATGGTCTCAGGATAGCTATTCTCGGAGGCTGGATTTGACAAATTGTCAATTCCAATCCAATCAATTTTGAAGCGTAATTTGCGGAGTGCCACGGATCGAGCACTGTCTGGTGCGAGGCTGGGAGAGTGTTTCGTCGAATTTTTAATTTTGTGTGCGCGCTCGCCCTCGTGGGTGTTGGCGTTGTGGGTGCAGCGCGAGTTGCGGAGCCGTCTATTCGCCCGGTGCTCTATCCATCATCTGCTTCCCCACTACCGGCGTCCACTACTGCGGCTCCTCCGTCTACCACGGCACCTCCCGCTACGACTGCCGCGCCAGCCACAACTACCACTAGGAGCGTTGCTGTTATCCCAGCAACTACCACGAGCCTCGTGGGAGGAATGGCGGCTCTAGACGCGGAAGTAGTGCTCACTGCACCCTACGTCTGGGGACCTAGCCAGGCGGCTGTGATGTTGCAAACCGTTCTGGGAATTGAGGCTGATGGCTGGTATGGGCCGGGGACCCAGCGGGCTCACTTGGCTATGAATGCAGAGCGCGGACTTTCCGTTGCGGCCGTTCCTTTGCCGCCGGTTGCTACGACTGTGCCGGTTGCTACGACTGTGCCGGTTGCTACGACCACAACGGCGGGGATGTTCGGTGGCTTAGGTGCCAAGTTGGTGGCCCAGTTGCTGGGCCAGCCCTGCATCGCTGATGGCGATCTGAGTGACTGTGGACCAGAGGTTGATGGTTTAGTCAAGGGTCTGATCGAGTAACAGCCACGGTTTTAAGTCGTGAAGGGCTGGGCAGTCTAAATAAGTTGAGTATCGAACATATGTTCGATACTGTCAACGGGTGGGCCAATTCAATTCCAAGATGAATTGGTCAGAAATGGAGGGTCGTCTATCTGATCACCCGTTCAACCTGATTTCTCACAAGGTGCTCAAGCGGGCTGTTGCTGGCTCTCCTCTGGAGACAAAATCAGACCGAACGGGCCCCGCTTACGCGGAGCTTCACTGCCACTCTCACTTCAGTTTCCTTGACGGAGCCTCATCTCCTGACGAGTTGGTATCCGAGGCGGTACGTCTTGGATTGACTGCTTTGGCCTTGACCGACCATGACGGCTTCTACGGGGTGGCCCGCTTTGCGGAGGCGGCTCGGGCCTATGACCTACCCACCATCTTCGGCAGTGAGCTCTCTCTGGAACTTCCAGAAATTAACCGCTCAACTCGTACAGGAAATCCTGATCCGATGGGTGTCCACCTTGTGGTTCTAGCCTCTGATTCGAGTGGCTACGCCCATCTAGGGACAGCCATCGCCGAGGCCCAGTTGGCAGGCAGGAAGGGCCACCCTCGGCTCTCGTTGGACCGCCTTACTGAACTGGCCGGGATCGATCCACACTGGATGGTTCTCACCGGTTGTCGGAAGGGAATCGTCCCTGCGGCGCTGGCGACTGACGGCCCAGTAGCGGCTCGCCGAGCACTCGATGACTTAGTAGATCGGTTTGGCCGCGACCGAGTGGTGGTTGAACTGTGGGATCATGGGCATCCACTAGACGCCGAACGCAACACCGTTTTGTCCCAGTTGGCAGGGGCCGTTGGTGCTGCGTTGGTGGCCACCAACAACGTTCATTACCACCGTCCGACCCGCCGCCGACTAGCCACCACCATGGCCGCTATCCGGGCCCACCGGTCGCTAGACGAGCTTGACGGATGGCTCCCGGCGGCTGGCATGGCCCATCTTCGTTCGGGTGCTGAGCAAGCCCATCGGTTCTCTCGGTTCCCAGGAGTGGTGGCGGCAGCCGATGAGCTAGGGAGTCGGTGCGCCTTCGACCTCCGGCTGGTCACTCCTGGCCTACCGCCATACCCGTGCCCTGATGGGCTCGACGAGATGGGTCTGCTCCGAGAACTAGTCACCAATGGGGCTATTGACCGGTATGGGCCCCGCGGCGTCGAAAGGGTGGCCGGAGCATGGGCACAGATCGATCGAGAGTTGGATGTCATCACCGATTTGGGCTTCTCGGGCTACTTCTTGGTGGTGAATGACATCGTGACTTTTTGCCGCCGATCCGAGATCTATTGCCAAGGCCGGGGGTCGGCAGCCAACTCAGCAGTCTGCTATGCGCTGGGGATCACCAATGCCGACGCCGTGGGCTTGGGCCTCCTCTTTGAACGTTTCCTCTCTTCGGCACGGGAGACTCCACCAGATATTGACTTAGACATCGAGAGTGGGCGACGTGAGGAGGTCATCCAGTACGTATACAACCGTTACGGCCGTGGCCATGCCGCCCAGGTAGCCAATGTCATTACCTATCGGCCCCGATCCGCTGTACGTGACGTTGCTCGCGCTCTGGGCTATTCCTCAGGCCAGCAGGACGCTTTTGCCAAAGGGCTGGACCACCGGGGTCCAATCCGATCTAGTTCTGGGCTGCCGGACGATGTGGCGACTCTGGCTGATGAACTATGCAACACCCCACGCCACCTCGGCATCCACTCGGGTGGCATGGTGGTCTCTGATCAGCCAATAGCTGAGGTATGCCCGGTGGAGTGGGGGAGTATGGCAGGCCGCAGTGTGCTCCAGTGGGACAAGGATGATTGCAGTGCCATCGGTTTGGTCAAGTTCGACCTATTGGGGCTAGGGATGCTCAGCGCTCTTCACCACACCGTGGACCTAGTGGCTGCTCACGAGGGGATTGAGGTCGACTTAGCCCACCTACCCCAGGAAGATGGCGTCTACGACATGATTTGCGCAGCGGACACTATCGGTGTGTTTCAGATCGAGAGCCGGGCCCAGATGGCGACTTTGCCCCGGCTGCGACCTCGCCAGTTCCATGACCTGGTGGTGGAGATCGCCCTGATTCGGCCGGGCCCCATACAAGGGGGGTCAGTTCATCCCTACATTCGACGTAGAAGCGGTCGTGAGCCGGTCACGTACCTGCACCCCCTCTGTGAGAATGCTCTGGCTAGGACACTAGGAATTCCGTTGTTCCAAGAGCAACTGATGCAGTTGGCCATCGACGTAGCCGGTTTTACAGCCACTGAGGCTGACCAGTTGCGCCAAGCTATGGGCTCGAAGCGCAGCCACAGCCGCATGGAGGATCTCCATCAACGGTTTCTGGATGGGGCAGGGAATCTAGAGGTGCCGGTTGACGTGGCTGAGCAGGTCTGGCAGAAGTTAGCGGCCTTTGCTGATTATGGATTCCCAGAGAGCCACGCCGTGTCGTTTGCTTACCTCGTTTATGCCAGTTGCTGGTTGAAGTATCACCATCCAGCAGCGTTTTATGCTGGCCTCCTAAACGCTCAACCTATGGGCTTCTACTCGCCGCACTCGCTAGTTCAGGATGCCCAGCGCCATGGAGTGGAGGTCCGGACCCCTGATCTGAACCAGTCCAAGGAAGTGGCATCGCTGGAAGGGGAAAGTCCGGGGCTAGTGCTGCAGATGGGGATCGGGTCTATCCGAAGCATTGGAGCTGATTTGGCCAAGGCCATAGCGGCAGGCCGACCCTACGATTCAATTGAGGACCTCCAGCGACGGATTGACCCAGGACGACAAACTATGGAGGCATTGGCTGTTGCCGGGGCTTTCACCTGTTTCAACGCTGGCCGCCGAGAGGCTCTCTGGACAGCGGGTGCGTTAGCAGCCACTGGACCGGACCGCCTAGCCGGGATAGTGACTGGGACCGTACCGCCACTCCTGCCCGCTATGGATGAAGTTGCTGAGGCCTGGTCCGACCTGTGGGCCACAGGGGTCTCTCCGGATGGTCACCCCACACGCTTTATACGCGATCAGTTGGTTGCTGACGGGGTGATCACTTCGGCAGATCTCCAAATGGTGGTTGATGGTGCTCGTGTCTGGGTAGCGGGAGTAGTCACTCATCGACAGCGACCCCAGACAGCTGGTGGGATCACCTTTATAAATCTGGAGGACGAGACCGGTCTGATCAACGTGATTGTCTCAGTGGGCTGCCGGGCAAGGTACTGCGACGCGATAGACGCCGCGGCGCTATCTGTTCGAGGTCGGGTAGAGGCTGTTGAGGGAGTTGTAAATGTGGTGGCTGAGCGGATCAAACCTCTCAAGGTCCATTTACCAGTCCGGTCTCGAGACTTTCGCTGAGCTTTCTGAAAACAAGATCTAGAGAAAGAGTCGTGCTGGTTGTTGGGAATGCAGCACACTGGTAGCTATGGACTCATCGTCCCGTGCTCCACTAGCCGTTCGGGTGGCCGACACTCGGCAGCGATTAGTCGCGCTCGCTATCGGGGTGGTGGCTGCTTCTGCCGGTGGCCTGGTACTGGCCTCTGCTGAGGGAACGCTGACTGATCTCCCTGGTCTGCTACTTCTAGTTCCGGGCGCGATTGCCTTGCGGGGCAATGTCTTTGGGGCTGTTGGAAGCCGTTTAGGCACAGCAGTACACACTGGAACCTTCCGCCTGTCGATCCGTTCTGATGGCGTAGTGGGCCAGAATATGCTGGGGGCGGCGGCGCTCTCACTGGTGCTGAGTGCAGTACTTGGGGTGCTAGCCCGGGGCGCGGCTGTGGCGTTTGGCCTCGCTCCGACAATGTCGCTAGCCGACTTTGTAGTCATCTCAACAGTTGGTGGCCTGTTGGCTTCGGTCGTGGTTGGTGTGGTAACTGCCGGACTGGCCGCTGGCTCCGTCCGCTTGGGGTGGGACCTCGACAACGTAATGTCACCCCTGGTGTCGACGCTAGGGGACCTAGCGACTGTGCCGGCCCTTGTGGTGGCAGCGGTACTGGCCGATCGAGCTGGTCTGACCGATGTCTTAGGATTGGGGTTGTTGGCCTTGGCTTTGGTGGTCTTGGTGGCCGCATGGCGTACTCCTCTGGATGAGGTGCGCCGGATCGTTCGTCAGTCTGTGCCGGTGCTGATCGTCGCAGGCGTGTTGGACCTAGTGGCTGGGGTGGCCATCGAAAAACGCCTCGATGATCTGTTAGCGGCAGAGGCAATTCTCGTGCTGTTGCCTGCGTTTCTAGGGACCGCTGGGGCTCTTGGGGGAATCTTGTCCAGTCGTTTGTCTACCCACTTCCATCTAGGCCTCGATGACGCCACATCACTGCCGAGTCGATCCAGTGTTCGTGAGGCACGTTCAGTGGGTCTAGTTGCTGTACCGATTCTCGCACTGTGTGGGTGCCTCGCCCACTGGGCATCCGTAGTTACTGGGCAAACTACGCCGGGACTGGTTCACATGCTGGCTGTAGTCCTGATTGCTGGGGCGTTGGTGACCATGCTTGTCGTCATTGTGGCGTACTACACCACGATGGCCGCCTTCCGGTTTGGTGTAGATCCCGACACCTATGGCATCCCCATGGTTTTGTCAGTGCTTGACTTGGTGGGCGTTTTCACCCTGATTCTGGCCATGTTGGCCTTGGGGGTGGCATGAATCACCGGCGCTCTTTATTAAGCCGTGAACGGGTAGCAAATACACTGATTCCAGGCAACGAGTGAGGAAGTAATGGACGAGAGACCACGGACACTGCGGGCCATGCTGGCCGAAGCCAAGGACACCTCAGAGTTGATGGTGGATTTGGCCTACGCCGCGGTCTACTTCGGCGATCCTGATATGGCTGAGGAAGTCGACGAGCTCGAGGAGCAAATGAGCGAGTTGGTCCACGACATGCGCGCTGTGTGTGTATTGGCCGGACGGAGTCCACGCGACGCTGAAGGAATGTCCTCAGTGCTTCAGGTGGTGTCAGCGATCGAGCGTATGGCCAACGATGCAGTAGACATCGCCCGGATCGTGACTCACCGGTTGGGTATTCCTCGCCAGTTGGTGGCCGATCTGTCCGATGCTGAGGAGGTTTCTCATCGGGTGCTAGTCAGCGAGGGCTCTCACATGGCTCACCGCCCACTTTCAGCGCTCGAGCTAACTGTGCAGGCTGGAATGCGTGTCATGGCCGTGCGTAGATTTCGGCAGTGGATCACTGATGTAGATGGAGACACGGTGCTAGTTCCTGGTGACGTGTTATTTCTGCATGGGTCACCCGATGGAATTACTCGCTTACGCGAGTTGGCCGCCGCTCCAGTCTGGGAGCCACTTCGCCCTGATGATGGTGACGTGCTTACTGACCTAGACCGGGCCGTGGATGTCTTGGTCGAAATGAAGAACCTGTCCGAAGCTGCTGTTGGGCTTGCCTATAGCGCACTGGTGTTAGGGGATCGAGGACTAGCCGCAGAGGTTGGCCACCTTGAGGAACGACTTGATGAGATGAAGGACCACCTTGAGCTGTGGGTATTGGGAGCAGCCGCTGACGGATTCGACCCATCGTCACTTCGAGGTCTGCTGCACCTCGCTGAGGCCGCCGAGGATCTGGGTGACCAGGCTCGGGCGATGGTTTGGTTAGTTGAGGAGGGTGAGGAACTTCATCCGATTCTGGGTATTGCCTTGGGAGAGACCGACGAAGTGGTGGTCCACTACCCCGTAGCTGCTGCAAGTCCGGTCGACGGATCCACACTGAAGGATCTTCAATTAAATATCGAACCTGGTTTCACAGTCTTGGCGGTGCGGCGTGGGGGTGGCTACCTCTACCGGCCGCGCGGCCAAGTATGCCTTTCGGCAGGAGACGACGTTATTGCCAGTGGTCCGGATGAGGGTCAGGCTCTCCTGGCAGCCATGTTCGGCTGGGAACTCGTGGAGAACGACGAAGGCGAGGACGAGTTGGTACCCACAGTCTGACCGGCTCTTCTCAACAGAGATCCGTTGCCTAGTTAGTCCACTGGTTTGGTGTCGACTGATTCGTCTGTTTGAGTCGGTTCAGATATCGAGCGTGGATTCTCTCCGCTGCCATTTTGACCTGTAAACAGTTCGGCGATCGCTCCGATTGATCCGAGACTTGCACCCAAGTCGGCGGGCATGAAGATCTTGGTAGCCCGTCCATCAGCGATTGTTCCAAGGGCCTCGAGGTACTTGACTGCTAGCAGGTCGGGTGTCGGGTCGCCATCGTGGATGGCTTGATAGACGCTGCGAACTGCCTCGGCTTCACCTTCGGCCACCGTAAGTTGGCGGTAGCGCTCTGCATCGGCAACGGCTCGGATGGCGTCTGACTCGCCGTTGGCTTCGAGGACGGCCTGCTCTCGCACACCCTCGGCAGCCAGAATCACTGCCTGCTTTGCACCCTCAGCCCGCGTGATTGCTGCCTCTCGGGTGCCATCAGCCTCAAGCACCACAGCCCGACGGGTGCGTTCGGCTTTCATCTGTTCATGCATGGCATTCATTACGTCGGCAGGAGGGTCAATCCGCTGAATCTCGACACGGACAACTTTTACGCCCCACTTGTCGGTTGCATCGTCAAGCACTTCACGGAGGGAGACATTGACGTTGTCTCGTGATGTCAGGGCATTGTCTAGTGACATATCACCAATCACGTTCCGGAGGTTGGTCTGGGCCAACTTGGTAACAGCCAGCATGAAGTTGGCCACGTTGTAGATCAGTCGCTGGGCGTCGGTCGGTTCGTAGTAGATGACTGCGTCGACAGTGACCGTCACGTTGTCCTTGGTAATGACCTCTTGTGGAGGCACATCGATGACCTGTTCACGCATATCCACCCGAGCGAGTGACTGGATGACGGGAATAATGACCTTTAGGCCTGGGTCCACGGTGGCCTTGTAGCGGCCCAGCTGTTCCACTATCCCTTTCTGGTAGGGACGGACAATCTTTACGCTGGAAGCAGCAAAGATGAACGCCACCACAGCGACAACGGCTAGTACAACAACGGCGATGGGCATGGGAACGACCTTTCGTAGGAGATCAGCAGGGGTCAGTCGACAGGGTTGACAACAGCTCTGGTGCCCTCAATACGTACAACCTGAACGGGGGTCCCCGTTGGTAACGGTACGCCGTCGGAGGACTCAACATGCCAGTTTTCTCGACCGATTCGTACTGTGCCCAGACGGGTGCCAGCAGTGTCTGGTTCGCTGGTCACGACTCCAGTTTCACCCACCAGGCGATCTGCACCTACTCCTACTGGATTGCCTCCGCGCTCCATTCGTCGAGCCATTGGGCGTAGCCCGGCAAATGCAGCGGTCGATACGGCAACGAAGGCAAGCCACGACCAGACCTCTCCAGCACCAGCGAAGGCCACGATGGTGGCCGCTGTAGCACCAACACCAAACGGCAGCAGGAAGAAAGCACCGGTCATAGCGATCTCACCGACGACAAATAACGCAGCTGCACCAAGCCAGATCCAACGCCAAGCCTCGGGATCCATTGGTTCGCTCCTCGCTTCGTTTGGAAGGCCCAAGGTACACCCGAGTGACGGCTGATCCCTGTCAAGGTTTTTACCGGGAGCCGATAGGTGGGCGCTACCGTCAACCGCTGTGTATAACTTCAATCCTGTTTCTGCCGCCGCACCGCTGCGACTACTGACCGTGCATGCCCATCCTGATGACGAAGCATCAAAGGGGGCCGCCACGGTGGCTGCCCTGCATGCCGAGGGTGTGCATTGTGTTCTGGTGTGTTGCACCGGAGGGGAGGCAGGTGATGTTCTGAACCCTGTTATGGACGTTCCTGAGGTCCTCTCTGATCTCTCAGCAGTTCGACGAGCCGAGTTGGCTAAGGCCGCTGAGATCATTGGCTACGACGAGGTGGTCATGCTGGGCTATAGAGACTCGGGCATGAAGGACTCAGATCACAACTCCCGGCCGGATGCTTTCGCTAACGCTGATACTCATGAGGCAGTGGGTCGTCTCGTGGCGATTATCCGGCGAGTTCGACCGCAGGTCATCGTTACCTATCCTGACGCACGAGGGGAGTACGACCACCCGGATCACGTTCAGGTTCATGACATCTCCGTACCGGCATTCCACGCAGCCGGAGACCCGGACAGTTACCCGGAGGCGGGTCCGGTCTGGCAGCCGTTGAAGCTGTACTACACAATGTGGTCACGGGCCCGCATCGCTGGCCTGCACGAAAAGTTTCTCGAACTGGACTTGGACTCCCCTTACGACGAGTGGTGGTTCGAGCGCCCATCCAAGGACCACTTGATCACTACGCAGGTATCCACCACTGATCATTGGGACGTGCGCGGAGAGGCTCTGCTGGCTCACGCCACTCAAATCGATCCAGCATCAAAGTTCTGGTTTGGTCTGCCTGATGATGTGGCCCGCACCGTGCATCCGTTCGATGATTACCGTCTGGGAGCCTGTTATGTGGACGGCTATTCGGTGGATCCATCTAGTGTTCTGCCTGCTGAGGGTCATGAGGACGACCTCTTTGCCGGTATCCGGACCGAGATGGTTTCTTAATGGCCGACTTCTCATTCCTATCTGCGGAGTGGATTGCGGCACTGGCAGATGGTGGATCGGTGCTACCAAAGCGAAGAGGTGTGGATGGTGTGGTGCGTTTCGTTGTCACGAGCACACCCCATGGCAAGGTGCAGTTTCGCCTAGTGGTAGTAGATGGGCGTATCGCTGAGGTTATTTCTGGGAAGGACGGAGAAGCTGAGGCTACGGTCACCTGGAAGTACGTTGATGCAGTGGCCCAATTCTCTGGGGATCTGAATGCCAACGTTGCCTTCATGACGGGCCGATGCAAGGTTGAAGACGCCTACACGCGATATGTATTTGATCTGCGTCCGGTGTTTGGGTCTGACGAGTGGGACGACCTGCTGGCTGGCCTTGCAGAACGCAGTGACTTCTGAACCGGACCTCTCGACCTTTGTGGGTAGCTCCTGCTCAGTCGGCTCACAAAGCCTTTTGATGGTTTTGTTGATGGAATCCCCACAGATCTCATGAACTAATGATCGACAGGTGCGATTAGTTCAGAGGGCCTGCGGCCCACTAGTTCCAGGCGCTAGCTCTTGAGGTTCGACTCCACTCGTTACTTGAGCGCGAAGTTGAGGGGGCTATCTAGTTGCCGGGAACAATTCCAAATCGGCGTGGTCAATAATCTTTTTTGGCCCTGAGTTTTAGCGCCAAACGGGGTAACTGCGATCATCCAGGCTGCCTGCTGGGAACCGCAGGGGCGGAAGAGGCGAGAATCGCCCGGACACCAGCTATGCCAGCTAGTCCAATTTCTCGGGTTTTGGCATCAAGGTGATGCATGTCGGAGCGGAGTGCAGCAGTTGAGATTTCTGTTGGGAAAGGAAGCTTTTCATTCATATCCCAATTATCAGGCTGGGGTGTGACAGTCGGTGGGGATTGTGTCTCTGAACACTGTTTTCACGCCGGGTGCGTGGATCGCCTGCTTCAGGCGGCATCATCCAGAGATGTCATGGCGGTCGTATCTCAGCGAAGAACTCGTGCGAGGGGACCTGCCGGGCGTCTGGAACCTTCCGTTGACGGAGGATCATTGTTCTGGGGCTGGCCGGTTGTTTGGTGGCACCGGCCTAGGTGCCGCCGTTCGAGCCCTCGAGGTGGACGCTGAACGTCCGCTGGTGTGGGCCACTGGCCAGTTTATCTCTCATGCGCTACCCGGGGAGCTCCTCACTTTTGAGGTTGAGATGCTGGCTGAAGGGCGGGCCACCACCCAAGCCCGGGCCCGCGGCCATGTTGGTGGCCGAGATGTCATCGCAGTCATGGCAACGCTGGGTCGCCGCAACGTAAATCGCTCGGGCGTCTGGATCTCGCCACCCGATGCACCGGCCCCGATGGACTGCCAGCCGTTTCCCAGCAGAAGCACCAATCGTTCGGTCTCGACCAATCTTGAACGTCGGCTAGTCCGAGGGCGGACCGAGGACCATGAACCAGCCATGGAAGACGGCCGGGTAGCCATGTGGGTTCGGGTGCCTAGTCATCTAACTGTCGATCCGGCGTTCCTCGCTGTGCTCGGTGACTATGTGCCCTGGGGTGGGCGCGAGGCTGTCGGTGGTGGTCTCGGCGGTGGTCAGAGTGTCGATAACACCCTGCGAGTCGTGGACCCAGTCAACACTGAGTGGATCCTCGTGGACGTGCGAGTTGGGAGCTTGGTCCATGGCTATGCCCACGGCACAGTTCACCTTTGGTCAGAAAGCGGCCACCTCCTGGCCACTGCTAGCCAGACCTGCCAGTTCCGTAACCCTCGATCTGTTTAAGAGGGACTGTGACCAGACGCTACGGAATGACCGTGCCCTTTGCCGGACCGCTGATGGACCAAGCCGAGCGGTTTCGAGCCCTAGTTGACCTCGGTTATACCGATGCTTGGACGGCCGAGTCTGATGGCTACGACGGTCTGACTCCGTTGGCTCTTGCTTCGACCTGGGCACCCGAACTTCGTCTCGGTACGGCCATTCTCCCGGTGTTCACTCGAGGTCCTGCGCTGTTGGCCCAGAGCGCGGCATCGATGGCTGCTGCGGCGCCAGGGCGTTTCGTGTTGGGCATTGGTTCGTCGTCGAACGTGATAGTCGAGCGATGGAATGGCATCGAGTTTGAGGCACCTTTCGCCCGAGTACGAGACACCGTTAGATTTTTGCGAGCGGCGTTTACTGGCGAGAAAGTCACTGAGTCATTTGAGAGTTTTGACATTGCGGGCTTCCGACTAGCCAACACACCTTTAGCGCCACCCAAGATCATGGTGGCCGCTTTACGTGAGGGCATGATCCGCTTGGCTGGGCGTGAAGCCGACGGGGTCGTTGTCAACTGGTTGTCAGTCGAAGATGCCGCCGCTGTGACGGCCGTTGTGCGGGACGCTGCGTCGGTGGCTGGCCGCATTCAACCTGAGGTAATTGCCCGGCTCTTTGTCTGCCCGTCAACTGATAGAGACGTCGTGGTTACCCAGGCCAAACGTCTTTTGGCTGCTTATGTAAATGTGCCCGTCTACCGGGCCTTTCATGAGTGGATGGGTCGGACTGATTTGCTGAGTGAGCACTGGGAACGTTGGGATGCGGGTGACCGATCAGGATCACTGGTGGCTATACCTGAGGAGATAGTTGATGACCTGCTGGTGCACGGCAGTGTCGAAGATTGTCGGATGCACATCGAGCGGTACGTAGCAGCTGGAATTACTACGCCGGTGCTGAGCATCGTGCCTTTGGCTGGGGTGGACACAGATAAGGCCATCCGAGAGCTCGCTCCCAAGGGAACCTGACCAAGCAGCGACGAAGTAAATTGTCTTTTATGCAGACAGAACTGAATAGGTGATGGGATTCTCATCGGAGCGCGTCTAGGGTTGGAATTATCGACGAACAGCGAGAGGATGTGGCCGTGACCGAGATGCTCGATACAGCGACGATTGACGAGATCCGCGCCATAATCGACCGGGGTTTGGGAACCACGCATAGTCGTGAGTTGATCGCCGCCTCGGAGGTGGCTGACCTTCTCTTGGATCTTCGCCTGCTGCTTGCTTCGAGCGACGCTGAACTTGAGGCTGCGCCGACTAATTGAAATCGTGAGTTTCGTCACTAGACGAGATTGTGGTTTAGCGAAGCGCGAAGAGTTTTCGGATCGTGCGACCAACAGCCAATCCGATTCCTGCTCCAACTACTACGTCGCTGGCGTGGTGCATTCGGACGTGGATCCGTGATGCGGCGACAATGGAGGCCAGACCGTACCAAGCCGGCTTCACTTTGGACCGCTCCGACAGCAGGGTCGCAGCGAGGAAAGCAGCGGATGCGTGGCCTGACGGAAAACTGCTGGTAAGAGGCTGACGTAGATCGTGTGGGCGATCACCAACGTGCACTGGTCGGTCCCGGCGAAACGCCGATTTGACTACTCCGTTGACTAGTGCGGACTCGGCAAACAGCGCCAAGGCCAGCCGTGTTGTCTCGCGTGTACCTTGGCGGCCAATTACTCCTTTAGCGGTACCCAAGAGGTGCCAGACCAGACTGAAGTCACCTAGTTCACTAGCTATATAAAACACGCGATCCAGTGTGGGCTGACCCCGGAGCCGTTCCCAGGCCTGGTCGACGGCGCTGTCGAGGGATGTGCCCAATGGCCCTAAGGGGTGCTGGGTACTTGACTCGTCAGAAAGGTCGTCGCGGTCAGCGCCGGACCTGACTTTAGAAGTATCCATGGGCCGTAGCCTATTGCGACCGCTCTGGAGCCCACATTTGGTCTCTTTCACGACTGCGTTGTTGGCGGGAGTTGGTTTTTCTTAGATGCTTCCGGATGGTGGCTGTTTGACGCTTATTGCAGCCTTAATTGCCGCAGTCGTAGGCCTTGGTTGTTTTCTGGTTACTGCGACTGGGCAGTTTGTTAGTTAGGAGCCCGGCTGCTTCAATCCATTTTTAAAGAATTCTGAGACGAGAGGCTCGAACTCTGCAACCGGAAGTTCGTCGTAGTCTGGTTCAAAACAGTTTTGGTCGTATTCCTGACAGAAGGCAACGCAGTCATCAAACCACTGGTGGTCTCGGTACATGTCACGCTCGTTACGGTCCCCACCTTCTAGATGGCGGTAGTAGTACCCCTGGAAGAGACCGTGATGCCGAACAATCCAGTAAGTACGTTCTTCTACATAGGGCTTAAGAATTTCTGCTGCTACGGCACTGTGGTTCCACGGGGCAATTGATTCTCCTACATCGTGTAGCAATGCTGCTACCACGATCTCGTCGGGTTCGCCATTACGTAGAGCCCGAGTGGCACATTGCAGGCTGTGGTCAAAGCGGTCAATCTGATAGCCAAACGTTGGGCCTTTCAACTGGTGAAGGAGTCCGAGCACCTGGGTTACGACGTCTTCAGATTCGTGGGCCTCGTAATGGTCGGTAATAATTTTTGCATCATTGAGGGTCATGTCCGCCATACGAACAAAACTGACTGTCTTCAGCGAAGTTGATTTAACTATTGGATTTGGCATTGTTGGATCCTTCTAGACCTTGGGCAATTGCAGCAGATCTTTAGTTGAGACATCGTCCGATCTGGAGAGAGTTCTAGCGGCACCTGCGAGCCCTCTTGGATCCGGCAGAGATTAGGCCGAGAATCATCTCAAGTGAATAGCACAGGGACGCATCGTGGACCTCGGGTGCCTCCACCAGCCCAGATGACGGCTTCCGGGTCTTCAATGGTGAAGTTTGGAATCCGATGGAACCATGCCCTGAGTGCAACTTGTATCTCCATCCGGGCGAGGTGAAGCCCGGTGCATCGGTGGATTCCAACACCAAAGGCAATATGACGGTTATCTTCTCGGTCGAGCCGTACCGTGTGGGGATCTTCGAAGATCTCTGGATCGTGGTTGGCGGCTGGGAAGTTCAGCAGAACCTTGTCTCCAGGTTGAAATATTACGCCGGCATAAGCCGTCTCTTCAAGAGCGTTCCGACCTGCGGTTACGGGGGAATAGAACCGCAACATTTCCTCGACGGCGCTATTCCATAGTGATGGGTCTGACACCATTCTTTGTCGGTCTATCTGGTGGGTAGCAAAATGCCAGATTGCAGAACTGATAACGGACCAAGTGGTGTCTATCCCGGCGACTAGTTGCAGAGCACACATTCCCACGACTATTTCCTCAGGGAATAGTTCTTCACCAAATTTGGCTTGGCTCAGCGCTGAAATGAAGTCGTTGCGCGGATAGGCCCGACGGTTCTGGACCTCTTTGGCAAAAAAATTTCTAATCAAGTGCCAGTACCTGGTCCATTCGGTGCCTTCGAGGCCGACATCCAGAAGGTTGTTTACCCAGCCGGTTAGCTCGGCGCCAGCATCTTTGTCTAGGCCAAGGATGTGTATGAGGACTTGTGGAGTTAACTGTTCGGCATACTGCGATGCGGCATCGCATCTCCCGTCTTCGATAAATGAGTCAATGAGATTTTCGCACACTCCCTCCGTAAAGGATCGCTGTGTTTCAACGGCTGTGCGCGTGAAGTGGGGAAGCAGCGCTTGCCGCGTCCAAGTCTGTTCAGGAGGGTCTGCACTGATAGGAGCGCCCGCTTTGGGACCGGTGAGTAGGTCAGAATTCAGCCCTTCAGGGAGATCAAACGCCATGTTGGAAAGGGAAGAGAGAATTGGAACTTTCCTAGCCAGCGCTTGGACGTCCTTGTAACGAGTAGGCATCCATGAGCCTCCCCACCGCTCTGTGTGGGCTATAGGGCAACGTTGGCGAAGGTCGTCCCAGATTGGCAGTGGGTTCTCCACGTATGACTTATCAAGGAGGTCATAATCGGTAGCGGGGTCTGCAACTGGCTTAATGGCATCGGATTCGTTAGATAAATCCATGGTGTGAGCCACCTTTACTTAGTTGAGTAACAGGTTTATTAATAAATATTATTGGTGTCAACGAAGTGGACGAAAGTTGCTGCTACCTTCAAGCGCCTTTAGTACAGCAAGATAAGAAAGGTCTCGCTGCCTTAAACTCTGGGTCTGTGAATCGGCTTCGTACTGATATATGCCTCGGCCAGTTTTAACACCAAGATCACCATTTTGGAGTTTTGTTCGGAGGTAATCAGGAAGTTCATTAAGACTTCTGTCTCCTGCAATAAGGTCTAATCCATTAAAATCTAAGCTCTGAAAAATGCCAACTACACCAAGACGGACACCGACACTCGTCATAATTGCGTAGTCAATATCTTCGGGCGTGGCAGCATCTGAATCGAGGAGTTCTTCAGCTGCGTCCGCCATCGCCATCATGATTCTGTTTGCAATGAAGCCAGGAATAAATTTCTTCATTACCAATGGTCGTTTTCCAACTGACGTAAGAAATGAAACGGTTTGGTTTACAACGTCTTCGGACGTATCAGGTCCACCCACGACTTCTACGAGAGGAACGATGTGAGGAGGTGCAAACCAGTGAGCGCACACGAGACGTTCTGGATAACGAAGATTTGTTTCTTTAAACAAGTCAAGCACTGACGTGTTGCTTGCGATTATTGTTTCTTTTAAAATATGTTTTTCTAAAATATTAAAAACTGTTTGTTTTGCTTCTACAGATTCATAAACTGCTTCAAATACAATATCAGCATTCGATGCAGCCGCAGGCAGGTCTACTGTTGGTTTAATTTTGTCTAACGTAAGTTTAATAGACTTTTTAGTCTCATTCGAAGACAATCCTTCAAACTTTTTTATAGTCGACATGTTTGTTTCAATATTTTTGAGAGCCAAATCTAGGGTTTCAGTTTTGGTATCAGCTAGGTCAACAACGAGTCCTGCTTGAGCAAAAACTTGTGCTATCGAATGACCCATTGTGCCCGCGCCGACTACTAGAACTCTCGTAGGCAATTGTTCTTGATTCATCGCTTTATTCTCCTCGATCTTTGTCAGGTCGCGCTTATTGTCAGTTGCGGAAGGCTGATGTGCGGCTGTGAAACTAGCGGGTTACCGGGGTGCTGAATCAAGAGCAGGATTCACTCCTTGTTAGTCCATTGAGTGGTTTGAGGATTTCAATTCAAGTGACGGTCGCACATAAGTAAAAGTTGTGATAGAACAAAGTTTGTCCGGAGGTGGAAGAGGGACCGATTTATTTGCCATCCGGGGGTCCCCACCAATACCGACCTTGTGGTCGGGCTAGATATTGGGGGATACTGGATGTCTAAACGCATCATTTCGTTACTTTGCTTATTTGCACTTGTGGCAGGGGCATGCGGTTCGGATTCTGATGAAGGGTCCGCACCTGCTGCTGAAGCACCTGCAACTACTGCCGCACCTGCTACGACTGCACCTGCAGATGACAGTGGGTCGGACACGGCTGAAAAAGTCAGTGTTGCCATCCTTTTACCGTGCGCGATAAATGATCTTTCGTGGTGTCAGGCTGCTTACGAGGGTGTCAAGGAACTTGAAGCCGAAGGACTAATTGATCTCCAGGTCGTAGAGAACGCGCCGTTCGATGCTCAGGGTGCTACCCGGGTCATGAGTGGCTTTGCGAATGATGGTGTTGATCTAATCATTGGTCACTCCTTTGACTACGGAGCGCCGATCCACGAGTTGGCGCCAGACTTCCCCAATAGCCACTTTGCTTGGCAAGGATCGTGCGGAGGTTGGTGTGGGGTCGAAGGGCCGAATGTCGTTGATTACGCGATGAATATGCATGAGCCTGCTTATCTCGCTGGGATCCTTGCTGGCGGTATCTCTGAGACAGGGATCTTGGGTTCCAATTCTGGTTACGACATCCCTGTATGTCGGGCGTCAGTTGAAGCTTTCCTCATCGGGGCACAGGAGGTCAATCCAGCTGCGACAAGGCTTGATGCGTTCCTTGGCAGTTGGATAGATGCAGCGCTTGCGAAGGAAGCAACTGCTGCCCAGGCGGATCAGGGCGCAGATGTGTTCATGGCCTGTGGTAACGCCAACTCTTTTGGGATGCTTGCCGAAGTTGGTGAACGAGACCTGTCAGGCTTTGGTTATGTGTATGACGAGTCAGCTTTGGCTCCTGGAAACGTTGTTGCTTCGATGTGGTCCAAGTTCGGTGTGAACTTCCGGATGATGGTGGAAGACATCGAAAATGGCAACTGGCAGGAGTACATAAACACCCCAATGAGTGAGGGCGCATTTGAGTTGTTTGTGCATTCTGACTTCGCTGCTGCGGAAATTCCTGCTGAAACAATGGACTTGTTCAACGCTCGACTAGCGGGGGTTTTGGATGGATCGTTTGCTGTGCCGTTTATTGGTGCTGCTCCTGAAGAAGAACAGGCATGTGGCGATTTCACTCCAATCCGGATGAGGCTGAACTGGATAGCCGACCCAGGTTTCGCTGGCTATTACATGGCTGACGAACTTGGGTATTTCACAGATGAGTGCATCGAGCCAATCTTTGAGTTTGGTGGGCCCAATGTTCCTCATCCCACTCAGATCCTTGCGGGTGGTGCAGCGGATGTCGGGTTTGGCAATTTGAACATGATTGCTGAATCTGTCAACGAGGGTGAAGATTTCGTAATACTTGGAACAAGGCTCCAGCAAGGAATTCTTGGTATTAGTTCTTTGCCCGCCAATCCGATCTATACAGCTGCAGATATTTGTGGCAAGAAGATTGGTGCAACACCTGGTGACATCATTCCCCTTGACGCTCTGCTTCTGCAGAATGGCCTTGAGCCGGGATGCTATGAGATGGTCCCGGTGGGATGGGATCCATCGCCGGTGGCTGAGGGCTTAGTTGACGGAATGGTCAATTACATGAATAGTCATCCCGTGGTGCTAGACGGCATGGGAATTGAAAATATTGCTGTTTCGTATGCCGAGATGGGCCAGCAGGTCTATGACGACATCGTCTTCACTAGTCGGGATTTCCTCGACAACAATCGTGAAGCGGTCGTCGGGATGATGCGGGCGCTCGTCAAGGGTTGGGAGGCAACATTTGCTGATCCTGAAACAGCGATGGATGTGATGTACAACGGCTCCCCCAATTTGGGTGGTGGCGTGGATGTGGGTATGGACATCTCATACCAGATCTACATTCATTACGCGCAGGTGCCGCTAATGGAAAGCGACCTGACTGCAACGGACGGCCTCTTCACCCTCGATTACGACTTGATGACGGGCCCGATGTGGGATGTCTTGGAGTTGAGTGGAGTTGATCCTCTTCCTGATCCTGCTTTGATGATCGATACGTCGGTCCTCGATGAGGCATTTGGAGATTGTCGACCTTCGCTCTTGGATTGCAGCAACTAGAGCTTGGTTTACAGCCTGCTCGCAGGCAACGTGTGTGGGTACCCGCTCTTTGGGTACCCACACACGGCAGTTCCATTTCAGCACGTGACCTCTTTTAGGTTCTTCTGGTTGGGTTCAGGCCAAGAAGTATTTGAGAGTTCCTCGATTAATGCATCGGTTTAGTAACAAGAGGGTTTCGTTTCCATGGATAGAGACACTTTCCAGACAGAGAATGATGCTTCTCGGGTGCACGCTCTTGCAGAAGCGGGAATCGCGGTGCGTAGCGTTGTCAAGGAGTTTGATCTTGGGCAAGGCAAGCGTTTGCGGGCTGTTGATGGAGTTTCAATCAATATTGCTGAAGGTGAATTTGTGGCGATTATTGGTCCATCGGGTTGTGGCAAGTCCACGATCCTTCGGATGATCGCTTCTCTTGAGATGCCTACAGAGGGTGAAGTTCGTATTAATGGTGCCGAGCCTTCGGAGCTGGCGAAAGGTCACCGGCTAGGGGTTGCCTTTCAAGATCATGCGCTGCTTCCTTGGCTCACCGCCTGGGAGAATGTGGCGTTGCCCTTCCGGGCTGCGGGAGTCCGGCCCGATCCTGAAAGAATAGAGAGCCTTATCTCCCTAGTTGGGATGGCTGGTTTTGAGAAATCCAGACCGAAACAGTTGTCTGGCGGCATGAAGCAGAGAATCGCCATAGCTCGAGCGCTTGCTCTCAAGCCGGATGTTCTTCTCCTGGATGAGCCGTTCGGTGCTCTTGACGCTGTTACACGTAGACAAATGAATATTGAACTCCAGGACATTTGGTCTCGTGACTCAATCACGACCTTGTTGATCACCCATTCGGTGGAGGAAGCGGTGTTCCTGGCGGACCGACTCGTTGTGCTCACCGAACGGCCTGGCCAGATCAAACTGATCGAAAAAGTGCCTTTTGATCGCCCGCGCGACCGTGCATTGATGCTCACGCCTGAGTTCCATCAACTTTGTGACAGATTGACTGAATCGTTGGATAAAGCTGATCAGGATCACCCGATCTATATAGATAATGAGTTAGATAAATGAGTAATCCAGCGACTCGAGTCATGGGAACTCCGTTCCATTCGCGAACGGAAGCTGCCACTTCCACGGGTGAGTGGTACCGGTGGGGTGATTATTTTGTTGTCGACGTTTATACGGATCCGCGCAAAGAATTGGCTGCTATGCGTGAAAGTGCAACGGTTAATGAAATGTCGCCGCTCTGGAAGTTGCATATTTACGGGCCTGATGCATTGCAGTTGATTAACGATGTGGTCACTCGTGATGTTTCTGGCCAAGAAATTGGACAGATTATCTACACTCCTTGGTGCAACCAAGCGGGGAAAGTGGTCGGTGATGGCCTGATATTGCGAGACCAAGAGAGCTCCTTTATTTTGGTAGCAGGGCCCAATGAGGACTGGTTCAGATTGTTTAGTAACGACCTCGAGGTTGATGTCGTTGACATAACGGGCACCTTTGGGATCTTGGCGCTACAGGGTCCGAAGTCGCGAGATCTCCTTGAAAGCGCCACTGGAGGGTCTCTTGCGGACCTCAGATTTTCGAGAAGCAGAGTTTGCGAGATAGGTGGATCTGAAGTTCGTGTAATACGCCAGGGCTTCACTGGTGAGCTCGGATACGAACTATGGGTAGCTCCGGAGGTCGCCGAAAATGTTTGGGATGCCCTTTTTGAGTCCGGGGCCCCCTTCGATCTGATTCCAGCGGGCGAGTATGCCATCGACGTAGCGCGAGTCGAAGCTGGATTGCTAATTATCGGATCCGACTACAAGGGGGCAGGGATCTGGCATGGGGTTGATTCCTACCCTGACAATCGGCAGGAGTGTTCACCTGGCGAATTGAACCTTGGTCGGTTTGTCGATTTTTCTAAAGAAAAATTTGTTGGCAGGCAAGCCCTAATCGAGGAAGAGGCTGCTGGCGGACCACCAGATCGCTTGATTGGACTTGAACTAACTGACGATTCTGTTCGTAATCTGATGGAAATTGAATTTGGACCGGCGTTGCCGAAGGTAAGCAGAAATATTTATCAGTTGAATAAAGAGTCTGAAGCAGTTGGTTACGTAACAAGTCTTACTTGGGCGTACACCCTGAAAACAATTGTTGGGTTAGCGCACGTTGATTCCTCAGCTGCTGTTGAAGGAAACGAGGTGTTGCTGGTTTGGCTATCGGGCGATTGTGAGTACGAACTGGAGGGTCACCTCACGGAACTTCCTTTCCGTAGACATCTAAGGACATAATTATCAGGATATTAAAAAAACTTTCTTGAAATCAATATTTTATGTTTTAAAAGGAGTTATTAGAAATGATTAAAATTGATTGCCACCTACATCTAGGAATGGTCGGAAGTCAAGTCCCTGTATGGTGGATGGAAGAGTTGTACGGAATGTACGGTGTTGAAGACTGGGCTTCTACTGACGGTCAAGCGATTGTCGACTTGCTTGATGCAAATGAAATGGATGCTGGTTTAGTCCAAGGCGGTGATATCCGACGGACTACTTTTCACCCTGACTATCCCGAAGAGTCTGCTGGTTTGATCTACATTCCAAATGACTGGACAGCCGAACAATGCGAACTCCACAAGGGTCGGCTGTACGGAGTGGCATGCATTGACCCATTTCGCGACCTTCCAGGGAGCGTTATCGAGTTGGAGCGCTGTGTTACCGAACTTGACTTCAGGTCGATGAAGTTGCTTCCGAGTTATCTCCATTTCTCCCCAGGCGATCGAGACCTTGACCCGCTGTACCGTAAGGCACAAGAACTCGATGTCCCGGTGCACTTTTTTACGGGTATGACCCCGACTCGTACTGCAATGCTCGAGTACGGGGATCCGGTGCTTCTTGATTCAGTCGGACGTAGGCACAGAGACCTTAAGGTCATTGTGTTTGTGAACTACCCGTGGATAGACCAGTGCATCGCATTGGTGTCAAAGCACCCCAACTTCCATGCTGATATGTGCTACTTCGCTGGTGGTGATAGCGGTCAGTTGTATGACGTACTATCCAAATTCCGTAATTATGGTGCTCTTGACAGAGTGATCTTTGGAACTGACAATGCCGACAAGGCTCGGGAATTTGGCACTGTGGGCAAAGTTTCTGATCTCTACTACGGGCTCAACAAGGTTGCCGAAGAGCGTGGAGGAGAACCGTTTAGCCAAGACGAACTTGACGCAATTCTTGGTGGTACTGCTTCTAAGTTGTACAAAATCTCATAAATCAGGTTCGAGATTAGTGAAGATGACGACAGTTGATTGCCACCTTCACCTTGGCCTAATTGATGAACATACGCCGGCGTGGTGGTGGTGGGAACAGTTTGGTTTTGAACCGACTTCGGTCGGTGGTGTCGAGATTGTGCAATTTCTAGATGAAACGAATATTGACATTGGTCTGATTCAGGGAGGCGATATACGGCGCAACACCTACCACCCTGATTATTTAGATGACAGAAACATGTACGTCCCAAACGACTACACGGCCCGCCAATGTGCAATGTTTCCGGATCGTTTATTTGGAGTAATTGGCATAGATCCCCTCGTTGATGTGTATGCAAGCTTAGATGAAATAGATCGGTGTGTTGAAAAATATGATTTTAAAGTATTAAAACTTTTACCCACATATCACCACTACCGTCCGGATGATCGCCGTTTAGATCCGTTTTATGAAAAGTGTTTATCTTTTGATATACCTGTTCAGATCCATCTAGGTTGGACTCGGACAACTAATACAACAATGGAGCATCAGAGGCCTGTTTACCTAGACCGTTTAGGCCGGGATTTCCCTGATCTGAAGGTTGTAGTAGCGCACCTAGGCCATCCGTGGGTCGATGAAGCAATAGCAGTGATAGCCAAGCACCCAAACTTTTATACCGAACTCTCCGGATGGGGCCCTTACGGTATGGCTCCGCATGATCCGGTAGGTGAGGCCTACAAGGCTTTAAAGAAATTGAAGTCATATGAATGTCTGAACAAAGTCATGTTCGGTTCAGATAACACAGATTGCAAGGACATGTACCAGGCTGCAAATGCCATTTCACTGGCGTCCGACGAGGCGCCTCTCATTAGTGAAGATGTATACGAAAACATAATGGGTAAAACCGCATGCCAACTGTTCAAGTTGGTATCTACAGGTGGAGATAGAAATGACGACATATGAGACTGAGTGGGACTATCGAGATCCTTACGTCTGGATGGAAAAAGTAGGTCGCTCTCAACTTCCGCCAGCCATTATTACCGCTGCCGTTAATGGCGGTTTTCACGGGAAAGAGGCAAATATTGCTGTCCCTGAAACACCAGAGCAAATAGCGGAAGAAGCTTTCAAGGCCTATGAAGCTGGTGCAAGCCAGATTCATATCCATGGGCGCGACCCTGAAGATTGGAGTCAGTGCACCGGCAACCCTGAGGTATACGGAAAGATCAACGAGCTTGTGCGAGAAGCTTGTCCAGATGTCGTTATCAATAACAGCACAGGCGGTGGGCCAACTCTGACTACAGAAGAACGTTATTGCCCACTTGACGCTGTCCCGGCTGCGGACGTCGTGACATTGAATCTTGGTCCGGCGATGTCGAAGTTCGTCATGGCTGAACGGCCCGATGACATTCCACATCCACGTGGACAACTGGAGTTTGACACCTGTGATTCAACTACATATGGCGAACTGAATCACTACGCCTCTGTGATGAAAGAACGTGGGTTCAACATTGAGTTTGAGGTCTACAACTCGGGCCAATATTGGGTGCTTCGGGATCTGATTGATAATGGGCATGTAAAAGAGCGGTTCATGGTTCAGTTTGTGTTGGGAGTTGGTATGGCGGCTTATCCCACTCCAGCAAGTCTGATGTCCTTGGTCAGCGAGCTCCCTAATGGAGCGATGTTTTCGGTAATTGGTACCGGTGTGTACCAGATGCCAATGAATGTGATGGGCCTCGTATTAGGAGGACATGTACGAGTTGGACTTGAAGACAATCTGTACTTCAAGAAAGGGCAGAAAGCGAGCGGTAACGCTGAGATGGTCTCTCGTATAAAGCGGATCGCAGAAGACATGAACAGGGAAGTAGCTACACCAAAGCAAGCGCGCGAGATTCTTGGACTGAATCCAGTGAATATAGGTAGTTAATTCAAGATGCGACTTAAAAATAAATTCAAAATTGAGGTTTTAAATGCCGCTTGAACTTGCATATTACGATATCTCCAAGATCACGTTCGGAAATAAAACATATTTAGACGGAAGTTCACTAGTAATTAATCATGATGAACTTCGAGCACATTTGCTCGAAGATGATCACTTTGAAGATGTGACGCTCCATGTGGCTCATCCCGGGGACAGCCTTCGTGTCATCAACGTGGTGGATGCCGTGGAACCTCGTTGTCGCCTGGGTGGTGGTAATGCTGATTTCCCAGGTTTTCTCTCGACTCCGCAGACTGTCGGCAAGGGGCGGACTGCTGTTTTGCGAGGTGCTGCCGTAGTTGAGGTGGCAGAGCCCGTGCCGGGTGAATCTACGTACTGGCGTGAAGCCTTTTTTGACATGACTGATTCGTGCAGTGGGTTCAGTCCATTTTCTGATCTTGCGAACCTAGTTGTGGATGTAAAGCCAGCGAAATATCTACGCGACGACACCCGGCCACCACTGAATGTGTTTGAAGGTACTCCTGAGGCGGTTTCTCTTAATCGAGCTATACGGGCAGCGGGACTAAAAGCCAGTGTTTATATGGCATCGGCCGCTGCGGGATCTGAGCCTAACGAGGTGGCTACGTTTGATCTGCCCACCAGTCCGAACCCTGATTTACCGGGTGTGGTCTACCTCTATCAGTTATCAATTCCCTATATCTATGGTGAGATTGAGCCTGGTGGAGGGGCTATTGGAGGGCCAGCCCATCTGCCAACGATGGTTCATCCGAACGAGATTCTCGATGGTGCTCTCGTTTGTGGGTGGAACGCGATTGCCTGCATGCGGGAACTTACCTACGTGGTCCAGAACCATCCCATCATTCATGACCTTTACGCTCGGAGCGGGAAGGATCTGGAATTCCTTGGGGTCGTGCTATTCACGAACGGCGATACCCGAGAAAGTAAGGAGCGATTAACTGGGCACGCCACGACGCTGGCGCAGCTCCTTAAGCCTGATGGTGCGATCATCAACTACGCAGGTGGTGGACATCCTTGTGTCGACACCATGATGATCTGTCAAAAGTTGGAACAGTCGGGGATCCCGACCACCGTCTTATCGATGGAGATGGCCCCAAATCCGTCAGATTCTGGGTTTGTCCACTTTGTTAGAGAAGCTGACTTGATTATTAGTACAGGGAACTATGAGGAGAGTTTTAGTTTCCCCCAAGTTGATGCTGTCATAGGAGGCACTTCGTTGCTTAACGCTGAGTCGAGTCCCAGCGGACCATTCTCCTATCCGTTAAGTGGTCTTCTCGGTTCTACCAACCAGTTCGGGTTCACGAACGTTACTGCAAGGTCTCATTAGGTATGAGCGAACGTTTGCAAGTGGCAATGGTGCGCACCGGTGCTCTTAGATTCCACCTTTCACGCAGGGGGCTGAATAGATGAAGATTGTCCACTATCTAAACCAATTTTTTGTTGGTCTCGGGGGGGAAGAGGCTGCTGGTCATCCTCCAGAGTTCCGAGAAGGCCCTGTGGGGCCAGGTATTCGTTTAAATGAGTTGCTTGGGGAGGCGGGCCAGGTGGTGGGAACTATTTTCGCGGGTGATAACTACTTCAGCATGAATTCCTCGACTTCTGCGGAAGTAGTTGAAGGCCTTCTGCGTGCTCTGGATGCTGACCTTCTTATTGCTGGACCCGCCTTTAACGCAGGCCGGTATGGAATGGCCTGTGGCGAAGTTTGTTCTGTCGCGATAGACCGTCTGGGTCTTCCAGCACTCATGGCAATGTCGGAGAACAATCCTGCAGTCGAACTCCATAGAGCGGAGATCCCAATTCTCCGTACCTCAGATTCAACTGGCGGGATGGGGCAAGCGTTAGAAGACTTGGCTGCTGGTGCTAGTTCGTATCTAGGATCTGATGGAGGCTGGTCTGCTGCTTCCTCGCTATTGCTTTCTAGAGGTATCCGTCTGAACGAAGTTTCTCCGGACCGTGGGTCAAAGCGAGCAATAGACCTTTTGCTGTCGAAAATCGAGGGCCATCCGTGTTTAACCGAGTGGCCACTCCCTGATTACGACATAGTGCAGCCGAGTGCGCTCGAAGCCACTAATACCGAACCTGTTCTTGCCCTGGTGACAGAGGGCGGCTTGGTTCCGTCTGGGAACCCGGACCGGTTGAACTCAGGTCGAGCGGATAGGTGGTTCCGTTATTCAGTGGAGCGTGTGGCCAGTTTAATGTCAGAAGAATTCGAAGTTATTCACGGTGGCATAGATACGAGTGCTTCCAATGAGAACCCGAATTGGATGGTTCCCTTAGACATGGCGAGAAAACAAGAACCCAAAGGTGGGTTCTCCTTGCATGAATACGTCTACTCAACCACTGGTAATCAGGGTTCGATGCCTGCAATGCGAAGGATTGGGGATGAGATCGCTGCTGAACTGCATAACGCAGGGGTGCATGCGGTAATAGCAACCTCTACTTGAGGAACAGGAACGCGTAGCGGGTCTACGCTTGTGAATCAGTTTGACAAGGCTGGGATTCCGGCGGTCTTGGTGACTGCAATACCTTCGTTGGCTGAGTCTCTTGGAGTAAATCGAATAGTGGAGGGTGCCGCTGTCACTCATCCAACTGGAGCACCAGAACTTCCTCCCGCTGAAGAGGCGACATACCGAGCCAAGTTGTTTGAGTTGGCGGTGAATTGTTTGGGTATATCTGTGTCCGGCCCGACCATCTTCACTTTAGACGGACCAACCCAATAAATGAGAGTTAAGTAGGAAGGTGTTGGTATAAGTTGTGGAACAATTTCCCTGTATTAAGTCAGTAAAACTTTGCTTATCGCACGTTCCAAACTTAATTAGACATGGTTCCAAACCGCAACGTGAAATTACGTCCAATTCTACGATTCTTGATGATATTTTAAATTCTGCACGCTCGTTTGAAGACGCAATCAAGTATCCCCCTCACCAGGTATTTATCGGAAACCATACTCCTGAGGATTTGGCTGGCGTTGAGAGGCCTTGGTATCGTCGATCCTTCGAGGATTCTAGTTCAGTTGGTCCCGATGGTGAGATTGTCGAAGAGGGTTTGTTCCTCTGTCTCACGGCAGCGATAGATCCCTTCAACCTTCTTCGACTCGATTCGCGATACATAGACCGCCATCGAGATGCACTCTCCAGAGCCAAGTGGTTTAACGAGAATGATTTGGAATTGCTGGGTGATGGAACTCCGCAGCAGACCCTGAAAGACCTAGTTGAATGTCGGGGCGCACTGCCCCTATATCAGGGACATGAATTCATTGGATGTGTAGAAAATGGTCATAGTGAGGACTCAAGTTTGAGTGCAGAGATAGTGCTGGAGAACTTGACCTCGAAGTCTTCTGCGGTAATCGCTTTACGTTTACTCAATAACGATGGTGACAGCGGTAACGAAATTGGTTATGTGATTGGATGTGGTGAAGAGGCTATTGGAGACCGATACCAGCGGGGTGGAGGAAATCTTGCGAAAGCGGTGGCTGAAAACTCTGGATGTTTAAACGCCACAGGTTCAGATATCAAAGCTTTCTGTTGTGCACCAAATCACGCGATAGTCGTAGGGGCAGCACTAGTTACTAGCGGTCTCTATAAGAACGTTGCGGTCATTGGTGGAGGATCACTGGCCAAATTAGGAATGAAGTTCCAAGGGCATTTGCGAAATAACATGCCCATTCTCGAAGACGTTCTAGCCTCAGTCGCGGTTCTCATCGGAGAGGATGATGGCTTTAGCCCAATAATTGATCTTGAGTCGATCGGTCGTCACACAGTTGCAGCCGGCTCGTCACCCCAGGCCATTGCCGAAGCATTAATTGTCGAACCTCTGATCAGAAAGGGTTTGGGAATTTTGGATGTTGATCGCTATGCAACCGAACTCCATGACCCTGATATCACCGAACCACAAGGAAGTGGAAATACTCCACGTACCAATTACCGGGTGCTCGCGAGCCTTGCTGTTCAGCGGAAAGAAATTACTAGAGACGAAATGTCTGATTTTGTAGACCGCTATGGGATGCCTGGATTTTCGCCGACGCAAGGACACATCGCATCAGCTATTCCTTTTCTTGGGCATGCATATCGCAGCCTGACTAGTGGCAACGCGAATCACACAATGTTTTATGCCAAGGGAAGCCTGTTTTTGGGGCGAATGACGGAGATGTCTGATGGGATGTCGTTTGTCCTGACTCGAAATGCCAAAACAAACAAAGGTCAGAAGGGTTGACATGACAGAGTTGAGTGGAAAGTGCATTATTGCTATAGGTGAGCGTGACGGTATTCCTGGGCCGGCCATTGCAGCGATAGCCAGATCGGCGGGTGCACGAGAAGTGGTGTCCTTTACCCAGTGCTTTGTTTGAACGTCTGCTGGAGCTGTTGATCTGGATGATCAAACAAAGATTCTTGAGACCGTTCAAGAAAATGGTGAGGATAATGTCGTCGTTGTTTTGGGCACGCCCGATCGTGACAGTACAGAGATCGTGACTCAAACGGTTACAAATGGAGACCCCAGTTATGCAGGTCCGCTGGCTGGAGTGTCTCTTGGATTGCCAGTTATTCATGTACTGGATGAGCGGGTAGCGGAGCAGTCTGATTCGGAGACTTACTTGTCTGAAATTGGAGTGATGCTTGACGCTCTGGAATCAGATCTATTGGTTGAAGTTACACGAGCCTCGGAATCAGAATGACTGCTATGAACGGGTTGTTGTTTAGTTTGGGTTCGACCATGCGCTGGAGCGGAGTGGACTACGGAAAGTTGTCCGGTGAGAAAACCGACTCCTGGAGACTTGACCCAACGGGGGCTGTGAGGCACTGCGGGAATTGGTGTGAGGAAATCGGCTTCGCTTAATCAACTCGAATTGCTTAGGGGATTAGATATGGAGAAAGAAACGGTATGGCTCGATAACGAGCACCCAGCCTTGCGAAATTGCTGGCATCCAGTTGCTAGATCAGAGGAGGCGAAGGAGGGGGTTCCGCTGCAGGTGGAACTCCTAGGTGAGTTCTGGTGCGTGGTTCGCATCAATGGTGAACTGGCTGCTTTTCCAGATACGTGTCCACACCGATTGGCTTCTCTTAGCGCAGGATCTGTCGTTGATGGAACTCTTCAGTGCGGCTATCACGGTTACCGCTATGCGATGGATGGCACGTGCGTGCGGATCCCAGCACAGTCACCCTCTCTTCCAATTCCACCTCGGGCGAACTGCCAGATGGCTGTTGACATCCAAGACCACCTGGGCTTGGTCTGGCTGGCCCCTGAGCCACCACTTGTCGGGCTTCCAGAGGTTCCGGAGCACAATGACCCGAATTTTGTGAATTGCCCACTTGAACCTTGGGAGTGGAATGCAGGTGCCGCCCAGATGGCCGACAACTTCCTAGATCTTGCCCATTTCCCTTTCCTGCACCTTGAAACATTTGGAGTAACGGATGATGAGCAAGTAGCTGATTACGAAGTGGAGCGATCAGAGCATTCTGTTCGAGTCCAGTATTCGCACACGACTAAGGCTTTATCTGATTCGATGGGTGTCGACGGTGAGTTCACTTCGATCGAACGTAATGATCTTTTTGTTTTCACACCTCCACACCATGTTTATATTTACATCGACTATGCCGATGAGGGTGCTGTACTGGCGATCAGTTTTGCCCACCAACCTGTCAATGCTTCAACAACCCGGCTTTTTTGCACCAACTATCGAAACGATATTGAAGACACTGCTGATGCACGAATCGAGGCAACGAAGTTTCAGTTGGCGGTAGGTGCCGAAGACAAAGCACTGCTTGAAAGGTGCCACGTGAAAGCCATTCCGCTTGATCAACGCTACGAGGTTCACACGAAGGCAGATCGACTCACTCTCGAGATGCGAAGGATATTGATAGATGTAGTCCAAACGGTGAGCAAGTGAAAGGCGCATATGGTGGCTGAGTTAGCAAGCCAAGACCACATTCGGGCACTTCCCAAAGTTGAACTACACGTCCACGTCGAAGGTGCTGCAAGACCTACGACTCTCGCAAGTCTGGCGAAAAATAACGAAGTTCAACTGCCGGTAGCGGATCCTTCTGACCTCTATGTCTACGAGGGTCTAGAGGACTTTATAGCTGTGTACGAACTTGTCTGTCGATGTTTAGTTCGTTCTGAAGACTTTGAGCGTGTGACCTATGAGTCCCTGGAACTTGCCAATCTTGCAGGCGTCCGGTATCGAGAGATGTTTTTTTCTCCGACTTTTGCGTTGCGGCGGGGTGTTGCATTTCAAACGATCTGGCAGGGCCTGACGGCGGGGGTAAATGAAGCTCGTAAAGATTTTGGAATTGAGTGCAAGCTCATTATGGATATTGATAAGCCCTCAGGGGCAGACTCTGCCCAAGAGTTAATTGGAATGGCTCTTACCTGTGATCGTGAGGTTCTGGTCGGAATCGGCGGAGATGCAGGTGAGTTTGGTATTGATCTTGGTGCCTTTGCTGAGCCCTTCAATTTTGCTCGTCAAAGCGGCTTTAAGACCACCATGCATCTCAGCGAAGAAGGGCCTGTTTCAGACATCGCTGTAGGAGTGAGAGAACTCGGAATTGAGCGCATCGACCACGGTTTTCACCTACTAGACGATGAGGATTTGACCAGAGAAGTTGTTGAACGACAGATTCCCGTGACTGCCTGTCCAACTTCGAATGTAGAGATAGGCCTCTTGGACAGTTTGTCGGAGCATCCCGTGCCAAGCATGCGAGAACATGGGGTTCTTGTCTCAATTAATTCTGACAATGCAGAGATGTTCAGAATTGATCTTGCTGATGAGTTTGTTCGTGTCCAAGATGCTTTTGGCTACGGGTTAGATGACCTCGAAGACCTATCTATCGCTGCAGTTGAGAGTAGTTGGCTTGATGAAGTCTCCAAGAAAAAGATGCAGCGAGATTTCATCGCCCAGTTCCAGAAACTTCGTTCAGAGATGGACGTACATGCAAGGGTCTTTGACTCGTTACCAGAGAACTGAGTTGAGCATGAATCTCATATATACAAATTCAAAAGCTCAGTTTGGAGGCTTGGATGTTTGCTGCCAGATGTGAAGACGCTGCGCTACTCGACCTCTGGCATCCGGTAGCAGCTATACCCGACGTTCGGGAACGTGGTCCGGTTAGTACCCAACTGCTCGGGCAGATGCTTGTTGTTTCAGGGCAAGAGGGCGAAGAAATTTCTATTAAAGAGTTCATGGCCCCGATGGTGCATGGCCAAGTGTTCAATCAGGGTAGAGAGGTCTCTCTCCCAGTTAGGGAGGCCTTTGGATTTGTATGGACAAGTTTGGGGGCACCGCCAGAACGGCTTTTCGATATTCCTGAGTTTCATGAAACGGATCGCTGGTCTGAGAACAGCGGTAGTTTCCGGGTTCATACCTCTGCTGGCCGCACAGTTGAAAATTTTCTTGATCTTGCCCATTTTCCTTTTGTCCACGAGGGATATTTGGGCGAACAGCCGTATACCGAAGTTAAGGACTATTCGGTCACCTTTGACGATAGAGAGATATGGGCAACTGGTTGCGAGTTTTATCAGCCGATAGCCGCAGTTTCTGCAACAGATGGTCAGGTGACGAAGTACACCTACCGGTTAGCTCACCCCTTCTGTCCGCTCCTCTATAAGACCAGCCCGGTTGATCCAAAAAGATTTGATGTCATCGGCATTTTTGTTCAGCCGATGACTGAGGTGCGAGCGTGTGCTCACCAGTTTCTTTCGCTCCTGGATGAAACGAATGATGATGCAACGATCAAGAGATTTCAAGCGATCATTTTTGGCCAAGACAAGCCAATCCTTGAGAATCAAGTTCCAAAACGATTGCCCCTGGGGTCCAGAGCGGAAACACCGATTACGGCTGACAAGACCTCTATCCAGTATCGGCGTTGGTTGACTGAGCTTGGAATCTCTTACGGAGTAATCCGGGATAACACTCAGCGAGATTCAGAACCTTGTAGTGAGATTTTTTGATGGCAAAGGGAATCGCTGAGTGGTACCCGGTCGCATCGATCAAAGATCTTCGGGAACGACATGTGTTCCAAACTGAATTGTTTGGCCACGAGTTAGTTGTTTGGCAGGCTGATGATGGTTACGTAAATGTATGGGAAAATCGTTGCCTGCACCGAGGGTCTCGGCTTTCGGTTGGGATAAACGATGGCGCAGAGTTGGTGTGTGCCTATCACGGGTGGCGCTATGCGAATCAGACCGCAGGGTGCACCTACATACCAGCCCATCCATCCAATTCTCCTGCTCGAACTATTTGCAATCGGGTTTACCCGTCCTTTGTACGCCACGGGTTTGTATGGAGTGCGCTGGAGCAGTGTTCCGACCAGTTGGTTGTTGAGTTGACCAATGATGATGAGCCACTAGTCCTGCGGAGTCTCCCACTTGATGTCCCGCTTGAAGAAGTCCAGAAGCACCTACAAAATTGCGAGTTCAACCTTGGCGAAGGTACCGATGACCAGGTCCAAAAGCATAAATATGCTCCCGCTGTAGGTGAGCCATATTCCTACAAATATCGGACCTCAAATAGTTCGTTCTCTGTTCATCTCATGCTTCAACCATTTGATGACAAAAAGACAGTCATTCATGGCTTGGTGACTCCTGCACCCAAAAAAGAAAGCCGGTTGGATTGGCTCCTGAGTCTCAACACTCAGCTAGCAAAGTTTCGCGAAGAAGTTGAGTCAAGTATTTCTGTGGATATGGGGCGTTGGTTAGATACTGATGACACGCACGCGCATCAAGTTTCACAGGGCGCTGGCTCAAGAGTGAGCGAGATGGAAGTCGTAGTGAGTAAGCGGTGGCTGACTGCAATAGACATTGTTGGTTTCGAACTCCGCCCGGTAGAAGGGGGGCTTCCTACATTCCAGCCTGGGGCTCATGTTGACCTGCACCTTCCAAATGGGTTAAGTCGCCAGTATTCGCTGATCAATGGGCCTGGAGAGCAAGATCGGTACCAGATTGGGGTGAAGTTGGAGCAAAATTCGCGAGGTGGTTCGAAATTCCTCCATGAAGAGCTTCACGAGGGTGACCAGCTTTTGCTCTCAGGCCCTCACAACAATTTCCGCCTTCGTAGAGATACTCCGCAGACCCTTCTATTTGCTGGCGGTATTGGGTTAACACCACTACTGGCAATGGCACAAGCGCTTGAACGAACTGATCTCAGTTTTATCTTGCACTATTTTGTGCAGTCAAGTGAACACTTGGCCTTTCAAGAGAGGTTCGCCCAATTCGGAGATCAATTAAAGACTCATTTGGGATTAAGTCCAGCGGAGACAGAGCAGCGAGTAGTGGAGACTCTCGGTTCATACGATCACCTCAGTCAGGTCTATGCCTGTGGGCCTCCTGCGATGATCAGCATGATTCGCGAGACTGCTATGAGTCTGGGGTGGCCACCTGAGGCCGTTCACTTTGAATACTTCAAGAATGAAATAATTCTTGACGAGTTCTCGGCCTTTGAAATCCATCTAGCACGTTCGGGGATGACTCTCTCTGTTGATAGCGGCAGCACGATTCTTGACGTTCTTCGCGAGAACGGGGTGGCCCTCGCATCATCATGTGAGCAAGGGGCTTGCGGTACTTGTGAGGTGGGGTTATTGGAAGGGGAGCCGAACCACCAAGATGTCTATCTCAATGAAACTGAGCATGAGGCAGGCACCAGAATCATGACCTGCGTGTCGCGCTCTCACTCAGACCGACTCGTTCTAGATATTTAAGGACCAGCTAATGGTGACCCTTTACGATTATGAGTTATCTGTCAACTGCTACAAGGTACGGTTATTACTTAATTTTTTATCAATATCGCACCAGTTGCATCCGATTGATTTCTTTCCCGGATGGGAACATAAATCTGAATGGTTCAAGGAAGTGAACCCGCTAGGCCATATTCCTGTGATCGATGACGATGGTTATGTTCTTCGTGATGCCAACGCCATTCTTATTTACCTTGCTACTAAACATGATACTTTGAACAGTTGGTACCCAGTTGAACAGCCCTCACTTCTGGGTGAAACTGCCCAGTGGATGATGTTTGCAGAGGGCACAACGAACACTGCGTCTGCTGCCCGATTGCATGACAGTCTCGGCTACGAATTCGATATCGACGCCTGCCGTGCAGGGGCACATCGGCTATTTAGGACGCTTGATGAGCACCTTTGGTTTCAGGAGCAGAGAAATCTAAATTGGGTCTGTTCGGCTGAAGCGCCAACACTTGCTGACCTAGTTCTGTTTCCTGATGTTATTTTGTCAGAAGAGGGAGGCGTGAATCGTGTTTCTTATCCAGCCATTCGGCGATGGACTGATCGATTTCGTCGTCTGCCAAGATTCACTTTAATGGCAGGCGTGCTCGAGGCGGGGATATTGACCTAATGCTAGAGGGCCTAAAACGCTTGGTAAAGCTGCGAGATGGATTAGCTGGTGCAGTCGGCATATTCCTTCTTGCATTGGGTGCAGAACTAGTTGGTAGATACGAAATTTTAGGTCGTGGGTGGCCACCGCTCATTGATGTGATGACCACGATCGGAAGTGACTGGAGTTTCCTGGGCAGAGCAACAAAAATTACAGTATGGAATGCAGTACAAGGATTTGCGTGGGGCCTATTAGCAGGCGTTGGTTTATCTGTTGCAGGTCTATTAATAAAGCCCCTGAATCGAAGCATTGGTCGATTGGCGACATTGTTGAATTCTATACCGTGGATAGCCATTGGCCCCCTTACGGTTATGGTAATATCGTCTTCTGCTACACCTGTTGTATTTGCAATATTGGCAGTATTCTTTTCAAGTTTTGTAACAATAAGTTCTGGGCTAAGACGAGTTGAGAAAGCACATTTAGACTTATTTAATACACTTGGTGCTAGACGGCTCACAACATTTCGGCGTCTAGAGTGTCGAGTTGCAATACCGTCAATTGTGTACGCGGCAAAACTAGGTGCGCCGGCTGCCATGTTTGGCGCAGTATTCGGTGAGTGGTTCGGGACGACACATCCCGGCCTTGGTCTGGTCATGGTGTCGGCTTTGCAGAACTACATGACCTTACGATTGTGGGCTGCAGCTCTTCTTGCGGCTGGAGCATCAGTAGCCATATATGGGCTATTCGCTGTGGTGGAAGTTGCTTTAGTTGGCCAGGACTACCAAGTTAGCAACGAACTTGCGGACAGTACTGGTGTAAAGCGTGTCGGTCGTCGCAATATTACGACGGGAGTCGACAGAGTTCTTGCGGCGTTTAGATCTGTAGGAAATGCGCTCCTTCATGGCTGGCCTATCCTTGCAGTAATAGGATTTTGGCAGTACGCCGTATCGGTTTGGGACGTCAGTCCAATCGTGGCCCCCAGTCCAATCTCGGTATTAAGAGATCTGTTTAGTGAATCAAATCTTTACTTAGTTGCTTCCCTGCAGACAGTTCAGTTTGCGGTAATTGGATTAATTGTTGGAACAATTGTGGGCTGTGTTGTTGCTTTGTGTAGTTGGTTTGCCACTTTTTTACAGAGCCTCTTTGGTGGTCCAATGATCATGCTTTACTCTGTTCCACTTGTGGCAATTGTTCCCATACTTGCGCGAGTGTTTGGATACTCGAGAACAACTGAGGTGCTGATAGCGGCCTTGGTTTCGATGTTCCCAACCTTTGTTTTGGTTAGTGCAGGCTTACGGGCGGTTCCAGCAGGTGCTAATGACCTGTTCACTGCGATGGGAACCAGTAAGGCGAAGAGGTTGAGGTATCTGGCTATTCCGTCAGCTGTTCCCAATTTTCTAACGGTTGTACGTTTAACTTCGTCTGTAGCGTTTGTCGCTGCAATCCTGGGTGAGTACTTGACCGGCCAAGCTGGCCTGGGCTGGATGTTTGCCTTAGCGAACGGTGCTCAAGACATGCCGCGTGCTTGGGGAGCGGCAGTAATTATCGTTCTCTTGTCGGTACTCACCTACATGGCCTTTAGCAAGGCGGAAGAAGTTGGGCAAAAAAGGGTGCTGTGAACCAGAGGGTCTTGGCCGGAGAGAATGCTAGGTAAGCAGGTTCTCCTAGCGGCTTGGATTTATGTGCACCGGCAGGTTAAGTCGTTTGATTAGATCGTTTGCTCGTCCCTGGGCCTCTTCCATTACGTTTTCTTCATCGACCTTTGTGCAGGACCCTTCTTCGAAGATGATCTCACCACCGACGATGGTCACCTTGACATCTGTGCTCATGGCACTGAAGGCAACCGCTTGAATTGGGGCTGGCCTTGGCGTCATGTGAACTCCTTCAAGCGAGATAATCGTGATGTCCGCGAGCATCCCTGGCCGGAGTACCCCAGCGTCGATCCCAAGGAATTCGGCACCGCCCCGCGTAGCAAACTCGAGCGCCTGCTGCGGTCCCGATTCGGTGGGGTCCATAGTTTCTAGGCGTTGGATAATTACTGCCAATTTAATCTGTTCGAACATGTCGTTGCGGAATCCGGCAACTGCACCGTCATAACCCAGCCCAATCGAGGCACCGGCATTCACGAGGTCCTTTAACCGAATAGTGCCAAGACCAAAGACTCCATGGGAGACGGGGCAGTAAGCGACGCCAGTTTTGCTCTCACCGGTCAAAGCCACCTCCGCATCGTTGAGGAAGATCATGTGGGCGATGTGCGCATCGGGCCCTAAGAGGCCTGCCTCACCCAGCCAGACAACTGGCCTGATCCCGTGTTCGGCGAGATAGACGTCGGGGTCCGTCTTGTACTGAGAACAGTGTGTATGCCATCCAACATTCTTTGACCGGGCGAGTTCAACTGCCGAAACTACGAAGTCCTGATCGTTGTAGATAATGTCACCGGGTGTGGGCCATATGGCGACTTTGCTACCAGCAGGTCGAGAATCGATTGCTGCCGCAGCAATTGCCAGTTGTTCTTTTTTTGGATAGGGCTGTTCGCGTCCCATTCCCTGACCAATGGCTCCCCGTAGTCCAACTGACTCAACAGCATCTGCGACCGCTGCAGTTGTCTCCACATCTGTTCCCGCATAGTGGTGATCAAGGACGGCCGTAGTCCCGCTTCTTGCTTGTTCCACCGCCGCCATGGTGACTGCCGCTCTTACCTCATCTCTAGTCATGCTTGCAGCCAGTGGCATCATGAAGTCTGGGAGCCAGACTCTGAAGTCAACACCTTCTCCAAGCCCACGTGCTGCATTCTGAAATAGATGGTCATGGGCTGAGACAAAGCCTGGGATTATCGCACTATTGGAGCAGTCGATGACCCTTTTGGCTGACAAATGGTTTAGTTGAGCGGCCTCACCCACAGCAAACACCCGGTCACCCTTAATTGCGACGGCGCCTGGTTCAAAGATCTTGGCTTCAGCATCCATTGTAAGTACTGCGCCACCTGTCAAGAGGATGTCGCATGATTGGTCTTGAGGCAGAACATCTTGTTTATTGTCCATGGCTATTAAGAGGTCCTACTCCCAAGTATCACGTATTTAACGTACCTAATTTGCGAGATGAAATTTCAAGGCAAAGAACCGATCGCGTATCTTTGCACTTTCCAACTAGCCACATTTCGCCTTTGCTCAGGCTCTACTTCTAGTACTTAGAGAGTCAATGACAGAAAGTGCTACGGCTCCGGGTAGTTTCTCATTCGTGTTATCGGGATCTGCATCAGATTCTCCCACCGCGGAGCAAACCGATTCAGTAGATGCGGTTTCGATGGTTGGGATCTGCAAGTCATTCGGCTCACTAGTCGCACTACACGGAGCCGATTTCCAGTTGCGCCGTGGCGAGATCCACGCGCTTTTAGGTGAGAATGGTGCTGGCAAGTCCACCCTAATGAACATCCTCTACGGCCTTGAAGAAAGGGACCAAGGTGAGGTGCGGATAGACGGTGTTCCAGTTAGTTTTTCGACCCCCCAAGATGCCGTCGTCAAAGGTCTGGGAATGGTGCACCAGCACTTCAAGCTTGTTCCACGTCTGACGGTTATTGAAAATGTGCTGCTTGGTGATCGTAGGTCGAGAGGGTTTCGACTTCCAGATCTTGCCGTTGCGGCCAAGGAATTAGAAGAACTTGCGGATAGTTATGGCCTACCAATTTCTGCTACTGATCAAGTTTCAGGACTGTCCGTAGGCGAACAACAACGCGTTGAGATATTGCGGTCGCTCTATTTTGGTGCAAAAACACTAATCCTGGATGAACCGACAGCTTCGTTAACCCCTTTAGAAGTCAATCAGTTGTTAGACAAACTTCGAGGTCTCGCTGATACTGGAACCTCGATAATTATCATCACCCACCATCTTGACGAGGTGATGGAGTCGGCAGACCGAGTGACGGTTCTCCGGTCGGGGCTTAATGTGCGCACAACTGCAGCAGCAGAGACAAACCAAGTCGAATTAGCAAAGCTGATGGTGGGAAGAGACGTAGGAATTCTTACACAAAAGAACGCGATCCGAGGTGAACCTTTAGGAGAGTTCTTTGAGCAGGATAATTCTCCGGTATTACGTCTTTACGAGGTAGCTGCAAGTTCCCATTCGCCTCTAGAGGCCGCCGCCGGTGATGCCAAAAGAGGACTATTCGATGTCAACTTAGAAGTTCGTTCAGGCGAAATAGTCGCCATCGCAGGAGTTGAAGGCAATGGTCAAAATGAACTTGAGGATGTTCTAAGCGGATTCCTCCAAGTTGAGCAGGGAGAGTTTTCTATAGATGAAAAGGACTGCAGAACCTACTTGCCTTCAGAGTTGCTCAAACTTGGCCTTGGTTATATACCTTCAGATCGCTATCGACGTGGTCTGATTGGAGATCTTTCAGTTGCTGCAAATGTGTCATACGACAGGATTAGCGAATACCCAATAGGGACTCGATTCAAGGTCAACTCGAAGGAGATGATGCGACGTGGTGGCCAAGCAGTCGAAGAGTTTTCTATCGCTGTTGGTGATGCTGGTGATTTAGCGGGCACGCTTTCAGGTGGCAACGCTCAGAGGGTTGTTATTGCTCGTGCTCTGGCAAAGGAACTACGGCTCCTTGTCGCAGCGCAACCGACTCGGGGGCTTGACGTCGGAGCAATTGAGTTTATTTGGGGCCTTTTAGATAAACAGAGGTCGCAGGGACTCGCTACGTTGCTGATTACCACTGATCTTGATGAGGTTATGGCCCTTGCAGATCGTGTTTATGTGATGTATCGAGGACGTCTAACCGAGGTGCCCGCGGACCGTGACCTAATTGGTCTTGCGATGGGTGGATCGATTTCAGAAGTTGGGCATTCCATTGATGCCTAGCCATCAGTTCATCGAGTGGTTCCCTGGAAATCGTTTAGTTGGGTGCCTGGGTTGATGATTGCCAAGACTGACTTGCGCAAGGAGTTTGAACTACCTGCGCTGGCTCGCTGGATGTTGGCGGTTTTTGGCGCCTTGGCTACTGGTGGCATTCTTCTAGCCCTAGTCGGCGCCAACCCTATTGACGCGTATATCGAGATGGTTCAGGGAACCTTCGGTTCCATGTTTGACCTAAGCTTGGTTCTTACAGAGATGATTCCGTTGGTGATCATCGGGCTTGGGCTCGTAATCGCCTTCCGGGCTCGAATATGGAATATCGGAGCGGAGGGCCAGTTCATGTTTGGGGCCCTTGTTGGTGGGGCCTTCGCTCTACATGTCCCGATAGGCAGTCCATTTCTTGCGATTCCAATTGTGCTTGTCGTCGGGGCTGCCTCTGGGGCGCTTTGGGGAGCGCTTGTTGCAGTGGCACGTGTGCGCTGGCAAGTGAACGAGGTGATCTCGTCGCTTCTACTTAACTACGTAGCTTTGTTTATTTTTGCCTACGCAGTCCGAAAGCCATTGCGCGATCCTGGTGGGTTCCAGCCGACGTCTGAGCGTATTCCCGACCAGTTCGTACTTGCTGATGTTCCAGTCGATCAGATTCGAGTTCATATCGGAATCATCTTTGCGCTACTCCTAGTGCCGTTGGTCAGTTTCCTGGTTAACAGGTCACCTTTTGGCCTAAGAGCAACCATGTTTGGTATGAATCCGGAGGCTGCCCAGGCCGCAGGTGTGCATACCTCGCGCATGACGGTGAGGATCATGCTCCTCTCGGGGGCATTTGCAGGGCTTGCTGGGATTATCCAAGTGATGGGTTCAGAACTCCGGCTAAGTAACAATATGTCGACGGGCTTCGGATTCACGGCGATCGTTGTTGCGTTAATCTCCCGCCTTCGCCCTATTGGTGTTGTGGTAGCAGCAGCATTACTTGGGGCTTTAACTCTTGGTGGTGATGTAATTCAAAGGACCCAACAGGTTCCGCGAGTTCTAACCATGGTCATCCAGGCCATATTTGTTCTCTTTCTCCTCCTAGCTGATCGTCGGAAGGACAGGTAATGGACTGGAGTAGTGTCTTTGGCGGCGCAGCGCTGATCCCACTATTAAACGCAGCGATTCGGTTGGCGATTCCTACTGGATTGGCCGCAGTCGGCGAGTCCTTTTGCCAAAGAGCCGGCGTGCTGAATCTCAGTCTTGAAGGGATGATGCTGTCGGGGGCCTTGACTTCCTATCTGGGCGCCTATTACAGCGGATCTCTATGGGTCGGGGTTCCAGCAGGGATCGGAGGTGGATTGTTGGTCGGAGTTCTCATGGCCCTTTTCACGCTTCAGTTCAAAACCGAACAAGTAATCAATGGAATTGTCCTAGTTCTGCTGGCCCAAGCAGGAACAAGTTTTACCTTTGAGAAGTTGTTTGGAGACCTAACCTTGACTGGGCGTTTTGAGCCAATGGGGAACTGGAAGATTCCTGGCCTTGCGTCGATTCCTGGTGTTGGAACAGTCCTCTTTGATCAGTCGCCACTCGTGTATCTCTCGGTCGTACTGATTTGGGGAATCTGGTACCTCCTCAACCGGACAACTTTTGGACTGGCTGTTCGGGCAGTCGGAGATAAACCGGCTGCGGCAGATGCCGCTGGGATCAGCGTGTACAGGACCCGTTGGCTGGCAATTCTTATCTCTGGCGCAATGGCGGGCCTCGGTGGCGTTGTTCTAGTCATAGGCCAACTTGGAATGTTCATGCAGAATGTCACCGCAGGCAGAGGGTGGGTAGCGATTGCCTTGGTGATCTTCGGGCGGTGGCGACCGCTGCGGGTAATGGCAGGAGCTTTGCTCTTTGGCCTTACGGATGCCATTCAACTCCGGATCCAAGCAGCAAGTGGTGGAATAGAGAGCGATGTCCCCTTCGAGCTATTTCAAGCGATGCCCTATCTGGTGACAATTGCAGTAGTTGTATTTGCGAGTGCTCGGGCCCGCAAAAGTGGCGAACCGGAAGCGTTAGGTCGCCCCTTCTTCAAAGGTGCACAAATCTAAACCTGATTCGTGGCTGCAAGTTCCAGCTTTGGACAACACCGACACGGCATCCAGATCGTTTTTTCTCGGGAATCTGGTGAATGGCCTTAGCCTTTTCTGGGTTCTGGGACGCTCCCAGAGTCGGCCCCTAATTGCTAGAGAAGTTTTTAACTTCTTTGCCATCTACCCAAACCTGGCTGATGTCGGCCGCTGTCGAGCATCGGATGAGTTTTTCAAAGATCCTCGGCCAGTCGTCGAACTCGAGCCAGATACCGGCAGAACTGTTTGCTCCAATGTCAACAGCTATGGCATCAAACGCAAAACCTTCGGCAAGGATGCCAACAGGTATCCCTAGGAGTTCAGCCCCTCCGGCAGTAGCAGTCCAGAATGCCGTAGGTATATCTATTCTTGAGTTAGCAACACCGCGTTGGTTTGCTGGAATTGATGCGTCTACACCGTCATCAAGAATCCGTGACACAGTGACTGCGTGCTCACACTGCCGAAAGAGATTTGATTGCGAACCTCCGGCGATGTCACTACCCAGTCCAACTCTGAGGCCGCTTTCAAGGGCTCTGGCCAAGGGGAAGGTTGCGTTGGCGAAGTAGGAGTTACTTACAGGGCAGTGAGCTACGCCAGCACCTGCCGCTGCTGCAACATGCATGTCTTGTTCGGAGAGATGGGCGCCATGTGCCAGAACTGTGTGATCTCGTAGTAAGCCGAAATCTTCTAGTGCGGTCGTATCACTGGCCCCATGTCGTTCAAATACATACCCGTGTTCCCAGTCGCTTTCGGAGCAGTGTGTCTGGGTCAGAACACTCTCGGCTGCAGCGAGTTTGCCGAGTTCAGCAAGTAGTTCGTCAGTACAGGCTGGAATAAATCTCGGAGTCACTATCGGTTCAACTAAACCGTGATTGTTGGGTAGGGAGCGGATATCAACAATCGAACGGTGTGAAGCCTCCACCCCCTCTGAGGCGCTCGAATCCCGGTACCAGTCTGGAGTTCCGTCCGGGTGGTCCATCGCCACTCGGCCTACGAAAGCCCGCTGGCCGTAATTAAGGCAGTTATCTGCAAGGGCCAACGTCGACGCCTCATGGATGGAGGAGAAGTAGACCGCTGTGGTGGTTCCCTGGCTTAAGAGTTTTGGAACCATTGACTGCCAGACTCTTTGAGCGAAGTCTTCGTCGGCGAAGCGTGCTTCTAACGGAAAGGTGTACTTGAAGAGCCATTTTTCAAGTGGTTCGTCTAACCCAGTTCCCAGTTGTGGCCATTGGGGCGCATGAATATGTGTGTCGACCAAGCCTGGAAGGAGGACTTTGGATTTGTCGAGTTCAACATCTGGACGGCAATCAGCGGTGAAAGGAGCCACTGAGATAATGACGCCAAGAGGATTCGTGCTTATTACTCGGTCCTCTAGTACCTCCAACTTGCCCTTCTCGGGTGTGTGGAGGATCGTTCCTCGGATTTTCACGATTTAAGTATGCCAGTTCTACCGGAATGGGGGTGACCTTGGCGGAGAGCCAAATGGAGTTGCTTGGGGGTTGTCTCGGCTTGAAATAACGCGACTTCAACAACGACTAGGTCGCTAGCCAACTTTGAACTCCGAGGGTAGATTGACAAAAAATTTAGAACGTACAATGATGAGATAGATCACCTCTAAATTCTTGAGTTCTAGTCATATTTACTTCATACTTCCGAATTGTGGTGGTTTTGTATCGCTATCAATCCTCACTAACTTGTGTCGATAATTCAATGATCGCTTCGTAATAAAAAACTATTCTTAGAAAATAGGCCGGTGAAACTGCTTCTTCCCACGGTAGGTAATCACCCTGATTAGTTGAGAAGATTTTTGATGACCATGACTTCTGATATCGAAGAAAATTCTGAACCTGTCACGTTTTTGGTCGAAGGAACCGTCGTCACGATGGATGCCGAACGTCGAGTCATAAGCAACGGTGCAGTGGCGGTCGTCGGAGACCGAATCGCTGAGATTGGTGACGCTGCTGAGATGCGCATTCGCCATCCTGGTGCGCGAAGAATAGGGGGGGATCGACGCTATGTCATCCCGGGATTAATTGATTGCCACAACCACGTTGGTCAAGTTCTTTGCAGGGAGAGTGTGGCCGAAGACTTTCCGAACATCTATCGCATCTATATTCCAGCTGAGGCGATACAGAGCCAAGACGATATCCGTATCAGCGCTCAGGTCGCTTTTGCCCAGTTGATGCGGGCAGGTGTAACGACGATGACGGAGACCACGTGCACGGTCAGTCATGAGGAGCCCATTCTCGAAACTGCGATGGAGACTGGTATCAGGATCGCTATGGCTAGGGGCATGTGGGACCGGGAATCCCGTTTAGCAGGGAACTATGAGCAGATTACTGAGAAGTCCTGGTACAGCGATGACCCCAAGATCCTGGCTGACGACCTTGCGTATACAAAGGAGTTCTTCGCTAAGTGGTTCGAAAAAGGTGAGGGTCGAGTCCGTCCATGGGTCCATAACCTTGGTGTGCCCTCGTGTTCAGATGAACGTTTTCTAGCTACTGATGAACTCGCTGCAGAGTGGGGTACAGGCGTGATGACTCACATCAACCGCGATCGTGAGGAGATCGAATTATCGGTGTCCCTGTTTGGGCATCGCCCTATCGAGCACCTGGCATCGATCGGTGCATTGACCGAACGCCTTGTTGCTATTCATGCGATGCTCACAACCGATCGTGAGATCCAGTTAATGGCCGAGGCTGGCGCAGGGGTGGCACATGCCCCTGTGGTCTGCACTGACATCATGTCAGCGGTGACGCGTGTGCCAATGATGCGCGCGATGGGAGTCACCGTTGGTTTGGGTGCTGACACTGTCATAAACGATGTTTTAAAACTAATGAGGATTGCCTACATCATGCACAATCAAGCAGCGATGCCGCTGTTTGATCCGTATGGATTTTCGATGTCTGATGCTTTTGAGATGGGCACTATTGATGCGGCAAAGTTACTCAAGTGGGACAGTGAGATCGGTTCGTTGGAGGTCGGCAAAGCAGCTGACATAACCGTGATTGATGCGAACAACGTCCGACTCAGCCCGTCGACTAACCCGGTGGCCACACTCGTCCGATATGGCGTAGGGACCGATGCCGAGTCGGTGTTGGTGGCTGGTGAACTTACCGTTCATGAGGGTGAGTTGGTAACAATTGATGAGGCGGCCCTGCTTCTTGAGGCCGAAGAACTTGGGGCGCGAGTGATGTCTCAAATGGTGCCGCGTCGGTATGTCGAACTTGGGACCAATGTCAACGTCTTGTAACTACAAATTTTAGAGTTGCCTAACGGCAGCACAGGCAAATCGCGTAGTGCACTGGATCTGAAACCTTTCTAGCACGAGCAAGCAAGGGAGAAGAACTGCACAAGGTACCTGGGTTCGGCGGCCTTAATCTTTCCCTTAAGGCCGCACCAGGGATCCTTCTGGTGCATTAGCAGTAGTTGGTCGAAGGTTAGTTCTCTGTATTTATTGCTGACCCAAACTTAGGTGGTCGACCAGTGATGGCCGACCAACGGCGGGTGCCGTATTCAAAGTGCCACCATTCGCCATCGAACACCACAAATCCTTCTGCCACCATGGCGTGATACAGCAACCGTCGAATATCGCGATTGGCGCCTGGCTCATCTTCCAGCGCTCTCGTATAGGCACGGGGCGTGAGGTCATCGAAGCCAGTCCCCGGAGCAAGCGGGATCTCATCGAGGGAAAGAGTGAGGTCTACGGAGCCGCCGGTTAGATGAGGTGACGGCGTCGAAGACCTCTCATCTGGTTCAGCAAAGAAACCAGGTGGAAGACAGGGGTCGGCGTAGGCGGCGCTGTGCAACTCGACCTGGAGGGCATGAGGTCGCCATCCATCAAAGACGGCCAACCCCCAACGGGCAGGAAGGCTGTTGGCTACTCGACCTAAGCGTTCAGCTACCGACTCCCTCAACCGGCAGCCGGGAAGGGCATGACACCAGCCTGCACGGTGGTAGTTCTCCAGATTCATAATGCGGGGATGGTCTAGCAGTACTAGGGGTTCGTCTTTTCCGTCCCTCACAATTGGGTGAGGAGGATCCACCAGGAGAGGGATGGGTCCAGCAACTGGAACAGATACTCCAGCGGCAGCGAGCACCTCGGTCGCAGAGTGTGTCAGTACTGGTTCGTTGAAAAGGGGGCTCATGGCCCGTCCAGCACGCGCGCTGTCACCTCCAGCAGCGAGGCTCCGTCCTTGACGTCGAAGATCGGAAGCAGGAATTCATCTAGACCGTGCTGGTCAGCGAGACGCTCTAGTTCAGCTGCACATTCGGTGACAGATCCAGCGATTACGAACGGCAGAACCCACTCGTCTGGCACGTAATGGGCGGCTGCAACCAGACCATCTGCTAAGGCGGCGCGGATTGAGGCCACGTTGGCATCGGTTATGCCGAGGGCGGCTCGAACTGGTTCTGGGGAGTCAATCAGCCGATAGGTCATGTGGGGTCGCACCGCTTCCAGGGCAGCGTCGTCGGTGACCACCATGGTCGAATAACAGATGCTCACCTCATTGCCGGTGCGGGCGGCCCCCGCTCGTACACGGTCTACGTAATCACCGAGTGAGGGCTTATAGATGAAGTCAAGCATGACGCCGTCGGCGGATGCTCCACCAAGATCTAGCATCCGCGGTCCGCGCCCGGCTAGCCAGATAGGTAGGTCAGGTCGAGCCCAGCCCAATTGCGCCTTCCGCAGCGAGAACGTTGGCGCATCCATGTTGACCACCTCACCGGCGAAGAGGGCACGGCAGGCTTCGATAGTTCTTCCAACAGTCTCTAATGGCCGTGTTCGTTCCAGGGCTAACGGATCAAGCGTCAAACTTCCGCCTGCTCCTAAGCCCATGAAGGCTCGCCCACCTGACAACTCGTCGAGAGTGGCAATGGCCGAAGCAGTTTGGGCTGGGTGTCTGGTATAGGGGTTGGTGATTCCAGGTCCGACTTCCAACTTCTCGGTGGCCCCGACAATCGCAGTCAGGGTTACGTACAACTCACGTGTTGCTAGCCCTTCGTCATATACCCAGCAGCGCTGGAAGCCGAGTCGTTCGGCTTCGACAGCGAGATCCCTTATAGAAGCTACCGGTGCCTCAGGAATCAGGTTGACGCTGCCTCGGAGGTATCGGTCGGACATCAGTGAAATCTATCCCGGTCATCGAACAAGTGAATAGAGGTGGTGGGAGACCGTTCGTCTATTGCGTCTACTAAGTGTTCAATTAGTGGTCGCACAATGTCGTTGACCTTTGTTACTGCGATAGCAAACCCTCCGTCCGCTGGTACCCCACGACGGGCACCGTTGTGATGAGTTAGTAGCACTGCAGCCCGTTCCGGGGTGAGGCGCTCATACGGGGAACAACCAACAACTGCAGCGAGCCGGAGGGGACGGTGGCACTGGTCGGCGATTACCCGGTCTAGGGCATCGGCACCGATGACAGCCACTACGTCAACCGGTCCGGTAGGTAACTCTGGCTCGTGGGGGGCCGGTGCTTTGGCTGGGCGACCCCTTGAGCCGTCAGCTTCGACTACTACATGGTCGACGAATTTCAACCAGTCGGAGGGGATAGACGGCTTCACCCCGAAAGCCTTGGGCTGGTTTGGGCTCAGGTTATCGATGCGATCCCAAACCAGAATCGGCTGGTTTTCATCTACCACGGCGGCAGCCACTTCTTCAGGTGACGGTCCGACGAGTAGTCGAGCATTACCGACTTCGTGGATAGCCATCTGAGTGGTGGTGGTGAGGACAACCCTTGAACCAAGGTGGGTGCCGAGGGCATGCAGCAGGGTGGTCTTTCCACCACCGCCCACGAGAGCAGTGATCCGCCCCGGGCCGTTCAGGAGGTCGGCAACATGTGCTGGGGCGAGGGGATGCAAGTCAGACTCTTGACGCGTTACGACCGACCCAGGTCATGACTGCCTCGAGGGCCCCTCCGCCTACCGCCAGTGCCTTATCTGAAATTTGGTTGACGAGAACTCCGACTTGTGTGTCTACATCACCGATTTTGGTGCCGAGCTCTAAGGGTGTCCCGTCAGCCACTAGACCTCGAATCACCCCATCGAGTGTGGACACCACAGGGGTGTCGCCTACATGACCCAATAACTCGCCCACTGAGACCCGATTGCCAATTTTTTGGACCCACTGCGCCTCCCCGTCGGCTGGGGCTCGCAGCACTCGCTTGGTGGAGTGACCTCCTACCGTTCCAGGTGTTCCAGTGTCGGTGGCTGCTCGGCCGTTGACGATTACCCGGCCGAGGTCTGGCCCGCGCAAGGTCTCTACCACCACGTGGCAGTCGCGACCGGCTGTGTAACCGGGCCCAAGTGCAATGACCAAAGGCGCATCATCTAATGAGGTGTCGGGGTTGCGTTTGAGCAGGCGTGCATCAACTACCACCGACCGGGGCAGAAGATCAGTTGTTGGTAGGTCGGGACTGACTACCACGGGTATCACACCCGTTGCCGCCTCATCACACAACTCGAGGAAACTCTTGACCCGGCGGGCTGTCATACCCTCGACGCTGACCACACCTGATGGATGGGTTAGTGCCGTGGAGAGAGCAACTGTCCTGCGGACGGTAAGGGGACGCTCCAACTCACAAACAGCCACAGGGAATCCTGCACGGTGGAGCCTTAGGGCTACTCCAGTTGCTAAATCACCACCACCTCTTAAGAGACAGAGGTATTTTTCAAATAGCACTGCACGTTCACCTCAATTAGGGGTCTGTCGAAGTCCAACTACTTGCGCAAGAATCGACAGGGCAATCTCCTCGGGGGTTTCAGCCCCTATCTCCACTCCAATTGGAGAGACAATTCGTTCCAGATCCATCTCGGTCACGCCGAGGTCAAGTAGAGCATTCCGAGTGGTATCCCAGCGTCGAATACTGCCCATGACGCCCACTCTCCCAACGTTGGTAGCCAGAAGGAGCGGGAGATTGGCCACATCAACTTGTACGTTGCGGGTGACTACTACCGCGTGATCTCGGGGCCCTAGCGGAAGGTTATTCAACACCTCGGATAGCGGACCTGGACGGACGTCTACTGCTGAATTCTCAGGTAGTTCTTCCGCTAATCCCTGAGCGATGTCGGAACGGTCATCGCTTGCCACCACATGGAAGCCCAGCCAAGAAGCCAATTCGACAACGGCTTTGCCGACGTGACCACAGCCGATAACAAAGATGGTCGAAGGGGGCATATAGGGCTCCAGGTAAATTGTGACGTCCCCGCCACAAACTCCGGGGTCTCCGGAGCTTGGGTCGACAAGCCGGTAGTCGACAAGTCGGGATTGGCCGTCGGTCAGGCAACCAATGGCCTCATTGGCCATTCTGGCTTCCATCTCACCGCCACCCACCGTGCCAATCTGCCGACCGTCGTCAACGATCAACATTTTGGCACCAGCCCGCCGAGGGACTGACCGTGAAGTGGAGATGACAGTCGCCAGCACCACTGAACGGCCTTCCGCGACCAGACCTCGAAGGGTGTCAAAGATGCGGGAGTCAACCGCCGCACCGGTGGATACTGGTCGGAGTTGCTGACCTGAGTTGCCGGGAGTGCCCAATGTAAGGCTCATGCTGCGCTCCAAAGGCGCAGCGCTTGTTGTTGGAGGTGAGCTCGTTGTGCATCAGGATCACCCGTTACCAGTTCGCCGTTACGGACACGCCATTTTCCGGCCACCATCACGGATTCCACGTGTTGGCCATTGCGGAACAAAACTACTTGTTCCGCAAGGTTGGCCGTGGTGGTAGGTGTGGGGAACCGGCTATCTATCACCTGAAGATCAGCCGACCACCCAGGCGCTAGGCGCCCCACCCTCTCAAGGCCGAGTGCCTCCGAACCTCCGGTGGTGGCCATTGCCAGCACTTGGTGAGCATCCATGACGCCCGGGTCTTGGAGTCGGGCTTTGTGGATCAGAAACGCACTACGTGCAACCTCGTAGAGATCGTTGACGTAGCCGTCCGAGCCCAGGCCCACCGTGACGCCCGCGCCTCGTAGTTCTGGGATAGGGGCGACGCCGCCTCCAACCTCAGCATTAGCCATTGGCATATGGCTGCAGCGCACATTGCGGTCACTCAATATCCTCTGTTCTGTGGCAGAAAGATGGACTACCTGTGAAGCCAAGAAGTTAGGTCCTGCCACTCCCAAATGTTCATAGTGTTCAAGGGTGCGATGTCCGTAGTTCGCTTCGCACCACTCGCCCTCATGGATTCCTTCGTTGCAGTGGGCATGGAGCAACACGTTGAGATCTAAGGCCTGGTTGAACACCTCATGAATGAAGTCATCTGAGCAAGTGAAAAGGGTATGAATGCTAATTAAGCCTGAGAGCAGGGACGTGGTTTTGTTGCCCCTTACATGTCGACACGTTTCGATAAAGCGAACGTTCTCTTTTAATCCAGCAGCAGCCACCGCTGCTCCGGATCGCTCGGTGCACTCAAAACTCAGAATCCCTCGAAGTCCGGATCGCTCTACCGCCCCGGCCTGTGCCTCTAAGCCCTCGGGCAATGTATTTGGTGCCTCCAAAATGTCGAGAAACGTTGTGGTTCCTGAGCGGAGCATCTCAGTGCAGGCCCAGTCGGCGGCAGCAGCCACCATCTCGTGATCGAGGCGGTCTTCGACTTTCGGCCACCAAAAATCTTTGAGGAATGACCAGAATCCCTTTGGGGCAGCATCAAGGGGAATGCCGTGGGCTAGTAGTCCGTACATGTGGACATGGGCGTTCACGAAACCCGGAAGGATGATCCGGTCTGGAAGGTCTATTACGTCGTCTTCGGGGTGGCGGGCAATGAGGGCGCTGCCAAGACCGACGGCATCGACCGTGTTGTCGACGATCCGTACAGCACCAGCTTGAATTGGCTCTGTCTCAGCATCGGCTAGTAGCCAATCGGGGCAGAGGATTATCCCGACAGCGGGGTCTACAGGCGATAAGCCCATCGGCGCAGTCAGCTCTTCTGAAGGGCGTTAAACACCCGTTCTGGAGTGAACGGCAACTGGTCGATCCGGACACCGGTGGCATTTACGATTGCGTTGCGGAGAGCTGGGGCCAAGCCATCTTTGGGGATCTCGGCCACCGCTTTGGCGCCGAAAGGTCCACTGTCTTCCATTGTCTGCACCAGAAAGACGTCAGTCCGGGGCATCTCGTCTGCTCTGTAGATCCAGTAGGGCCCGAATGCCGCATTAAGCATCCGACCGTTCTCGTCAAGAGCAAACTCTTCGCAATGGGCGTAGCCAAGGGCCTGGAGCATTCCACCTTCGACTTGGCCGCTGGCTGTCACTGGATTAATGGCGACGCCACAGTCCACTGCCATCACCATCTGCTTGACCTCTACCTGGCCGGTCTCTAGATCAAGTTCAATCTCCACAAAGGTGGCGCCGAAGGGCGGCGGACATTCTGGTGAGACGTGTGATCCGGTGCCCATGATCTGTTCGTGTTCGTTGAGGTGAAGTGAGTCCAGGGCGATCTCTTCCATGCTGACCGATCTGCCATCTGGAGCGTAAGCTCGCCGGTCTCTGAGCTCAATGGAGCAGGGAATCGGTACCTCAAGGAGCATGGCGGCGCGCTCTTTAAGTCGTTTGCGAACTACCTCAGCAGCCTTCATTGCTGCTGTGCCTGATATGTAAGTTGTGCTTGAAGCGTAAGCTCCAGTATCGAACGGAGTCATATCAGTGTCCGAAGAGTAAACCCGGATGTCGTCGAGGGGAACTCCGAGAACTTCGGCGGCAATCTGGCCAAGCACCGTGTCGGCCCCGGTTCCTAGGTCGGTCGCACCGACCAGCATGTTGAACGACCCGTCGTCATTTAACTTGATTGAACAGCCACCCATATCTAAATACGGAATGGATGTCCCGTGCATGGCATGGGCGTAACCGATCCCGCGCCGGATGTGGCGAGAGCCAGCAGGTTCTCGCCAAGATCTGTCGTAGCGTCTGTGCCAACCGATTGCTCTCGACCCTTGGGCTACGCACTCTTCAATGCCGTCAGACCCAACAACCGGGTACTGGTCAAGTTCCCCATCTACGACAGCCCGCTCACCAAGATGAGGAGCGATAGTTAACTCGTCACCGGTCTTGGCCCAGTTCTGACGCCGAAACTCAATCGGATCAAATCCAAGGTCGGCAGCAATGTCTTCCATGTGACATTCCAAGCCAAAGAGTGCTTGAGGGGCTCCGTAACCGCGGTAGGCGCCGGGTACTGGGATGTTGGTGTAGGCGACTTCACAGTCGAAGCGTTTGTTGGGGGCGTTGTATGAAGTAAGTCCGCGCAGACCTGAAACGCTCTGGACTGTGTATCCGTGAGTTCCGTATGGTCCAGTATTTCCAATTAACTGCAACTCTTGGGCCACCAAGGTGCCGTCTCCATTGACACCAGTCCGATAGGTCATTGTTTGCGGGTGCCGGGTCCGACTGGCAATGAACTCCTCTTCGCGAGTTAGTTCCAGTCGAACTGGCCGGCGTGTAGCGATAGCCAGATGAGCAACAATGTCTTCAAGCAGCATTTCTTGCTTGGCGCCGAAGCCACCACCGATTCGGGGTTTGATAATCCGTATATCTTTGATTTCACGCCCCACGAGGGGTGCCAGCATCCGGCGCGTATGGAATGGCACTTGGGTAGCGGTTCGCACCACAAGGCGTTCGTCAGAGTCCAACCATGCCACGGAGATGTGAGGCTCGATAGGGCACTGCTGCACTTGGTGCACCCGGAACGTCTGCTCGTAGTAGTGGTCGGCTGCAGACAGGGCGGCGTCAACGTCGCCGCGTTCAGCCACTATGTGATGCACCAGATTGCGTGACGGGTCAGCGATGTCAATCGTGTCGGTTTCGTCATGAATAACTGGAGCATCGCCCGATAGCGCCTCCAACTCATCGAATACGGCCGGGAGTACTTCCCAGGTAACTTCAATCAGCGAGCATGCTTCCTGCGCGATCTCAACTGTGTCGGCAGCCACTGCCGCTACTCTGTCGCCGACGTGACGGACCTTGTTATCAAAAGAGACCTGATCGTAGGGTCTGGGGTTTGGGTAAGACTGGCCTCCCGAGGCGTATTTGATCCTAGGCACATTTTCGTGGTGGATCACAGCGTGCACCCCGGGCAGTGCACGCGCTGCAGAATCGTCTATGGAGATGATTCGGGCGTGAGCGTGTGGGCTGAGCAGTACTTTGGCGTACAGCAGGCCGCGCATATCAAAGTCATCAGTAAACGCCGGGTTGCCCTTGACCAGTCGAAGAGCATCAACCTTGACTTCGGGATGGCCCACGACGGTGGTGGTAGGGACATCTCGAGACGGGACGACTCTCGGGACAGCTGGCGAACCGGTAGGTGGGGGATCATCAGGATCGTGATCAACTGGATGTATGCCGTCGGTTATTGGAGCGACCATTAAGGGGCGGAACGGTTCAGCCTCCTCGCCTCGAAGCACTGCTGCAGCCTGCTGGACTGCCGCTACTGGTTTTACATACGCCGTCTCGCGGTCAAGGATTCCCGAGAGCATGTCCCGGATGGTGTTCTCACTGGGGTCTGGGTCTGTTCTGAGGAGAGCGAGGGTGCCGAGAACCATGGCACCGACCGAGTAACCAGACTGCATCGCTCCTGTGGCAGCGAAGGCAGCTTGGATGGGGTGGAGGCGCTCGTCGACGTTAAGCGACTCGACAGTAGTGACAGCGTGGCCGTTGGCCTGAGCGGCGAGAACGACTTCAGAACTTGCTAATTTCCCGTCGAGAAGTACAGCTCCGGCACCGGTCTCTCCAGAATTTGAGCCAAAGCGCACGCTGGCCATCCCCTCCCGTCGGAGGACAGTGAGGAGGCTTTCATGGACGGCACAGTCAATAGTCCGGCTTGTCTCGTTGAGTTCGAGGGTGATCTTCATTAGGCGAACTTCCTAGCCTCAGCCAAGGCCCTCGATGAAAGTATTTTTGACAACCTGCGCCGGTATTCGGCACTACCTCGGAAATCGCCAATTGGCGCGATGTCGGTGGTGGGGTCCTTTGGGTTGGCGAGCACTGGGTGGGCGGCGACACCGGTCAGCGCCAGCCAGGCGCTTTCATCGGTAGCACGCGCTGTTGCCGAAACGATAGGAGTATCAGCTGGAGTGCGGCTAGTGGCATGCCGGACGCAAGTACCTGATGTTTCAACATCCAAAGCAACAACTAGGTGCCCTTTGTCTACGCCGTTATGGAGAAGTTCCGCTAACGGAACTACGCTTTCTTCGTTGGGGCCGGCCACCGTGACGCAAGCTTCATAAACCAGGAGAGCAGCCAGTAAGACGCTGTCTGCGTGCCTCGTCGCCACCGTTCCACCAATTGTTGCCAAGGTACGTAGCGTGCTTGGCAGTTCAGCCCGAGCAGCGTTGGCTAGACCAACTGGGACGCGGGAATCGGTTGTCAGGTCATGGAGGGTGAGCATGGCCCCAAGCCTTAGCCGACTACCAACTTCGTCGATGTTGGCGAGGCCACACTCCTGAAGGTCTACAAAAGAGACGAGAGTCGGGTCGTCGTCGGCATTAAGTACCGTGCCGCCGGCGAGCGGCAGGTGATCGTTATTGACCAGCAGGCTGATGGCATCATGCACAGAGCCGGGGCGGTGATAGCTGATCGCTCGAGGCACAGCGTCCTCCCTAATTAGGATCAGCTCTCCCGGGGATGCGCCTCGCGGTCGAGCATGACTTTGTAAGTTTCGTCTATAACCGTAGCAGCGACCGCTGCCCTCTAATGAAGAAAGGTATGGCAAATTAGTTGGTCGCTGCGTTTACACATTTCGTGCTCTAGGGCGTCCAGCCGGCGAAGGCATCGATGACAGGCACCATGTCGTCCATTAACGGATAGAGAATCGGACAAGTCACGCCGGCGTCCACAAACTCTGCCACCGTATCGATGCACTCGTTTGTAGAACCGACCGCCATCAGAGATCGGGCGAGGTCTTCCGGAATCAGATCAGCGGCACGCTGATAGTCGGCCTCCGTAGCTGGCCAGCCAACGACTTCCTGCACTCGGGTTATCAAGTCAGGATCAGCGCCGCTGGCTTCCATTATGTGAGGCTCGGTACCTAGGTAGTACGCAACCAGGGATTTACCAGCCCGGACGGCCTCAGTTGGGTCATCGTCAGACAGCGAGCAGACCAATAATTCTGGCCGGTCAACTTGGTCGATAGTTCGTCCCGATCGTTCAGCGCCGGCAGCCACACGTTCAACTGAGCGGCGAATGTGTTCTGCGGTTACAACGTAGTTCAGGACGACTCCGTCACAAGTTTCGCCCGCCAGTTCCAGCGCCTTAGGTCCGGTAGCTCCTAGGTAGATGGGGATCTCGCGTGGACTGGCATCGCCATAGGCCACGTCCAACTTCACCCGGTCGAGGTGGACGAACTCACCTTCGTAGGAGATTTCGTCCATAGTGAATAGTGCACGGATGGATTCGATGTTCTCGCGCAGAGCCGCTAGGGGTCTGTGGCGATTTTCGCCAACTCGCGAGGCGATTGGTTCCCACCAAGCGCCCAGACCAAGCATGACGCGGCTGTGGCCGCTTGGGCTGCGGCCAGCCAATTCCCACATGGTGCTCCAAGAAGCGGCGATGACTGCGGGGTTTCGGGTCCAGATGGGAAGAACGCCTGACCCAACCCGGGTTGTGTTGGTACCAGCCAGCAAGGCACCCATCATGACTACGCAGTCGCGGGCAAGGCGAGTGTCGGCCTGCCAGATCTCGGTAATGCCTCTTTCTTCGGCGTATCGAGCCATTGCGAGTTCAACATCTATGGGGTGCTTGTCCTGAAAGTACAGACCAATCCTTTGCTCAACAGGTTGATTAATAAAGTTTGGTGTGTTTGATGTCATCAGTGGCGACCATACCGCCGTTAGATAGGTGGAACTTCTCGAGGTGGAGGCTTCAGCGACGTTGCGCTTGCAGAGAGTCGGTGCTGTTCGCTGTGTACCCAAGCAGTAGAAGTTCGGAGCGCTCTCAGACTGATTCGATTTGTGAACTTGTGTAGGCGCCGGAGGTAGAGAGGGCTCCGCGTTTCCAGCGGTGGGGAGTGGCAATGAGGGCACGTGGATAGTCCTCGAACATCCACCGAGCAAAGTTTCGTCGGCTCCATCGATTAAGGCCGGCTAGACGGACAGCCGCTCGAGCCCCGAACGGTCGAGCCAATACCTTTTGCAGAGCTACGGACATCCGGTGGTCGGCTACTAACTCTCGCTGTACCGCCTCTCGATATGAAATCGCAATATCGGCTTCAGTGCCCCCAGCAGTCGCAGCCTCCGCAGCCAGGATGCCGGTCATTAGTGCTTGACCTATTCCTTCGCCGGTAAGGGCGTCGGTGGCTGCCGCTGCGTCGCCGACAAACAGCACTGGGCCGTAGTCGAGCACCGCCCGGTCAACTTTGGCGGGAATGGGCCATGCCGTACGTCGACCTTCGAGTTGGGCATGATCACCCAGCACGGCTCGAATAGATGGCCGATCCATGAGACCATCCCAGATCTTCCCGGTGTCACCCACAGGTACAGGGCCGCCCCGTAGAACGCCAAAGCCAAGGTTTGCTCGCCCGTCTGGGAGAGGAAACGACCATGCGTATCCCGGAAGTAGGTCAGGCTCGAACCATATATGTAGATCACTGGCTAATCGGCTTACGTTGGACACGTACTGGCGGAAGGCATGCCACTGGCCACGGTCGTCGCTAGTCGATAGGCCGAGATTCCGGCGGACGGTTGACCACATGCCGTCGGCTGCTACAACAGTCTTAGCCCATACTGATCCCAGCCCAGCCACCTCAACCGTGGCTCCTCCACCGTTGCCGACTACACCGAGGTGGGTCACTTCGTGGCCGTCAACGACCTCAGCGCCTGCTTCTCGGGCGAGAGACAGAAGCGCCATGTCATAGTCCTGGCGGGGAACGATTGCGGCGTACTGACCATCGTTGCTTGGGAGTGGAAACCGGGTCGATCGCCCAGATGGTGAGTGGATCACAGCGTCGGCCACGGGCTGCCACCTTGATAGCAGATTCGGGTCCAAGCCGAGGTGCTCGCCTAATCGCAGCGCCAGAGTGGTGAGACCGTCACCACAGCATTTGTCTCTCGGGAAGGAGGCCTTGTCGACGAGCAGTACTGAACAGCCGGCTTTGGCTCCGGTGATGGCCGCAGCGCTTCCTGCTGGACCTCCACCTACTACGAGGAGATCCGTTGTGTGGGTCGGTTCGACTCCAGCCATTTAGTTCACCATCATGACATTAGAAAAGTTTCAACTCATCGGACTCAATGCCGCGTAATTCGTCGTAGTCGATGACCACGCAGCCCATGCTCCGATCGAGTGCTAACACTCGAGCTTGCGGCTTGATTTCTTGCGCCACAAATATGCCGCGAACTGGACGGAGCATCGGGTCGCGGTTCAGAAATGCCAAATACCGGGTGAGTTGTTCCACCCCGTCAATATCGCCTCGCCGTTTGACCTCAATGGCCACTGCCGCACCACTGGTGTCTCGGCAAAGCAAATCCACCGGCCCGATGTCTGTAGGGAACTCACGGCGAACTAGGCGCAGTCCTTCTTCGATGGATGTGGGATCAGCAGCAAGGATTTTCTGCAGATGAGCTTCTACACCGTCTTTTACCAGGCCCGGATCGATACCCATCTCTTGGTCAAGTTCCGCGATCACCTCGACGATGTTGATAGTCAGACTCTCGCCTTTAGGGCTGCGGACGCTCCAGACCTGTTTGACCTTCTCATCGTGGTTCGATTCATTGTTGATGGCTGATTTTGTTGTGAAGTCTTCAATGGTGAGTGTGTTAGGGGCATTCATCCAGTTGAGAGGCTTATATGCGCCGCCGTCAGCGTGTATGGCGACGCAGCCATCTGCTTTGACCATCAGGAGGCGGATGGCCTCAGGTAGGTAGGCGGTGAGTCGGCCAGCGTAGTTGACGGTGCAGCGGGCGATGACGAGGCGCATAGCTCTATATCACTCAGCCAACCAGAGCGGCCAAGATGGCTTCGGTCAGTTCGGTTCGACAGATAAGCAGGTCAGGCAGGTAGGGATCTACATGGCCGTAGGTCAACGGCGATCCATCGAGCCGAGAGGCATGAAGGCCAGCGGCTTGAGCGACAGCCACTGGTGCACAGTTGTCCCACTCATATTGTCCGCCAGAGTGCACGTAACATTCAACTTCACCCCGCACCACAGCCATGGCTTTGGCACCCGCAGAACCCATTTCCACCAGCTCAGCACCTAGGGCATCGCGTATGGTCAAGGCCTCAACAGGTGGCCGGGACCTGCTCACTACTATCCGCGCCTGAACTGGCACTGGTGGGAGATCGTGAATCGACAAGGGTTCTGCCGTACTCAGAGTAAACCCGAGGGCAGGCAGGGCGACAGCACCTGCTGAAGGGAGCCCCTCAGTGGCGAGGGCCACGTGGACTGCCCAGTCGGTCCGGGATGGCTCGGCGTACTCACGGGTTCCGTCTACAGGATCGATGATCCAAGTTCGGGCCGTAACGTCGCGGTCGGGATGGCAGGCGTAGGCCGTACCTTCCTCTGACAGCACGGCGTCATTAGGCCGCATCTTGGCTAGAGCCTCCATCAGGAACTCGTGCGACTGTCGATCACCTTCATTCTTTATGACGGCCATTGGTGCACCATCAGCCGTCAGGCGGGCACGGATCTTTAAAAGAAGCGCGCCGGCCCGAGTAGCTAGGTCAGCGGCCAATTGGTGATCGTTTGCACTGTTCATGGGGTTCACTCCCTCCCAATCAGCAGCGGGCTCATTTGATTCCACTCAAAGGAAATGCTTCATCGGGCAAGAGGTTTGTACTTCATCCGATGAGGTTGATCGTCAAGCCCCAATTCCTTCTTTCGGTACGCCTCGTACTCGGTAAAGTTTCCCTCAAACCATCTCACCTGCGAGTTGCCTTCAAAGGCCAGGACGTGAGTGGCTACCCGATCGAGGAACCAGCGATCGTGGCTAATAATTACCGCACAGCCCGCATACGATTCGAGTCCAGACTCAAGTGCGCGCAGAGTGTCCACATCAAGATCGTTGGTCGGCTCGTCAAGTAGCAGCACATTGGCACCGCTCCGAAGGACCTTGGCTAGATGCACTCGATTGCGTTCACCACCGGATAGTTCGCCCACCTGCTTCTGTTGGTCTGAGCCCTTGAAGTTAAATGAGGCCACGTAGGCTCGACCGTTGACCTCCCGGCGGCCAACCTCAATAAACTCTCGGTCGTCAGTGATCTCTTGGTAGACGGTCCTCTCAGCGTCAAGACTGTCCCGGGACTGGTCGACATAGCCGATTTCGACTGTCGGGCCGATACGAATCTCTCCCTCGTCGGGTGCTGTGGCACCTTCAGCTGTCGTGTCCGCCGCAGCGGTGAGCATCCGAAACAGAGTCGTCTTGCCAGCACCGTTGCCACCGATGACACCGACGATTCCCGCCGGCGGTAGTGAGAATGAGAGGTCATCGATAAGGAGGCGATCATCGAAACCCTTGGAAAGGTGATCAACTTCGATGACTTGTTGGCCTAGTCGCTGGTTGGCTGGAATGTCGATCTGGAGTTCCCTGGCCCGATTCTCGGTTTCTGCTGCTTCGGCGACTAGCCGGTCGTAGGCCGATAGGCGGGCCTTACCCTTGGACTGTCGGGCCTTGGGCGCCATCTGGACCCACTCCAGTTCGCGTTCGATAGTTCGTTTACGAGCAGAGTCGACCTTGTCTTCAGTCGATAGACGAGCCTGCTTCTGCTCCAACCAGCCCGAGTAGTTCCCCTCATAGGGAATGCCTCGCCCTCGATCGAGTTCCAATATCCAGCCAGCCACGTTGTCGAGAAAGTACCGGTCGTGGGTGATCGCCACCACAGTGCCCTGGTAGTCGCGCAGTGTGCGCTCCAGCCAGGCGACAGATTCGGCGTCAAGGTGATTAGTCGGCTCATCAAGTAGAAGCAGGTCAGGCCGAGAGAGTAAGAGCCGACATAGAGCTACTCGCCTTCGCTCGCCACCGGACAGCGAATCGACCGCTGCATCTCCAGGGGGGAGTCGGAGGGCATCCATGGCGATCTCGATCGTGCGTTGGAGGTCCCAGGCACCGGCTGCCTCAATCTGTTTCTCTAAGTCGGCCTGGTCGACACCTAACTGGTCGTAGTCGGCATCAGTGTTACCCCAACCGGCTAAGACTTCTTCGTAGCGGTTCAGAAGGTCGGCCACCGCCCCTAAACCATCCATAACATTTCCCTGCACATCTCGCGAGGAATCCAGCACGGGCTCCTGTTCAAGGAGGCCGACCGTATAGCCATCGGTCAAGCGGGCTTCGCCGGTGAACCCATCATCGATTCCAGCCATGATTCTTAGGAGTGAAGATTTGCCTGCCCCGTTGGCTCCCAGTACACCAATTTTGGCGCCTGGGTAGAACGACAGTGATATGTCCTTGAGGACGTCGCGGTTGGGTGGATGGAAGCGGCCAACGCGGTGCATGGTGAAAATGAACTGGGCGCTCATGGTCTTTGAGGCTACCGGGGGTCTCGGCATGGCCTCATGGCCACTGAGATCCGTACGCTTGACTAGTGATCAGGATTGAAGCGGTGCTGTTTGACTTCGGTGGGGTAGTAACTACCAGCCCATTTGATGCCTTCGCCACCTATGAAGTTGAGGCGAACCTGCCGGTGGGCACCATTCGAGGGATCAATGCGACGGACCCTGATAGCAATGCGTGGGCGCGATTCGAACGTCGAGAACTCAGTTTGAACAACTTTTGCACGCTCTTTGAAGCTGAGGCAGCAGAACAAGGCTTCATTGTTGACGCCCGACGAGTGATCGCTGGCTTGGACGGCAAGCTTCGACCAGGAATGGTCGAGGCGGTTCGCCGGTCTTCGGTGGACTATCGGACAGCCCTACTTACCAACAACGTTGCACCTCTTGCCGAACACGGAGCTGGTGGCGCATCAGACTGGCTCGAGGTGTCAAACGTGATTGATCTCTTTGAGGTGGTGATTGAGTCCAGTTTGGTTGGTTGCCGCAAGCCTGATCCCACGTTCTACAACATTGCTTGCGAGCGTCTGGGTGTGGCACCTGAAGCCTGTGTGTTTTTGGACGATCTTGGCGTCAACCTCAAACCGGCCCGGGAGATGGGGATGACCACCATCAAGGTTGGTGACCCTGTCGCGGCAATCGCTGAGCTTGAGGCCATTTTGGGTATGGCGCTCTCCTAGGGTTAGTAAGCATGCGGATTGTTACCTGGAACGTCAACTCTTTGAAGGCCCGGATTGACCGAGTTGAAGCGTGGATTAAGGCAGCAGCGCCTGACGTTCTGTGTCTGCAAGAGACCAAGATGGCTGACGAGGTTTTTCCACATGCCCGTTTCGAGGCGTTGGGCTACCAGTCGGCTCACCACGGGGAAGGCCGGTGGAATGGAGTAGCCATCATTTCTCGGGTTGGACTCGACGATGTGCGAAGTGGTTTTGCTGATGGTCGCACCGACCCAGACCCTGACGCTCGAGTGCTCTGGGCTACATGTGGTGGGGTACGGCTGGCGTCGTGCTATGTACCCAACGGGCGGGAGGTCGATCATGATCACTACCGTTACAAACTCGACTGGCTAGGCCGCCTGCATGACGACCTGGCGACCAACGTTGATCCGACGACATCACGGGCCCTTGTGGTGGGAGATTTTAACGTAGCCCCAGATGACCGTGACGTCTGGAAACCAGCAGCTTTTGAGGGCCTGACGCATGTGACAGCAGCTGAACGTGCTGCCCTCCATCGGCTTGAAACTCTCGGTTTTGTGGATGTTTTTCGAGAGATATATAAAGATGCTGGGCTTCACTCTTGGTGGGACTATCGGGGTGGGGCGTTTTACAAACGAATGGGCATGCGAATTGATCTCGTTTACGCCTCGGTGGCGGCCTTAACCGCGTTGGATTTTGTGATCGTTGATCGCAATGAGCGCAAAGGTGAGAAACCAAGCGATCATGCACCAGTGGTGGCTGATTTCAGTTTCTTGTAAGGCCATTTGTAGCGGCGTTATTTAGTCCAAGGTGAGCATGTCCAGAAGGGCTGTTCCGTGGGCTTCTACGGTCTTGGGCCCGATGCCCGGCACGGCTAGGAGGCCGTTGGTGTCGATGGGGCGCGCGTCGACCAGGGCATCTAAGGCTGTGTTGGTCAGTATCCGGTAGGACGGTACGTTTCGTTCGTTGGCAGTTGTCCTTCGCCAGTCTCGCAATCGGTCGTGGAGCGGCCCGAGACCAGTCGGTGTAGAACTGGGCGGGGCAGTAGGTGTGATTGCTGCCGGGGGTGACATTGGTTCCCAACTATCGGGTCTGTCGTGGGCTGCTAACACGGCGAGAATTCCGAGTCCATGTTGTTCAGCCTTGGTCGGGCCGATGTCGTGTACGGCTAGTAACTCGCTGATGGTCGTCGGCCAAACGGCTACGAGCTCAACAATCGTGGCATCTTTAAAAACAATGTAGGCGGGCACCGAGGCGGCCCGGGCCGCTGTCGAACGGTACTCCTTCAGAGCCATTACCACCGGACTGTCGGCGAGGGTCGGGGGCTGGGTTCGCGCGCTGAGGTTCGCAGCTCGCCGTGCACTTTCGGCCCGACCCACAGGGCGTCGGAGGCCCGCGATCGCCAATTCGAGGTCGCCAAGCCATGGGGATGGGCGCCGCTTAGATGGCGGCTTTGCACCGAAGGCCCGCTGCTCAGCCCACGTTAGTGACAGGTGGTCCTCGGCTCGAGTTAGGGCTACATAAAGGAGGCGTCGTTCCTCGGCGACTGCCATTGGTCCACGAGCGTGGCTAATGGGAACTAGTCCCTGTTCGAGCCCAGCCACGTGGACCGACGGCCACTCCAGACCCTTAGCGGCGTGAAATGTGGAGACCTCTACGGCATCGTTGGATTCGTCGGACAATATTCGGGCCTGATGCTTCGCCCAGGCAGCAAAGGCGCGGCCGGTACCCTCCGGTTCGAGGGCAAGGAACTCGTCAGCCATCTGGCTCAGTTCAGCAAACGCCGCTGCTCGTCCCGTCTCATCTCTGCCTCCATGAGATTCCGTGCTGCCGTGGTCCTCTGGCTCTGCGGCCTCGTCAGCATCCTGCATGTCGCTGGCTATGACTCGTAGGTCGCCAATGTGAGTAGTGAGCGGCTGGTCAAGGCGTCCGAGGGCATTCAACTGGGATTTCACATCAGACCGGTCGAGTAGACCGCTACCACTTCGAGTGCGTACCGGGATTCCGCTATCGCGCATGGCGGTCACCACCGGTCCAGTCTGGGCGTTGGTGCGTACCAGGACCGCCTGGTCGCTCCAGCGACCATTGGGACCACGCCGGTCGCGCACGCTGCGGGCGATGGCTCGCGCCTCGGCTTGCTCGTCGGTGTAACCGGCGACGATTGGATCGGGGCCACTGTCTCGGTTGGCAGAAAGTGGCTCGCGCCCGACTAACGCCCGAGCGGCCACTTCCAGAATCTGCGGTGTGCTCCGGTAATTCTGGCGGAGCTCTAGCACCGTGGCTCCTGAGAAGTGCACGTCGAAGCGGTTCAGATGGTCGGCGTCGGCGCCGTTCCATCCGTAGATGGCCTGGTCAGGGTCGCCGACTGCACAGAGTTCAGTTCGTCCGTTAAGCCAGGCAGCCAGCAGGTCGAACTGCAGGGGATTGACGTCCTGAAACTCGTCGACGTAGAGATGGCGGAAGCGCCATCGTTGAGCGTTTGCAAATCGATTGTCAGTAGACAACGCGTGCCGACATAGGTCCAGTAGGTCGTCGAAGTCGACCAAGTTTCGATCTGCCTTCTTTTGTTCGTACTCGGCGTAGATCCTTGCGACAGTGGGGGCTGGTAGTGGTGGGGTGCGCCCAGCCTCCTCGGCTGACGTGGCGTAGGTAATTGGCCGGATTCGTCGGGCTTTCGCCCACTCAATTTCGGCAACCACGTCGATTCCGGCGGTGGTCCGGTGATCACGCGGAAGGCATTCCACTACCATCCCTAGTTTGCGATCAAGCAGACCAGGTTCCCGACGGTCGTTCTCGCGCCACCAGGTGCGGAGTTGGGCGAGGGCCACGGCATGGAACGTGCCGGCGGCAACCTGATCGCGCATGCCTAGGAGACGCAACCGTTTTCGCAGCTCTGACGCAGCCTTACGGGTGAAGGTGAGAGCCAGGACTCGACGCGGGTCCTCTCGGCCGGTCAGGGATCGCCACGCAATACGGTGAGTAAGAACTCGGGTCTTGCCGGAGCCAGCGCCAGCGTGGATGGCGAGAGGCAGAGCGTCGGTGGTAACCGCTGTTAACTGTTCATCATTTAGACCTTCTAGGAGCGCGTTGGCGTCTTGAAACGCGCCATTGTCTGGGCCGACTTCGGCAGCACGAAGAGGGACTCGGCCGAGGCCAGGGAGATTTTCCGAAGCGTCCATCGGCCGCACCCTAGCGAGGTGTCATGCCAGCCTCGAGAGCTTGATGCCGTACCCTCAGGGTGTGGACCCCATCGGCTCCGATGCTTTCGACTGTCTTGTTGCTGAGGCTCTGGATGGCCTTCCATTAGAATTGGCTGATTTTATGGACAATCTGGTGGTCTTGACGGCTGACCAAGGTGATGAACCAGACCTCTTAGGCCTATATGAGGGTCTCCCGTTGACTGAGCGGGACAACTACGGCGGAGCGTCAGGCGACGGGTTGACAATGCCTGACCGGATACACATTTACAGATTGGCGCTCTGCAAAGTTTGCACCGACATCGACGAACTGCGACTCCAGGTTGCTCTCACCGTCATCCACGAGGTGGCCCACCACTTCGGGATCGACGATGAGTTTCTTGCTGGCACCGACTATGCCTGATGGTCAGCCCTGGGGTGGGTTTGTTGGTTGCGAGCCAAAGGAACGTGTGCGATGCCGTCTTCCATGAACTCCTTGCCTGTCGGCTGGTAACCGAGTTCGGTATACCAAGGGACTAGGTACGTCTGGGCATCAAGCACTATGCGACCATTTGTGGTGCCGTGGACATGTGTGAGGAGCACACCGGCTAGGCCATTTCTTCTGGCGCTTGGACGTGTAGCGACCCGCCCCACACGGTGGGTTCCATCCGGCTCAACGAGCACCCTCAGCGTTGCTGCTGGTCGCCCATCGGTGCCGTCTAGCCACACGTGGCGGGTGCCTGCTTCAACGTCTCGGCCGTCTAGTTCGGGGTAGGCACATGCTTGCTCAACCACGAACACTTCAACCCGGAGCTGAAGCAGGTCGTACAACGTCAAAGTTTGGAGTTCGTTGAACAGGCGGTCCCGGACGATTGATTGGCTGCGGGGGGTTGGTTTATTTTTGCTCACCTAGAGGACGGTAGTGCGAGTTGCCCGGTTAGACCGGCGGTCGCCTAGATCCGACAATAGGGCCGTGCCTGTCGCTGACCTTCCTTCTGGTATGCAGATCTTCCACGAGTCTTTCGGGGACTCTACGGATCCGACTGTTCTTCTGATGCACGGCCTGGGCAGCCAGTTGTTGGTTTGGGAGGAAGGCCTATGTCGGCTGCTTGCTGATGAGGGGTTTCACATCATTCGTTATGACCATCGGGACAGTGGCCTATCGACAATCTTCGGTCTCGCTGGCCCGCCGGGGGGCAGGCCCTATGACCTGTTTGATATGGCGACTGATGCTGTCGATCTGTTGGACCACCTAGAAATTGCTGATGCTCATGTGGTCGGATTCTCACTCGGCGGGATGGTTGCTCAGACATTCGCCGTTGCACATCCCAATCGGTGTCGGAGTCTCGTGTCGATGGGATCTTCGACAGGAAATCCTGAGTTTGGTCGGCCTGACGGGGCAGTAGTTGCCGCGATGCTCGCTGCATCACCTACCGATCCCGTTGAAGCAGTCGAGAAGGAGTTGGCAGATCGTCGTCTGTGGGCAAGTATTTGGCACGATGACGAGCATGCCCGGACTGTATTTGCCGGCTATAGGAAACGGTCAATCCAACCTCGGCATGCCTTTGAACGGCAGTGGGCCGCCGCTACTTCGCTCGGTAACCGGGAGGCCTTGTTGGCTACCATCGAAGTTCCCACCCGAGTGGTTCACGGCTCAGTCGATACCCTCATCACAGCCTCAGCAGGAGAGCGCACCGCAGTGGTTGTCCCCGGGGCAGAGTTCGTGCTGCTGGAGGGGTGGGGTCATGACATGGCGCCGGGTGCATGGCCGGTGCTGGTCCCGGCCATCGTTGGACACTGCCATGCTGTCGATTTGAACGGTGGGCCTGTTGTTGCAACGACCTGAAACCACAATGTGAAACAAATGGGAATACAGGAGGACATCATGGGAGCACTAGAGGGCGTCCGAGTTGTCGAACTAGCCGGTATTGGGCCAGGTCCGTTCTGCGGGATGATGTTGGCTGACATGGGGGCGGATGTCGTCCGCATTGATCGAGTTGAATCGGTGCGCGGTGGTGATCCATCTAAGCCACCGGCCAACGTAAACGCCCGAGGACGGCGCAGTATTGGAATCGACCTTAAATCTGATGAAGGGCGCAAGTTGGTATTACGAATGGTGGCTGGCGCCGATGTGATATTTGAAGGATTTCGTCCCGGGGTGGCTGAACGTCTCGGTCTCGGCCCTGATGTTTGTTTAGCCGGTAATCCTGCCATCGTGTACGGAAGGATGACCGGTTGGGGCCAAGACGGGCCGTACGCCCAAACTGCTGGACACGACATCAACTACATCGCTCTAGCCGGAGCGTTGGCTCATATGGGGCGAAATGACTCAGGACCCGTACCACCGCTCAACTTAGTGGGTGACTTCGGTGGCGGTGGCATGTACCTAGCCTTCGGCATTGTGTGTGCCCTTTTGTCGGCCCGTTCAACTGGCAAGGGGCAGGTGGTAGATGCCGCCATGGTGGACGGAGCCGCCAGCTTGATGAGTTTCTTCTACGGGATGCTGCACACGGGCTTCTCGACAGAAAATCGAGGGGAGAACATGCTGGATACTGGGGCTCACTTCTACGACGTCTATAAGTGCTCTGATGGCGAATACATTTCCATCGGGTCAATCGAACCACAGTTCTACGCAGAACTAGTACAAAAGTTGGAGCTTGATCCCGATGACTTCGCCGAGCAGCACAACCAGTCACGTTGGCCCGAACTGAAAATGAAAGTGGCTGCTGTAGTGGCTACTCGGAGTCGTGACGAGTGGAATGCCATTCTGGAAGGCAGCAATGTTTGCTACGCCCCGGTGCTGAAGGTGTCTGAGGCTGTCGTGCATCCTCACCATGTGGCTCGAGGTACTTTTGTGGAATCGGGAGGCATCGTGCAGCCAGGCCCCGCTCCGCGTCTCAGCGGAACGCCCGGTGCGATTGGTCGCCCACCACCGCATGAGGGTCAGCACACCGAAGAATTGCTAGGCGAACTGGGTCTGAGTGCTGGCGAGGTGGCCGCCTTGCAGGCCTCAGGCGCCGTTGCTTGACCAACTAGGAGATCATTGACCGTGTCGACCATCGTTTTCTTTCACGCACACCCTGACGACGAATCGCTGGCGTCGGCCGGGACAATGGCTCGGATGGCTGATGAGGGCCACCGGGTCGTCCTCGTGGTGGCGACCCGAGGCGAGGAGGGTGTGCCAGTTCCTGGGGTTCTAGCCGACGGCGAGGCGCTAGGGGACCGCCGTACGGCCGAAGTTAATGAGGCGGCTTCCATTCTAGGTGTTGAACGGGTGGCATTTTTGGACTACCGGGATAGCGGCATGGCGGATGACCCAGCTAACGGCCATTCCGAATGCTTCTGGCAAGCCACGGTGGAATCAGCGGCTGCACGGTTGGATGAGGTCCTAGTTGATGAGGATGTTGATCTGCTTGTGATCTATGACCCGTACGGTGGATATGGACACCCTGACCACATCCAAGTTCATCGGGTAGGGACCCACTGGGCCGTCCACCGGGTTGATGTTGGTCATTCTCCGGTTCGTGTCCGGTGGGTGACCATGAACCGTGACATCATTCGGGCATCGGTTGATGTCGCGATGGCCGAGGTCGAAGCGGCCATAGCTGCCGGACAGGAAACGTGGTCTGACCAGGCTCTTCTGGAAATGCGCCGCGAGCGGGCTGAGTCAGATTCCTTTGGCTTACCGGACGCAGAGATTACTCACGGCATTGACGTAATGGCGGTCTTGGATCGCAAACGGGCGGCAATCCGTGCTCATGCAAGCCAGATCGCTGAAGACTCCTTCTTCTTGGCCATGCCCGACGCAGCGTTTGCCATGGCCTTCGGGCGTGAATGGTTCGTCAACCCAGCCTGCATAAACGAAGGGCAGCCCCAAAGTCACAGCCTGTTGCTGGACTGATGGTTGCTCTTATGGTCTGCACCAAAAGATGATTCGGTGAGCGCTTTTGTCGTGTTTGCTTCGCTCCAGAACCTTCACCAGGGGCTGGCTTGGGTCATGGTGGTTGGCAACGGCCTAGTTGGTGTATGGGCCCTTGCTGCTCATCGCGTAACTGCTCTCCGCAGGGGGGCTCTGTGGTGGTTCACCGCTCTGGCCCAGGCAACAATTGTTCTCCAAGTAACCGTAGGTGTGGGTCTTGTAGTCAGCCAGGACATTGACCCTCCACAGTTCCACCTGTTTTACGGTTTCGTGGCGTTCGCTGTGGTGGGCATTGTCTATAGTTATCGACCGTCTCTGTGGTTGCACCGGTATGTGCTTTACGGATGTACTGGTATTTTCCTTATGGGGATGGGCATCCGAGCAATGCTCGTTTCTGTCTGACCACATTTCCAACTATGGCCCGTTACTGGGCAGCATCTAGCCGGCTACGGAGGTCGTCCAACTCGGTTTGGAGGCGTTTTGGAAGGCGGTCACCAATCATCGAGTAGTGCTCGTCGATGAGGTCCACCTCGTGTTTCCACGAGGAGGGGTCAACCGCTAAGAGTTCAGCCATCGCAGAGTCGTCTAGATCTAGACCGGTTCGGTCGATGGCTTTCAGTCCTGGTGTTAGACCTATCGGGGTGTCTAGGGCATCGCCTCGACCTGAAATTCGACCCACAATCCATTCAAGTACTCGGCTGTTCTCGCCGAACCCCGGCCAGAGAAAACTTCCGTCTTCTCCCTTGCGGAACCAGTTCACCCAGAAGAGTTTTGGGAGGAGAGAAGAATTGGCGCGATCACCGAGCGACAACCAATGGGCGAAGTAGTCGCCGATGTTGTAGCCCATGAACGGAAGCATTGCGAAAGGGTCAAACCGGACTTGGCCGACGGCTCCGGCCGCCGCCGCAGTCTTCTCAGAGCTCATGATCGACCCCAGAAACACTCCATGTTCCCAGTCTCGAGCCTCAGTAACTAGAGGTACGTTGGTTGCCCGGCGGCCGCCGAACAAGATGGCTGAGATTGGGACGCCTGCCGGATCGTCCCACTCGGGGGCGATTGATGGGCACTGTGAGGCAGGGGTGGTGAACCGTGCGTTGGGGTGCGCTGCTAGTCCGCCAGAGTCGGGCGTCCAAGGCTGACCCCGCCAGTCGGTTAGTTCCTCTGGCGGCTCGTCAGTCATTTTTTCCCACCAGACGTCACCGTCGGGGGTTAGAGCTACGTTGGTGAAGACCGAGTTGCCCCAAAGCGTTGCCATGGCGTTGGCATTAGTGGTATTTGACGTTCCCGGTGCGACGCCGAAGAAGCCAGCTTCCGGATTAATGGCGTAGAGCCGACCATCGTCACCAAATTTCATCCAGGCGATGTCGTCGCCGATGGTTTCAACTGTCCAGCCTGGGATGGTCGGCACCAGCATGGCCATGTTGGTTTTACCGCATGCCGAAGGAAAGGCCGCGGCGACGTACGTTTTCTCGCCGTCAGGTGATGTGACCCCCAAGATGAGCATGTGCTCGGCTAGCCAGCCGTCGTCACGGGCCATGGTTGAGGCGATGCGCAGGGCGAAACACTTCTTGCCAAGGAGGGCGTTGCCTCCGTATCCCGATCCGTACGACCAGATCTCCTTAGTCTCGGGGAAGTGTGAGATGTACTTGTTGTTTGCGTCGCAGGGCCATGCCACGTCAACCTCACCGACCTCGAGTGGGGCTCCGACAGAGTGCACACATGGCACGAAGTCGTCGTCGCCCAGAGCATCCAGAACTGCTGAACCCATGCGGGTCATAGTGCGCATACCAATCACCACGTATGGCGAGTCAGTAAGTTGCACGCCGATGTGGGCTATAGGTGAACCCAACGGCCCCATGGAGAACGGAACCACGTACATTGTCCGACCTCTCATGCAGCCCCGGTAGAGCTCGCTCATCTCGGCCTTCAGCGTCGATGGGTCCCGCCAGTTGTTTGTTGGTCCCGCGTCGGCTGGGCTGGTTGTGGATATATAGGTCCGATCCTCAACCCTGGCCACGTCATCGGGGTCCGACAGTGCCAAGTATGAGTTCGGTCGCAGATCGTCGTTCAGTCGACGGAAGGTTCCTGCTTCGACGAGATTGTGGCAAAGGTCGTCGGCTTCAGTAGCCGAACCGGCACACCAGTGAACTGAGCTGGGAGTGAGCAACTGGGCCCAGTCTTCAACCCATTTGATGAGGGTCTGGTTCTTTGTGGGTGGGAAGTCGTTCGCTGTCGACATGTGTTCCTGTTGTTTACTGGCCAACAAAGAACATGCCACATGAGGGGAACGACTTCATGCTTCGGCAGGTGTGACTCTGGTCAATGCGACTGGTTTCTCACACCCGTCAGGGATACACCGTGTTGAAGAGTATTAACCGATGTCGGGAGTTCTCATGTCGACCTCAGAACCAAGAGATAGTGAAGTGGCTCTCTGATCACCGTCAAGGACGAAAAGGACTCGTTGCCCTTGTCTGAGCATCCGGAAGACGGAGCCTTCAAGGGCGCTGTCGGCGAGTTGAAACTCGGCTAGGTCGGTCTCACGAATGAGTACGCCATCTCCTGTGCCAGGGTCGTACGACTTGATTACTCCTTGCACGTGTGACTCCCTGGAACCTTTGGTCAGGCTTAGTTGACGGCCTTGACGACCTTGCCGGCTTTGATGCAACCGGTACAGACATTCATGCGTTTGGTGGACTTGCCAACCACGGCGCGCACCCTCTGGATATTCGGATTCCAGCGACGGTTGGTCCGCCGGTGGGAGTGGCTTAGGGATTTACCGAACCAGGGCTTCTTGCCGCAGATCTCACAAACGGACGCCATCACAACACCTCGATAGGGGACCGGTCGGTTTGGTACCAGTCTCGACAACGTCCTAAGGCTACGGCGACCGGTGGGGGGTCTACAACCGTGGAGGCGTATCGGTAGCGATGAGGTAGTTGAATAGTGCCCCTTTTCTCTCTGTGCTCCCGGAGCAGCTGGGCCACGCTGGCTACGCTGATTTATCGTGATCGCCTCATCCTTGAACGCCGCTGGTCTACGAGACGTCATGGGAAGCTTTCGCGACGCTCTCGTTGCCCATCGGCCCAACCTGAACCTATTGAACGTTTACCCGGTTCCGGACGGCGATACCGGCTCGAATATGACGATGACCCTCGAATCCGTTTGCGAGGACCTCGAGGCGCTTGGGGCCACGGCAGACATGGTCGCTGTGGCCAAGGCCATCGCCCACGGTTCATTGATGGGCGCTAGGGGCAACTCAGGGGTAATACTTTCTCAGGTGCTCCGGGGGCTTTCAGCCACGTTCTCCCATGACGGCCCATCCGGTGGTGCAGAGACGGTAATCGATGGACGACTTATGGCAGATGGCTTGACCGCCGCAGCGTCTGCGGCCTACGGGGCGGTTATGACCCCCGTGGAGGGCACGATCCTGACCGTGGTGCGCGAGGCGGCTGAGGCTGCTGTTTTGGCTGCTAATGATGGGGCAGATCTGCTGAACGTTGTTGAAACAGCGCGGGCAGCTGGTGGTGAAAGCCTTGCCCGGACTCCTGAGCTCCTCCCCGTCTTAGCTGATGCTGGAGTAGTTGACGCCGGGGGTAGTGGGTTCCTGCTGCTCTTAGACGCTGTTTTGACGACTGTTGATGGGCGCCCCCTTCCAGAGCCGACCGAGGCCCACTCGCCAGTTTTGTCTGGTACCGATCACCACGATCACAAAGATGGTGGCGACCAAGGGAGCAGATATGAGGTGATGTGCTTCCTGGATGCCCCCGATGGCTCTGTGGAAGGCTTCAAGGAGGCTTGGGCTGCTCTCGGCGACTCAGTTGTCGTGGTAGGAGGCGATGGCGTCTGGAATTGCCACGTCCATACGAGCGACATCGGTGCAGCCATCGAGGCTGGGATCGCCGTCGGGCGCCCGCATCAAATCCGGGTCACTGACCTGTTCGAAGAGGTTCAAGAGCAGGCCTGGGTCCGGGACCACATGGCCGACAACGGCGACGTGGGTGAGCCTGTTGCGTGTGCCGTAGTGGCCGTGGCTACCGGTCCTGGTATCCGTGACATCTTCCGGTCGCTCGGGGTGCGTCGGATCGTGCTCGGTGGACAGTCGATGAACCCATCTACCGCAGATTTACTCGCCGCAGTCGAGGAGGTGCCCGCTGATGACGTCGTGCTGTTACCTAACAATGGCAACGTCATTGCTGTCGCTGAGCAGGTCGACGCCCAAACCGAAAAGACGGTTCGGGTGGTACCTACCCAGGGTATTACCGAGGGTTTTGCATCTCTGTTGGAGTACGACCCGCATGGGACGGCAGATGAGAATCTCATGTCGATGACAGCAGCGGCCGGCACCGTGGTAGCGGGTGAGATCACTGTGGCGGTGCGCGATTCGTCTACCGATGTAGGTGCGATAGCCGCAGGAGACCACATCGGGTTGATGGGCGGAACAGTTCGAGTGGTAGCCGAGTCGGCGATCGATGCCATCACAAAGTTGTTGTCTTTGTTGGTCGGTGAAGAGAACGAGATCGTGACGGTTATCACCGGCGAGGATGCGGACGAGTCGACGACAGCCGCCGTCGTTGCTTGGCTGGGCACCCACCATCCCGATCTTGAGGTCGAAATTCATGATGGCGGCCAGCCGCTCTACCCCTACTACCTAGGTGTTGAATAGCACCCCTTGCCCGTGGACGATTCTCCTGGTGTAGCCGACCGAGGTATCACTCTTCGAGAGTTAGCTGGTCGTCCCGTTACCGATCTGAACGGCGTGGGTGTAGTTAAGGCAAAATCCCTTGCGGCCGTAGGTGTCGAGTCCGTCTTAGACCTGATCGGCTTCTACCCGCGGCGATACCTAGACCGCAGTCGCGAGGCCACTGTGGCTCAACTCGAACCCGGCACAGAGGGAATGGTTGTTGTTCGGGTCGACAGAGTTACCGCGCGGCGGACCCGTAAAGGGCGGTCACTCGTCGAGGCTCATGTATCTGATGAGACGGGCAAGCTACGCCTCTCTTTCTTTAACCAGCCTTGGCGAGAACGCCAACTGGTGGGAGGTATGCAGGCCGTGGTGTTTGGAAAGGCCGACGAGTACCAGGGTTCTCTGCAGATGGTGGGTCCGGTCGTTGATTTGATTGGTGACCGGACAGGTCGGATTGTCGCCGTTTATCCACAGTCCGAAGCGGCCGGCCTCCATAGTTGGGATGTCGATGCTGCTTTAGGTGAGGCTCTCCGGCGGACCATGGCTGTGCGGGGTTTATCTGACCCGATACCCGCTGAGGTGCGTGATCGCTTTCGGTTGATTGATCGCTCTGATGCCTACCGGGCGATCCACCGGCCCGAGTCGATGGCTGAGATGGCTGAGGCTCGGCGCCGTTTGGTATTCGATGAGTTGCTCCGCATCCAGTTGGCTCTAGTGCGCCGAAAGGTGGAATTGGAACGGACGTTGGTGGGCATTGCTCACGCTCTCGGACCCACAAGTGGGAGCGCCAATTTGGTGGCCGAGTTCCATGACCGGTTGGATTTTGATTTGACAGGAGCCCAGCAACGGGTCATCGACGAGATCTTCGCGGACCTGAGTCGACCTCGTCCTATGCACCGTCTACTCCAAGGAGATGTGGGATCAGGTAAGACCGTGGTAGCAGTCACCGCTTTGCTTACCGCCGTGAGCGGTGGTCACCAAGGCGCTTTTATGGCGCCCACCGAGGTGCTGGCTGAACAGCATTATTTCGGTGTTGCCGGATTACTGGAGGGGATGACCGTTCTTGATCCTGCAACACTTCTTGGTTATCGCCCACTCAAAGTGGACCTTTTGACGAGTCGGACCACGGCGTCCGAACGACGCCGGATGGCTGCAGAATTAGTTGCTGGTGGAGTTGACGTGGTGATTGGAACTCATGCCTTAATTCAGGAAGGTGTCGAGTTTAGCTCTCTTGGTGTGGTGGTCATTGATGAGCAGCATCGGTTCGGTGTCGAACAACGGGCAGCCCTGCGGGAAAAAAATCGGGACGGCAAGGCTCCCGACGTGTTGGTGATGACAGCCACACCCATTCCGCGAACTGCGGCAATGACCGTTTACGGCGATCTAGACGTGTCGGTGCTGGACGAGATGCCACCAGGGCGAACTCCCATTGTCACGATGTGGTTAACCGAAGAAGAGGAAGTATGGCCAGTGGTGCTCAACGAGGTCGCCGCTGGTCGTCAGGCTTACGTGGTGTGCCCTCTAATTGACGAGTCTGAAGCGCTCCAAGCGCGCTCTGCTGAGGAAGCGTTTGCTGAGTTATCTGCCGAAGTGCTTTCGGATCTGAAAGTTGGACTTTTGCACGGGCGGATTGCTCGGATTGAAAAAGAAGAGACGATGCGACTTTTCCGATCAGGGGCACTTGACGTATTGGTGGCTACCACAGTCATTGAGGTAGGTGTAGACGTTCCAAATGCGACGGTGATGGTGGTGCTCGACGCTGCAAGGTTTGGTATAGCGCAACTTCACCAACTCCGTGGACGGGTTGGGCGTGGAGTTCATGCCAGCCAGTGCTTCTTAGTTGGGGAGGCACCCACTCCAGACTCAGAGGAACGGCTCAAGGCCCTGGTTCGCACCACCGATGGATTTGAATTAGCAGAGGTCGATTTGGATCTGCGAGGTGAGGGCACAATCATGGGTGAGCGACAGAAAGGCCGCAATGACCTACGGCTGGCTTCGCTCCGTCGAGACCGTGAGTGGGTTGAGGCAGCTCGTGAGGTCGCTATTGGTTTGGTCAGTGATGGTTCAGGTTTAGATACCCACGCTGAACTAGTTGACGAGGTCGGGCTTTTTCTGGGAGCCGACGAGTCGGCATTTCTTTTGAAGTCATAACTGGAGTCGGTAGAAATCCCGCCAGCAGGAGAGAGTTGGACATGGTTGCGAATCTTGAACTGCCGATTACCACCCGAGTCGGCGATGACGCCGACATCCCCGCAGTGGCAGCCACTCTTGCTGAGGCCTTCGCAGGCGATCCAGTTTTGGCCTTCTTGCTTGATGATGGGCCTGCGCCCAATCCTGTACGACATCAGGCTTTGGCGGCCGCACTATTCGCCAACCGTTTGCTCGGCGGCCGGGCGATAGATGAGATCGTGGTTCCCGGTGATCTGGGTGACCGGCGTGAAGCCGCTGCGGTTTGGGTGCCGCCACGAGGAGCCAACGATTCAGGCCCCGACTACACAATGGTTGGTCTCGTCAACCGAACGGTCCTTGGTGCCGAGACGATGGACCGACGTCTGACGGCGTTGCTGCCAATGCTGGAGGCTGCGCCGCTAACGCCACATTGGTATCTGGCCTTCGTGGGTACCCGAGCGAGTGCTCGCGGTCGGGGGCTGGCTTCGGCGCTGATCTCGGCGGTTACTCACAAGTGCGATGCCTCTGGGGTGGGAGCTTATCTTGAGTCGTCTGATCCAGCGAACGTACCCTTGTACGAGCGTCATGGGTTTCTTGTGACTGGTGAGGCGGTAATCGTGGGTGGACCAACAGTTCCTCTTATGTGGCGGGACCCACAGCGTTAAGTTTCGGCGGAACTTAGGTTCTGTCAGATTGGGGGTGGTTCGTCACCATGGTTGTCCTGTTCGTGGTCAGGCATTACGAGATCCCATCGGTCCATACAGTCAGCGCATCGGTAGGCGACGGGATCACCGGGCTCGAAATCGGTTTCTGGATGGGGGAGCAGATGGCAGGTTCCCCCACAGTCGACACAGATGATGTTTATGGGGGCTTGCACGGGTCGGAACCTAGTCCGGTGAGATGTTAAGTCCAGTTGTAGTCAGTCCCTGCCATGATTAGATGATGCGTGTTGTAGCTGGGACTGCCCGTGGTCGACGTCTAGTCACCCCTGATGGTCGGCGTAGTGAATCAGGGGTGCGGCCGACCACCGATCGGGTGCGTGAATCGATTTTCAATGCCCTACACAGTCGGGGTGCCGTTGTCGATGCCCGGGTCCTTGACTTGTTCGCTGGAACTGGAGCCCTAGGTCTCGAGGCTCTCTCTCGTGGAGCGGCACATGCCACCTTTGTGGAGCAGGATCCGACGGCTGTAGCCCTCGTGGAGACCAACCTCGAGATTTGCAATTTTGTCGAATGCTCAACCGTGGTGTGTGCCGACGGCCCTCGATGGCTAGATCTTGGTAACAGTTCGGTAGCTGGTCCTTGGGACCTCGTCCTTCTCGATCCTCCCTACGACTTCAAAGGATGGTCCGAACTCTTGGACCTTTTAGTGTCGCTGGTGGCCAAGGACGCGATGGTTGTAGTCGAGTCTGACCATGAGGTCGATAGTGGCGCCCAGTGGCATGTCGATTCTCACCGTCGCGCTGCGGGTACCGTAGTAACCATGCTTCGTCCGGATAATGATCCGGGCTGAGTCACGGAAGACGGAACGATTGGGGAGAGGTGGCTAAACCGTGACCCGTGTCTTATATCCCGGTTCGTTTGATCCTGTGCACAATGGGCATTTGGAGATGGTCGAGACGGCCGCCAACTTATTTGATGAGGTTGTCGTGGCTGCTCTGATTAACCCGTCAAAGGGTGGTGGCCTGTTTGATCTTGAAGAGCGAATGGCCTTGCTCGACGAGTGCTTTGAACACCTTCCCAACGTCCGAACCACGATGTTTGATGGGCTGGTAGTGAATCTGGCTGCCGAGGTTGGCGCCGACTTTATTGTCAAGGGACTCCGCGCGGTCTCGGACTTTGAGAGTGAGTTGCAGATGGCGCAGATGAACGTAGAGATCTCTGGCGTGCAGACTCTTTTCCTCCCTACGGCCTCCCGGAGGTCGTTCCTTGCGTCTCGCCTCATTCGTGAAGTAGCCCGTCTCGGAGGCGACGTGCGCGACATGGTTCCCGACCCGGTTAGGCGTCGCCTCGAAGATCGAATTGGCTTCCGGGGCCGGATAGACGGGTGAGTGACTCAATGGTTGAACCGCTGCCTGATCAGCCGGAGCCATTTTCTGGTAGTGCTGAAATCACAGAGATGGCTCCCAATCCTTACCGGCCACCGCAGATTGAGGCGATACTTCGCCAGTTGCGTGAGGTCTTGGCCAATGCTCGACCTATGCCGCTGTCGGCATCCTCGATGGTCAACAAGGAGGAGATCCTGAGCCTCATTGATGAGGCAGCGGCTCGCCTCCCAGAGGAACTTCGGGCTGCTCGGTGGCTGCTGAAAGAACGCGAGGAATTCCTAGGAAAGGTTCGTCGCGAGGGTGATGAGATCTTAGAGTTAGCTCGGTCCAGAGCTGAGCGTTTGGTCCAACGTACTGAAGTGGTTCGTACCGCCGAGCAGCGAGCCCGTCAGCTTGTGGAAACAGCTCGTGAGGAGACCCGCCGGATGCGTCGTGAGACTGAGGACTACTGCGACCAGAAGTTGGCCAGTTTCGAGACACTGCTGGGAAACACACGCGACACCATCTCGCAGGGCCGGCGTCGCCTACAGGAGACAGTGCTAGACCAGGACCGAGAGCGACGGGCGACCGAGGCAGCGGAAGCTGTCCGAGCGGTTGCAGACGCGCATGCTTCAGGGGCTGGCCCAGTTCGGCCGAGCGCTGTTTTCTTCGATCAGGACGCCGAGGGCACTTGAGGTGAGTGACGACCTGCGGGTTCCGCTGGTCGTTCTGCGCCGCAGGGCCGACCCTTGGCTGATTAGACGGACGGTCAAGTTGGACGACCTGCGTGTCGGTGAAGTGGTAGTAGCCGACGGCATGGTCAAAGTTGACTTAGAAGCTGAAGCCCGGAACCACGATGTTGTGGTTTCCGGACAAGTCCAAGCGAAATGGTCCGGTTCGTGTCGTCGGTGCCTTGAGGACGTACACGGCAGTCTTGACTTAAGAATCTATGAGGTGCTCTCGGCTCGAACCGAGGATTCTGATACGGATAGCAGACGCAGCGGCGTTGAGTTGAGTGGGGAATCAGGCGACGTCTATCCGCTAGGAGGTGACGAAGCCGATCTCGAACCGGTGGTCCGCGACACGGTGCTACTGTCCCTTCCGCTTTCCTCGCTGTGTGCAGCAGACTGTATTGGGCCGGATCCTGAACGATTTCCCGCCACCAGCGTTTCCGTAGAGAACTCTCTGGAGCGCGCCATGCCTCCGACGGATCCGCGTTGGTCAGCGCTGGATGCTCTTCGATTGCCTGATGAACCCATCCACTGAGTTTCGTTCTCTGTGCCGGGCACCATGCTCGGCCGGAGCAGTGCCGTACCGGTTCCTTAGCAGCCCCGCTAGCCTCACGTGGTCGCTTGGGGTGGAGTTAACACCTCAGGAGAATCGACTGCACCCCGGTGCAACTCATCCGATATCTGAAGCCTCTGAGGAACCGACGATGGCCGTCCCTAAGAAGAAGACCTCCAAGGCTAAGGGCCGGAGCCGCAAGGCGGCTTCGTGGACCTTGGGCCGCGCCCCGCGGAGCGCTTGCCCGCGATGTAGTGCCACAAAGCGTCCGCACCGCGTCTGTGGAAACTGCGGCTGGTACGCCGGCCGTCAGGCCGTCGACGTCGACTGACTTATGTTTCGGTGATCTTTCCTGGTCCGTCCAGGCTGGGTCTATGAGTCCCATGCTTCCTGTCGTTGTTGATGCCATGGGTGGTGACCACGCCCCCTCTGAGATAGTTGCTGGAGCGCTCACCGCAGCGGCGGACGGCATTCCAATCCTTTTAGTGGGACGATCTGATGAACTAGGAGATACCGGTGGCTTAGAAGTAATCGAAGCCTCTGAGGTCATCGCCATGGATGCTGAACCTGGTTCCAGTGTTCGTCGTATGAAGGACTCATCGCTGGTCCGGGCTGCTGAGGCTGTTCGCGATGGGCGAGCCTCGGCGATGGTGAGTGCTGGCAACACAGGAGCCACCATGGCTAGTGCGCTGCTTCGTATGGGGCGAATTTCTGGCGTAGCCCGACCCGCTATCGCCACGTTGATACCCACGCCGGGTTCCACACCCACTGTTCTCCTCGATTCGGGGGCCAATGCCGAGTGTCAGCCCGAGTGGTTGGTGCAGTTCGCACAAATGGGAGCAGTATTTGCTCATCATCGACTAGGTATTGCTGATCCCCGAGTCGGACTTCTCTCCATCGGGGAAGAGCCCGGTAAGGGAAACTCGTTCGCCAAGGAGGCGTATGCGGCGCTAGTCGCTTCAGCAGCCGGAGGTGTCAGATTTATCGGCAATGTCGAAGGGCGAGACCTCATGACTGATGATGTGGACGTCGTCGTGACTGACGGCTTTACTGGCAATGTTGCCCTAAAGACTGCCGAAGGTGCGCTCAAGGCCCTGCTGACTGCCCTGCTTTCTGCGATGGCTGGTCGGCCAGAGGCCCGTGCGGCCGCCGATGTTTTAGCCCCAGAACTAGACGGTCTGTACAAGGAGTTCCATCCAGACGCCTACGGTGGCGCGATGCTCCTAGGGGTTAGAGGCGTGTGCATCATCAGTCACGGCGCCACAAACGCGACAGCTATGCGCAACGCCATTGGGGTGGCGTCCGAGATGGTACGGACCGATGTAGTCAGGCACCTAACTACCGCCGTTGACCGTTGATTGGCTTCTTTGAGACTTCCAGTATCGGAGAGTTCCTCCCGATCGGCTAGTCGGCCCCGGTAGGCTCCCTAACTGCTTGAGGGCCCGCATTGGGGTCCGACGACCGGTGCTGGAGTCTCAGTCCGGACTGACACCTAACAGGAGGCGACGTGCCTGCAGAAACCCACGTGGAGGGTGCCCCTATTGGGCGCGATGAGGTCCTTGAACTGGTGCAGGATCGCCTTGCTGACATCCTAGAGATCGAGCCAAAAGAGATTGCTGAGGGTGCATCGTTTGCTGACGATCTTGATGCCGACTCCCTGGCGCTGATCGAACTTGTGGAAGCCTTGGAAGAGGAGCTTAGTGAGCGCTCTGCCGGTTTCCGGATTGAGGACGACGACCTCGAGGACCTTCGCACGGTCCGTGACGCCGTCGACTATGTCGTTTCCCGCCTCGGCTGACGCACCGGGTTCCGACGGGTCCTCGCTGGTTGCAGTTCTCGGGTACGACTTTGCCGACCCCGGGCTACTGGTCAAAGCCCTGACTCATCGTTCGTGGTGCGCTGAAAACGAGGGTGCTTCAAACGAGCGTCTCGAATTTCTGGGTGATGCCGTGCTTGGTTTGGTGATTGCTGAATATGCCTTTGAAGACCAGCCGGAACTGCCTGAAGGGCAGTTAGCCAAGATCCGGGCATCGGTGGTGAGCGCTCCGGCTCTAGCGGCCACAGCTCGCGAGATCGGCCTTGGAAAGGCTCTCCGACTTGGGCACGGTGAGTCGTCTAGTGGCGGTTCCGAAAAGGAGTCGATTTTGGCTGATGCGTTGGAAGCCGTGATTGGCGCCGTTTATCTCGATGGTGGACTTGACGCTGCTCGATCACTGGTCGTCCGTCTCTTCGCTGACCTAATCGACAAATCGGCTTCCGCTCCCGGAGGCCACGACTATAAGACTCGTCTGCAGGAGTTCGTGGCTCGTCGTGCTGAGCCGTCGCCCTGTTATCAGGTGACCACTGATGGTCCAGATCACGATAAGCGTTTCCATGCGGTTGTGTCAGTGACTGGACAAAGTCACGGTCCTGCCACGGGTACTTCTAAAAAACGAGCGGAGCAAGCTGCTGCCAGGTTGGCGTGCACCGCTCTTGAGTCGTCGGTCCCCAACCTTGTCTCGTAGGACATATCTTCTTATGCACTCGTCCCTCCCAGCGACCTCTCAGGAGTCCCCGTGACCATCGAACCCGAACTTCCCGAGGTGGAGACCATTCGCTATGCCCTTGATCGCGAGGCGTCGGGGCGAAAGGTGAAGACTGTCGAGGCCACCTCGATGTCCACTCTTGGCCGTTACCGAAACCGGAAGCAGTTTGCCGGCCGCCTCGAGGGCCACAAACTTGGCCAGGTCCGCCGCATGGGACTCCTATTGGTATCGGAGCTCGACCATGGTGGGCTTCTGGTCCTCAAGCTTGGACCTGGTGCACAGATACGACGGAACGCAGCTCGCGATGCGGTAGAGGCAGGCACTGAAATGACCATCACCTTCACGGTCGGTGGCCAAGTACGTCTGGTCGACCCTGAGGGCGGTTCGGAGGTGTGTGTGATCGAAGGTGACGATTTGGTAGCCGAGTTCCCTCAGGTGGCTGCCGTAGGAATGGACCCGGCTGGTGAGATGATTCCGTGGACCACGTTTGGCGGTTGGGTGTTGGCTCGCCAGATGCCACTAAAGGACCTCTTGTGTGATGAGTCAATCGTGATCGGGGTGGGCGCTGTTTATTCCGATGAGATCCTCTTTCATGCTGGGCTACGTCACGATCGGATGTCAGACACCCTGTCCCATCAAGAAGTCCGTCGGCTCCACGGAGCTCTTATTCAGGTGGTGAATGAGGCCATTAAGTATCGCGGAACAGATCTAGAGGAGCGCCCGTTCCAGGACGTCTACGGCGAACGGGGAGTTTATGGCGACCACCTCGCGGTGTACGGCCGGGTGGGGGCCCTGAGCGAACGAAATCGAATGCCGATCCAGCGAATCAAGTACAAGGGTAGTTGGACCTACTACTGCGATACCCAAGTCTGAACTACTGATTGCGGCAGAGCGCAACTTTGCGGGCTTAGACGCGCCTAGGGTGACGTCATGGCGAATAACACCATTGTAGTTCTTGGTGCTGTGGGGCGATTGTTTTGGACTGGTGGTAGCGGATGTTTTTGAAACGACTGACCATTAAGGGGTTCAAGTCGTTTGCTGACTCGGCGGTGCTCGAAATGGAGCCTGGGGTGACTGTCGTGGTTGGTCCCAACGGGAGCGGCAAGTCCAATGTTGTAGACGCTGTTGCCTGGGTGTTGGGTGCGCAAGCGCCGAGCGCTGTGCGTTCTCAAAAAATGGACGACGTAATTTTCGCTGGCACATCAACGAGGGCTGCGCTCGGCCGTGCCGAAGTCTCCCTAACCATCGATAACTCCTCGCGCCAACTCCCGGTGGAGTTCAACGAGGTCACAATCACCCGCACGCTGTTTCGTAGCGGTGATAGTGAGTACGCGATGAACGGTGCCCCTTGCCGGCTACTCGATATCCAAGAGGTGCTCTCTGACGTTGGTGTCGGTCGTCAACAGCACGTCATTATTTCCCAAGGCCAAATCGACGCGGTGCTTAACGCCCGCCCAGAGGAACGTCGGAGCATCATTGAGGATGCTGCTGGAATCCTTAAATACCGGCGCCGTAAGGAGAAGGCGCAGCAGCGGCTGAGGTCCACCGAAGCCAATCTTGATCGGCTATCTGACCTGCTTCGGGAGGTGCGTCGACAATTGCGGCCCTTGGAGCGTCAGGCTGATGCAGCCCGGCGCCATGGCGATCTGTTTGACGAGTTCACCGCTTTACGCCTCCATCGAGCCGGACGTGAATTGGCTGGTCTTCAGCTCCGGGCCCGAGATGAGTCCGAAAATCGTTCCATGCTTACCGTCGCTGAGTCAACGCAGAGTTCAGCGTTGACCCGATTTGATGCGGAGGTAACGGCCTCTGAGGCTGAGTTGGCGGCTCGGGGAGGTGACGACTTAGGGGACCATCTGGTCCGCCTGGAGGCGTTACGGGAAAGAGGACGAGGTATCCGAGGAGTGCTAGTTGAGAGGCTCCGTGGTTTGGAGCGAGACCGATCAGCCTTGGCCTCGCAGCAGGTGGTGGTGGGTCTCGAAGCCGAGTTGGAGCGCTCGGAGGCGGAGATGAGCCGCCTTGACGCCGAAGTTGAGGACCTAGCACCTAATGCTGAGCGCCTAGCGTTAGCCGAAACCGAACTGGCTGCTGACCGCGCCGACTTTGAGATGAATTGGTCTGATGGTGTGCCATCGCTTGGTGGTTACGCGGCTGAAGTTCGAGGCGAGTTGTTGGCCCTGCGGGCTGCTGTGTCTCAGGTCGGTACTGAACGGGAGCGTCTAGTGGTGCGGCTCACCGCGTTGGATGAGGTTTTGGCCCACCTTGATGGTGAGGCTGATCGACTGCGAGTTGACTTATCGGCTGGCGAGACTGCAGAGGAGCCGCTGATCGTTGAGGTAGCAGCCGCTGAGGATCGGGCCCACAGGGCTGCTGTCCGACGAAACGCGGCTTGGGAACGAGTGGTGACCGCAGAGGCTGAGGTGCGGACGGGGTCGGCCAGGGTTGAAGCCCTTGCTTTAGCTCTTGATGAAGCGCGATCTCGGTCCGGGGCTGAACATTTGGCTGGTGTCGAGGGTGTGCTGGGAACCTTGTTGGACCTGGTCGAGGTTGATGAGGGGTTTGAGGCCGCATTCGAAGCCGCCGCAGGTCCTGCTCTGGATGCTGTAGTAGTTCGTGGTCCGAACGATGCTAGGGCAGCGCTAGCGGCCTTGAAGGAGGGCTGTTTCGCTGCTGCGGTGCTGGCTCTGGACACTGGTGCTAATGGACGTTCGGCGCCAATCGTCGGCTCTCCGGTAAGGCCGCGTGTTCGGGCCCGTCTAGATCTGGGTGATGCAGCGGTGGGAGTTGATGGGCTCCTTGACCGACTTCTAGGCCATGCCGTACTAGTCGACGCTCCCCTGACCGATGTGGTTGATTTGGCTTTGCGCTACCCCGAGGCTGTGCTGGTGACTTCTCTAGGAGACCGGTTTGGACCGTCTGGCTGGAGGATTGGTGGAGATGGGCGGGGAGCTACCGGTGCAGCGCTAGCAGATGCTGAGGCTCGTTTGGTTGCGGCAAACTCTGAGCAGGATGACGCCGCTATGGCTTTCGATCGGGCCGAACGGGACACGATGGAAGCTGACGATGAGGTGGCCCGTCTTAACCGCTCACTAGACGAACACGATGGTCGGTTTACTGCATCGGCTGAGGCACTACAACAGTTGCAGGCGGAGCGGCGCGATGTGGGTAATGAGTCTGAGAGTTTGCGGACCCGGATCGGCGAATTGGAGCAGCGTCTAACAGACGATGGTAGTCGGGTGGCTGAGTTGAATGAACGGTTACCGGCGCTGGAGGCTGATGAGGAAGCATCTGTGGAAGCGGGGTACCGGATGCACGAGGCTCGCTCATCACTTGAGGAGCGAGCAGCCGCCCTCGGTGCCTCCCGGACCGGGCATGATGTCCGATCTGCAGATGTTGCGGGTCGGCGAACAGTGCTCGGCGCTCGGGTCCTTGATCTCCAGGCTCGTCTCGAGTTGCTCTCTGACGAGCGGGAGCTTGCTATGGCCCGTCAGGATGACTTGGCGGTTAGAGAGAACGTGACTCGCCGTCTGGTTGCGGCTGTTGACGTTCGGATGATCGTGGTCGATACCCGCCTTGAAACTCTTCGGGAGCATCGTCGCGAGCAGTCTGAGCGCGTACGGGCTGTTGCGACTCGTCTCGACGGTCTCCGTCGACAGCGAACCGAGGCAGAAACCACCTTGCGTGCGACGAGGGAACGACTGTCGCGTACCGAGATTGAACGGGCTGAGACCCGAATGCGAATTGAGAATGTGACTGCAAATATTCGGTCTGAGTTCGACCGGGAGCCTGAAGCGGCCATTGACGCGCCTTGCCCTGTGCTGCCTGACGGAATCCTTGCGGCCGCCCGTATCGCCGAGTTGGAGCGAGAGCTCAAGTTGATGGGGCCGATCAACCCGCTTGCGTTAACCGAGTTCGATTCCCTAAAGGAGCGGCACGAGTTCCTTCAAGAGCAACTAGACGACATCCGATCTACCCGTAAGGAGCTCCGCAAGGTCATCCGCTCTGTGGATGACGAAATCGTGGTCGTGTTTGCCGCCGCCTTTGCTGAGGTGTCCACTCACTTCACTGATCTGTTCGACTCGCTGTTCCCAGGTGGCCAAGGAAAACTCCGACTTACCGATGCCGATAATCTTTTGGAGACCGGTGTCGAGGTAGAGGCTCGTCCGTCAGGTAAAAATGTGAAGAAGCTCTCGTTGCTGTCAGGAGGTGAGCGATCACTGACTGCGTTGGCTTTCTTGTTTGCTGTATTCCGGAGCCGCCCGTCGCCATTTTATGTAATGGACGAGGTGGAGGCGGCTCTCGACGATGTCAATCTTCACCGCTTCTTAGGCCTCGTTGATCAGTTTCGGGACGACGCCCAGTTGGTAATAGTGAGTCACCAGAAGCGCACGATGGAGGCTGCTGACTGCCTGTATGGGGTTTCAATGGCGCCCGGTGGCTCTTCCAGGGTAGTGAGTGAGCGGGTTGAGGCGGCCCGGGTTGCCGAACGCCTCAACGTTCTCTCCAACAATTAACCGTCCTGACCACGCGTCTGGGGATACGACCCCGCGTCTGGGAATAGTGAGTGCCCGAGTACCGTCTTCTGCGTGCGGATCCTCGTGGTCGATGATGAACTTGACCTTCTAGACGCTTTGTCTCGTGGTCTTCGTCGCGAGGGTTACGCGGTGGATACTGTTGGCAACGGAGATGAGGCTCTAGCCAAGGCCTCTTGGACGCCATACGACCTTGTCTGCCTCGACTTGAGCATGCCTGGAATTGATGGTCTTGAGGTATGCGAGCGCCTTCGGACCGAGACGCCCGGTGAGGTTGTGCCCCGGATCCTGATGTTGACAGCTCGGGACACCCTTGAGGACCGGATCCGAGGCCTTGACTCAGGAGCTGATGACTATCTCGTCAAGCCTTTTGCCTTCGATGAGCTCTTGGCGCGGATCCGTTCGCTTCTGAGGCGTGAGTCCGGTGGGTCAGGCGCCTTACTGGCGATTGGCGAAGTGGAAGTTGACACGGCCCGTCACCGAGCCAGTCGTAGTGGCCGGGATCTGGGGTTAACGGCCAAGGAGTTCGCTGTGCTGCGCTACTTCATGAGTCGGCCTGGAGAGGTCATATCGCAGGAGCAACTCCTTGACCACGTGTGGGACGAACATGCTGACCCGTTTACCAACACCGTCCGGGTCACTCTAGGAACCTTGCGGCGCAAGCTAACTGCTAAAGATGAGGAGCCGATGCTGGAGACGGTGGTTGGTGCTGGCTACCGCCTACTTGATCCGAGCGCGCCTCTTGGGTCCGGTGACGGGTGAGCGGCGCAGTGCTCGGTTTAGCTGATCGGATGCCTGACCGGTTCGGGAGCCTCCGGACCCGTCTGGCGTTGTTGTACTCGATCGTCCTATTTGTGTTGGCCGCCGTCATGATCGGAGCCATTTACCTAGGCCTTTCTCGCGCTCTGTCGGACGAGCCCATGTCTCGTCTGGCTCGCTTCGAGCAGTTGGCTACTGATGGGTCGACTTCGGGGGCAACTGAAGCAAAGCAAACTTCACTGGTGCCTAGCAACGATCAAGCGCGGCCGTGGCTGGTCATCTTTGAGGAGGAGGTCAATCGACGGGCACTAGAGCGACTGCGGGCCTATTCGTTTACCGCTTTGGCTGGCCTGTTTCTTGGAAGCCTTGTAGTGGGATGGTATGTGGCCGGTTTAGTCCTGAGGCCTATCAGTCGGATTTCTTCCGTAGCCCGGGAGATTACTGCAACCGACCTTTCTCGGCGCATCGATCTGGGTGGACCATCCGATGAACTCCGAGATCTGGCAGACACGTTTGATGAGATGCTTGGCCGTCTTGATGCGGCATTCGAGGGACAGCGGCGCTTTGTGGCTGAGGCATCCCACGAGCTCAGGAACCCACTGGCAGTGATGCGGACCAATCTCGATGTGGTGATGATCGATCCAGATGCTGGGCCCGAAGACTTCCGGCTGGCTGGGAAGGTCGCCGTGCGTGCCGCTGAGCGGATGTCGGTATTGGTCGACGATCTGCTGCTATACGCGCACCACGAACGACCTGATACCGAGCGCGAGCCTTTGGACTTGTGTGCCGTGGTGGCTGAGACAGTAGAAGATTTCGAGGCGGCGGCCAGTCGAGCGGGCATTGTCATGGAACTTGGTCGTCAGGGCGGTCTTGAAGTGCTGGCTGATGTTGCGGCATTAAGGCGAGCAATAGCCAACTTGTTGAGTAATGCCATTCGGGTCTCTAACGAGGGGGGAGTGGTCCGGGTGTCAACTGGTGGTGATGATGACTTGGTTTGGGTTTCTTTTGTAGATCAAGGGCCAGGGATTGCAGTGGAGAATATGGAACGCGTCTTTCAACGGTTCTGGCGCGGTGACCGGGCATCTGCTCGGGAGGTTGGTCGATCTGGCCTCGGGTTAGCCATTGTCCGCCAGATCGCCGAAGGTCACGGGGGCCGGGCTACTGTTCGTTCAGTCCTCGGCGAGGGCGCTACGTTCACCGTGTGGCTACCTCGTTATGTGAGCGAAGTTTCCCGTCGAGAGCGTGCCTGAGTGTTTACAGAACCGACTTAATGTCGGGAAACCAGTCTGACCCCTCTACCTTTCTTCTTTATGCCTGAAGAGTCGATGCCGGAAGAGTCTAAATCTGATACGCGACCAGTGGTCCCGTCGGCTAAGCGTTCCGTTGATCGTCAGAGCATTGAGGTGGCAACCCGATCAGGTTCAGTCGCGCTAGGAGGCTCCATGGAACCATCTTTTCCAGATCTGCTTCCGGCGCCCGTGCCACCAATTAATGCACCTGGTCACCTCACTGGCCGGATCTTGGCCGGGGTCTTTGGGGTAGTCGTGCTGTTAGCCGTCCTAGTGGGTGGCGTGGTTGCTGGTTGGATGTTGCGGGGTGACGACGGTGTCGAGACAGGTGCAACGGCTGAGGTATTAGCTGACCTAGTTGAACGGGTTCTGGTAAGTGAATCGCCAAGCTTGACAGCCGATGATGTGCGTGACATTTTCTCGAACGACGGTGCGCCTGTCGGCCTCTCGAGAGGTGAGGTGGAAGCCATTGTCGCCGACAGCATCGTTGGTGCAGGGGGGCTCAGTTCCGACGAGGTGGCGTCCATAGTGTCAACGGTGGTAGAGGAGACTGCGGGTTTCGACCAAGTCGAAGTAGAGGCCGTGGTCGCTCGACTGGTTGAGGAGTCTGCCGGCCTGTCGGCCGTCGAGGTGGAGGCGCTTGTGTCCCGACTTTTCGCCGAGGCGCCGGTAGACGATTCTGGTGACGAGCCCGTGGTAGCGGTAGCCGATGCGCTGCGCCACACAGTGGTTCTGGTCTCGGCGGTTGGTATGGGCCAAGGATCGGGGATTGTGTTCGACGACACCCGGATTGTTACCAACGCCCACGTTGTCGATGGTGCAGACGAACTCCTCGTCACTCTGCCTAACGGACGTGAGATAGTTGCGGTGGAGGTGGGTGTCGATGTGCGACGCGACGTCGCTGTTATTGAGCTGGTGGAAGAGGCGGAGAGCCTGGTGCCTGCTGTATTTGCCTTCAGCGAGGACTTGAAGGTCGGCCAACTCGCCGTCGCTGTCGGTAGCCCATTCGATTTGCAGCGGACAGTGACGTCTGGAATCGTAAGCGCTCTCGGGAGGGTTATCGATTCTTACGGATGCGAGTCTGGCTCGGGTGCTGATTGTGCAGGTGTGGCCATGATTCAAACCGATGCCCCAATCAATCCGGGAAACTCTGGTGGACCACTGGCAGATCGACAGGGTCGAGTCATCGGCATGAATACTTCGATCCGGAGCAGTGGAGCGTTTGCTAGTGGGAACATTGGCGTTGGGTTCGCCCTGCCCAGCGACACTGTGGTGCTAGTGGCTCGACGACTAATCACGGGCCAGCCGGTAGGGACAGCGTGGCTGGGTATCCGGGGTGAATCCCCCACCGACGGGAGTTTCGGGGCGGTAATTGTGGAGGTGATCGAAGGTTCTCCAGCTGCCGCATCAGGCCTGATGGAGGGTGACCGAATTTTCCGCTCCGATGGTCGCATCATCCGGGACATGCCCGCACTCCGGGCTAATATTCAGATTCGTCTCCCAGGAACGTCGGTTGATCTAGAGGTGGATCGTGAGGGGGAGATCTTGTCAATCGAGGTCGGTTTAGGCGCTCTCGACGATCAGTTTGACAGTCCGACTGAAGATAGCGGTGGCGATACTAAAGAGTGACTGAGCTGCTGTATGGCCCGAGTTTGAGCGGAAGGCTCACCGATAGGCTTTGGCAGCCATGGGTCTACGTTCTCACCTCAGTCGGGCCCGTGGAGCTTTGTCGTCCCATCTGGTCTCGATTCGTGCAGCCGGCATTGTCGAAGAGCGCACATGGCGAGATCTAGAGGACGCCCTCCTGTTGGCCGATGTCGGTGCAAAGACGACTGACGAACTGCTTTCCGAGGCGCGCGAGCGTTTTGAGCGAAATGACGAAGTTGATGTTGAAGGACTCCTAGGCATCTTGAAGAGCGTTCTCATTGAGCGGCTGGGGGTAACGGACCGCTCGTTAGCCACTGGTGGTGAGCCTTCAGTGTGGCTTTTTGTGGGGGTAAACGGTGCAGGTAAGACCACCACTATTGGGAAGGTGGGTAGTCGCGAGGTTGCTGCAGGCCTTCAGGTGGTTTTCGCCGCTGGTGACACTTTCCGAGCCGCTGCTGCGGACCAGTTGGCTACATGGGCAGATCGAGTTGGTTCGCCGCTAGTTCGAGGGGCTGAAAATGCGGATCCAAGTTCTGTGATTTTTGATGCTGTCGAACATGCAGCAGCGCGCGGCGCAGATCTTGTATTGGCGGATACTGCTGGCCGATTTCATACGAAATCAAACCTGATGGACGAGTTGGCCAAGGTACGTCGGGTAGCGGAGAAGGGGTCTGGGACGGTAACTGAGACATTGCTGGTGATTGATGCGACTACTGGACAGAACGGGCTAGTCCAAGCCCGCCAGTTCGCTGAGGTAGTCGAAGTTACGGGAATCGTTCTGACCAAGTTGGACGGTTCGGCCCGTGGAGGCATCGTGGTTGCCGTCCAGGAGGATATTGGTATTCCGGTAAAGCTGGTCGGGGTGGGTGAGGGCGGAGACGACCTCGTTGAGTTTGATCCGGTGGACTTTGTAGATGCCTTGTTTGGTGTCACGGCAGAGATCTAGCAAGCCAATAAACATTAGTTAGACGTTCTGATAAGGGTCGATGGAGGAAGTGGTACGTGTTCGAGAGCCTAAGTAGTCGGTTCGAGGGGGTCCTTAAGCGGGTCCGAGGAAAGGGGCGTCTCAGCGCTGAGGATGTTGAGGATTTCCTCGGCGAGTTTCGATTGGCTCTCCTGGACGCTGATGTCCATCTAGCTGTGGTTCGCACCTTTCAGGATCGGATTCGAGAGCGGGCGGTCGGCAGCGAAGTTAGTGGAGCGCTGAACCCCGGTCAGCAAGTTGTCAAGATCGTGCTTGAGGAGTTAACCGCGGTGCTCGGCGGTGAAACTCACCGGCTCTCCTACGCCTCTAAGCCACCTACCGTGGTCCTGCTTGCTGGCCTTCAGGGAGCAGGTAAGACCACCACCGCGGCCAAGCTGGCTCGTTGGTTTAAGACCCAAGGGCGTAACCCGATGTTGATCGGTGCCGATCTGCAACGGCCGGCTGCTGTAGAACAGCTCCAAACGCTGGCCGAACGTATTGATGTACCGGTGTTTAGCGATCCGACTGACTCGGTGTCGGTAGCTAGGGCGGGGCTAGCGGAGGCCCGACGGTTGGGGCGCGATGTGGTTATCTGTGACACGGCTGGCCGCTTAGCTATCGATGACGATCTTATGGATGAGTTGGTTGGGGTGGCTGAAGTGCTTGAACCACACCACACCCTTTTAGTTGTTGACGCCATGGTCGGCCAAGACGCTGTCAAAACTGCCGAATCGTTCCATGCTCGCCTGGGACTCGACGCAGTGGTACTCACAAAACTGGACGGTGATGCTCGAGGTGGTGCGGCACTGAGTATCAAGGAGGTGCTGGGTCGGCCCATCGCCTTTGCGTCGACCGGCGAAACCCTCGACGATTTCGAACTGTTTCATCCGGACCGTTTGGCTAGCCGAATTCTTGGTATGGGTGACGTAGAAACGCTTATAGAAAGGGCTGAGGAGACTTTCGAGCAGGTCGAGGCTGAGGCCGCCGCCAGTCGACTTCTGGATGGTTCATTCACCCTCAACGATTTTTTGGATCAACTTAAGGCTCTCCGAAAAATGGGACCTATCAGCGACATCATGGGCATGGTGCCTGGAATGGCTCATCAGATGAAGGGTGTTGAGGCTGATGTGGACGAGCGTCGGATTGACCGGATCGAAGGAATCATTCATTCAATGACCCCGAGCGAGAGGGCGAACCCAGACGTCATTGATGGTTCTCGGCGGGCTCGAATCGCTGCAGGGAGCGGCACTAAGCCCAACGAGATCAACCAACTAGTTCGTCAGTTTCGCGAGATGCGCAAGATGATGAAGCAGATGGGCGGCAAAAGTCAGGGTGCTAAGGGGCGACGTAAGGGTCGCAAAACTCGTGGCAGCAGGACAACGGTTGGTGGGTCGGTGCCGATTGATAAAAAGAAAGGCCTATCTCTGCCGGGGCTGGGTGATGCTGAGGGTGCAGGATCGTTTCCGGTAGATCTTGGAAGTTGATAGTGCTGATCCAATGGTGAAGGCTGGAAAACGGCGCGAAACCGGGCAGACTAGGGCACTGCGCTGGCAGATCACTGCCTGCGTCCGCCATCATCCCCGCCAGACAGTGCGTGGGTGTTGACGATCAGCCTCCCTTACAAGAAAGTGGTATCGACGTGGCCGTGAAACTCCGCCTGATGCGGATGGGCAAGAAGAAGCAGCCGACCTACAGGGTGGTTGCAGCCGATTCGCGTAAAGCGCGCAATGGCAGGATCATCGAGGCAGTTGGCTTCTATGACCCACGACGCGATCCGTCCGTGATTGAAATAGATAATGAGAAAGCGCTGGCGTGGTTGCGCAACGGTGCTCAACCGACCGAGCGTGTTGAGAAGCTCCTAAAGATCACGGGGGCATGGGATGAATTCAAGGGTCATCCAGTTGGCACCAGCGTTACTTCTGCGCCCGAGCCGGTAGCGCCAGTAGGGAAGCCTGTTGAGGAGGTTGCTGCAGAGGAGCCTGTTGAGGAGGTTGCTGCAGAGGA
>JAQWTI010000030.1 GCA_029242745.1 Acidimicrobiales bacterium | reverse complement strand
CCCTGCCCCAGCGGATGGTCGAGCACGTAGCGAACACTCGCATTGTCGCTGAGTTTCTGAATGAACATCGAGCTGTTTCGTGGGTGGCTTGGGCTGGTCTGGAGGAATCCCCCTATCGAGCACTTGCCGACCGGTATTTACCTGAGGGTCCAGGTGCGATATTTACGTTTGGGGTGGCTGACCAAGGGGCGGGTGGCCGCTCAGCCGGCGCGGACTTTATCGAACGACTGCAGTTGGTGAGCCATCTCGCCAACGTGGGCGACGCACGTACCCTGGTTATCCATCCAGGTTCGACCACTCACCAGCAGTTGTCTGACGAAGCTATGGCGGCAGGTGGTATCGCTGCTGACATGGTGCGGCTGTCGGTTGGCTTAGAAGACGTGGAGGACATTCTCTGGGACTTGGATCAAGCATTGACTGGTGATTTCCGATGACTGAATCTGTACCGATAGCGGGTTGGACCGTCCCTTCGGACACAGCCCGCCGGCGTCTACTAGCCAGTATGCAAACGGTCGCAATGGTGGGGGTTTCGGCTAACCCAGCCCGACCAAGCAACTTTGTGGCTACCTATTTGTTGGCTACCGACTACGAGGTTTACTTTGTGAATCCGACGGTTGAGAGAATTCTGGGGAGACCTTGTGTTCCCTCATTGGCTGACTTGCCAGTGGTTCCCGACTGCGTCAACGTGTTTCGTAGGTTGGATGATGTACCGGCGGTGGCTAATGAGGCGGTGGCCGTAGGTGCTCGAGTGTTCTGGACCCAGTTCGGTTTGTGGAGCGCCGAGGCCGCCCGGACGGTTCTCGATGCTGGTATGGACTTGGTGATGGACCGTTGCCTCAAGGTGGAGCATGCCCGGTTCTACGGTGACCTTCACCTGGCCGGTTTTGACACCGGTGTTATTGATTCGAGGAGGAATCGAGACAGATGCTGATGGCCAGCAGGTCCCCGGAGATCAGCGCGGTTCACAGACTACTAGCGGTATGTCGCGGTCAGTGAGTCTCTGATACTCGGCATAATCAGGCCACGCCGCCAGAGCGACGGGCCAACTCTCGGCTTTCTCCTCAGGAGAAAGGGTCCGAGCTAGTAGTTCATGGATTTCCGCTCGGTCTTGAATGGTGACTTCAGGGTTAGCAGCCAAGTTGAGGTACCAAGTTGGATTTTTTGGTGCGCCACCCATCGAGGCGACAACGAGGTAGTTCTCACCGTCGTGGACTCGGACCAGCGGCGACCGGCGTACCTTGCCGGACTTACGCCCGAGCGTGGTCAAAATAACGCATTCCGCCCCGTTGAATTCAAAGCCATCGTCACCATTGGTGGATAGGTAGCGGGCAACGTGGTCAGCGACGGGTTCCCACGGGCTCGGTGCGTATAGGTCATCACTCATGACCTTGATCTTAGGACCAGAGCCCCATCAAGGACCTAGTGGGTATCAGATCAGTCTGGAATGAGGTCTAGTACTCGGCCGAGAGTTTCGAGTCGTGCTTCTAGTGTGGTGCCAGCGGGGTACAGACGTATATGGGTTATGCCGGTATCGCTCCAAACTTTTAGACGTTCGGCAACGGAGTCCGTGGTTCCCAGCAGAGTGGTTGCCAGGACCATCTCATCGGGGATGACGGCTGCTGCACCCTTCCGGTTACCCGCTAGCCAGAGCCGTTGAGATTCGGCAGCCACCTCTTCAAAGCCCTGACGGGCATAGGCCTGATTGTAGAAGTTTGTATCGGCAGAACCCATTCCCCCAAGGCTGAATGCTAGGCCGGCCCGCCGATGGTGGACCATGGCTTCTAGCTCTTGGTCATCGCGGGCAAAGGCCACTTCGGCGCCCTGGCAGAGATCCAGGTCAGCAAGTGTCCGGCCAGACCGCTCTGCGCCGGTGGCCAGCGCCTTAAACGATGATGCCGACCCCTCGGGTACGAAACTAGTTCCGAGCCAGCCGTCGGCCACTTCGCCGGTGAGAGCCAGCATCCTTGGTGACAGCGAAGCGATGTAGATCGGCAGGGGTTGGTCACTTGGTTGTAGGGAAAGCCGGAGAGTTTTTCCTTCGCCGCCGGGGAGAGGTAGGCGGACTTCTTCGCCATTCAGTGCTAATCGTTCACCGGCTTCGGCCATGCGGACCACCTCGATGGTTTCCCTCATGCGGGTTAGAGGTCGGGCGAAGGCAACACCGTGTAGACCTTCAACTACCTGAGGCCCTGAGGCTCCAAGCCCGAGGGAGAACCGGTCATTAGTGATGCGTTGCAGGGTTAGGGCGGTCATGGCGGTGTTAGCCGCTGAACGGGCTCCGACCTGAAACACGCCCGAACCAAATGTCATTCGGTCGACGTGCTGGGAAAGGCCGGCAATGGGTGTCGCAGCGTCTCCACCCCATGCTTCGGCGACCCAGCAGTGGTCAACGCCTAGTCGTTCTGCCTCTGCTACCCACTCCACGAGGTCTGGCCAAAGCCCGGTCTCGGCAGTGAGCTGTATGGCGGTTCGCATCTTCATGACACGAGGGCTGTTTGATGGGCTAGAGGGTGATGACTTCTTGGTGTTTTGGTGCGGTGGTGCTTTGCGGGGAGCCTTATTGGACTGTTTTCATGGCTGGTAGTGCGAGAAAAACAGACTTGAGTTCTGCTCCATAGTTGTTTCTCAGTCATAAAAGCCTCCTGACGTCTGCGTAGCGTATGCATAGACCGCTAGTCGATCTTGATCACTGAGAAGATCGGGTTACCTGACATGGTTCCAACTGTTGAGTCGCTCTTGTTGAATAGCGCCCTTGAATGGTGGAGCCGAAAGAAGAACGGCTGGATTGAGGTTGATGGTGCAGCGCTAACATTGGCTGTACTCCGGCTTTAGCTGGAGAGACGCATCGGTGCCCGAGTGGACCAAGGGAACGGCCTGCAAAGCCGTAAAGCCGCGGGTTCAAATCCCGCCCGGTGCTCAACTAATCGGGCGGCCAGTAACCACAGGTCGGGGCGACCGATGAGCAATAGGGGAATTTATGGATGAGCAGGGGTCGGTTGACGAGACCGAAGCCACCAGTAGCGACGGTGAGGTCCGTGCAGCGGACCCGATGCTGCCTCACACGCCACCGTTCGGAATCAAGGCTGTACACCCAGGAGATGACCCCCCCATCAGACCGCCTGATCTGGGGCCTATTTCGGAGCAGCGGGACCGTCCAGCGGGCAATGGTCTGGCTGCCATGGCTTCTACAGTTGGTGTGGTACTGGCCATCATCGGTACTTTCCTGCCTTGGATAGTTGCCGACCGCTCAGACGGAGCGGTTGATCATTTGATTGGGTGGGATTTTGCTGGTGATGCCATGCTGGTATTGGTTACCGGCCTGATTGCCGCTGGTGTGACTGCGGCGTTTTGGGTTGGGCAGCGGGGCCTGGTGCATAAGTTGCTGCTGCTTGTGGCCGGTGGCGTTCTGCTGGCTATAGCCGGCATAGAGATAGCTGACATACGCGCCGTAGATGCAGCCTCAGCACTTGAGCGGTCGGTGGGTAGTGGGCTGCCCGTGATCGCTATCGGGGGCGTTTTGCTGGTTGGTGGTGCACTGCTAGATAGGGGCCCTTGGTCGTTTGGTTCCCGCTAACCAGTTGCGGCATCTGGTGTACGTCCTCAGGGTGACCGCTAGTCTCTACCGTTCCGGGGCCGTTAGCTCAGTTGGCTAGAGCACCTGCATGACGCGCAGGGGGTCGGGGGTTCGAATCCCTCACGGCCCACCCTGGTGACCTGCAGTTTTGTGCGTGGTTCGGCTTTCAGGCTGGTTGTCTGAAAGCCGCTGGTAGCTACTCTGGAGGCCAAACGCAGGTTGTGCGGAACAAAGCCTCTGCGACATGGTCAATTCTAGGTGGTTCGGCGTTAGTTGGACTGCTGGCTTGGAGCAAACCCCCCCCGCCGCACCTGGGGTAGAACTGCGGGTGGTTCAGGTTCGCCAGGTGCTGCGAAGCGTTTCGAGTCCACCATCGACTGCGATTGTCTGACCGTTCACAAAGCGGGCTGCAGGTGAGGCAAGAAAAACAGCCATTGCAGCGATGTCCCTCCCCTCTACGAAGGTTTTCATAGAAAAATGCTCCTTTATGGCGTCTCGGAGATCATCGACCGGGACCCCTGTGAGGGCTGACTCGGCAGCGACAACACGACGTACACGATCGCCGTCGACTGCTCCGGGACAGAGCGTGTTTACCCGGATCCCAAATTCACCCAACTCCATTGCAAGTGTGTCTGACAGCCCGATCACTGCATACTTTGATGCCGAATAGGGCGATCTCATGGGTAGGCCGGTAACGCCTGCGGTAGACGAAGTCAGCAGGATTGATCCGCCCCCAGCTTCTCGAAGAATAGGTACTGCCCGTCGACAACACAGGAAGGCGCTCCTCACATTGACCGCCATTGTCAGATCCCAGTCTTGAACGTCGATATCTTCTACCGGACCGACGGGTCCAGTAATGCCAACGTTGGCGCACAGCGCGTCTAGCCCACCCATCTCGTCGACGACGTCATCGAAGAGGCGGTCGACAGCAACGGCATCAGAAACGTCAAGGATGCTATGGCTGCAGCCATCTGGGGGTTCACCTTCCAGGTCGGCCACATGAACCTTGGCGCCGTTGGCGAGGAAGGCCTCGGCCATGGCGCTCCCGATTCCAGAGGCGCCGCCGGTTATTAGCACTCGCTGTTGGTCAGCCAACTCAGTTCACCTCTCAATGGCGGTTAGTCGATAGTAGAAGATTGGGGCGAACTTGCGGATTTCACAAACCAGCAGGTCCTGCCCTTTACCACCGCCGAACCCAAGGACCGACTATTTGGAGACGCCGGTTAGACCACCCGGTGCAACTCAACTGGCGGTGCAGCCAGCCATGTTGCGTTGCCTGCACCAAACAGGGCCCGGGCTGCGGCTTTCACGACACCAACGTTGACCGCGTTGCCCAACTGCTTGTAGGCCGCTGTATCACCAATCTCGGCTTCGGCAAACAGGTCTGTTGGGAGCCCTTGGAGGCGGGCCGCTTCGCGAGGGGTGATACGTCGCATCCGTGAACCGATCACCGACGTTTGAGTGATCGCTACTAGTGCCGGGAGGTAGGTCGCTGGCTTTACGCGAATGCCGCTCGGTCGAAACTGCAACACCAGTTTCGACAGGTCACGGTCGGACCGGGTTGGTTGTACCTTGCGCGCTTGCCACTCAAGTTTTCGGCGCGACTGGGGAAAGTCCTTTACAGTCAACCCGTCAGGACCCCACCTCTCAACAAACCAGTCATCGATCACGTCCTTATGTTCATCGTAAAAAGTTGAGTTCTGCTTTAAGAAGTTGGCCTTCCAAGTTGGTGTGTCGGTTGGAATTCGCAACTTTGATTCAAACGCGTCAACCCATATTGGAAACCCAGGTAGGCGGTCACTTTTGATCCGTTCCACAAATGCCTGCCACGCCTCAACCCACGTCTGCTCTGCGTCTCTCAGCTGGTAGTTGGCAAGGTTCTCGATCGAATCGTCGTCGTCGAGATAGTCCTCAATCCGCCAGCAGTCAGGATCCCAGCCTGGTGAAAGGTCACGAGACAACAACGGCTCGTAGCCCAACTTCTCGGGTCTGCTCAACCGGTAGGCGAGTATGAATACCCGGTCACGCACCTGCGGAGCCCCACCGTCTTCCTTAGACAACCGGTGGGGAGACAGCACCAACGGTTCGGTGCTAACCCTGTAACCCTCACCTTTCAGCGAGTCGATGATGTCTCTCCAAGTGTCTCGGTGGCGCGGGCCTGCAAGGTTTCGGACGTTTTCCAACATCACGAACTCCGGCTTCTTCGCCAGGACGATGGTCATCACGTCATGGAACAAGGTTCCCCTTGTCCGATCCCGAACCCCCTTTTGGAACCCCGACTTAGAAAACGGCTGGCAAGGAAACCCTGCGCACAACACATCATGGTCAGGCACCTGTGCGTCCACGTCTTCGAGCGACTGGTCAGTCCCGTCGGCACAACGCGTGATCGCGCGGATGTCGCTATCAAGGCGGGTAGAGGTAAACGCTTGGCGGTAAACCTGTTGGCAGTCATCGTCACGCTCTACAGCTAGAACACATTCACCACCCAACTCTGCGAGAGCGTGATGGAACCCTCCTATCCCAGCAAAGAGATCAACAAACTTGAATTGGCTGCCATTCACGCCCCGAGCTTACTGGCTACCTACGTGGTCGGACTCTGGCGCTAGTGACACCCCATCCGACCTTGCCACCCTCAGGTTTTGGACTTCAACAACGCTGTTCCACTAGCGCCGCAATCCTGTTGAACTGCGCTGCCCATCAGCCAAGTTGACAGTTGAGCCAGCCGACGAAGATAGATGGCTGTACCTCGTGACGGTCAAGTTCCTATAACTGGCGAGGGGCCGGGAGATTCGAGTCCTTCAGGGGCCACCCTGTTGATCACTGTAGTTGTGTCGTTTTTTCATTCGTCGTGTCGCTAGTGATCGCCAGTCGGACCTTACGTACTTCCTTTCGTTGGTTCCGTGAGAACTCTGATTACACCCCAGGGGCCCTGACTCGTATCGGGGGTGGCCTACCGGCCAAGATGGTTTGTAACAGACGACGCCAACAAAGGTGGACACCAATGGCCCGAATCCAAGTTTGCGGAAAGTACAGCCCAGGAGGTTGGCAAGGAGTCAACGCTGAAGGTGCTGTCTCTCGGGAGTCCCACATGCACGCGATGTTTGAATCTCTAGGTGCTGAAGTCGAGTGCTATTACATGCTTCCAGGCTCCAACTACGACTTCACGATGATCCTCAACAACGCTGACGCCAAGCTCCTCGCTGCAATCAAGAAGATGGTGGGTCCCTCAGGCGCCGTAATCGAGACTGAGGCTGACGTTCTGATGACTGCTGAGGAATGGGATGCCGTTGAAGGCCAGAGTTATCGGCCTCCAGGCGACTAAGACCGCCGAATAGGTCATCCCAAGCACCGCTCTCCGGTATTTGCACCTAGGGGTTGTTGGCGTTATTAGTCGCCTTTTACGGGAGCGGTGGCAGGTCTAAACCTTGATAAAGCACGTGGTTGTGCTAACGGCCGTGTTGGTTGCCTTTGCGAGTTTGTCATCGTTGAGACTGGCGTGCGTTGCCTACCCCGGGGACGTGCGTTGCCTACCCTGAGGAGTGATCGGCTGGCGACAGGGGTGGGGTAGCCACACCAAAAGCCTCTTCCAGCATCGGTAGCCGTTCTGAGGGGTTGCGCCGCTCGCGAATTTCGAGTTGACGTCGCTTGATATTCTCGGAATGGCGGTCATCGGTAAATACCCAGAAGGTGTTGTCAAGAATCGCAGCGTGGACTAGTTCGGCGACATAACTTGGCCTTACTGCGACTGCGGAAAATTCTTCAAGGATGGCGTCGCGCTCTCGTTGTTCGTCAACGGAGAGAGTCAATGCTTCGTTGTTGGCATCTAAAAGATGTTCAGGTCGGTTGCGGCCCGAGTTGACGATTTGTGTATCTACAAATCCGGGACACAGGGCGGTTACTCCAACTTTTGAGCCGTCGGCAGACAGTTCGTTGTAGAGCGTTTCAGCGATGGCCGTCACGGCGTGTTTAGTCGCGTTGTACGGTCCAGCGGTGGGGTAGCACGTATGGCCACAGACCGAGGCGGTCACAACCAGATGCCCTTCGTCTTGCGTGATTAGTTGTTTGAGAAACGCGTCAACGCCGTGAATAACACCCCAAAGATTCACCCCTAGCACCCACTGCCAGTCAGCCAACTTGAGTTCGGCCATTGTTCCCACAGCAGCGACCCCAGCATTTAGACAGACCACATGTGCAGTGCCGAAAGTGTCGTAGACCGAAGAGGCTAAATCTTGCATCGAGTCGGCATCTGACACATCGCATTGGAATCCAATCGCGTCAGCACCAACTTCAATCAACTCCGCCACTGCCGAATCGAGGGTCGGGGCTTCGATATCTGCTACCGCCAGACGCATCCCTGCAGCAGCAAACCGATGGGCAAAAGCAAGACCCATACCAGAGGCACCTCCGGTGATTACAGCCACCTTGCCTTTTAAGTCATCCACGGTTAGTTGCCTTTCGGGTTCGTATTGCCTAGTTGGGCTGTTGGTCGTGTGCGAAAAAGCTTCGCTGGAGCGAACCTCGCTCCAAGTATGCATTGCGTCTAGTCGACTTCGATTGCTCACTTCCACTGCACCAGTGAGTATCTCAGTTCTCGGTATCGACTCTGTGGAATCAGCCCTGCTGCACCCACCTGAAGGCGGCCTCCGCAATAGGTCAGAAGTTGCTCATCTTGATGAACTAACCCAGCCGACGGTCACAGCGGACTACCGTCTAGACCGTGGCAACAACTCTTGACGACGATCCCTGGGGGCCAGGACAGGAACCGCTGGAGTACGGCGCCTTGGTGGCTCGCTTTGAGAAAATCTGCGAAGACGCTGGTCGTACGCCCTACTCGCTGGTACCGCGTTCCATAATGCGAGGCATTGCCGCTGGTCTCTCGCGTGCGCCGTCAATACGACGAACTGATCCACTTAAAAGTCATCAACAGCGCTCGTTGTGGGCTCGCCTTGCCGATGAGGCCACGGCCCGTCCCGAACACGTTGGATTTGTATTACTTGGCGACGGTGGTAACCGAGAGTTGGCAGAGCGGCTCGGCGTCCCTCACAAGACTTTGGCTACCCACCTTGATACATGGCGCCGAACCCGGCCCCGAATGGTGGTTACCTTCACCGGGCGTCGGACAAGGGGAACAGTTCCGCTTCACGCTGTTCAGCTGCCGGTGGCGTCTGATCTCGTTTTATGGTCGGCTACGACTCGGGCCACGGTCGACGAGGTAGATGCCCGACCGCCGCACCCTCTTCTAGTTGCTGACGCTGCTGAGCGCCTAGCAATGTTGGGTACCACCGGTCCAACCTTTGGTGCGTGGCCCGACCTGGACGACGCAGTTAGTGACCTTGGCGCGGCCATCACACGGAAGGGTGGCGAGGCACCCCGACGCCGTTTAGAGACCGGCCGTCACCGCTAAATCGTCCAGCAACTTCTACACATCGGTCACACTTCCGTCCTCAGGGGTCTGGGGCACCGTAACCTTTTGCTGTGGCTACTCCTTCGACCTCTTATTTAGCGCGCACCAGTACGCGCCCTGATTTACGCAACGTCGCTGTAATTGCGCACGTCGACCACGGCAAGACCACCCTCGTTGATGCTTTACTGCACCAATCTGGCGCTTTTCGAGACAACGAGGAAGTGGCTGAACGGGTCATGGACTCGATGGACCTTGAGCGTGAGAAGGGCATAACAATCTTGGCTAAGAACACGGCCGTGAAGCGCAACGGTGTAAAAATCAACATTGTTGATACACCCGGCCATGCCGACTTCGGTGGTGAGGTCGAGCGTGCGCTCAACATGGTTGACGGTGTCATCCTGCTTGTCGACTCGGCGGAGGGCCCCCGACCCCAGACCCGGTTCGTATTGCGGAAGGCATTGGAGGCCGGACTGGCCATAGTGCTGGTCATCAATAAAGTTGACCGTCCCGACGCCCGCCTCGGTGAAGTAGTTGATGAAACCTACGAACTATTTATGGACCTCAATGCGACCGAAGATCAGATTGAGTTCCCGATTGTCTACACCGACGCTCGCGCCGGCACCGCCACCCTTGACCCGGCCGTACCTGGCACCGACCTAAGCCCGTTCTTCGATGTGGTGTTGGACTTTGTGCCACCACCGACGTTCGACGAGACAGCACCACTGCGAGTCCACGTCACCAACTTGGATGCTTCGCCCTATCTTGGACGGATCGCCGTGTGTCGCATAGATAGTGGAACCCTGCGTCGTGGCGGCTCGGTCGCCTGGTGTCGAGCTGATGGAAGCATCCAGTCAGCCAAAGTGGCAACCCTCACTGTCACTGACGGTCTCGGACAGGTTGACGTCGACGAGGCTGGACCGGGTGAGATTGTCTATGTCTCGGGGATCGAGAAGGTCACCATCGGTGAGACCCTCGCTGACCCCGATGATCCTCACCCACTGCCCGTAATCACCGTCGATGAGCCAACACTTTCGATGGCGATTGGAGTGAACACCTCACCGATGGCGGGTTCTGACGGAACCAAACTCACCGCCCGTCAGATTAAGGCCCGCCTAGATGCCGAACTAGTTGGCAACGTGTCGTTGCGAATAATGCCGACTGAGCGACCTGATTCATGGGAGGTCCAGGGCCGTGGTGAACTCCAACTAGCTGTGCTTGTCGAGACAATGCGTCGGGAAGGCTTCGAACTAACCGTCGGAAAACCCGTAGTGCTGTTGCGCGAGATCAACGAAATACTCCACGAGCCCACTGAACGTCTCTCAATTGACGTACCGGAAGAGCATGTAGGGGCTGTCACCCAGTTGCTAGGGGAACGCAGGGCCCGTATGGAAGATATGACTAACCATGGCACTGGCTGGGTCCGTCTCGACTACGTCGTGGCGGCACGTGCGCTCATCGGCTTTCGGACCGAGTTTCTAACTGAGACTCGGGGAACTGGCCTCCTCAACCACATATTCGAAGGCTGGGAGCCGTGGATGGGAGAACTGCGGACCCGCCAGACTGGCAGTGTGGTCGCCGACCGTATTGGTAGTGCCACTGCGTATGCCATTACCGGCATCCAAGAGCGAGCGTCGATGTTTATTAGTCCAACTGAGAAGGTTTATGCCGGGATGATCGTGGGCGAAAATCCCCGTTCCGAAGACATGGATGTCAACATTTGTCGTGAGAAGAAGCTCACCAACGTTCGGGCTTCGGCATCGGATGACACGGTGCGTCTTACCCCTCCACGTTGTCTTTCTCTTGAGCAGGCTTTGGAGTACATCGCTGACGACGAGTGCGTTGAAGTGACGCCGGACGTGGTGAGACTTCGCAAGGTCGAGTTGGACGCGAACGCTAGAGCGCGCGCTGTCAAGCGTCTGAAACTTGCCCGTTCCTGAGAGGTGTTTCCAGCAACCCGAAGCGCCGCGTCTACTCCAAATACCCAAAGTTCGTTTCTCTGGGCACGCGAGGCTGGTCCATCCCAAGTGAGCGCCAGTTCTCCACCAGCCGGACGATAAACGAGTATGGCTTTGCTCAGTTGGCTCGACGTCCCGCGGTGCGGTCAGCCCGTGCATTAGAGGTCCTGGGCGAAGCCGGTATGGATATTTATTTGTTTAAGTCACAACGGTGGACCGCAGAGATGCCTGCTGGAGTGGATGCCGGGGCGTCTGTGGGGCGGCGACAAGCAGCCAGTGCTCGTCGGATCTTGAGTGTTGGACTGGGGAATTGATGATCCGGCTGGTGGTGAGGTGGCTACAGTGCGGACCGTTCGAGACCAGATCGAGGCTTGGGTGCGGACTCTGTTGATGGAGTTGTTCGAGGAGGAGGACTGATGGCGGTCAATGTGATGGGCACGGACCTGCAGGAATGTGGTGTGGATCCGCTGACCGGTTTCTACCGGGACGGTTGTTGCAATACCGGGGCCGATGACTTCGGTGTACACACCGTCTGTGCCCTGGTTACAGAAGATTTTCTTGCCTTCTCAAAGAAATCAGGTAACGACTTATCGACGCCAAGGCCGGGCTTCCCGGGCCTACACCCCGGTGACCGGTGGTGTATGTGTGCGTCGCGTTGGCAGGAGGCTCACGAGGCCGGTGTGGCGCCGCCAGTACTTTTAGCTGCTACACACATATTGAGCCTTGAATGGGTAGATGCAGATGCCCTGCGGGGCGCAGGAGTTGACCACCCCGATTGATTAGCCGGCGGTAAGACGATCCACGAGTGGTTCCAGGGCATCGCGCCAGTCCGCAATTAAACCGATGTCGCACCAACCCCATAGTTCGCAGTCCGGATCCGGGTTGATGCCAACGATTGTGCCAGCGCCCCGGAGCCCGATCGTGTGATTGAACTTGCCTGAAGTGCCAATAGCGATACATAACTGTGGAGCAATGATGTGGCCAGTAATGCCGACTTGCCGCGCCCTAGGTAGCCAACCGGCATCGGTAACCTTGCGGGTGGCACACAGTTCGGCGCCTAATCGATTAGCTAGTTGCTCCACGAGGGGCAAGTCGGCCGGATTCACGCCCTGACCGATGCTCACAACCACCTCAGCGGTAGCCAGTAAATCGCTATCGTCGTCTCGGCGACGCTCCAATACCGTTACGAGGCGATTTTCTGACGTGCCAGAAAGGTGATCTGACGAGAACGGCCCGCTTGGTCGCGACGTAAGAAGTGGGAGAACGCCGGGCCGCACCGTGGCCATCTGGGTGTCTGAGGTGCAGGTGATCTCGGCGACTAGACGGCCACCAAATGCAGGTTTAAGGGCCACTAGGCGCCCATCCCTGGTCTCTAGGCCTACTACGTCGCCTGTCAACCCGGCTCTCAAGCGGGTTGCGAGGCGGGCTGCGACCTCACGGCCCCAAGCCGTCGAGGGAGCCAAGATGGCCCAAGGTGGAACACCTTTCGATTGGAGCCCCGATGGTTTGCCAAAGAACTCGATGAGAAGTTGGGCTACCTCGTCGGCTGCGCTTACTCCAGCGTGGCGTAACACTCTGTCAGCGCCTTGCCCGCTTAGGGCCTCCCAGTCGTCGACAATGTCGATACTGAGTACCGTTCTGCCTCCTATCTTTTCAGCTAGACCAGCGGCTGTGCCCAACAGCTCGGCAGTGGTTCGGCTTCGGCCGGGTTGACCGACAACGACGACGTCACCGCCACTACCAGGTCCCGATGGTCGGGGTACCTCACGGACTAGAACATCGTTAGGGGTATGGAGTGCGAGGCGAGACTTTATTGTTTCAGCTAGCTGGTCCAGATGGGCGGCTGTCGGTCCGTGCAGGCATTCGGAGGCACGTTCGACGTTGAGTATCCGGATTTCACCGACCACCGTCGTGCTGGCTGTAGCCCCCCATGGTCCGCGCCCTAGATTATTAGGCCCAAAACGGCGAATGCGTTTACCGTCAACTTTGGCCCATTCATCCGGCTCCTTGACCTTGCACGGGTCACATAGGCGTTCAGCGCAAGAGATTACAACTGGAAGGTCAACTTCAACCTTCAGCCACTCGTCGTCGTGTTCCAGTAGAGCCGAAAGGCCACCAGCATCCTGATGGCCATCTTTGGAAGATAGGGCTAGCTCACGAGCACCGGCCAGCAATGGGAGATTGAGTAGTTCTGCGACCTGGGCTGGGACCTGTCCCGTATCTGCGTCCACCGAGTTCCGCCCGCACATAACAATGTCCCAGGGGCCGCTGGCCTCCAGGGCGGCGACAATGGCTTCAGCGGTGGCCAAGGTGTCGCTACCGGCGAAATCGGAGCCGGTCACGTGAATTGCATCTTGGCAACCACACAAGATGGCCTCTCGTAACACGGCGTCTGCCGAGTCTGGTCCAAGAGTGATTGCGGTGCAGGTCCCGCCAGTCGCCGCCGCTAGGTCACAACCAGCGCGAATCCCACGCCGGCAGTAGTCGTTCATGTGTAGTTCTAGACCGTCGCGAACCAACCGCCCGTTTGGGCCGAGCTGCATTTCTTGAAATTTCGGGATCTGCTTGACTAAGGCAGCGATCCGCAGGGGACGGGAGTGCCAGTCGGTCACACTCCCACGGTACCCGTGCTGCCGCTAGCGTCCGGTCGTGGCCAGCTTTGATTCCGAGACATTTATCGTCGAATTGTCAGATTTGACTGACTTGGCTGATGTGCTGCTCGAGGTGGCTCTAGCACCCGGTTCATGGGTCAACGTGGAGCCCGATGTTGATGAGTCGCTGAGGGCTGATGTGCCAGGTCTTTTCGCTTGGTTCTCAGCGCGAGGATCTCAGGTACCTGTTGGGACATTCGTGGCAGGCTCAGACCGCGATGCACCATCCGTCGGCCTGGACCACAGTACTGGTCGGGGTGCTGGTGGCCGCTTGAGCGATGCTGGAGTAGTGGCACCTAGTGGATGGTTGCTCCGGCAAGACCATCCCAAGCGAGGTCTTATCTGGGAGTTTGCTTCTCAGAGTTCATTGGACGGCGCCATGCTTGCAGAGTTCCTAGTGGCCGCTACGGGGCTGTTCTGCCCGCTACTTTCTGGCGGCCGGTTTCGGGTTGCAGTGCACACTCCTCGTACCTGAAGTCTTAGGTTGGAGCGGCGTCAGGCTTCACGAACCGCCTGCATGACGAGATCAACCAACGTCTCGGATTCAGCTCCGTAGGCTACGTTGCAGTTGAGTGGCCCTTCCGCCCGCGGACCACGTTCATCGACAACTGTCATGCCCCGAGTATGGATGGCCTCGACTTCGACATACACAGGGCGGGCACTGAATCTAAACAGATGAGGATGGGTCACAGCTAGGACGGCACACGGATCGTGGACTGGTCCATCCTCTGTTTCTTCCTCGGCCAAGTGGAAAACGCTGTAGAACTCCAGTAGTTCAGCCATGGCATCACCCACTGGGGTGCCGTAAGTGGCGCATTCTCGGCCGTGAACGCTTCCCATCCTGACCTGATGGGTGAGGTTGAGCCCGAGCATGGTCAATGGAGCGCCTGATCGAAATACCTCATCGGCTGCCTCGGGGTCGGCGTAAACGTTGAACTCGGCGGCCGCTGTGACGTTGCCGATGCCAAGGGCCGCTCCACCCATCAACGTAATTGATGCCACCCGGCTGATCATTGAGGGATCTGCTCGCAGAGCGAGCGCAATGTTAGTTAGGGGACCGATGGGTACGAGGTGGAGGCCTTCTTCGTGTTTGGTGGTTTCAAGCAACCAACTGACGGCATCTTTGGAATCAGGTCCTCGGGTCGGTTCGGGCAGCACCAAGTTGCCTAGCCCGGTCTCGCCATGAACTTCAGTAGCAAACTCCTGCGCACCAGTCAGTGGGCGCTCTGCTCCGGCATGGACCTCGATGTCAAGTCCTAAGAGGTCGCGTATGCGACACGCATTAGCGGTGGTGTGTTCGAGTGGAACGTTTCCAGCCACCGAGGTAATGCCAACTAGATCGGCCCAGCGGGCCGCAGTGATTATCGCCATAGCGTCGTCAACGCCGGGATCGCAGTCGATAATGATTCGGGGTTGCTCTTTTGGGTTAAGAGCGCTGGAAGATTCCGTCATCGGTGCAGTGTCCCCTCTTGTCGGCTCGGAACGGTACCGCCGGCATTTAGTGAGGCGTCGACCTCGGCGGCTGTGGGCATAGATGGTTGGGCGCCCGATCGCGTGGCCGCGATGGCGCCAGCATGCACTGCCTGTTGGACAGCTTCGTTTATCGCAGCTCCGGAGGCCAGTGCGGCAGCTAGAGCGCCGCAGAACGAGTCGCCGGCACCGGTGGTGTCTACTGGGGTGATATCTGGTGCAGGGACAACTAGAACGTTGTTAGCGGTGACGATCAAGGCTCCGGCACCTCCGCGTGTTACCACGACTGTCTCGACTCCAAGGCCCCGTGCGACAGCCGCAAGCTCCTCGACGTCTTCGATTAGTTCGGAACCAGTTAGTTGGGCCAACTCGATGGCGTTGGGAACTAGGACGTCGACTCGGTTGAGGAGAGAGCGTGGTAGGGCTGCGTTAGTTGATGGGGCTGGCGCCGGATTGAGGATGACGGTGCCTGTAGCAGTATTTGCAGCAGCAGTGACAACGTCAATCGGGACCTCCAACTGAAGCAGGACTACTGAGGCGTTCGCTAGATCATCCGATGCGCCGGCAATGTCGCTGAGTCTGACTCTCGCGTTTGCGCCGGGACTGACAATGATGGTGTTGTCACCGTCGGCGTCCACGCCAATTAGTGCGATCCCACTGGGTGCCTGAGCGTCCACCGAGAGGTGGGTGGTCCCCACCCCAGCTCCATTCATGGAGGCCCGCAAGGTCCTACCGGCATCGTCATCGCCGACTCGCCCCACAAATGCCACCTCAGCCCCCTGGCGGGCAGCAGCCACAGCCTGATTGGCGCCCTTTCCGCCAGGGACGAGGACATGATCCCCACCCATGACCGTCTCGCCGGTCACTGGGTGGTGGGCCACCGGTACGACGACGTCGAGGTTGGCCGAACCAACGACTATGACACTGGGATCTCTCATGCCTGAGAGCATGACATTTTCTCTGGGGTGGACCATGTCAGGTCAGCCCAAGCCTGAGAAACGGCGAACAAGTGTCGAAGAGGTGTCGTCCCGGTTGAGAAAGCCTGCTACATCATGGCCAATGGCTCTAGCTGATTCGGTGGTCGTGTAGAACCTGTCTCGCCAGGCCTCTTCGTCGGCTAACAAGATTTCAGATACTGCATCGACACCGCAAACACAAGAAGTCAGTTCTCTTTGAACAGCATTCTTCTCCACCACATTTTGACGGTAGGCATCGAAGCCGTGGTGGGCACGAGCCACTTTGGCATGATCAAGATATCTCTCCTTAAAGGAGTCGGCATCCAGCGAGGGAAGACCCACTACTAGGGAAATCATCATGATGGCGTTGCCGGTATCGGTTAGTCCGCCACCCCACACAGGATGGCGGTTTACCGTCAGTGATCCGATAGTTCGATCTACCGGTGGCATGGGGCCGAAGCAGGTAGTCCAAACTAAGGCTGTCCAAATTGGAGGGTGGGGTGGTATTGAATGATCGGTGAGTAGATGAAGGCGCTCGTGGTCGACCACGTCCACTGACAGCACCTCTGGCCGAATAGTCAATGCATCGATGTCTGGATCTGGGTCGCTCAGAAGGAGGCAGCGGACTTGGTTCACTGGCCCAGCATCGCCTTGTGGTCAGTGGTCTGCCACACTCGGCTCATGCTCCACATTGATGATGCTGACCGGGTTCGGCTCCTGAGAATTGACCGGACCGAAGCCCTTAACGCTCTTGACGAGTTTCACTATGACGCGCTAGCTGAAGCCTTAGACGAGGCTGCGGCCTCTGAAGAGGTTGCGGTAGTGGTCCTGACCGGTACCGGTCGAGCGTTTTGCGCTGGTACTGACTTAGACGATATGGAACGTCGTAAAGATCCTGACTCAGGTTTTGTGCCAGGCCGCCATGGTTTTGCTGGATTCATGGACCGACTTTCGACCTTTTCTAAACCGGTCGTGGTGGCTGTCAATGGTTTGGGCATCGGTATCGGAGCCACCGTGATCGGTCATGCCGACCTCGTGTTCATGTCAACCGAGGCTCGTCTCCAGTGTCCCTTCACCGCACTTGGTGTAGTGCCTGAGGCTGGATCGAGCTATCTCTTTCCACGATTACTGAACCGGCAAGATGCCACATGGGTTCTTCTAAGCTCAGAGTGGATAAATGCGGAAGAGTGCCTCCGCATGGGCTTGGCGTGGCGACTCTGCGCCCCCGACGTCCTGATGGACGAGGCCATGGACCATGCTCGCCGGTTGGCGGCCAAGCCGGTGGCATCCCTAGTGGCTTCTAAGCAACTTTTGACCGCACCAGTGGCTCTTGCCATCGCCGAAGCCCGGGTACGTGAGGACGCCATGTTCGCAGAACTTATGGGGGGTCCAGCCAATGCTGAGGCTCTGCGAGCGTTCGCTGAGAAGCGCCCGCCTGACTTCACCGGGATGTAGCGAACAACGCTATTTAGACAATGGCGTCGCCGGCCACTTCTTGAAGTCGCCTTACAGCTCCGACCATTACTTTTCGAGCGACTGTTGGACTCTCGTCGAGGAGGCTGGAGAACTCACGACGATTCAAGATCTCTAGGACCATGTCGGTTTCAGCAGTCACTGTTGCAGATTGAGGTGTGCCGGTTATAAGGCTCATCTCACCTAGGAAGTCGCCGGTTCTAAGGGTGGCGACGAGTTGGTTTCCTCGACGAACTGAGGCTTGACCATCCATGATGATCATGAATTCTCGACCCGGTTTTCCTTCGGTGGTGAGTACTTGGCCAGCAGGAACTTTTATGCTGGTCATCAGGCGGGCCAGCGAACGCTGCTGGGTTTTGCCTAACTCTGAAAAGAGACTGACTCCAGTCAGCGCTTTCTGGCAGTTGTCGTGTCGAGAAGCCATGATTATCCCTTAGTTGGATTTCCCCTACGGGCTGGGGTGCCTAACTAGCATCGCAGTGGAAGCACTCCGATACCCCGGATCGTGACAGCCATCACCTGTGTCGTCTGGCTCGTCTAACCAAGGGTCTGTAGAGCGCTACTTAATAGCCACCGGTGCTACGGGGCTTCCCACAGCGTCAACGAAAGGCTCTGGCGTGGCGCAGAGGAGGAACTCGTAGACACCGTCGGTTGCACAGTCGGCCGATAACGCTTCAAGGTCCCAGTTCTGGCCCTGTGTAAGTCCCATATCGACAAGGTGAAGCAGGTGAATCGCCAAGGCATCGGTTTCTGATGGATAAACCTCAAAGGCCAATGTGTCGTTGGCGACCGCTGCAACGTCATGGTCGTGCAGCCAAGCCACGCTGGACATCGACATGCCGGCGTTAGAGCCGTCTTGGTTGGGGCCCAAGCAGTAGGCAAGGCCGCCTGACTCATGGTAGATCCCCATCCGTCCGGTACGGACAAGCACAATGTCACCTGACCGGACCTGCAGGCCGGCAATCGATGCGGCTTCGTCAAGGTCGTCGGCCGTAATGGCGTATGGGCAATCGAGCACATCGACGCCCTTAGTGCGTGCCACGTCTAACAGCACACCCCGTGACACCACGCTGCGGAGATGGTGTATGCCGCAACGTGACGCACCGCTGTCTGTGATGGTCGCTGCGTCAAAACCGTTATACATCCGACCTGAGTAGGAAACGTGCCCTAGGCCGTCCCAGTGTGTTCCCGCCTGTAGCCCCATCGTTACATGGTCGTCGCTCGTGTGAAATGAGTCAGGTCCTGCTGTGGGATCCAATGGCTCATTGACGGCGTGCATGGTGAGCGTTGGGTTGTCCCGGCCAGGGACAAAACCGGCCTGGACCCCGTCCTGTTCGAGAGGCAGAGCCAATGGGATGGTTCGCCCGTGCCGAACGCATGCTGCGGCTGCGGCTACCACCTCTGGTGTGATGAAGTTAAGCGTTCCGAGTTCGTCATCGGTGCCCCAGCGGCCCCAGTTGCGGACCTGGGCGGCCAGAGCTTGAAACTCGTTTGTTAGTGGCATCGGAGCGTTTTCTCTCTTCCTTCTTGGGGAGGTAGGAATGGGTTTCAGTTAGTAGCCGGCGACCACGTCGACTACGTCGATGAGTGGTTCACCGGTAAGCCAACGCTCAAGATTGTCGGTAAATGAGGTATGCAGACGGTCGAGTGAGCCGGGGTCTGACCAAGAGACGTGAGGGCTTAGTCGAACTCGGGGATGGTGGTAGAGCCAGTGACCGGCTGGGAGCGGCTCAGGGTGACATACGTCAAGCGACGCCAGTCCTAGATGACCAGCGTCGAGAGACCTCCGCATCGCTTCCTGGTCAATGATCTGCCCCCGGGCAATGTTGACTAGATGGGCGCCGGGTTTCATTGCAGCGAGAAGGGTTTCGTCGATCATTCCTGCGGTAGCCGGAGTAAGGGGAACCCCCACCACAATGTGGTCAGCTCCAGCCACCGCCTTACTGGCATCGGTTGTTACCTCCACCGCATGGGACACTCCAAGGTCTAGGTCTACGACGCCGGAGCGGTTCACTGCCACCATATGACACCCGAAAGGTGCGAGGCGTTTGGCCGCTGCCCGGTTGATAGTTCCAAAACCCAGAAAGACAACCTTGGCCCCGTCCAAGGTGTCCAGATTGGCCAACGTCCAGTGGCGGGGTGGCTCACTTACCCATCGACTAGGCAACTGCTTGGCGGCTGTCAGGAGCATGGTCACCACCCATTCAGCGATTGGTACTGCGTTGCCGCCGCGTGCGCAAGTCAGGGTGCGGTCGCCCAACTGGTCAAAGGGAAAGTGGTCAACACCTTGTCCTAGTTCGTGCACCCAAGTCACCCCTCGGTCTAGAACTTCGGCCAAGTTTCCATTATGTGCAGCCTGAGTAATGCATACTTTGGCGGTTACGCCATCGGGTATTACGCCCTCGGTGGGCACCGAGATGAAATCGACAGTCGGAAACCGGTTCCGGATTGTGTCGGTAGGGAAATGGTCGCCCCAGAGATGTACGAGAACAGGGGTACGGTTGCTCGCCTGCCTCGAGGAGTTCATAGCCAGAAGTCTGACACGACTGAGGGTCGACTGAGCGGCTGAGTATCTATCTGGATCAGTTGATGCGTTCTCGGATCAGGACCTCTTGGGCCACTGTCGCTACGTGGACGCCGGATGGGGCAAAAACTTCGCCTACAGCCAGCCCGCGGGCGTTAGCCAGCCCATGGGAGCGGTGGTGGTGTAACAGCCACTGATCTGGTGGTAGGGGTCGATGAAACCAGATGCTGTGATCGAGGCTGGTCCAGACAAAATCGTCCTCGTAGGTTGGAAGTGAACCATCTCGGGTTGCTTTGACACGTGGATGGTTGCTCTGCACAGCATTCATTGGGATGTCATCTGATGCGTAAGCCAGAGCACAGGCCTGCAAGTTGGGGTCCTGACCCACCTGATCGAGCACCCGGAGCCAGATAGCCGATCGGCCGATGGACTGATGGACAACCCGGCGTCCAAGCATCTCCCAGTCTTCCACGGTCCCTGAGCCCGGTTCACCAACGTCGTCAGGGAGCTGGGACTCCTGGACGTCGGCCTGTTCCTCACGTACCTGAAACGAACACGCCAAGTTTAGAATCGCTCCCTCTGACTGGCGAGCCACGACACGTCGGGTTACGAAGGACCGTCCATTGCGGATGCGGTCCACCTCGTAACGGATTGGTTCGTCGCTAGTTCCGCCCCGGATGAAGTAGGCATGCAGGGAGTGAACCTGATAATCCTCGTCCACGGTTGCCTGAGTGGCTCGCAGGGCTTGAGCCACCACCTGACCGCCGTAGACGCGGCCCCATGGATAGGTAGGACTAATTCCAACAAAAACGTCAGGCCCGTGGGCCTCTAGCGCCAGAAGTGTGGCGAAGTCATCAACTTCCCAAGCCATGTCAGGTGGTCCTTCCCATGGTTTAATTTCGATCGCAGCTTCGATGCATGCCTCCATCATGGCGCGCTGAACTAAGAAATAGTTGGTAGGTGTTTTTGGTGCCATTTGCAGCAGAATGCACCAGTGTTAAACGAGTCGATGCCATCCGAGTCCCTGACTGCTGGAGAGATCCACGCTGCTCTTGATCAACTACTGGATCACCGTGACTCTGACGCGTCTGGCACGGTGCTGGGAGCGGGCAGTGACGATCTCGCCGCTGGCCGCCAGTTCCTCCAGTTGCTCTTCGAAGGCGGATGGATGGTCCCGGCGTGGCCCACTCAATATGGTGGGCGTGATGCCGATGCTGGAGAGGTAACTCGAATAGCTAATGCGTTGGCGGACTATGAAGTAGCTGACCTCTATCCCTACGGGGTGGGTCTTAATCTGGTTGGACCGATACTTCTGGACCGAGGGTCAGTTGAACAGCAGGATCTGTGGCTTCGGTCAATTGCTGATGGGTCTGAGATCTGGTGTCAGATGTTTTCTGAGCCCGACGCCGGTTCGGACCTCGCTAATGCCGGACTGCGAGCTAATCGTGACGGCGGAGATTGGATTCTCACAGGGTCTAAGGTCTGGACGTCGCGCGGTGCCTATGCACGATGGGGCATGTGCCTGGCTCGGACCGACGCCTCAGTGGTTAAACATCGCGGACTAACTATGTTTGCTATCGACATGATGTCTCCCGCTGTGGAAGTCCGGCCGCTGGAACAGATCAATGGTGACCGGCATTTCACCGAGGTGTTCGTATCTGGCGCTCGGGTACCAGATAGCAATCGAATAGGTGATTTGGGCGACGGATGGAGTTTGACGGTTGAGATGCTTGCCCATGAGCGGGCCACTATTGGCGGCCGCGCCTTTGGTGGCGGTGACGATGGAGACCAAGGTCTACCGTCGTGGTTGGAGGAGTGGCGGGCCGCCGGTTGCCTATCTGGTCCGGTTGCCCGGCAGCGTGCCATGCGGGCTCTAATTCTCCATCGGGTAAATCAACTGACGGTCGCTCGAAATGCGGCAAACACGAGTGCTTCTGGGGCGCCGGGTCCAGAAGGTTCAGGCGCCAAGTTACGCAGTGTGGCTGCCTTTAAGGCTCGGGCCTATCTTGGCAAGGACATGGCGGGATCTGCAGGAATGCTTTCCGGTGAGGGGCATGTGGAGTTTCTCACAGCACCGTCGATGTCCATTCGTGGTGGCACTGATGAAGTGCAACGCAACATTGTGGCTGAGCGGATCCTTGGTCTACCCGCTGAGCCCCGTGTCGACAAGTACACCGCTTACGCCGATCTAAAGAAGAGTCGTTGATGCGGGCTGTCGTGCTCGATGGCTATGGGGGCCCTGAGGTCCTGACCCTTCGTGAGGTACCGGACCCAGTACCGGGCCCGGGTGAGGTACTGGTCAGTGTGATGGGAACGTCGTGCAATCGGGCAGACCTGCTACAGCGCATGGGCCTGTATCCGGGGCCCGCAATGGCCTTTGAGATCCCAGGCTTAGAGTTCGCTGGCCGAGTTGCCTCGCTCGGAAGAGGCGTCACTCGCTGGTCAGTGGGTGATGCCGTAATGGCTATCACTGGTGGAGGAGGTTACGCGGAGCAGGCGGTGGTGCACGAAGATCAGGCGGTCCGAGTCCCGGAGGGAATTTCGCTGAATGTGGCCGGTGGGTTAACCGAGACTTTTGTTACCGCTTGGGATGCACTTGTCCTGCAAGGGGGCCTGACCCATGGGGGAGTTGCACTGATCCACGCTGGGGCATCGGGAGTAGGGACCGCAGCGATCCAGTTATGTCGCATGGTTGGCGCAGAGGTGATTGTTACAACTTCAACCGGCAAGGTTGGTCGGTGTCGCGACCTTGGGTCCACGGTGGCTGTGGACTACTCCTCCGACGACTGGGTGGAGGTAGTTGCGGACCACACTGGTGGTAGGGGAGTGGACGTGGTGCTAGATGTGGTAGGCGGTGACTACATGGACCGAAATGTCGATTGTCTGGCTATCGGCGGCACGCTGATGCAGGTCGGAGTAATGGGCGGAGGCCACGCAACTTTTGGCTTGGCTAAACTTCTGTATAAACGAGCGTCAGTGGTCGGCACCACGCTGCGAGCGCGTTCACTGGCTGAGAAGGTGGCTATCTGTCGGGCCTTTGAGGAGCATGTCGTACCCGGTTTCGAGGACGGTCGTCTGACCGTCGTAGTGGATCAGCGATTTAGTCTCGACCATGTCTCCGAGGCTCATGCGTACATGGAAACCAATGCCAGTGTGGGCAAGATCCTTCTTGATGTCGGCCCACCTGACTGATGGCAGAATGAGTTTGGTTTCCTAGTTGCGGTCTCAGCGCTCGTTCATGGCGGGAACAGCGCGATCGGCCGGACCGGTGTATCGCTGGCGGGGTCGCGCTATCCGAGAGTTCTGAGAGAGCATTTCATCCCAGTGGGCAAGCCAGCCGGGAGTGCGCCCGATGGCAAACAACACAGTGAACATCTCCACCGGGAAACCCATCGACTGGTAGATCAGTCCGGAGTAGAAATCTACGTTCGGGTACAACTTTCGGTCAATGAAGTAGGGGTCCGCTAAGGCGACTTCCTCGAGTTTTAGAGCGATGTCTAGTAATGGATTGGTGCCTGTGACCCCGAAGACCTGATGGGCTGTGTCCTTAACTATGCGAGCTCGAGGATCGTAGTTCTTGTAAACCCGGTGCCCGAATCCCATAAGTTTTTGCTCGCCGGCTTTCACACCCTCGATAAAGGTGTCGACGTTCTTGTATTCCCCTATGTCGGTAAGCATGCGCAACACGGCTTCATTGGCACCGCCGTGTCGGGGCCCATAGAGCGCCGATGCGGCAGCGGAGATCGTTACGTATGGATCGGCATGTGAACTACCTACTACTCGAGCCGTTGTCGTTGAGCAGTTCTGTTCGTGATCAGCATGCAGGACGAACAGTACATCCATAGCGTCGCGTAAGATCGGGTCGACGACGTACGGTGAATCACCAGTCTTGAACATCATGGACAAAAAGTTTGATGTGTAGTCAAGTTCTGGGTCAGGCAGAACGTAGGGCAGTCCCTCGCTCCGCCGGTAAGCGCTAGCAGCCACCGTGGGCATCTTGGCGATCAGGCGGACAATCTCGGCGTGCCGCTGGTCAAGGTCTTCGATATTCTTTGAATCTGGCCAGAACGTAGACATTGCCGCGATGCTCGACACCATCACGCCCATTGCGTGAGCGTCGTCTCGGAATCCTTCGAGAATACGCTTGTGGAAGTTCTCATGGATTGGCGCTGCTTCGGCAATATCTGATTTCCAAGATTCCAACTGTGGGCCGTCGGGTAGTTCTCCACGCACCAGCAGATGGGCTACTTCAAGAAATGAGGTGGTTTGGGCCAACTGTTCAATCGGGTATCCGCGGTAGCGGAGGAGACCCGCCCCGCCGTCCAGATAGGTGATGGCGCTATCGGCACCTGACGTGGCGCTAAATGCAGGATCATCAAACCAGATGCCCGGGAGTAATCCGCTCCAGGCCTTTGCTGACACCGTGCCATCGACAAGGGGGATCTCGATCGACTCGCCGGTGCGGTTATCGGTGATGGTGATGGTCTCAACCATGAGTCCCTTGCCCTTCTAATTTGCTGTTTCTGGCCGAATTCCTACCCAGTTTTTAGAGTATCGGGAGGGTTCTGAGACGCTGCAGCCACACTTGCTCGAAGAAGTTAAATATTTCCGCCCTGAAAACATTTCAGTATTTGGTAATCAACTGCGTCCCGAAGGACTAGGGATCAGAGCGGGGTGTTGTCGTGGCGTCGGCGGGGTAGCCGTTCGCGTTTACTTGATAGGAGGTCTAGGGCGGCAGCCAGCTCGGAGCGGGTATCTGCTGGATCGATGACACGGTCGACGGATCCGCGCTCTGCGGCGATATACGGGTTCAGGAGTCGGTTTTCGTAGGCAGACACCAACTCTTCTCGCTCAGTATCGCTGGCTTGACGATGGAGAATCTCTACCGCACCCTTGGCACCCATAACGGCTATTTCGGCTGATGGCCAGGCAAGCATCAGGTCGTTACCCATATAGCGCGAGTCCATAACGATGTAGGCGCCACCGTAGGACTTTCGCAGTGTCACACAAACCCGGGGTACGGTGGCACGGGCATAGGCAAACGCCATTTGGGCGCCGTAGCGGATCATGCCCCGCCATTCCAGGTCCTTGCCTGGGTAGAAGCCTGAGGTGTCCACAAAGGTCACTAGCGGGAGGTTGAAAGCGTCGCAGAAGGCCACGAAACGTCCACCCTTCTGGGAGGCTGCGATGTCGAGTGTGCCGGCTACCGACTGGGGCTGGTTGGCTACGATGCCAATCGGGCGGCCGCCGATGGTAGCGAAGGCCGTGACCAGATTTGTGGCCCAGTCCGCCCGCGGTTCGAGCAAGTGACCTTCGTCGACTACGACGGCTAAAACATCCCTGATGTCGTAAGTGCCTGTGGAGGTATTAGGAATGAATTCGCCGGCCTCTGGTGTAGACCGGGCCACTGGGTCAGTACAGGGCCGTCCAGCTGGGGCGATGCCGTTGTGGTCGGGGAGGTAGTTCAGTAGTTCAACTATCAGGGTGTTGGCTTCGTCGCGGTCCGAGACTATGAAGTGGGCCACTCCTGAGGTGCTGGCGTGCATGGAGGTTCCACCAAGACCTTCGTTGGAGAGATCTTCGCCGGTGAACTGGCGAACCATTGCCGGTCCACTTACGAAGGCGTAGGTGTCATCGACCATTAGTACAAGGTCAGCCAAACCAAGTAGTAGAGCTGGACCCGACACCGTCGGACCAGTTACGCAGAAGATGGTGGGAACTATGCCTGAGTTGGTTACGAACTCTCGGGCTGCGGTGCCCCAACCGTGGACTGCTCCTACCCCCTCCTCAATGGCTGCGCCACTCGAGGCCACGAAGCAGACGAGTGGGATGCGCTTCTCGCGCGCCGTCTTAGCAGCGATAGCCAGATTCTCTCCGTCGGCTGGGCGGAGGGCACCACGATCCTCACCCGCAATTTCCACAGCCAGAACCGTTCGGTTGCCCATTTCCCGGACACCAAACGCCACTGATCCACCTGTACGACTCCGTAGGGCTAGGCCTTCAACTTCTGCGGGCTCAGCTGGTTGGGTGATACGACTCATGGTTCCAGCGTGACATGTATCCCGGGTTGGTGTGGCGCGATCTTTCGGATCACCTCGTGAAGTGCATCCCGGGTAGCTAGTACGGGCATCGATGGATTGGTTCGGCGGTTCCGGACCAGACCAACTGACCGCCGGGCTAGGCCATCGACATGGACTAGCGACCAGTCGCCTTCCGGATAGCCGGACACTGCGCTGGCCGGCAGAAGGGCCGGCGCATAACCCTGATAGGCCAGCGAAGCAAGTAGCCGAAGACCGTCAACCTCGGCGGCGGCCTCAAGGTGTGCACCTATGGTTTGGAGTTCTTGATCGATGGCGTCTCGGAAGATTGTTCCCACTGGTGGAAGCATGACAGGGTGATTGGCCAACTCCGCAACGGTGATGGTTCCCGCGTCGGCTAGTGGGTGGTCTTTTGGAGTCATGACAATGCGTTCCTCGTCGAAAAGTGCTTCAGTTACTAGACCTGTCTCCACTGCTGGAGTGTTGACTACTGCCATATCAAGGTCACCATTGAGTACACGAGGGATAAGCGAGGTAGTGGTTGCGTCAACCAGGATTGGTCGAAGCGCCGGATGCCGCTTTGATAATTCGCCTAGGAGAGGAGTGGCCATCCATCGGCCGGTGGTCCCGATACAACCGATGTGAACCTCTCCGGCTACTTCATGGCGCATTGAGACGATGTCGTCCTCTATGGATTGCAACTCGGTTCGGATTCGTCGGGCCCGTTCAACTACTGCATGTCCTTCCGCCGTTGGTTGCATGGAGTGCCGGTCAATCAGGACTGTTCCTAGTTCCTTCTCAAGTTTGGCTACGTGCGTGGACACGTTGGATTGGACAGTGTGCATGGCTCGCGCAGCGGCGGAGAAGCTCCGGTGTTCAACAACGGCGAGTAGATGACTGAGGTGTCGTAGATCCATCGCTAATGAGGATGCCATGAGATCGAGGCATCCGCTCTACTGATAGATGAATAGTGAGATTGGTCAGGAGTGGCAACCGTGGCTTGGCTTAACGCAATAAGGTCATGCAGGCACTTAGACCAAATTTACTTTCCTGCTGTTCTCAATCTGACCATCACTGATGTCCACCGTCTTATCGATCCATCTTGGTGTCTCGGCAGTTCATGCTGCGGTGTCAGTCGACGGCCGGATTGATGTCCTTGCGCTGGCTGATAGTCAGGCGTCAGTTGATGCACCTGATCTCACCGATGTTCGAGGTGTGGTCCTGATTCTGGTCGAGGCATATGCCCGATGCCTGAAAATCGTTGATGCCGTTCCAAACGAATTGATTCTCATCCGGTCCGACGGTGCTGGTGTTCTAGATCCGGTGCTGGTGGAGGCTGCTCGTAGGAGCCGAGTTCCTGATCCGGTAGTTCTCGACGAGATGCGGGCCGTAGCGGCTCTTGCGGCCCACGGGCCTCCAGGGGTATCTCGTGAACTAGCACCAGTTCTTGGAGGGATTTTTTGGCGACGTAGCGGTGACGCACCTACTGGTCCCAAACCGATTGTGACACGTGCTGATTTGGGTCGAGACTCGACTCGGGCAGATCGCACGCCGCCAGCTCCGTCTGTAGTAGCTGTCGGACCGCGCACGGTGTTCGAAGAAACTAGGGCTTCGGCCAGGCATCGTTGGGGGTTCTCACTGCCACTTGTTGTTGTTGTCCTAGGTCTGGTTGGCACCTTGGTTCTTCTGCAGTCCGATGAACGACCTATCGCCCCCCCGCCAGACCTGTTAACAACTACTTCGCTACCAACTCCCACAACTGTTTCCAGCTCAGCGGCCGCCCTTCCAGTGGTGCCTCCCACGACAGTTCTTCCTACGACAACCTCCTCTTCTTTGATGCTGCCTGCGACCTCCTTGACGGTCCCTGATGAGCAGGTAGCCCTCCCTGAGGAAGAGGTCAGCGAGCCGGACGTCGGTGGCACTGAGACGCTTGGCGGCAGTGAGGAAGCACCAGATGTGGATGTAACGACGACGACTGAGGTGCCCCGTTTGGGTACGGTGACCTTGTCGGGCATCGGTTTGACTCTGGATGCCACCTCCGACAACGAAGTGCTCGTTGGCTTCGGTGACGGTGCTGAGACGGCGGTGGTTCAGTTGGCTGGAGTTCTAGGCGAACCGGTCGGGGATACAGGATGGGTGGAAGACGAGAGTTGCTTGGCCGCAGAAGTTAGGCGCCTAGGTTGGGGAGGTTTAGAGTTGGTCCTAGCCCGTGATTCGGTCGATGGGCAAGGGCAGTTGGTCCAGTGGTTCCTCGACGGCCCCGACTCTACTGAGACTTCCTGGTGGACTCTGGAACGAATTGGGATTGGCTCCACTGTGGCTGATCTGCGAGATGCCTACGGGCCACGGCTGTTTTTAGAACAGCCATCGGATCGGGATCCCGCAGCCTGGTTCGACGCCGAGCCAGTACTCGGCGATGGAGTGTTAGGTGCCGTGGGCAACATCACGGATACGGGGCGGATTCTGCTGATGTGGGCAGGCGATGGTTGCCTTCGACGGTTCTCTTGACAGCTGTTTGCCGACTGTGCTTATCCGGTGAGAGTTATTTGGTCGAGTGCGGAAAGAAGGGTTGGAACGAAAAGGTCGGGTTGGGACACACAGGCTGAGTGGTCGGTAGCCATCTTGTAGACCGACGGTGAGCGAAGAGTTTCGACCAACTCATTCTGGCGAACAGTGGGCACGACGTCGTCCTCGGTGCAGACCAGAACGGCATGGGGAACGTCTATCTCACCCAGCCACCCAGTGGAGTCGAATCCACCCAAATCGTGGCCAACAGTTAGCACGCGAGACAACAGCCCTGAGCGAACTTCGTCCCAAGCCCACTTGTCGAAGGCTTTGTCGCCGGTAGTCGGGGTTCCTCCAGTTTGCCGGTCGCTGAACCAACGGGCAGCTCGCCAGGCCAGGTTCCCGCAGCCCGCAGCTTCCAGTTGGCGGGATGGTCGTACCCAGCGTCCGATTAGAGAGAAATCTTTTCGTTGTTGTTCATCGACAGCGAACCGCGCTGCAGTGGCTCCCAGAATGAGGCCACGCACCAACTGAGGGTGGCGTTTCCATATGGTCTGGGCGACAGCGCCACCCATCGAATAGCCGACCAACACTGCACGATCGATATCCAGCGCTCGGGCTATGACTGCAGCGTCGTCGGCTAAATCTCTTATTCGTGTTGTTGCACCTGTACGAAGCCCCCGGGCACCGTGGCCGCGTTGGTCCCAAGTCACGATCCGAGCCCGCTCGGCCAGCGGCCCGTAGGTGCGACACCAGTTGAGGTCGGCGCTGGCCGTCCATCCATGGAGCAGTAGGACAACAGGTTGATCTGTCGGTCCACCCGCCGGACCGGAATCGCGTACTTCTAGTGTTCCAAGATTGGGGAGATCAACGTATCGCCAGGGTGGGGCATCGACCAATGGATCAGTGATCATCCCTCGATAGCTATAACTTTGACGGCCAATACGCCGCCCGGAGCCTCAAACAACACGGATTCACCCACCCTTGATCCCAAAAGGGCTTCGCCGAGGGGCGACCGGGGTGAAACAACGAGCACGTCGTCGCGCTTTTCTTCAATTGAACCGACGAGCATTCGCTCAGGCTCTTCATCGCCCTCGTAAATAACGGCAACGATGTTTCCTGGGACTACTACACCGGTGTTGCCGGGTGAGAGTTCGACAATCTCGGCTTTTTCCAAGATGCTCTCAAGATGGAGAATTCTCCCCTCCATTTTCCCTTGTTCTTCCTTGGCTGCGTGGTAATCACCATTCTCGGAGAGGTCGCCGAGTTCCCGTGCTGTTTCGATCTTGCGAGCGATGTCGATTCGTCCCCGAGTCGTGAGATCTTCAAACTCGGCAGCGAGCCGGTCGTGTGCTTCCTGAGAGAGTTGATGGGCGTCTGCCATCTCACGAGGGTAGCCAAGGGGCAGAGGTGTCCGGTCACATCGGTGGCCTCGGCCTGTACCTCTGAAACTCGCTTGACCCGCTCTGACCTTGGAGCGGTACACTTGATTTCGTGAACGACCGTACCAGGGTGATAGTTATTCTGTAGCGCACACCACGCTGATGTGCGCTTCACCCGTCCACTTTGGTGGGCGGTTTTTTCGTTCCTCACCCACTTCTCGCAGGAGATTTACCATGGCGTACCGCATCGGCATAGTCGGCGGCGACGGCATCGGCCCCGAGGTCATCGCCGAAGGCTTAAAGGTTATAAAGGCTTCGGGTGTTACTTTCGACACTGTTGAATACGACCTAGGTGGCGACCGTTATGGCCGGGATGGAACTGTGCTGCCAGATGAGATTCTTGACGAATGGCGGGGGCTTGATGCCTTGTACCTCGGTGCAGTGGGTACCCCCGAGGTACCACCGGGGTTGATTGAGCGCGGCCTATTGCTCAAGATGCGTTTTGCCCTTGATCTGTACATCAACCTTCGGCCGTTTGTGCTCGCTGCTGAGGAAATTGATTTCCGAGTGGTGCGCGAGAACACTGAAGGGTCTTATGCCGGGGAAGGGGGCTCTCTACGGCGTGGCACACCACACGAGATTGCCACTCAAGGTTCCGTTAACACCCGTTACGGAGTTGAGCGGGCCGTCCGTTTCGCCTTTGACCTTGCGATGACTCGGCGCCGACATCTGACGTTGGTCCACAAGACCAATGTGCTCACGTTTTCTGGGGACCTCTGGGAGCGCACTTTTAACGAGGTGGCTAGGGACTACCCCGATGTGGCAACGGCCTACAACCATGTCGATGCTGCTTGTATTTACTTTGTGCAGTCACCACAACAATACGATGTCATTGTTACCGACAACCTTTTTGGTGACATCCTCACCGATCTCGGTGGGGCGGTGTCAGGCGGAATTGGACTGGCCTCTTCAGCCAATCTGAACCCCGAACGTACGGGGCCGTCGATGTTCGAACCGGTCCATGGCTCAGCGCCTGATATCGCTGGACAGGGCATCGCCAATCCGAAAGCGGCCATTCTTTCTGGTGCCATGATGCTGGACTTCTTGGGAGAGTCCAATGCCGCTGCCCGGGTCGTCGCCGCCTGCGCCGACCCTTCAACTGATGTTGAGGGCACGGTGGCCATAGGGGACACTGTTGCCGGCCTGCTGACTTGAGTTGAGATATCTCCGAGTTGTCTGAGACCGACCGATACCGAACGATCTACGAACGAAACCCAGAGAAGAGGTAAGGACATGGCGATCGAGAAGTCGTCCAAGATCTGGATGAACGGTGAGCTTGTTAATTGGGACGACGCCACGGTCCACGTCCTGACTCACACACTGCACTACGGAAATGGCGTGTTTGAGGGTATACGCGCCTATGAGACTGCCAGTGGGCCAGCTGTATTTCGCCTGCGTGAGCACATAGAGCGGTTATTTCGCTCGGCGAAGATTCTCTTTCTTGAAATTCCCTACACCGTTGATGATCTGGTGGCTGGCACACTTGAAACTGTCCGGATTAACGGTCACCAGTCTTGCTATATCCGGCCGCTTGTCTACCTTGGTTACGGCGAGATGGGCCTCAACCCGTTGTCGTGTGATGTTGACGTTTCCATCGCTACTTGGCCCTGGGGGACCTATTTGGGTGACGAGGGTTTGTCTAAGGGCGTAGATCTGATGATCTCGTCATGGCAGCGGCATGATCCAAATGCGATGCCCCCAGCCGCTAAGGGTGTTGGGCATTATGTGAACTCGCAGATGGCGAAGGTCCAGGCAGTCAAGGCTGGTTATGACGAGGCCATCTTGTTGTCGCCGCAAGGCTACGTCTCCGAGTGCACCGGAGAGAACTTGTTTATCGTCCGTGACGGAGGAATCATCACACCCCCCGCAAGCGCGGGAGCGCTGGAGGGCATTACTCAGAGTTCTATTCACCGGATCGCTGACGATCTAGACATTCCTTATGTTGAAGGCAATATTCTGCGCAGCGACTTATACACCGCCGATGAGGCGTTTTTGTCCGGCACTGCAGCGGAAGTTGTACCGATCCGAGCGGTTGATGACCGGGTCATCGGCGCGCCCGGTCCGGTGACTAGTCGGATTCAGGAGATCTTCTTCGAAGCTGTCCGTGGGGAGCGCCCAGAATACGCGGAGTGGAATGAGCATGTGGGCGCCTAACCCTGATCTCACACCTAGCCTGCCGCCACGGGTCGAGATCTACGACACCACACTGCGCGACGGAGCCCAGTTGGAAGGCATCTCACTAACCGTCGATGATAAGCTGCGAATCGCTGGTCAACTAGACCGCTTAGGTGTGCACTACATCGAGGGTGGTTGGCCGGGGGCCAATCCAAAAGACATCGAATTTTTTCAACGAGCTCAGGTTGAATTAAACCTCAAACACTCAACGTTGGTGGCCTTCGGATCAACGCGTCGCGTAGGTGGGGAAGTTGAGAGTGATGCCACGTTGGCCAATTTGCTTGACGCTGGAACTGACACAGTGTGCATCGTGGGCAAGGCATCTGCGTACCACGTGACTGAGGCATTGCGGACCGATCTCAATGAGGGTGTGGCTATGGTCGCTGATTCGGTCCGTCACTTGAAGACTCATGGACGCAAAGTCTTTTTCGATGCTGAACACTTTTTCGACGGCTACGCCGACAATCCGGAATTTTCGCTGGAAGTCTTGACCAGCGCAGCTGAGGCAGGAGCCGACTGCCTTGTGCTCTGCGACACCAACGGCGGCTCGCTGCCGGGCCAAGTTGAAGCCACAGTGCGCGATGTGATGGCCGCTGTGGAATGCGAGGTAGGGGTTCATCTCCACAACGACGCTGGTTGTGGTGTAGCTAATGCTCTGGCCAGCGTGGTTGCCGGCGCTACTCATGTGCAGGGGACCATCAACGGTTATGGCGAGAGGGTCGGGAACTGCGACCTCGTGCCGATCATTGCCAACCTCACCCTGAAGATGGGGGTTGAGACGCTGCCAGAGGGTTGTCTTGTTGAACTGACCTCTGTCGCCCACCACGTCGCTGAATTAGTTAACTTCGCCGCCAACCCGCAGCAGCCCTACGCAGGGGCTACGGCTTTCGCCCATAAGGCTGGCCTCCACACGAGTGCTATTGCCCGCCGCCGAGACGCGTATGAACACGTGGACCCTGAGCTCGTTGGCAACGGGACACGGTTTCTTGTCTCGGAGATGTCTGGGCGGTCCACCATCGAACTCAAAGCTTCCCAGTTGGGGATCGCTTTGGACGGTGCCACCTTGGGGGAGATAGTTGAGACTCTCAAGGAACTCGAGTACGCCGGCTACCACTTTGAGGCTGCTGACGCCTCCCTCGAACTGTTGATGCGAGCGGCTGCTGGCTGGACGCATGACTATTTTGAATTGGAATCGTTCGCAGTAGAGGTTGGACATCACTCGGGGAGCGGCAGTCGGGCATGGAATGAGGTTGCAGTCGAGGTCGAGACGCAGGCTTCGGTCACGCTTTATGTGGACAGTGAGCGTGTAGTTGCCACAGGCGGAGGAAACGGACCGGTAAACGCACTAGATGCAGCGTTGCGGTCGGCGCTTGGTGGACGCCATCCACAACTAGACCGCATTCACTTGACAGATTTCAAGGTGCGTGTTTTGGAAACCCGTCAGGGCACCGGGGCGGTAACACGAGTGCTCATTGACACCACCAACGGGGAGCATACGTGGACAACTATTGGTGTGTCAGAGAACATCATTGAGGCAGCGTGGCAGGCTTTGGTTGACTCGCTTGTCTACGGCTTATTCCACACCCCGGCCTGACTTCGGAGATACAAGGATCCTGTGGTGAAATGGAACGCGCGGGTGCTGCTAGCCGAAGGGCTTGGATCAGCGCTGTTGCTCATCGGGGTGGTCGGCTCCGGGATTATGGCCGCCGAACTAAGCCCTGACGATATTGGACTGCAACTGTTCCAGAACTCAGTGGCTACCGCTGGGGTGCTGGTTGCTGTAATTGCTACGTTCGGCACCATCTCCGCTGACATCAATCCAGCCGTGACTATTGCTGCATGGTCTCTTGGCCATCGGGCAGGGCGTGACGTTGCTCCGATTGTCACTGTTCAAGTCGCCGGCGCAGTGGTTGGCACCATTTTGGCCAACCTAATGTTCAATCTTGATGCGGTTTCATGGTCGGGTACGACTCGAACTGGTACAAACCTCTGGTTGGCCGAGCTTATAGCCACCGTTGGCCTTCTGTTGGTTGTTTTTGCTCTCATCCGGACGGGACGAGCGTCACATCTTCCGTACGTGGTGGCTGCTTATATAGGTGGGGCGTACTACTTCACTTCGTCGACAAGTTTCGCCAATCCAGCAGTGACTGTGGGACGGACGTTGAGCGACACCTTTACTGGTATTGAACCTTCGAGTGCGCCAATGTTCGTATTGATGCAACTGGCTGGGGTAGGTATGGCGGTGGTCCTTGTGCGAGCACTCTTTCCGTCCAGTACAGAATCTTTCGAGACTTAATTGCCAGATGTGATGCAACCTGGTCCACATGGTCTTTGTGGAGCCTTGGGCTTGACCTCAAAGAAGCAGTAAACCTCGAGTGCTGGACCATTCACGGGTGAGTGAGATCCGTCTTCCGGAACTAGTCGATTCAGGTTCGGAATCAGTTCTTAGTTCTGTAAGAACCTCAAAAATGGTCTGGGTTGGGCCTGCCAGTATCGTGCGGCGGTGACCAACCAGGGCTGGACCAAGGGGACAGGGGTGGCTGAAGGGGTCCCTATGCGGAGCTTCGATTGGTTGCTTCTATTCTTAGCGGCTGGTATCTGGGGCTCGTCGTTCTTGTTTATGGACGTGGCTCTGCGAGTTGAACACCCAGGATTGGTCGCTTGGTTGCGGCCAATCCTTGGCCTTTTATTTCTGGGCGCGGTTCCTAGCGCATGGCGCAAAATAGATCGAAGTGACCTGCCTCAGATTGGTTTATTGGGATTGTTGTGGATGGCTGTCCCATTGTCGTTGTTTCCATTGGCCCAGACATGGATCGACTCCTCAATCGCTGGGATGCTTAATGGCGGCATGCCGGTCATGACTCTGCTTGCTGGCGCCGCAATATTCGGAGTTCAGACTCACCGCCTTCAGGTTCTTGGGGTGTTAATCGGCCTCGTGGGCATTGTCATGGTTGGGCTTCCTACAGCAACTGGTGATGAGATAGGCACCGGTGTCGGATTGTTTGGGGTCCTCCTAGTTTTTGTCGCTATCTCGTGTTATGGGCTGGCAGCGAACATTGCTGGGCCGTTGCAGCGTCGTTATGGATCTCCAGCAGTGCTGTTACGAGTGTTGACGGTGGCCACGGTGGTAACGACTCCGTGGGGTGTCGTGGGCTTGACTAGGTCAGACTTTGCGTGGTCGGCACTTGGGTCAAACGTTGCGGTCGGCTTTGGTGGCACGGGTGTCGCTTATGTGGCTGCCGCCACTCTTATCGGACGGGTAGGGCCAGTGCGGATGTCGGCGCTGACGTATGTGGTGCCCGTTGTAGCAGCAGTTCTCGGTGTGGCAGTTCTTGGTGAGTCAGTGGGTCCTATCGAGATCGCCGGCTTAGTGGTCCTTATGAGTGGAGCATGGATGACTACGAGCAGAGGGCCACTGGTGTCTGCAGAGTGAGGGCTTAGATACGAGTATCAGGTCGGCTCCTGCTTGTACCAGGGCCGCTGTAGTAGGCGCCGAAACCTGGTTCATTGGGGTAGCCAAGATCTGGTGGATTGGCTGTAGCGGAACGCCACCAGTCCAGTAGCCGGTCCTCCCGGAAGTAGTCGAATGGGTCCTCAAGGGCGCCCTCTTGTGTGCTGCTTGGCGTGAGAGGATTCTCTGCAAGCCATCTAGCAGCGATCTTCACCGCTTTCCGAGCCGGCACTACGTCTCGGTAGCCCAATACTTCACGGGTAGCAGACAGATCCAGAACTCGGTGGCCCGGTTGGACCTGCATCATTAGTGGTCGGGCTGGCGATGCTAAGCCAGTTGGCATTCCGACAACCTCCATCTCATGGCCCAATTCAGCGCAGATCAGTGCTATGCGTTGTGCGGTAGTCAACGATTCTTCGTCTCCGACATTGAAGCACTGGCCGGCCACCGCTGGCGTGTCCACTGCACAGAGCACCACGTGGGCTGCGTTGACGCTGTAAACCCGGGTCTCAACCATTAGTCCGGCCTCAGGAACGATTATGGCTGATCGACCGTCCAACACTCGGCGCACAATTGACCAGTCCAGTGGGGCAACCTGGCGCGGCCCATAGACAAACGGATACCGCAGGTGGATTGCGTCTGGCTGGTGTTTGAAGAGTAGGTCCTCAGTACGAGACACTCGATAACTCTTACCGTCGTCATCTTCGCTCGACCGAGGGGCGTTTTCGCCAGTGGGTACTGGTAGGCCGATTGGGTCAAAGCGGGTTGGGTCGAAATAGCCCCGGTAGGCCGGTGCGCCACCAACAGACACGAACCGTCCGCAGCGCCCAACTAGCAACTCGGCAATGGTCCGTAGGCGTCCATAGCAGGCCACTACCACATCAAAGGTCCGTTCGCCGAGGGTGGAGCGGATGCCCTCGTTCGAGAAAGGATCCCCATGGATGTGTTCTACGTGGGCTACCTCTTCAAGTTCGTGGCGCCCGGTATGAAAGAGGGTTACGTCATAGCCCCGGGCTTCGAGGCCGTGGACGATGGCTGGCCCCGTAGGGCCCGTACCGCCAATTACTAGAGCGGTGGACTGGATGGAAGCGGAGGACATGGGCGGGGACTTTACGGCGTGGCTCCCCACTCGTGCATACTCACGCAAACTTGTCCCTTATGGAATTCAGCGCATTGTGAGGTAGGCGTTCATAGCGAAGAGATGGAGTTCTACTCGCTGGGGATTCTGGACCTTGTTGGACAAGGAGGGGTAGAGCCCCTGATGAATCGTCGTTCTATGTCTCGAGGTGGGGTCGCAGTAGTTCGACCAGTCGTTGATGTCCGAGACCGTTGAGATGGAGGCCATCAAAATGCCACGCCGGATCGAGCATGGAATCGGTACCTGAGAAATGTTTGGTGTGATCAACAAAGACAACCTTCAGCTGGTTGCATAGCCGGGATAAGGCTTTGTTGAGGGGGGCGACTAAGGAGTGGTAACGGTCCGTTCGAGGGAGCACCGATTGGACAATAATCCGCGCTTCGGGGGCCTTAATGAGGATGTGTTCCAAGATCAGCGAGACGTTGCGGACCACTTGGGCGTGTGGCACACCGACAAGGAGGTCATTAGTCCCAATCATTATGACCAATGTGGCTGGTGGGCCACTTAACGACTCATCCAGCCGTCCGAGGAGGTCGGCCGACGTATCCCAGTCGATGCCACGGTTACGTCCACCTAAGTCAGCGAAAGCTGTTTCCCAGTCCCCGTCGAATGTGATGCTGTCGCCTAGGAACACGGTCTCCCCGGCTTTGATTGGATTGGCCTGGTGGACCGATCGCACTCGACTTCGGAGTTTGGCAGCTCGAGCCCGACTAACCCGGCGGGAACCGAGGTGGGCGTCGAAGGCCATCCATGCAGCTCCGAGCGCTCCCAGAATCAGGATCATCTGAGTTGGACAGACATTGCACTGGCGCTTCATTTGAGCGCCTTTATTCCCAGTTGGTAGTTGAATCGGAAGCTGCTTCAACATATATGGGATGGGCGGACGGAACGGCGTCGCGCACTAGCCGTTCGACGTCGACAATTGCTGCAGCCACGCCGTTGGCAGTCAGCGTTGGCTCGAAGATCACACGCGCGCCAACCAGAATCTCATCTGGACCTATGTGTTGGGTGCGCAAGTGGACTACCGACGAGACGCCGGGAGCTGATTCGACTGCAGCCATGATGGCTGTCCAGTCGTCTTCGTCAGCAGATTCGCCTATGAGTAGACTTTTCATTTCTCGGGCTAACACAAAGGCGATGACACCCAACAGCAGGCCGATGGCGATGGTGCCTGCACCGTCCCAGCGGGGCTCGCCGGTGATCTTGGATAGTCCGATAGCGCTCAGGGCAATCATGAGGCCCAGCAGTGCACCAGCATCTTCCAATAGAACAACGGGTAACTCCGGTTGACGCGACTGGATTACGAATTCCCTCCAAGTTCGCCCTTGTTTAAGTGGTGCTGCTTCAACCACGGCTGTTCGAAACGACCAGGACTCCAATGTAATACCGGCCACCAGAATGGCTACCGCAATGCCGACAGAGTTGACCTCATGAGGATGGCGAACCTTGTCAATTCCTTCGTACAGGGCAAAGGCTGAGCCGACGGTGAATAGGACCAAGGCGACGACAAAGGACCAAAAATAGCGTTCCCTGCCGTATCCAAACTGGTGAACCGCTGTTGGGGCTCGTTGGGACCGACGACCGCCGAGCAGAAGTAGTGCCTGGTTGGACATATCGGCGACTGAGTGGACCGCCTCAGCCAGCATCGCCGATGAGCGGGTTAGGGCAAATCCGACGAACTTTGCGATAGCTATACCCGCGTTGGCTATCAGCGCCGCAACTACAGCCCGTGTGCCTCCGGATGCCGACATTTGCCTTCTCCTGATTCCTGTTCGCAGTAACGGGCCCGGATCGGTCCGTCAGGATGCCTGAGCGTAGTATCGGCGCCCATGACTACCGTCTTCGCCAATCCTGATGCCCTCATACACGCCGTAGGAAAACACCTTGGGCACAGCGCGTGGGTGACTATTGATCAATCCCGCATCAACCTTTTTGCAGAATCCACCGGCGACCACCAATGGATTCATGTCGATCCCACTCGAGCAGTTGCTGGACCGTTTGGGGCCACGATCGCCCATGGATACCTCACCTTGGCTATGACCAATCAGTTCTTACCTCAGATTATGCGGGTAGACGGGATCTCTATGGGGATCAACTATGGGGTTGACCGGGTCCGGTTCCCATCTCCGGTGGTTGTGGGCTCGCGGATCCGTGCTGGAGCCGAATTAGTAAGGGTCGATGAGGTAGCGGGTGGGGTGCAGGCTGTAATCCGGGTCATTGTCGAGATCGAAGGCTCAGATCGTCCCGCCTGTGTTGTAGACAGCGTTAGCCGGTTCCTTCGCTGAATTGTCTTAGATTTTGGCCAGTCCAACCGGTGTGCCCTCGAACGGAGAGTTTTGGGTCTCACCGGTAGCATCTCCTTGTGGTTAAGCGAAAGCGTCGTCAGCAAACCATCGCCCCGCGGTCCGACCCGCCTATCCGGCCAGGCTTGTTGAGCCCCACGCGTTCGGTACCGGGTGTGATTGGCCGTCCACCTTATGCTGAGACAGGCGACCCGGGTCCGTCGTCATCGTCGAGTATTCGTACCCCAGATGAGGTGGACCGAATGCGTCGTGCTGGAGCAGCGGCTGCTGAGATTCTGCTAGAGGTTGGTTCCCACGTGGCCCCGGGGGTCACCACTGACCGCCTCGACGAAATCGTGCATAAGGCGACTATTGAGCGGGGTGGTTACCCGAGCCCGCTCAACTACCGGGGCTACCCCAAGTCAGTCTGCACTTCAGTCAATGAGGTGATCTGCCACGGTATTCCTGACAGTCGACCGCTGGCCGATGGTGACATAGTCAACGTAGATGTGACCATCTTCTTAGATGGTGTGCACGGCGATACTTCAATCACCCTGGCCGTAGGCGACGTGTCTGATGCTGATCACCATCTGGTTGTAGAAACCCAAGCCGCCATGTACGAAGGGATCTCTGCCGCTGGGCCTGGTCAGCCGGTGCACGCCATCGGTCGGGCAATTGAGCGACATGCTCGGCGACATGGCCTTGGGGTCGTCCGAGAGTTCATTGGTCACGGCATTGGAACTGAGTTCCATAGTGGCCTCCAGATTCCGCACTACTATGACGCCCGGGCGTCGACAATCCTTGTTCCTGGAATGACGTTCACCATTGAGCCAATGCTCACTTTGGGCGACCCAGCATGCGGCATGTGGGACGATGACTGGACGGCGGTAACTCTCGACGGTCGTCGTACAGCCCAATTCGAGCACACTCTGCTAGTGACAGAGGATGGGATCGAACTACTTACGGTCACTACTGACGGAACGGTACCCGCAGCCGTGTTCGCGTTGGCCCCGTCGCTTGGATCTATTTGACCCAAGTGGGTAGGTGAATTAGTTCCTCCATTCGGCAGTGTCCTTCTTTGCTAGTGCTACCCAGGTCTTCCCCGGACTGAGCCGAATCTCTTCACCGTTGACTGTGAAAGTAGCGGGGAGAGAAGCATCGGTTCGGTCCCACTTGCCCTGGATGATGTTTCCTTCGGTAAACAGCCAAGCCTCACCAGTGCCAACAGTAACGGCTTCTGGAGAACGGAGATCGGCTAGCGAACGACCGTATTGGATGAACTGGATCACCACGTTGGCGGGCGCCACTCGGACCCCGTCAGCATCGCTGTGTGCTAGATCACCGTGAGTGCGGGCCCATCCTTCACCGTTCCACGTGTAGTCGACTTCGGTGAGGCCGAAGTCGACGGATACCCCGGAGGCCCTCTCCGCTGATGGGTGGAGAGGTTGACCGGGATAGCGGTATTTGAAAGGTGCAGGGGGAACGTCGGTCCGGTTCGCATAGTGAGCCCAGAGGCGTTCGGTACCAGTGAAAAGGTTATGTGGAGCGCGTCGCTCGCGGTCTCGCCAGTAGTCCTCCTCATGGGTGTCGTAACCAGCGTCGACCAGTGGTGAAGCCCGCAATTGGTTCCGAGTGCCTCGGTTGGCACCGGAATAGGCAAATAGTGGGCGGTCGAAGCCCCCGAGGAGTGGCAGATCTGAGGTTCGTGCCGAGCGGACAGGGCCGACGATGGCAGCAGAGGTCGACTGGAAGACGGCCACCAGTCGGGTCACCCCACCTTCGACAAGTTCCTCATAGACCACATCAGCCTGGTTCAGGCCGGCTTGGGGGTGAGCCCGTGTGACATTATCGATCTTGACCGCCAGTGCCGGGCGTCCGGTGTCCGTGCCTTGGGTCCCGGTCCATCGCCGGGTGATAGCCATACGCTCAAAGGCAAGTATCTCGGTTTCAAACTGTCGGATAATCGTTTCAACCCCGGTGATGGCAGACCGAGTTGCTGCTATTTCGGCGTAGACAGCGGGTTGGGAGTCAATCAAATCTGAGCGCGCCTGTTGAGAGTCGTTGCGACGAATCGTGGCTTCTGTAACCAGAGATCGAAGGACTGCGACCTCTTTAGCCGTAAGGCGCATTTCCGCGTCAACCAATTCGATGCGTCGCTGGGCCTCACGGATGACCGAGTCGTAGATCATTCGATGACGAACACCCTCCAGAGCAGTGGAAGTGAGTTGGGCCGACTGGGTGAGCACATCGTTCATTCGTTCGTCATTGCTCACATATGCATCCACAGCCATAGTGCTATGCAATGCCGATGGGGCTTCCCTTGAGGCAAGCACATCCATGAAGCGATCGGCAGTTAGCTCAATCTGAACTGGAAGCATTTCCAGTTCGCGGTCGTCCTCACCGATGAGAATTTCCGTATTGGCAACTTCACCGTCAAGATTTGCTAGGCGATCTTCTAACTCGGCGATGTGTTCGAGGCTCCCACTGATCTTGGCCCGTTGGTCAGTGATGTCAGATCGGAGGCTGGCGATCTCTGTGTCGTAGGGACCAGCGGCAGCCACCATGGTCATTGTGGTGCCGAGGGCCAAAATGGCGAAGAGGAGTATCGGCGCGGTTGTGAGTAGATGACGAAAGGAACGGGACACAACGCGATCGTAGAGGCCTTCACCAAGTTCATCTGGGCACCTCCCGGCATGGGTCGACTTAAGACAGGTTGAGCGACTTTTTCAATGTGCCTGGCAGAGGGGACACCAAGTAGTGGTGCGCTGGTCTAGTTCTCGAGATATCAGTGGGGTAGCACATCGACGGCAGGGTCGGCCAGACCGACCGTAGCAATCGAGGTGGAATTGGTTACGGCCTTCAGATCTGTCGGGAGTTCGGTAGTCGCGCAGGGTCGTGCCGCCGTTGTCTAAAGCCTCAAGTAGCACGGCACGAAGTTCGTTGAGGAGGGCACTGGCTCGGGCTAGGCCGACTCTTCGCGCCCCAGGATGAATTCGGGCCCGCCATAGGGCTTCGTCGGCATAGATGTTTCCGACTCCGGCGATCGGCCGTTGCGACAACAATTGTGTCTTAACTCGTCGCCGGCTTGCTGCGATTGATCGATGGAATCGAGGGCCGTCCAATGTCGGATCGAATGGTTCGGGACCAAGGTGGTGGAGGGTGGGCAATGACCGGTGGTCCCCCGTAGGGACCACGGCAACGCGCCCAAATCGCCGAATGTCTCGGAACCATAAGGTCCGACCGTCAGCAAAGTCCCAAGAGGCTCGACAGTAGGGATCGTCTGGCCAGGCGTGGTCGACGTAGAGAGCGCCAGTCATGCCTAGGTGCACTATGAGTTCACGGTTCGATGGCTGACTTTCGAGAGTGGTGTTGGTCAGCCCGACCAATAGATACTTTCCACGGCGGTCGATGCTGGCGATTGTGTATCCGATTGCATCGGAAGCCGAGGTGAACTTGGCAGAGAGATGAGAGCGCGCATTGATCACCGCTGCTCCTCGGATGAGGGGCGCCAGTTGGCGTCGGACCGTCTCGACTTCTGGGAGCTCAGGCATCGTCAGACGGTAGTGCTGCGTCGCCAGAAGGTTGGGGGCACCCTGATCGAAGAGGACTGATGGGTTAGGTTTTGACCATGTTTGCAGTTGCTGTGGTGAACCAGAAGGGCGGTGTAGGCAAGACCACAGTCGTCCTTGGGCTGGCCTCGGCGGCTTCGTCTCGAGGGGTCGAAGTTCTGGTCGTGGATCTTGATCCACAAGGCAACGCCACCACTGGCCTTGGGGTCTTCGAGCCCGGCCCTGGTGTAGATGGAATACTGGCTGAGGAGCAACCGGGTGGTCTGGAGTCGGTAATCCAGCCGGGAGGCTGGCCGTCTAGCATTGGCCCAGTTCCAAAGCTTGCCGGTTCATCTCCTCAACTCTCGATCCGGGAGCCGCAGCTTGCTACTGATCCACTAGGTGCTCAGGGTCGGTTGGCTTTAGCCATGCGGCCAGCACCGCACGCCACTTCGGATTTCGCAGCAGGTGCAGATGCTGACGAACGATTGATCCTGATGGACTGTCCGCCGTCGCTGGGTCTGTTGACAGTTAACGCGTTGTTCGCGGCGGATGCGGTGCTTGTAGTTACCGAACCGGGGGCATGGGCTGTCGATGGCGTGGGGCGCATGCTTCAGACCGTTGAACGCATCGGTCTACGTCGTCCCGATGGCCGGCCGAAGGTGGCCGGTATTGCCGTTAACCGACTAGGTCGAACTCGTGACGGGCGTTATTGGGACAAGCAACTGCGGGAGGCCTATCCGGGTCTTTGCCATCCACCCGTGCGCCTACGAGCTGCTTTGTCTGAGGCGGCCGCGCAGTCAATTCCCATCCACGCTCTGCGGCGGTCGGGGGCGGCTGAATCTGCAGCTGAGTTTGACATTTTGTTGGACAGGGTGATTTCGTTTGATAGTCGATCGACGGTCGACATTGATGAGGACGAGGTGCTCAAAGTTCCGACAGATGCCGCTGCCATAGGACGGGCCGTTTGATGGCTGGCTATGACCCACAGGCGCGTCCTGCACTCCCGACCGACAGTCCCGTGGACGGCCTGCTGGACGACATTGAGGACCCCGAAATCACAGCTGAGACTCCTGACGATCCTGTTTTTGAGCCAGTTGTCGATTCAGGAGAGATAGAAGGAGCTGAAGGTCTGCTCCCGTTTGAGACTCCTCCGGTCGAGATGACCGATGAGCGGGCTGACCTGTTGCATCGTGTCGGTGTGCTCGCCGCAGTAGCCGCCTTGGTGGTCGTTATGGTTTCCGTGCGTCGTCGTCGTCGTCACCTCTGACTATCGAGATGTCCCGGGGCGCGCTCCGCTTCTGGTTATAGAGCGAGGTGTCGTTTAGATGCCCAACAGGGTTCGGGCTGGAGCGTCCTCGCGCATTCGACCTATAGAGACCCTGCGTTCAACCTCGGCGGTGCCCTCAGCGCAGTCGGCCACGTACGGGCACCAGCCGCAGAGAGGCCCGACAAGGGGGTCAAAATGGTCTGTCGCGCATGCTCGACCAACACTTCCCCACGCTTCAGCGAAGCGCTCCACGGCCGCTCTAATCCCATCCTCGCTTACTGTGGTTTCCACAATGCGATTACCGAGGAAGTACAGACGTCCACGAGTAGGTCGCTCACCCCAGTCTTCCTCCACGGCTGCGGCGTATAGCAGCACCTGGTCAAGTTTTTCGGGTACGTCACCTGGCCGTGGTGGCTTCCCTGTTTTGTAATCGGTTACCACTAGACCATCGGATGCAGTGTCGAGGCGGTCGACAATGCCGAAGAAAGGTACGCCACCTATAGAGGCGGACACTTTCGCCTCCGTAGCGGCAACGTTGACTTGTGCTGGATCCTCAAGATCCCAAAGTTTCTCAATAGCTGTCCAGCTTCGCCACCGAAACTGACGTTGTGCGTTGTCGTCAAGTGTTAGAGCGACGAAGTCGTTGCTGTCCCTAGTTTCGGGCCAAGTTGTTGCAGCCAACTCGCGTGCGCGCTCCGTAGTTCGTTTCCCTGCCGGCTCAGCACACAGAAGTTCGAGCACTCGGTGCACGAAGGTCCCGAGCAGGGCGGCCTCGCCAGGTGGATCGACTCTTTTCTCAACGTATCTAAATCGCCAGCGGCGCGGGCACTGCTTCCATAAGCCAGCAGCTGAGACTGAGAAGGATCGAGGTGGAGAGGGGATAATGGTTCCTAAACGTCGAGGGCGGCTGGGTCTAAAAGGGCACTGTTGGCGATCAGGTAGTCCCGACGCTTTGAAACGTCCGAGCCCATCAGCACGTCAAAGAGTTTTGCGGCGGCGGTTGCTTCGTGTCCTTCCTCCATGGTGAGGCGTTTAAGAATTCGAGTTTCTGGATCTAGGGCACATTCAGCCAACTCATCGACGTTCATTTCGCCAAGTCCCTTGAAGCGGTTCCATTTGAGGTTCTCAACCTTGCGTCCTCCTTTAGCGAGGGACGCAGTGATGTTGTCGCGCTCTTCGTCGGTGAACGCTCGGTGGACGGTGTCACCAACCCTTAGCGAGTACAGGGGTGGTTGGGCGGCGAAGACACGACCTTCGGTTAGAAGCGGGCGCATGTACTCGTGAATGAGGGTGAGGAGAAGGCAGCGGATATGGCTGCCATCTACGTCGGCATCGCACAGTATGACAATGCGTCCGTAACGAGCCGATTCGATATCGAAGTCCTTACCTGATCCTGCTCCGATAGCGGTGAAAAGAGCCTGGGCTTCAGCGTTATCAAATACCTGCTTCAGCGTGGCCTTTCCAGCGTTAACTACCTTGCCCCGTAGCGGGAGGATGGCAGTATTGGCCGAATTGCGGCCCGCCTTTGCAGGCCCGGCCGCAGAGTCTCCTTCAACGATGATGAGTTCGGCGTCTAGTCCATGTGTCCGGCAGTCAGCCAGTTTGTCGGGCATCCCTGTTGAGCCCATGTTGGCAGCCTTACGGCGGGTTTCTAGGAGTTGTTTAGAGGTGACGCGGTCAATCACAGCGTTGGTGAGTTTGTCTCGAACAGCGGTGATGTGGCTCTTAGGACCACCTCCGCCAAACCAGTCGGTAAGGCCGCTTTTGACGACCTCGTAAACAATTTTTTCGACAGCCGGTGTTCCTAGCTCCTGCTTTGTTTGGCCCCGGAACTGCGGTTCAGGAAACACCACCTTCAGTGCGGCGACCAACCCCTCTTGAACGTCTTCCTTGGTGGCACGGTGTTTGTTTTCTTTGGCCAATCTTGCGAGTTTGCGGGTGTCTTTGAGGAGAACATCGTTAACGGCTCGGGTCAGCGCACGGTCGAATCCAGCGGTGTGGGTGCCACCTTGACTTGTTGGGATCGTGTTAACAAAAGACTCAATTCTGGGGTCGTAGCCCTTGACCCACCGGAGAGCCACCTCGACAATGCATTCGCGACTTACGTCGCTCATCTTGCCGCCGACCGGCACTCGCTCAGTGAACTCGGAGATACCCGACAAGGTGATGATCTCACAAGCGTTGTCACCAACGGAGAGGTGGTCAACAAGATCGGCCAGCCCTCCACGTGAGACGAACTCGAAAGGTTCGGCACCTCCAGGTCGCTTGTCGATTAGACGAACTTTCATGCCGGGTACGAGGAAGCATGACTGGATGATGCGCTGGCGAATCTCCTCTGCCTCTATGAGTGCGCCTTCATCAAAAATTTCCCGGTCGGGCCAGAAGCGGATCCGCGTACCTGTTTTGGTCTTTGAAATTCGCTTTACCTGGGCGAGATCATGGCTGGGCTTAAATGATGTGCCGGTGAAGTGTCCGGCAACCCGTTCGCTGAACGCAAGTTCGTGAGTGTGGCCGCCGCGGTCAACCTGAGCCACAAGTTTGGTGGACAGAGCATTGACTACTGAGGCTCCAACGCCGTGGAGGCCTCCAGATGCCCCATACGCGCCACCGCCAAACTTCCCACCGGCGTGTAGTTCAGTAAGGACCACCTCAAGTGCCGATACTTTTTGCTTTGAGTGACGATCAATTGGAATACCGCGGCCGTTGTCGGCTACTTCAACGGAGTGGTCTCGGTGCAGCGTGACTTCGATGTTGCGGGCGTACCCGGCGGCCGCTTCGTCGACAGCGTTATCGACCAGCTCCCAGACCAAGTGCATCAGACCTGGCCCACCTGTACCACCGATGTACATGCCGGGGCGTTTACGGACGGCATCGAGCCCTTCAAGGGTCTGAATGGCGTCAGCGTCGTAGCCAGAAGCCTTGACTGGCTTCTTGACGCTGGGCGCCCCCTTCGAACTAGCGGCGGTCACGGCTACCACCTCGATGGGCCAATGGCCAGAATCTGTCGTTCCGATGCTGAGCTGACCAGATCACGTTTCGTGGTCTCCAACATAAGGGGCACCGGTGCTGGGTCAGGCTTCTTTGGGTCGGTGTCGCTGACCATTACGGCGAGCAGGCCGATGGGTGGCCCAACGTGAGCCAAGGTAAGGGATGCTCCATCTGACAGGCGCGAGACCCTGACGCCAATACCGCCCCGCCCTTTTGCTTCCAATTCAGATAGCGGTGTGGCCTTTACTGAGGCATCATCAGCAACCGTTATTAGACAATCGTCGCCAAGAGCGGGAGCGGCGGCGACCAGGCTGGCGCCGTCACGTAACTTCATCCCGGCGACACCGGCTGCTCCTCGACCTTGCACGCTGATGCCGTTTACAGGAGTTCGCAACACCTGGCCGTCAGACGCCACCAGAACCAGATCGATTCCATCTGGAGCGGCGAATGCTGCGATTACCCGATCACCACTCTTGAGCTTCAGCAGATGTTTGCCGCCACGAGTTTCTTGGGCCTCTCTGAGGGTTAGCCGTTTGGCTGCACCCTGCGCCGTTATCAATACAAGGTGTTCGTTGCTGTCAGCCACCACGGTGTGGATAATTTCTCCACGATTAGTGCCGAAGGCTTGTGCCGCGCCTGCACCTCGGGCTCGGCCTTCACCGTCTGCCAGTTCAGCGGCCAGTGCATGCAAGGCACGGCCTTCGGAAGTAACCGCAGTGATCGTTGCGGTGGTCCGTGTCAGCGCCTGGGCTACTAGGACATCATGACGCCCGGGGGACGCTCGTTTGCCACCCTCGGCCGGTAGACGTCCGATTTGTCCGGAAGTTGACAGGGTTACTACACAAGGCTCGTCGGCTACGTCATCAGCCACCTTCACGGCGTCAAAAACTGGCAGATCGTCGGGGTGCAGAATCTCGGTCCGGCGGGCCCGCCCGAACTGCTCAACAGCTTCTTTTAGTTCGGCAACTACGAGGGATCGCTGTGTCTTTTCTGAATCGAGAAGTTTCGTGTACTGGGTGATTGACATTTCCAACTCGTTACGTTCCTCTTCAAGGCGACGGACTTCCAGCGCTGTGAGGCGCTTCAGCGGCATATCCAAGATGTGGTCAGTTTGGATACGACTCAGTGAGAAGCGGTCCATTAGAGCGGTGCGGGCTGTCGCTGTGTCTTCTGAGGCTCGAATGGTTGCCACCACTTCATCAATGGCTTGCAGGGCCACGAGTAGGCCGTCAACTATATGTAGTCGCTCTTCAGCCCGGTCACGACGGAAGTGGGTCCGGCGCACTACCACCTCGAGACGGTGGTTGATGTAGTGATGGCACAGGTCGTACAGGCCAACTGTGCGGGGCTCACCGTTTACCAACACCACGTTGTTGATGCCAAATGACTCCTCCATGGGGGTCAGCCGGTACAACTCGCCAAGAACTGCCTGAGGGTTGTATCCCGGCTTGACCGTGATTTGGAGACGGAGTCCAGAATGGCGATCCGAGAGGTTCTTAAAGTCAGCTATTCCTTCCACCCGGGCTGTTTCGTTTAGCTCTTTGAGTTTGCCAATTACCCGTTCAGGACCGACCAGATAGGGAAGTTCGGTGACCACGATGGCCTGACGACCTCGACCTATGTCCTCTACATGGGCCCGAGCGCGGATCCGGATCGAGCCCCGGCCGGTTTCGTAGGCCGTTCTGATGTCATCGTCGATCACGATGCCTCCGCTAGGAAAGTCTGGGCCAGGAAGGACGGCCAGCAACTCGTCAACGGTTGGTTTGGGTCGTCTCTTGTTCATGACGAGGGTGACTGCGGCGTGGATCTCAGCCAGGTTGTGGGTGGGCATGTTTGTCGCCATACCCACCGCGATGCCGGTTGTGCCGTTTAGCAGAAGATTGGGGAGCAGTGCAGGAAGGTAAGTGGGTTCAGTGGACTCACCGTCGTAGGTGGGGCGGAAACCCACGGTGTCCTCGTCTAGTTCGCGCACCATGGCCATTGCGGCCTCACTGAGCCGACACTCGGTGTACCTAGGAGCAGCCGGTGGGTCGTCCAATGAACCGAAGTTGCCCTGAGGATCTATCAGGGTCATGCCGCGCGAAAACGATTGGCCCATGCGTACCAGAGCGTCGTAGATCGCAGCATCACCGTGGGGGTGGTAGCGGCCCATGGTGTCGCCCACCACCCTGGCGCTTTTCCGATGTGGAGTGTCGGGTCGTATCCCCATCCTGAGCATTGAGTAGAGGATTCGACGTTGCACTGGCTTAAGTCCGTCGCGTATATCGGGGATGGCCCGTGACGTAATGACCGAGAGCGAGTAGGCGAGAAAGGACTCCTTCATCTCGTCCTCGACCGAGACATCTACGATGTCGCGTGCGTAGTCCATCTCGTCGGGGATGAGCTTCTGCTGCTTGCTCATAAGTGCTGTTTGTAATCCTGCTTGAGGGGCCAGTCGATGGCGACCGTACAGGCGCGCGCTCCCTGGTTCGCGGCAGGAGGGTTGATCGAAGTGCTCTGGGGTGGGCTCAGGTGCGGAAACGACATCGGGTGACGCCCGTGACTAACTCATCAAGGGCATCGAGCAGTGCTGAACCACCGACTGATCGCAGTTGGGCAGCCTCACCGGCTGTCCAGGGGTTCTCAATGTTGTCTGGTTGCAATCCTGCCTGAGACCAAGTCTCACCAACCATCCGGAGCGCGTGGTCCACCCCAGGGTCACCACAGGCCACGAGTAACGCACCGGCTTCGTCCGCGTCTAGTCCCGGTGGTGCTTCAACCCTTGCTGAAAATGTTTCTAGGCGAAAGCGGAGAGCCTCCGTAGCAATTCGAGCGTGGTTCATTGTCATCAAAAATAACGCGCCCAGCCCCCCTGTTATGGGATGGGTCGATATCTGGTCCACCTCAGCGTGGTGGTGGACAGCAGGCTGACGGGCATCTGTCGGGTGACCGCCCAAGGGGCCCTGTTGATTCACCATGGGCTGAGCCAGATCCGTGGGCCTGTTCTGGAAACGCCCGCTCTAGGAACAACTTGACGATCATGTCAACGAAACGCGGGTCGTTGTCGACCGCTTCAGCCCGCTGGAAGGCTACGCCTGCTACTTCCGCTTGTGTGGCCGCTTCCACGTCGAGGTCCCAGACAATTTCGAAGTTCTCTACTGGGAAACCGATGGGTGACACCGCCACCGCGTCCACACCAGATGCTGCTAGAGCCTTGATTCGATCACCTACGTCAGGCTCAAGCCACGGGATCTGCGGTGGGCCACTGCGTGATTGCCACACTACTTCTCGGTTGTGTCGGCCTTCAGGGTCGACACGTTCAGCAACTAGTTCCGCAACGTCGCGCAACTGCGCAACGTAGTCGCAGTTGGCAGCCATCACGTTAGGGATGCTGTGGGCCGAGAAGAGTAGATGTGCTCGACCCCGCCGGTCAGAGGGAAGGCGTTCGATGGCTTCGGCTAGTCGTTCAGCTGCTGGCTCCACCAATCCTGGGTGGTCGTGATGGCGACGAATCTGGTCTATCACAGGTGCGCCTGTCCCCACAGTGGTTAAGGCAATTTCGAGGTTTTCCGAGTACTGCCGACAACTGCTGTAGGAGGAGTAAGGCGTGGCAGTCCAGGCCAGCGCCCGTTTCACGCCGGCGTCACGCATCGCAGAGATCGTCTCAGTTAGGAGAGGAGGGGCATTACGGTTTCCCCAGAATACGGGGACTTCGATGCCGCATTCGGTGAGGCGAGCGGTGACCGATTCTTTCAGGGATCTGAGTCGCCCATTCAAAGGTGATCGGCCACCGACCGACCGGTACCGGTCGAAAACCTCAGCTAGGCGGTCCGGTGGGATCGGGCGGCCAGCAGTAACGCGAGATAGGAAAGGGGCTACTTCGTCGAGTGATTCAGGCGCTCCGAAGGCCACGAGTAGGAGGGCGTCGTAACCTGCGTCTGGGTTTTCTGCCATTCCGTCCTGCTCTTCTGCTTCTTGGCTTGATCTCTAGGACTCGACAGTGAAGTGGGACAGGTCTTCGACGAGTCCCAAACGGATTGTATTTGCAACATTTCCACGCGCGGTAATCCGTGTTCGCTTCAATGGCCCACTGCTGACGTCTCCTACTTGCCATGCCCGGTCAATGGCGGTATCCAACACCCCTTCAGGCACTACCTCGTCAAGGAATCCCGCGTCGATGGCTCTCTCGGGATCGTACATTTGTCCGAGAGTGGCCTGAGTTAGATGGCGTTTGGATAGCCGGTCTCGCATCAACTCGGTAGCGAAAGATGGGAGAGGCATCCCGATCGTCAACTCCGGCATGCCGATCTTGAACTCACCGGCCGTACCGATCCGTATATCAGACGACATCAAGATGATGGCACCTGCAGCAATGGCATGTCCTGTGCAGGCCACGACCACTGGTCGCGGAAACTGGAATATACGAAGGAAGAGATCAACGCCGGCGGCCAGCATGTCGCGTGCTTCGCCAGCGTCACCTTTCATGACTGCTAGGTCGAAGCCGGCTGAGAATCTTCCCGGGCGGCCGACAATGACGAGGGCGTCGGCGCCGGCAGCCTCCACCTCGTCCATCGCTGTCAGAAGGGCGCTGATCATGTCGTGGCCCAAGGCATTGGCTTTGCCATCGTCCATTGTGATTACTGCAATGCCCGTCTCGGTCGGGCCACTGGCGTATCGGATGGTCACCGGTTTCGTAGTCGCGTCACTCATACCCCAAGATTACTGCTGGTGGCTGGAAGACCTCTCACCGGTCCGTCCACACGGGCATAGACGGATCGCCGGATACGATGGGGTTATGAGCGACACCCTCACCGCTGAGCGGATCATGGAGGTCAGCGATAGTGCGTTGGCCAAGGTACTCGAGGTACGTAATTCCCAAGACGACGGGGAGGATCCCACCACGCTGGCCCTGTTTATCGAGGTGACCGGCGTTTCTGGTGTGGACTATGTCTATGACCTGGCTTTCGTGCCCGTTGACGAGCTTCCTGAGGACTCTCATCGTTGGAGTCTTGATGGAGAGGCTGAGACCTCATTGCAGATGGCCGTGGGTGGCGAAAGTCGGACCAAGTTGGCTGGCGCCACTCTTGATCTACCCAACAATCCGATTCAGGGTGGTCTAGTAATTCGCAACCCGAACCGACCTAATCCACTGGGTGATGTTGGAGAGTTGGAACTGGTAGGCGAGGTGCCTGAGCGGATAGAGCAACTGCTCGAAAAAAGTATTAACCCGATGCTGGCCTCCCATGGGGGCTTTGCCACGCTCATCGGAGTGGATGGTCGCACTGCTTACGTAACTATGGGTGGCGGCTGTCAGGGATGTTCCATGAGTCAGGCCACCTTGACGGAAGGTATCCAGCGGACAATTGTCGAGACTGTGCCAGAAATCACCGAAGTAGTGGATGCCACCGACCACTCAGCCGGTGATAACCCGTTTTATTCTTGATTGGAAGTTTGGTCTAGTTCAGTCGGGCTCGTACAACGGCGGCGACGCCGGGACCGTCAAGGCCCAATGAAGCTAGCAGGGCGTCTGGCGACCCGTGGGCGTGGTGGTCAACTGGTACACCAAGTACTGCTACCTCGGTTGTGTGTGAATGGATTCCACCTGGCCGTGCCGATAGTGCATCAAGCACGCCAGTGCCGAATCCGCCTTCGCGGAAACCGTCCTCAATGGTGACCACCAACTGATGACTAGCAGCGTCATCAAGCATCTTGGCATCAAGCGGTCTAATGCAGCGTGGGTCCCAAACGGTCGCTTTGATTCCTTCAGCAGCCAACTCGTCTGCTGCGGCTAGGGCTACCGTCAGCATTTTTCCAGCACCTAGCAGACAGACCGACTTACTCCCAGACCGAACATGTCTGGCAGATAGCCCCCGTCCTACCTCGTCCCAACCCACGTGGGGAGCTGGTGTCTTGGACCAGCGAATGGCCACCGGTCCGTCGGTGATGGTCATGGCGTCTTCAAACATTTGTTGTAACTCTTGATAGGACGAGGGTGCTAAAACCGTCATCCCGGGCACTTTCGACAGCAATACCATGTCCAGCACTCCGTGGTGTGATGGACCATCGTCTCCGGTAATGCCGGCACGGTCTAAGCAAAACACGACAGGCAAGTTGTGAAGGCCGACGTCTAGGTTCACTTGATCGAAGGCTCGGCTCAGAAATGTGGCGTACAGCGCGACCACCGGCCGGAGGCCTCCCATGGCCATCCCGGCAGCAGCGGTGACCGCGTGCTGCTCAGCGATGCCGACATCAAAGCACCTTTCCGGGAATCGATTACAGAATGGAAGCAGTCCTGTGGAGTCGGGCATGGCTGCTGTAATGGCCACCAGTTCTGGCCGGGACTCAGCGGCTTTGATCAGCGACTCAGTGAACGCCTCGGTATAACTGCCGGGCTTTACTCCACCCGTATCGTGCATGTGCTTGATCGGGTCTTGTTCGGCCGGTGCATGGCCCCGGCCTTTCTGGGTCAGCACGTGTACCACAACGGGACCGTCAAACTCCTTAGCGTTGGTTAGAGCGTCCTCAACCTCAGCAATGTCGTGACCATCAAATGGCCCGAGGTAGTGGACGCCGAGCGCCTCGAAGAACGCCGTCGGTTCGAACATCTCCCGAAGGGCAGCCTTTGTGGCATTGATTCCCCGCTCGACCAGCTCACCTACCCACGGGAGCCGCTCGGCCAAATCCTCGAGGTGGCGCTGGCGTCTCATATAGGTCGGATTGGAACGGATCCGGATAAGGCTCTCTGAGAGCCGCCCTACGGTTGGGGCGTAAGATCGCCCATTGTCGTTAAGTACGATGGTTACCGGTAGGCCGCTGTGGCCAAGATTATTTAGACCCTCGAAGGCCATGCCGCCCGTCATCGACCCGTCTCCAATGACAGCTACGACCCGGCCGCGTCCACTAGTCAAAGAGCGAGCAGTAGCCAGACCATGGGCGTATGACAGCACAGTGGAGGCGTGGGAGTTCTCGATCCAATCGTGTGCTGATTCCTCACGGGACGGGTAACCCGAGAGTTGTCCAGTCTGGCGGAGGCCCTCGAACTCGCCGATCCGCCCGGTCAGTAGTTTGTGAACGTAGGTCTGGTGACCGGTATCCCAGAGAATGGCGTCGCGGGGGCTATCGAAGACTCGGTGGAGCGCCAGAGTGAGTTCGACAGCGCCCAGATTCGAACCCAGGTGACCACCGGTTCGGTTGACAGTATCTACTATCCGTTGACGCAGTTCAACCGCCAGAGCCTCTAGTTCCTCAGGGTTGAGGTCGCTTAGATCATCGGGTGAAAGTAGGGATTCGAGATGCACAGATTTAGACGGTATCGCGGGTCACCTCACCCGGGTCAGGGACGAGTGGAAGAACGGTGGAGCCTGGCCCGTGCCCGTAACAAAATACTGGCCAATAACGAGCCAACTCCCAACGCTAGTAGACCACCGGCGGCGTCCAACCAGAAGTGATTTCCCGTGATAATGACAGCAAACAGGGTCGCCACAGGGTAGATGGCCACCAGAACCCGGACTGCCTTGTTTCTAACCGTCGACCAGATAGCCACCGCACACCATGCGGCCCAAGCGAAGTGAAGACTTGGCATTGCTGCATATTGGTTGCTAACGCTCTGCATGGTTCCTGAATCGAACGACCAGAGTCCACCTATGTCAGTCACTGTGTCGACGTAGGGGTGGAGACTGGCTAGGCATGCACCAAATTCTCCACAACTCGACAGTAAGCGGGGCGGCATCAATGGGAATAGACCAAAGCCCACCAGTGCTAGCCCGGTAGTGCAGAGGAAGGTGGAGCGGTGGAGTGGGTACCGTTGAGGAAAGCGTCGGTATATCCAAACCAGTGCGAACACCGTGACTGCGAAGTGGAAAGTTCCGTAGAAGAGGTTCCAGAACTGGATGAACCACCGGTAGTCCAAGAAGGCGTGCTGGATTTCCAGTTCGTGATACATGCCAATCGATTTTTCTAGACTGATGATCTTCTCGGCATTGGCTAGCGCCCTAGTCGCCGACACGGACTCTGAGCCGAAAAGGTTTCGGACGGTGGAGTAGACCGCGTAGAAGCTAAGAACCAATAGAACCTCAACCCACCAGCGGAGGTGGATCCTTGGCTCGGTGTGTCGACCCCGGGGCTGATTCACTTCGGCTAGGGGGTACTTGTCCCTACTGGTCTGCACGGTTCAGATGGTGTCCACGTCAATTCGGCTAAGGAATCGACGGGTCTCGACCACGACTCGGATGATGCTGGCAGTTGCCACCACGGTTTTGTCTACCGTTGCCGTTACACCAAAGGTAAGGCGTCGTCCTTCCACGCCTTCAAGTAAGGCCTCAGCAGTGACCTCGGTTCCAGGCGCAGTAGGTGCAATGTGGTCGATATGAATTCGCATACCGACGCTGGTCTCGGCCGGGGGCAGTGACCCCGTGAGTGCCTGCACTGTGGCCTCCTCCATAAGGGCCACCAGTCGAGGCGTGCCGAGCACTGCCACCTCACCAGAGTTCAGAGATATTGCCGTGTCGGCATCGGTAACGGTATGCGTGGCGCTGCCGCGCAACCCAGGCATGAGGGGCACAGCGGTACCCTACGCATTCGGACGGACGTAGTCGGGACACCGGCATTGGGTCTGTAGATGACTAGCGAGGAGTTCAATAGTGACCGAAGGTGAAAGAGCGCCAATGATGCTGGATCCCGAGTTGCTCAGGGACACGTTGTCCGTGGCTATGGCAACTGGCGGCGATTTTGCTGAGGTGTTTGTAGAGGATCGGCGGTCCACATCTGCTCTGCTTGACGACGGGCGGATTGAGGAACTGTCGAGTGGTCGAGACAGCGGTGCGGGTATTCGCGTCGTGGTCGGTGAGACCACTGGCTTTGCTCACACAGCTGACCTATCGCCGGCCGGTCTGCGTAGTGCGGCCAAGACCGCCTCGGCGGCTGCTCGGTCAGGTGGTGGTGCAATTCGCGAGATCACCCTCAATGGTCAGTCTGGCCCCGCATCAGCAGTAGTCGAGTTAATCCCTGCCGACATTTCCAAGGCTGAGAAAGTGGCTTTGCTTCAGCGGGCAGACGCAGCAGCGCGTTCGGCTGACGGAGCCATTAGCCAGGTCTCGGCTCGGTATGGCGATTCGCAGCGAAGGATTCAGATTGCAAATAGCGAAGGTCTACTAACCAGCGACCGACAGATCCGAACCTTTTTTTCAGTGTCGTGCGTCGCCACTGGCGACATTGGCTTACAGACCGGTAGGGAATCTGTAGGCCAAACAATGGGCTTTGAGTTGTTTGATCAGATAGATGTTGACGACGTATCTCGTAGGGCTGCCGGACGAGCACTAACCAAACTTGAAGCCGTACCGGCACCCAGCGGTGAGATGCCGGTGGTGGTTGGGCCGGGTGGCGGTGGCGTGCTGTTCCACGAGGCATGTGGACATGGACTAGAGGCGGACCTAGTGGCCAAGTCGGCGTCTGTATTCGCTGGAAGACGGGGTGAGATGGTAGCCACACCATCGGTCAGTCTCGTTGACGACGGAACCATGGCAGGGGAGTGGGGCTGTTTCTCTGTAGATGATGAGGGTCGTCCCGCCCAACGCAACGTGCTTATCGCCGACGGTGTGCTGACTGACTACATGTGGGACCGCCTCCGGGCTGAGAAGGAAGGGCGGCTCGGCTCCGGCAACGGTCGCCGCCAGAGTTACCGGCACCTGCCAATGGTTCGTATGACCAATACGTATCTGGAGGGCGGGGTTGATGATCCTGAGGAGATCGTGGCTGGAACCGATCATGGTGTGTATGTGGCCCAACTTGGAGGCGGGCAGGTCAACACTGCTACCGGTGACTTCGTATTTGGCATGACTGAGGCCTACTTGATCGAAGGTGGGCGCCTTACAGCACCCATACGCGAAGGGAATCTGATTGGGAATGGTCCGGCGGCCCTGCTTGCGATCGATGCGATCGCCGGCGACTTTGCAATGGGTTCGCCGGGTACTTGCGGAAAAGACGGTCAAGGCGTGCCTGTAGGTGACGGCACTCCGACGCTGCGTGTGGCTCGACTCACTGTTGGCGGAACGGCTGCCTGAGGTGGCTGACTCACACGATGTCGAAGCAGACCTTCTGGAAATTGCTGAGCGGGTAGTCGCCATGGCTGCCTCGGGTGAAGAGATTGAAGCCGTGGTGGTCCATGAACATGAGACCGAGGTCCGGGCCTACGAGGGTGAAATTGAGTCGCTGACTTCGGCCGAGTCTCAGGGAATCGGTGTACGGGTCGTGCGTGACGGATGTCAAGGATTCGCCTATGCGGGGACTCTGGACTCTGGCGCCTTGATGGAGGTCTTGGGAGAGGCCCGGGACAATCTCGAGTTCGCTACGCCCGACGAGTACTGCGCGGTCGCCCAGCCGGACGGGGTACCAGTGACCAATCTGGACCTGTACCGGACCGCACTTGCCGACTATCCGACTGACGCCAAGGTGTCTATGGCTCTAGAACTGGAGCGCCTCACCCGATCTGCTCATCCTTTGATCAGCGGAGTGGAGTCGGCCGAGTATGGCGATTCGGTGTCGGCTAGTGCGGTGGCTACCACGACAGGTATCCGTTCTGCCAGTCGGGAGACCAGTTGTTTCTTGTCGGCCTATGCGTTAGCGGAGCAAGGCGGTGAGACTCAGACCGGCTTCGGGCTCTCTTTGGGTCGGGAGCCCGACGATCTGGACGTTACCCACGCAGCTTCCGAGGCGGCTGAACGATCCACGCGCATGTTGGGAGCCGTCAAGCCAGCCTCTGGGCGTATAGCCGTGGTGCTCGATCCGTGGGTGAGTGCCCAGTTCCTGGGCATCGTGGCCGGCACCCTGAATGGTGAGGCTGTGCAGAAGGGTCGGTCCTTGTTCGCCGACCGGATGGGCGACGAAGTGGCGTCCCCGCTACTAACCCTGGTGGAGGACCCAACCAACCCGGCGGCCACATCGGCTACGGCCACCGATGGCGAGGGTTTAGCGACCCGTCGCAATGTCCTGATATCGGGTGGTCGCCTAGAGCAGTTCGTGCATAACAGTGAGACGGCGCGTCGGGCTGGTACAGCATCTACGGGTTCGGCGGTACGAGGTTATTCCTCTACTCCGGGGGTCGGCGTGCGAGCTGCGTCCGTAGTTGGTGGTGACCGAACTCCCGTTGAGCTGATAAATGGAATCGAAGACGGCGTGTTGGTTCTGGGAGTCAGCGGTCTGCACTCTGGGGTGAACCCGGTCAGTGGTGATTTCTCCACCGGCGCTGAGGGCCTGCGGATCAGGGGCGGCGAGTTGGCTGAACCGATCCGGGAGTTCACTATTGCTTCGACCATCCAGAAGATGCTCTCAGACCTGACAGGCATTGGTAATGACGTCCAGTGGTTGCCCATGCGAGCGGCGGGCGTCACGCTGGTTATCGCCGAGTTGACCGTTTCAGGGGTCTAGGGCGCTCCGGCCCAAACTACTGATGCCTATCCTGCATGCGATCCTGCTAGGTCTCATACAGGGATTTACCGAATTTCTACCTGTCTCATCTAGTGGTCACCTTGTGCTTGCGCCGTGGCTGTTTGGGTGGGAGGACTTTGGAGGGAATGGTCGTCTGGAAAACGCGTTTGATGTAGCGCTCCATATGGGGACGTTGGTAGGAGCCATGGCTTACCTGCGAGCCGACGTGATCCGCTACTTGCGGGCCGGCCTGGGTTGGGTCCAATCCGGTATCACTGCTGCGCCGATCGGTGATGCCCGTACGTTCTGTCTCTTGGCAGTTACAGCGCTGCCAACAGCGGCCATTGGTTTGATAGTGATTGCTGTAACCGAGGAACTTGGCCACCGAATCTGGCTAGTGGCCTCTTGCCTAATCGTCTTTGGCCTAGTGCTATGGATTGCTGATCGCCGACCAGGAGACCGTGGCATAGAAGATCTCTCCTTCGCTAGAGCCGTAGTGCTCGGCATAGCGCAGGGATTGGCCTTTCAGCCAGGGGTGTCAAGGTCGGGAGTGACGTTAAGCGTCGCCCGGTTGTTTCGGTTGGAACGAACCGAGGCGGCACGGTTGGTATTCCTAATGAGCCTGCCAGTGATTGCAGGTGCTGGCCTAGTGTCGGTGGTTGACATAACTGTGCCCTCCGACTGGTGGCTGCCGTTTCTTGTGGGAATGGCAGCTGCGGCGGTCAGTGGGTGGTTCGCCGTTCATGGTTTACTCCGACTGGTGGCTCGCACAGGATTTGGAGGCTTCGCTGCGTACCGGTTAGTGATTGGCCTTGGTGTTTTGACCTTGCTTGCTGCCGGAGTTCGTTAACCGAACTGAATCCTCGTTGACCCTCAAGGGAATCGACTGAAGTAGGGCCAACGGGGCAGCTAGCGGCGGCCTCTTCGTTGAAGCGTCCTGACCACTCGAGCAACCGACTTGAGCCTGATTGGGCTGAGGCGAAGGTTTCGTCACTGGGCTCCATGTTCTGGGCTGCTTCAGCCACTCACCCGTCTAGCAAACCTGCCGGGCCAAATTAAGGCCTGGAACCAATTTTTGGGAAGGAATGAGGGTGTCTTGGAAAACCCCAGTCAGGTCGAACTGGATTCCTTTGGCGCTGCGGTCGCAGGCTTAGGTTTGCTAGCAGTTCCGTCCGAGGCTTTCTTTGGGGTGACGGACGGAGAGGCTCCGTCGCTTGATGACTTGCTTGATGAGTTTTCAGAAGATGAGGAAGTCTCGGAGGTCACAGCCGAGTTGGAGTCCTCCGACGGGCGACTCTTGGCAGAAGATCCGTGGTCGTTCTTGTAAAATCCGTCACCCTTGAATGAGATGCCCACCCCACTAAACACTTTGTTGACACGACCGTCACACCCGCCCTGAAGGCATGCGGTCAGGGCGTCGTCAGTGAACGATTGGCGTACTTCGAACTCACTTGTGCAGGTCTGGCAACGGTACTGGTAGGTCGGCATGGAAGAAGGGTTTCGGTAGGGATCGGCAGGTGTCCTAAAGAGAACGTTGCAGCCTACCTGCCCGGTTAGGGCACACTTGCGGTATGGATGTCCCTTCTGGCCCGGGAGCGTGGGCGCTCTTGTTGCTGGCGTACCTTCTGGGGACGCTTCCGTCGGCCCACCTCATTGCTCGGCGGCGAGGGGTGGATCCGACTGCTGAGGGTTCAGGGAATCCAGGGGCCACGAACGTGTACCGGACTGCTGGACGACGGGCTGGTATGGCTGTGTTCTTCGCTGATGCTGGCAAGGGAGCAATTGCCACGGCCGTCGGTCTAGTCATTGATGGGCGATCACTTGGACTGGCCTGTTGGGTGGCGGCCACCGTCGGTCACGTACTTCCGATTACTCGCCAGTTGCGGGGCGGCAAGGGTGTGGCGACGGGTGGTGGGGGTGCTTTTGTGCTGTTTCCGTTGTTGGGAGTCCTAATTGTCGCAGTATTCGCTTTTGTGACTCGGGTAACAGGCAAGGTTTCGTTGGGCTCGATCGTCATCTCTATAGCACTGCCAGTCGGGGTAGTTGTCGCCGGACGTGGTTGGGCGGAGTTCTTTGTGGCGGTCGGTGTTTGTCTTCTGGTGCTGGCGCGCCATCAGGCAAATATCATCCGCCTCATTTCAGGAAAGGAGCAGAGATGGGATCGTTGATCTCTCTCGCTGAAGCCCGAGACCATATTCTGGACCTATGTCCGGCACCTGTTTCGGGCAAAGTCCAAGCAGCTAATTCTCGAGGATTGGTGTTGGCAGAACCGGTGGAGTCGCTTGAGGACGTGCCACCGTTTGCCAACACGGCCATGGACGGTTTTGCTGTGCGTGCAAACGATACCGTCGGCGCCCCAGTGACTCTGAGTGTGGTGGGCACGGTGGCTGCTGGTATGGATCCGGTGGCTAGCGGCATCGAGGTTGGGCCGGGGACTGCCGTCCGGATAATGACTGGGGCACCGATGCCACCTGGGGCTGACGCCGTGGTGATGGTCGAGCGCACCAATCTGTTGTCCGACGGTGTCACCGTTGAGGTAGCCGTAGAGGTGCCGGTTGGTAATCACGTTCGTTTGGCTGGTGAGGACCTGATGGCTGGAGACCAGGTCTTTGGCGCTGGGACAGTGTTGGGTCCCGGACACCTCGGGGTGCTCGCCAGTATCGGAACTCAGTCGGTAGTTGTCCACCGGCGACTCGTAGTTGGGGTTCTGTCTACGGGAGATGAATTGCGTGAGGGACCCGGAAGTTTGTCTCCCGGCCAAATAAGAGATGCCAACCGTCCGGCTCTGCTGGGCCTGCTAGATGAGTTGGGTGTCGAGGCGGTTGACCTGGGTCGGGTGCCAGACAGTGAGCCGGCCATTGAATCTGCACTGATCGATGCGGTGGCCCGATGTGATGCTGTCTTGACCTCAGGAGGCGTATCGATGGGCGACTTTGACTATGTCAAGGTGGTACTGAATCGAATCGGCGAAATGCGTTGGATGCAGGTGGCGATCAAGCCGGCTAAACCACTCGCCTTCGGACTGGTCGAGGGCGTGCCAGTGTTCGGCCTTCCCGGCAACCCGGTGTCTTCCATGGTTTCCTTCGAACTATTCGCCCGTCCAGCGCTGCGAGCCATGGCGGGTCACCCCGAACTTAATCGACGCAACGTAAGGGCTCTTGTCGATGGTGGGCTGGAGCGGCACAGTGACGGAAAGGTTCACTATGCCCGGGTGGTCGTCAACGTGCTAGATGGACAGTTCTGGGTGCGTTCTGCCGGTGGACAGGGTTCTCACCAACTCAGCGCTATGGCGGTAGCTGGTGGACTAGCCGTGTTACCCGATGGCAACGGCATACCGCACGGCAGCGAGGTAGAAGTGTTGCTGCTGGACTGAGATCTTTGGGGCTGACGCGACGGGGAGTAGGAAACCGTACGATGGAGAGGTGGTTCAACCGCTGATCGACAGTTTTGGGCGGGTGCATCGTGACCTTCGGATCTCGGTGACCGACCGTTGTAATTTCAGGTGTAGTTACTGCATGGCAGAGGATATGGAATTTTTACCAAAAAAGAATGTTCTCTCATTAGAAGAGATAGATAGACTTTGTAATACATTCATTG
>JAQWTI010000029.1 GCA_029242745.1 Acidimicrobiales bacterium | reverse complement strand
AGTTCGAATCTGTCCGTCGCTACCAACAGAAGTTGCGCAGGTCGCTACGGTCCAGTGCCCAATTACAAGTGAATATGCCCGCTGCGGCGGGCCCATAGATACCGCCCGAACCGGTCGGTGAAGAGAGCGAGAGCGAGGCCGAGATGGCGTCCGATAAGCGAGTACAAGTCACCCTGGAATGTCAGGAGTGTAAGCGGCGAAATTACATCACTACGAAGTCCAAGGTGAACAGTCGCGAGCGTATTGAACTTAAGAAGTACTGCCGCTGGTGTCGTAACCACGTAGATCATAAGGAGACTCGTTGAGTTGACTTTCACTTTGGGACGTCGTTTGGTCTTCTGCTGCTTGTCAAACCCCTGCGTTACACCAACCTGTCGCTGGTAGCGTTTAAGTGCACCGTCCCCCGATTCCGACCTCGGGTCGGAGGTCGGGGCAAAGGGCAGTGGCTCAACTGGTAGAGCACCGGTCTCCAAAACCGGCGGTTGTGGGTTCGAGTCCCTCCTGCCCTGCGACACCGCTCCCAGATACAGTCACCGGATCCCCAAGAGGATGTCCCCCATGTCGATGAACCGCGAACAGAAGCGCATGATGCAGCGCCAAGGTGAGGTTGATGCCGATGGCGAGCCAATTCGCCAGCGGCGGCAACAGCAGACCCGCGCGTCTGAGGAACGTACCGGTGTCGGGCAGTTCGCTCGAGAAGTGCGAGCCGAACTGCGAAAGGTTGCTTGGCCGTCTCGTGCGGAGACCGGCAACTACACCGCTGTAGTAATAATCACAATCGTGGCCATTACAGCCATCGTTGCTGGCCTGGACTGGGTCTTCTCCCAGTCCGTTCTTGAACTATTCGACGTCTGATGTCCACTACCGGAGACCCAATTGTGAATTCCGAGCAGGCCGAACCCATCACTCAGGACCCCATCACCGATCCCCCTGCTGAGGGGGTTGACTTGCTGCCGACTGGGACCTTGGTTCTGGACCCAGCAGATACAAATCCCGAAGCTGCCTCGGAGGCGGCTGGAATCGTTGGAGCCACTGATGCTGATGCTGATGCTGATGCTGATGCTGATGCTGGGACTCCAGTCGAAGCATCGATCGCTGAGGCGGAGCCCATGGGTGAGTATCAGTTGCTCGGTGGTGAGCTTAACGAGGAGCCTGTTGCCCCCAAGGAGAGTGCCTACGACCGCTCCGGCAATTGGTATGTCGTCCACACTCAGTCTGGATACGAAAAGAAGGTTCGTCAGAACCTTCAGGCTCGAACGGCCTCGATGCATCTAGAGGACCGCATCCTCGAGGTCGAAATTCCCATGGAGGACGTAGATGAGTTTCGTAATGGCAAGAAGGTCACCATCTCTAAGAAGGTGTTCCCTGGGTATCTGCTAGTGCGGTGCTACCTCGATGATGAGGCTTGGTCGGCTATCCGTGACACGCCGGGGATTGTGAACTTCGTAGGGGCAGGAGGTAAACCGTCACGGCTTAGTCGTAAGGAGGTGGAGACCTTCCTCCCGGTCGCTGATGAGACCGCGACTGTGGTGCCCAAGCGATCCAAAGCTCGGTTTGGCTTTGGCGTGGGTGAAACCGTCCGGGTCAAGGAGGGGCCGTTCGCCGACTTCTCTGGAGCCATTCAGGAAATCAACGAGGACCAACTCAAAGTTAAGGTGCTCGTCAACATCTTTGGCCGGGAGACTCCAGTTGAGTTGGAGTTCGCCCAGGTGGCTCAACTCTGAGCCGGCCCGCTCTCAGCCGCTGCCTGACGGTGATCTAATCAACCTTGTCACCCAGGCGCAGGTTGCCGATCGATCGGTACGGCACCAGACTTGGCCTTTCCCCGGTCGGCTCTGCGGCTGGCAACCGGAACCAGAGGCTCTTCGTCATCTGACCCGAAGATTATTCCAATCACGAATAGAGAATCCGATACATGGCCAAGAAAAACGTTATGGCAATCGTCAAGATCCAGATTCCTGCTGGTCAAGCATCACCGGCTCCACCTGTTGGTACCGCGCTCGGCCCCCACGGCGTAGCAATTATGGATTTCTGCAAGGAGTACAACGCCAAGACCGAGGATAAGCGCGGTCAGATTGTGCCCGCTGAGATCACCATCTATGAGGACCGCTCCTTTACCTTTGTTACAAAAACCCCACCGACTTCTTTCCTGATTCGTCAGGCTGCAGGTCTTGATAAGGCATCACAGAATCCGGGTCGTGAAGAGGCAGGATCAATTACCTGGGCACAGGTAACTGAGATCGCCGAGTCCAAGTTGCCTGACCTCAATGCGAACGATATTGAGGGTGCCAAGCTCCAGATCGCCGGCACGGCTCGGAGTATGGGTATCGCTGTCAGTTGAAATTGACGTAGCACGGTAGAACGAATCGAGATCAAGGGTCGCCGCAGATGCGGCTCCACTAGATGGGGAGGACCTCGCCCCACCGGAGATATCGACCTGTTTGAGGGAGCCAGATCAAGGAGAAGGCGTTATGGGAAAGTCAGGAAAACGGTATCAGGATGCATTGTCACGGTTTGATCGAGACCAGATGTATTCCGCAATCGAGGCACTCGATTTGGCCAAGTCTTTGGCCGCAGCGAACTTTGACGAGGGCATTGACCTTGTGGTCCGCCTGGGTGTTGATCCCCGCAAGGCTGAGGAGTTGGTTCGGGGAACTGTCTCTCTCCCAGCAGGCACTGGTAAAGATGTCCGTGTAGCCGTGTTCGCTCAGGGCGAGGCAGCTAACGCGGCGCGCGAGGCTGGCGCTAATCACGTCGGTGGTGACGATCTGGCCGCCGAAGTCGAAGGCGGCATGCTGGACTTCGATGTGGCCATAGCGACGCCTGACATGATGCCTACAGTTGGCAAACTAGGGCGGGCCTTGGGGCCACGTGGCCTAATGCCTAACCCAAAGTCGGGCACCGTCACTGATGATGTCGCTAAGGCGGTTACTGAGTTCAAGGGTGGCAAGGTGGAGTTCCGTACTGACCGGTACGGCAATGTGCACCTTCCTATTGGCAAGGCCAGTTTCGAGGGTGACGCGCTGATCGTTAACCTATCGACGGCCCTTGAGGAGTTAGAGCGTCTTAAGCCTTCATCGGCGAAGGGCCGTTACTTCAAGAAGGTGTCAGTGTCTTCGACTATGGGTCCTGGAATCCGTATTGATCCCCAGCGAATCAACGGATAGCGACATCTGCTCAAGGTGGGGGTGTCGGCGGGTGCCGGTACGATCACCAACACAATCGAAATGCTCGCCAAAGACCTCCGGGTTGCGTTCGTTTTAGCGCAGAACGAGTCACGGTGCTTATTGGATCCGTCCAGTGCACCGATCGACCGCCCGAGCAGGGAGTCCTCCTGATCGAATCCGGGTCCTCCTGGGTTCAGGTCTGCGGTGTGCGGCCAGCCTCTCGGTTGGCGTGGCAGAACAACCGCAAACCGAGCGAGACATGGCCTAGCGGTCCTGTCCAGATGAATCAGATGAGGAGGTGTGAGCGTGGGAGAAGCCCGAGCTGAGAAGGTCGCGGTGGTCGACGAGGTCCGAGAGAAGTTCTCGGGTAGCAATGCTGCCGTTCTGACTGAATACCGGGGCCTAGATGTTCCGGCCATGGCCGAGTTGCGCAAGTCTTTGCGTGAGTCTGGTGGTGAGTACAAGGTCTACAAAAACACCTTGGTGCGCTTCGCTGTGGAAGGTTTGGGTCTCGAGATCGATGACCTGTTGATTGGCCCTACGGCCATTGCCTTCGTTGGTGAACAGGCAGATGGTTCAGCCGGTGATCCGGTTGGAGTGGCTAAATCCCTTAAGGAGTTCGCTAAGGCTCATGAGGCCCTCGTCATCAAGGGTGGCTTATTGGACAATAAACGGTTGACCGTCGAGGAGATCTCAGCCTTAGCTGAGATTGCTCCCCGTGAGGTGTTGCTGGCTCGCCTGGCCGGCGCTATGGCTGCTCCGATGCAACAGTTTGCTGCATTGCTTAATGCATTGCCGCAAAACATGGCTTATGGGCTGAAGGCCCTTATCGAGCAGAGGGGTGCCACGTCTGGTGCCCCTACCGATGGTGAGACCGATTCGGCACTTGTAGCCGAGGAAACCGATGTTGCTGACTCTTCTGTTGAGGAGGAGGCGAAAGATGAGACCGATTCGGCACTTGTAGCCGAGGAAACCGATGTTGCTGACTCTTCTATTGAGGAGGAGGCAGCGGACGAAGGCACCGACACCGTTGGTGCACCTGTCAGCCAAGACGACAACGAAGAAAAAGAGGAGTGATCATGGCGACGAAGGAAGAGGTCCTGGACGCGATCGCCGGGATGACCGTGCTGGAGCTAAGTGAGTTGCTGTCGGACTTCGAGGAGAAGTTCGGTGTGACTGCTGCTGCCCCGGTGGCTGTAGCTGCGGCGGCCCCGGCCGATGGCGGCGGCGCTGCGAGTGACGATGAGGAGCAAGACTCCTTTGATGTCGTCCTGACCGGTGTTGGCGATAAGAAGATTCAGGTGATCAAGGAGGTTCGTGCTCTCACGAACCTTGGCTTGAAGGACGCAAAGGACCTAGTCGACGGTGTTCCGGCGACTGTGTTGGAAGGCGCCGCTAAAGAGGATGCTGATAAGGCTAAGGAGGCCCTGGAGGGCGCTGGAGCCAGTATCGAACTGAAGTAGTTCCAATTCGAGATTTTCGGTAACCGCTTATGCGGAGCCATATTCTCGATTTACTCAAACGGGCCTCGGTTCGCTGTCTTAGACAGCGTTCCGGGGTTTCGTTGTTTCCTGACCTACTTTAAGAACCTGATAGAGACCCTTGACCAGCGAACCACAAACCTTTACCGTTTGGCGACGGCTTGAGTTTTGATTAGCCTTTGCAGCCCGCAGGGGTTGTGCTCTCCTGCGCGCTGCCGTTAGTATCACCAGTCGCCGTGGTTGTGCCTGACATTCGTTCTTTTTTCTTACTGAATGCCGACGTAACCTTGGTAGCCCCCACGTCCATTTATCCTGGCCAGGAGTTTTAGGTGTCTGCTCGCCCCCTCGTCCGGGACCGTTACTCATTCGGCAATCTGGAGGAAGTCCTCCCGCTGCCCCATCTCATTGACATCCAACGGAAGTCGTTTGAGTGGTTCAGTGCTGAAGGCATTGCCGACACGTTTCGGGACCTCAGCCCAATCACCGATTTCAGTGAGACCCTCTCTCTGGAGCTCGAGTTCGACCCGACGGATGAGGATCTGTGTCCGCCGCCGAAGTTCACGGTGGAAGAGTGCAAAGAGAAGGACATGACCTTCTCCGCCCCTGTCTTCGTTCGTGCCGCGTTCAAGAACCAGAACACCGGTGAGATCAAGGAGCAGACGGTCTTCATGGGGGATTTCCCGAGGATGACCGAAAAAGGCACATTCGTAATTAATGGGACTGAGCGGGTCGTCGTGTCCCAACTCGTTCGCTCCCCGGGTGTGATCTTCCAACCTGGTGACCGTTACCGGCTCCGCAATATGTCCAAGCACCAGTTGGTCACTGGCACCATTCATCCCTACCGGGGTGAGTGGATTGAGTTCGACGTCGAGCACAAACCGGGCAAGCATGTCACCGCTGGTACCCGAGTGGCGCGCAAGCGTCGTATCTCAATGTTCACTCTGTTGCGAGCCTTGGGCTATGACGAGGAAAATGAGCCAGGTTTTCTCGATCGTTTCGTTCGGTACTTTGACTACCTTGAGGGCCAATGGGAAAAAGATAAGGACCTTGCTCCTACTCAAGAAGAGTCGCTCCTTGAGATCTATAAGCGGGTCCGTCCAGGCGAGCCACAGTCGGTAGAAGCTGCTCGTGCCTATCTACGTAACGCTTTCTTTGAGTCGCGTCGGTATGACCTGTCTAGGGTCGGTCGCTACAAGTTGAACCGTAAACTCGGCCCTGAGATCGAAAAAATTGAGAAAATCTTCGACCTCGAGCTTGAGCGTCCCGACCCAGACTCCCCAGTGTTGACCCGGTCTGAAGTCTTGGCTACCTGCACCTACCTCCTGCATCTGGCCAAGGGTGAGCCTGGTTACCGCCTAGACGACCAAGATCACTTTGCTAATCGTCGTATTCGTTCGGTAGGCGAACTAATACAAAATCAGTTGCGTATTGGCCTATCCCGCATGGAGCGAGTTGTGCGTGAGCGCATGACGACCATGGACGTAGAGGCAATCGCCCCACAGAATTTGGTCAATATCCGGCCAGTGGTTGCTGCCATCAAGGAGTTCTTTGGCACCAGTAAGTTGTCACAGTTTATGGACCAGGTCAACCCCCTTTCGGGTCTCACCCACCGTCGTCGCCTTTCAGCACTCGGTCCTGGTGGTCTTTCCCGTGAGCGGGCCGGCTTCGAGGTCCGTGACGTCCACTTCTCGCACTATGGGCGTATGTGTCCCATCGAGACCCCAGAGGGACCCAACATCGGTCTTATTGGTGGTCTAGCCACTTACGGCCGAGTCAACCCATTCGGTTTCATCGAGTCGCCGTATCGCAAAGTGATTGACGGTCGTGTCACCGACGAGATCGTCTATATGGCAGCTGATGATGAGGAGGAGTATGTCGTTGCTCAGGCCAACGCGCCCCTCAACGACGACAAGACTTTCCGCAACGCTCGTGTTCTCGTCCGTCGGTCGCCACAGGCCGCCTCGCTAAATGACCTCAGGCTGCAGCTCGAGCAAGACGTATTCTTTGGTGCGACCACCGAAATCTCCTATGTCCCAGGTGCTGAGGTCCAACTGATGGACGTTTCGCCGAAGCAGATTGTTTCGGTGGCAACTGCGCTCATACCGTTCTTAGAGCACGACGATGCCAATCGGGCGCTTATGGGTGCAAATATGCAACGTCAGGCGGTGCCACTGGTTCGTTCCGAGGCTCCGTATATCGGCACAGGCATCGAGGCAAGTGCTGCCCACGATGCAGCTGACATGCTGCTGGCCAGTGAGGCCGGCACCGTGGTGGCCATCGATGGTGTGTCGGTGACAATGGATTACGCCAAGGCGGGCAAAGTCACTCATCTACTTCTCAAGTATGTCCGCTCCAATCAAGACACCTGTATCAACCAGAAGATCCGGGTCACGCCGGGTCAGAAAGTCAAGGCGGGTCAACTGCTGGCTGACGGTTCATCAACTGATGGTGGTGAATTGGCGCTGGGCAAGAATTTGCTGGTGGCCTTCATGTCCTGGGAGGGTTACAACTTCGAGGATGCCATCATCTTGTCGGAGCGCCTTGTGAAGGACGATGTCCTCACTTCTATCCATATCAAAGAACATGAAATCGATGCTCGTGATACCAAATTAGGCGCTGAGGAGATTACTGGGGATATCCCAAATCTGTCAGACGAGATTCTTGCTGATCTTGACGAACTTGGCATAGTGCGCGTGGGCGCTGAGGTGTCACCAGGAGACGTACTGGTTGGCAAAGTAACCCCTAAGGGTGAAACCGAACTCACCCCGGAGGAGCGGCTCCTAAGGGCGATCTTCGGTGAGAAGTCGCGCGAAGTACGGGATACATCACTGAAAGTGCCACACGGCGAGACCGGCAAGGTTATCGATGTCAAGGTGTACAACCGTGACCTCGGTGATGAGCTGCCACCGGGTGTCAACCAACTCGTCCGTGTGTACGTGGCCCAAAAGCGCAAAATAAGTGTTGGCGACAAGTTGGCCGGCCGTCACGGCAACAAGGGCGTTATCTCAAAGATTCTTCCTATCGAGGACATGCCGTATCAAGCCGATGGCACTCCCGTAGACATCATCCTCAACCCGCTTGGCGTTCCGTCTCGAATGAATGTAGGTCAGGTGTTGGAGGCCCATTTGGGCTATTGCGCCCGTTGGGGTTGGGAAATTGATGGTGAGGCGGTGGGAGCCGAGCCAGTTCGCGGTATCGAGAAGAAGACCCGACCGTCTACCGAGCCCGCAGTCCATGTGGCTACGCCTGTCTTCGACGGCGCCCACTGGGATGAGGAGGAACTGGCGGGCAAGCATCCAACCATTCAGAAGATTCTCGGCAACCTGCGACCAGAGTCGGTCGACGGAAACCGGATGATCCAACTAGATGGCAAAACCACTTTGTACAACGGGCGAACCGGCGAGGCCTACGACAGTGAAGTCATGGTCGGCTATGTCTATATCCTGAAGTTGGCTCACCTAGTGGATGACAAGATCCACGCTCGGTCAACTGGTCCGTACTCCATGATTACCCAGCAGCCGCTCGGTGGTAAAGCCCAGTTCGGTGGCCAGCGCTTCGGTGAGATGGAGGTTTGGGCACTGGAGGCATATGGTGCTGCTTATTGCCTTCAGGAGCTCCTGACCATTAAATCTGACGATGTCCTAGGGCGAGTAAAGGTCTATGAGGCCATTGTGAAGGGCGAAAACATCCCTGAGCCGGGTATCCCCGAGAGTTTCAAGGTGCTCATTAAGGAGATGCAGTCGCTATGTCTCAACGTGGAGGTCCTTGCTGAGGACGGACATGAGATCGAGATGCGGGACTTCGATGAGGACGTTTACCGTGCCGCCGAGGAACTTGGCATTGACTTGTCTCGCCCGGAACGCGGGTCGGACGAAGAGGACGAGCGCCGCGCCGCTGGCCTGCTCGCTCGCTGACCCATTCTCAAATTACTGATACCAACCACACACTAAACACGCACCGCAAACAAGACGCAGGAAGACACAGTGCTCGACGTCAACGAATTTGATCAACTTCGCATCGGTCTAGCTACAGCGGATGGTATCCGCATGTGGTCCAACGGTGAGGTTAAGAAGCCAGAGACCATCAACTATCGCACTTTGAAGCCGGAGAAGGACGGGCTCTTCTGTGAGAAGATCTTCGGTCCAACTAAGGACTGGGAGTGCTATTGCGGCAAGTACAAGCGTGTCCGATTCAAGGGCATTATCTGTGAGCGCTGTGGCGTTGAGGTGACCAGGTCTAAGGTCCGGCGCGACCGTATGGGCCATATCGAGTTGGCTGCGCCAGCCGTACACATTTGGTACTTGCGGGGTACTCGCTCGTGGTTGGCCTACCTACTCATGGGCACCGAGCCTCGTGAGGAACTTAAGGCTAAGCAGTTGGAGAAGGTTATTTACTTTGCTGCAAACTTGGTGGTTTGGGTAGACGAGGACAAGCGTCACGAGGACCTCCCGGAGCTGGAGTCGGAGTTGGCTGAGGAACGCTTGGCTATCGAGGAGGAGCGCGATCGCGAACTGAATCGTCGGCAGGAGGACCTCGAGTCAGAGTTGGCCGATATGGAGGCTGAAGGTAGTAAGGACTCAGACCTCAAGGCCCGGGCCAAAGCTGCTGAGAAGGATCTCCAGTTCATCCGGGATCAGTATGAACAAGAGCTGGATGTACTGAACCGAGCCTGGGATGAGTTCACTGGCTTGTTTGCTCGTCAGATTATTGAAGAGGACATGCTCTGGCGTGAACTTGAAGACCGCTGGGGTGAGTACTTCGAGGGCGGTATGGGCGCTGACGCCTTAGCGCAAATGATCGACAAGATTGACTTTGACCATGAAGAGGTCAAACTTCGTGGCCAGATAGATCCGCCGGAGGGTCAGAAGCCCCTGTCGGCCCAGCGCAAGCAGAAGGCCATTAAGCGCCTCAAGATTGTGGCTTCCTTTAATCGTCGCGATGAGCACGGCCGTAGAGTTAATGAACCTCGGGCCATGATCCTTGATGCCGTGCCGGTTATCCCGCCGGAGTTGCGACCCATGGTCCAGCTTGACGGTGGCCGTTTCGCCACCTCGGATCTCAACGACCTGTACCGCCGGGTAATCAATCGGAATAACCGCCTCAAGCGACTACTTGACCTTGGGGCTCCCGCGATTATCGTTAACAACGAGAAGCGCATGCTCCAGGAGGCTGTTGACGCGCTGTTCGATAACGGCCGTCGTGGCCGGCCGGTGACTGGCCCAGGTAACCGTCCGCTGAAGTCGCTATCGGACATGCTTAAGGGCAAGCAGGGTCGTTTCCGTCAGAACCTGCTCGGTAAGCGTGTTGACTACTCAGGACGGTCGGTGATTGTGGCCGGCCCCACACTTAAGTTCCATCAGTGTGGCTTGCCCAAGGTCATGGCACTCGAGCTCTTCAAGCCGTTTGTGATGAAAAAGTTGGTTGACGAGGAGTTGGCTCAGAATATTAAGTCAGCCAAGCGTATGGTTGAGAGGCGTAAGCCACAGGTGTGGACGGTGCTTGAGGAAGTCATTCGCGAGCATCCAGTGCTTCTAAACCGCGCCCCAACCCTTCACCGTCTTGGTATCCAGGCCTTTGAGCCGGTGCTGGTCGAGGGGAAGGCCATTCGGATTCACCCACTGGTTTGTGCAGCGTTCAACGCCGATTTCGATGGCGATCAGATGGCGGTTCACTTGCCGCTGTCGTCCGAGGCCCAATCTGAGGCCCGTGTTTTGATGCTGTCAGCCAACAACGTGCTGAGTCCTGCCCATGGGCGACCGCTGGTCACTCCGACCCAGGACATGGTAATCGGCGCCTACTACTTAACTGCTGAGGCCGAGGGTCTCACCGGCGAGGGCAAGGTGTTTCGCGACATCAATGACCTGAAGTGGGCTTGGGAGAGTGGAACGGTGGATCTGCACGCCCGTATCCAGTATCGCTCTTTGGAGTATCCGGAATTGGTTGAGACCCCAGCCAATGGCGTGGCTGCAACTTGGCATATGACCACACCCGGACGAGTGTTCTTCAACGAGGCTTTACCTGGCCACGAGATTGAACCCCTTGAAGTCGGCGGTCATAGGGCCAAGATGATCACCTTTGTGAATCAACAGATTGGTAAATCTGAGTTGGGTTCCATTGTGGACGATCTGGCACGTGGTTATCCCAAGAAGGTAGTGGCGGAGTCGCTCGACGCACTGAAGGATGTGTGCTTCGATTTTGCAAGCCGTTCCGGCCTCACAGTATCGATAGATGACGTCAAGATTCCGCCCGAAAAGGCGGCCATTCTTGACGAGCACGAGAAGCGTGCAGACAAAGTTGAGGCTCAGTTTCGCAAAGGCATCATTACCGATGGTGAGCGTCGACAGATGGAGGTCGAGATCTGGAATTCGGCGACCGCTGAGGTAACCGAGCGGATGGTGGAGTCCCTCGAAGCCGATCGTGATAACCCGATCGACATGATGGTTAAGTCGGGTGCTCGTGGAAACATGATGCAGGTTCGCCAGATCGCCGGCATGCGCGGTCTAGTGGCCAACCCTCGTGGCGACATGATTCCCCGCCCCATCAAGTCCAACTTCCGTGAGGGACTGGCGATGTTGGAGTACTTCAT
>JAQWTI010000028.1 GCA_029242745.1 Acidimicrobiales bacterium | reverse complement strand
GCCTGCGATCCGAGGTGAACACAAACGTCCTGCCGGCTGCTCCCCACGAATTCGGCATGCCGAGCATCGGTCCACTGACTGTCTGGCCACCCGTGGTGCTGGCGCCCATGGCCGGGGTCACCAATGCTCCATTCCGCTCTCTATGTCGAGAGTTTGGAGCCGGGTTGTACGTCAGCGAAATGATCACCTCTCGCGGCCTGATCGATGGACACCTCAAAACGTCTCGGCTTGCTCACTTCGACCCCAAGGAGACACCCCGTAGCATCCAGCTCTACGGAACCGAGCCCGACAGCATCGGACGCGCTACCGAGATGCTCGTTAGCGAGAGACGCGTAGACCACGTCGACATGAACTTTGGCTGCCCCATGCCGAAGGTCACCCGCAAGGGTGGAGGCGCTGCCATTCCACTGAAACCAAAGTTGTTTGAAGCGATCGTGCGAGCTGCTGTAGATCATGCCGGTGACGTGCCGGTCACTGTCAAGTTCCGCAAAGGTACGGATGAAGATCACCTGACCTTTCTGGAGGCCGGCCGAATCGCTGAAGCAGTTGGTGCTAGCGCCGTATCACTACACGCTCGTACGGCTGAGCAGTTGTACTCCGGTGACGCCGATTGGACGGCGGTCGCTGCTCTGAAGACTGCGGTGACCTCCATACCAGTTTTCGGCAATGGTGACATATGGGAGGCTTGGGACGGCCTACGCCTCATGCGCGAGACAGGCTGTGATGGTGTGGTGGTAGGTCGTGGTTGTCTAGGACGGCCGTGGCTGTTTCGGGATCTGGCCACAGCATTTGGTCCCACCCCTGAATCCGGAGGTAACGAACCAGATGCCCCACCGGTACTCGCCGATGTGGTTCTGTCCATGGTCCGCCATGCTCGTCTCTTGGTGGACTGGGCTGGACCACATGGCATCAGGGACTTCCGTAAGCACACAAGTTGGTATCTAAAGGGCTACGCAACAGGCCCAGCGATACGGGACTCGTTGCAAAAAATTGCAGACCTCGACCACCTTGAAGAGTTGCTCGTTGGACTCCTAAAGACAACCGATCCGTCACTACCTCTAGATCCGGCGTCGTTGCGAATACCTCGGAGCCACCGAAGCGGGCCCAAACGAGTGGTCCTGCCCGAAGGGTGGCTAGACGATCCCAGCGACGCCACACCACCACCTGCTGAGGCTGCCGCAGTGGTTTCTGGTGGCTAGCAAAATCAAAGAAATTTAATTCGACATGGCTCATTCCGCTCAGAGCCTGATCTTGGCATCAACGTCACCTCAGCGTCTGGCTCTACTCCAGTCCCATGGCTTTAATCCAAAGGTCAGACAACCAAATGTTGATGAAACACCATTCCCTCAGGAAAATGCTGACGCCCTTGTAGAGCGTCTGGCTCTAGCAAAATTGACTGATGTTGTGAATAACCATGAAACAGGTCTTGCTGCAGACACTGTGGTTGCAATAAACAACGAGGTGTTCGGTAAACCCCTGCTGCCCGCCCGAGCTACTGAAATGCTCAAACTGCTGTCTGGTCAAACCCACCAAGTGTTCGGTGGTCTTGTCGTATCCCACCGTGGACGAAAGGTCTCACGGGTTATCCGCACAAGTATCACATTTCGCAAAGTCAGTGATGATGAGATCAGCACCTACGTCAAAACCGGCGAGCCTCTCGACAAAGCAGGCGGTTATGCCATCCAAGGTGGCGCTGCTCACTTTGTGAAATCCATAGACGGTTGTCGGGAAAACGTCGTTGGTTTATCTATTCCAGCAGTTCTGAGCGCCCTAAACGCTCTAGGTATTTATTTTTCTGACTGACTGGGCAGAACCAGCCGATAATCGGGAGTAAAGAAACAGCGCCCTGCACCAAGAACAACTACCAGTCCAGTAATCGCCGCCGACCCAAGAATCAGGAACAAGATCACTGCTTGGACGAGTGCTGCGTCCAATGGGTCAACACCAGCAAGAATCATTCCGGTCAAAGCGCCAGGTAAAAACACTATGCCAACCGAACGGGTGACCTCAATCTGCGGGCTCACAGCCAGCCTAAGAGCATCAGAGCTTACCTCCCGGGCAGCCCTTCTCCGATCAAAGCCCAGTGCCAATAATGCCTCAACCTCACCAGAGCGGTCCCTGAAGCCGTCAACCACACTTGTTGCAGCGACTACCACAACCTTAAGCGAGTTACCAATGACCATTCCTGAAAGTGGCACCAGTACTTGCGCCTTAATCGGCAGCACATTAAGCCCAAAGACAACCAGTAGTGACGTGGCCAATCCGAGCGAGTATCCAATGATTGTGGTGAGAAACAAACTTGGGAGTCTCGGCTCTCTTCGACAAGCCGACCATGCGGCAGCCGGCACCATAGCCACCACCCAGAACCAAGCCCAAATTATTGACACCCCGTCATTGAGTAACAGTGTGAGAGCCCAGCCAGCAATCAGCAACTGTCCCACAGACCTCACCGTCGCTACTAGTAGATCAGTTTCGAGTCGGAGACGGCGAACAACCGAGACAACACACACAACTACGACCAACAAAAGAGCGGGGACCAGCCCGGTCCAGCCAATGTCAACGTTGGTCATGGTTGAGCACAGTAGCTAGACCGCTGATCTTGCAAAGATTCCAACCCGCTTTGGGTGTACGGACTGCTACCCCTAGCCTGTTAGGCATGATGAACATCTGGGGCACACCAGACGACGCTGTCGCTCCATCTGGGTTAAGTGTCCGTGATCTCTCAGTTGCATATGAGGGACCACCTGTGCTTATTGACCTGTCTCTTGACATTGCTCCTGGAGAGCTCGTCGCCCTGCTTGGTCCAAGCGGTTGTGGTAAAACAACCCTCCTACGAACCATTGCTGGCCTCGAGCACCCCGCTAGTGGTTCAGTTGCGGTCGGTAATCGTGTCGTGACCAGTAACGGCCACTTCGTGCCCCCTGAGCGACGACGAATCGGCATGGTCTTTCAAGATGGGGCGCTATTCCCCCACCTAGACGTCCGCCGAAACGTGGCCTACGGGCTTCCCCGCAGTGAACGTAACTCAAGTCGAGCCAACGAGGCGTTGGACATGGTCGGGTTAAGCGAAGTCGCAAACCGCATGCCCAACACCTTGTCTGGTGGCCAACAACAGCGGGTAGCCCTTGCAAGAGCCCTCGCCCCAAGACCTGGCGTCTTACTTCTAGACGAACCCTTCTCGAATCTTGACACCACACTTCGTCTCCGAGTGCGCGCAGAGATGCATCGGTTACTTGTTGACCTTGGTGTTACCACAGTATTTGTCACTCATGATCAGGAAGAAGCCTTTGTACTTGGCGACCGGGTTGCGGTGCTCCACGAGGGACACCTGGCGCAAGTCGGAACACCCGACGATCTTTACCGGCGACCAGCGGACCGCTGGGTAGCTACGTTCGTTGGTGACGCCAACCTGTTTCGCTGCAACAGGCCTAGTGGTTCTTGCCAAACACCAATTGGTGAGATCCCCGTCCTCGTTGGCAGTGACGGCCCAGCCGACCTGCTGCTCCGACCAGAAGATCTAGCCCTTACGGAAGGTAGCAGCGGGACAGTTGAACTAATTGAGTACTACGGCCACGACGCCATGGTGCACGTTCAACTCGACAACGGGCCCTCTCTCAAAGTGAGGACCAACGCTGATTTACTTCATCGTCGCGGAGATCGCGTTGCCGTGAGTTATATCGGAAGTGGGGCAGTTGCCCTTGGGTTGTGAAGTCGTATTATCTAGTATTAGGCTAACTTAACATTAGATAAACACGATACCTAAGGATATTAACAACAATGTATCTCCCTAAAAGAAGGTCAAACCGACTTTCTGCTCTCCTCATCACCTTGGCTCTCGTCGGATCCTCTACGGCCTGCGGCAGTAATAATGAACAGTCTCTTACTATCTACTCCGGTCGCTCAGAAAAGCTGGTGGGTCCTATTTTTGAGTCCTTCAGCACTGCAACTGGTATCACCCTCAACGTAAAATATGGCTCTTCTAACGACATGGCTCTGGCCCTCGCAACCGAGAAGGACAAGACCCCAGCCGATATCTTCCTGTCCCGTAGCCCCGGCCCGACTGGTTACCTCGATGACCTTGGTCTGCTAGCCGAACTCAACGATGACGTCCTCAAAGAGGTTGACAGCGGTACGAAACCGGCCAACGGACACTGGGTCGGCTTCGCTGGCCGCGCCCGAGTCCTTGTCTACAACATCGATGAGGTAGTCAAAGAAGACTTACCCAATTCGGTTTTTGAACTTGCTAAACCCAAGTACAAAGACCTAGTCGCTATACCCGGATCCAACTCATCTTTCCAGGACTGGTTCACGGTCTTTCGACTGCGCAACGGCGACAACACCGCTACCGATTGGCTCAACAGCATGGTTGCCAATGGTGCTCGCTTTTATCCCAAAAACCGAGCAATCGTGGAGGCCGTCAGCCGAGGAGAGGTGCATTTCGGATTAGTTAACCACTACTACAACCATCAAGAGTCCGAAAAAAATGGTGATGCCCAGCGCTCAGAAAACCACACCTTTACTTCTGGTGATGACGGTGGACTAATGATTATGGCGACCGCTTCTATTTTGAAGAGCAGCGACGACAAGGACCTTGCCAACCGTTTCCTTTCGTTCCTGCTAAGCGATATCCAACAGCGCTACCTCACCGACACTGTCTTCGAATACCCATTAGCTATCGGTGTGGCCCCGGCGGACCGGCTACCCCAACAACCAATTGATACGGTCGGAGCCGTCGATATCGACAACATGGCCGCCGAATTCACCCGGACTATGGAGATCATTGAGGCCAGCGGGATCCTCGACCAATAACCAAATCTCATGGCGTAAATTAAATGTCACAATGACCACAACACCAAAGACCACGCCTTCGGCAAGAAGAGTCGCCCGGTATCAGACGGGTACCGGGCGACCGCCTTGGCAACTCTCGGGTAGTGCAGTTTTCATAGCTGTGCTGTTCGCCCTTCCAGGCGGCTACGTGGTCTGGCGTGCAATCACTGGTGGCTCCCTATCTCTACTATTGGAGGGGCGAGCGCTCAGGCCACTGTGGAGAACAATCCAACTAGCAGTACTCGTCTCCGTGTCGACCGCCATATTGGGAACAGCCTTGGCGTGGCTTACTGTAAGAACCGACCTTCCGTTGCGACGACTATGGCGAGTTCTTGCGCCCCTACCACTCGTCTACCCAAGTTTCATCGGAGCCGCTGCCTTTCACTCTGGTCTAACTCCCGGCGGAATTGTGCATGATCTAGTCGGACAGTTTGGTTTCAACCTCGAATTGCGCCTCCACGGTCTTACCGGTGCGTGGCTAGTTCTGACATTATTCGCCTATCCCTACGTCTACCTGCCAGTAGCAGCGCGCCTCGCCACCCTCCCCTCGTCCCTCGAGGAGAACGCGCGCCTTCTTGGTGACCGACCGTTCCAAGTCTTCCGAAGGGTTGTCCTCCCGCAGACGACTTCATCTATCGCCGCCGGCTCACTACTGGTGTTCCTCTACACCGTGAGTGACTTTGGAGCAGTCCACCTAATGCGATTCGAGACGCTCACCCAGACCATTTACCGCAACCGTCTGTTCGATCAGACGCGGGCCTTTGGTATGGCGTTTCTGCTGCTTGCCCTAGCTCTCCTAGTTGTCGCAGCCGAACGAACAGTCGCCCGTCGCAGCGCTCAAATAGAGGTGACCGGTGACCGATCACCACTAAATGTCGCATTGGGACTGTGGAGGATTCCTGCTGCCGCTAGTTGCTCACTGATAGTCGGTCTTGCACTATTTGCTCCAGCATTGTCGCTAGCCGACTGGGGACTATTCGGCTGGCTCCAACAGCGACGGGGTCTTGCCGCACTGCGTCTGGACTGGGGTGACCTAGCGAGCGCTACGTGGAGCACCGTTTGGATCAGCTCGGTCACGGCAGTCATCGCCGTAGCCGTCATGCTCCCAATTGCCTATCTCCTAGCCCGCCATCGCAGTCGACTCGGTGGCGTGGTCAATAGCGTAGTAATCGCGGGATTCGCTATGCCGGGACTCGTAGTCGCTATATCCCTAATTTTCTGGACCCTGCACGCGTCGCCATTCGAGTTCCTGATTGGTTCGATGCCGGTGCTCGTGTTCGCCTACATCGTGCACTTCGGAGCCCAAGCGGTACGAACTGCACAAGTCGCCGTAACTTCCGTACCAAAGCGCATGGACGACGCTGCGAGGCTCCTTGGTGCAAACCGTCTGAGGCGCCTGATCACCGTAGAACTACCGATCATGGCTCCCGGACTTACCGCTGGAGCGGGCCTCGTGATGCTCTCAACCATGAAAGAACTTCCAGCAACACTGTTGGTGGCACCCATGGGCTTCAGAACGCTGACGGTCGAGATCTGGGATACGTACGAGGCGCTATACCTTGCTGAGATGGGAATTCTGGCTCTTGTACTCGTTGCCATCAGCGCAGTTTTGACCTGGTACCTAGTGGTGCGTCGAGCTAATCATCTAGCCTGATCTGCCTTTGGTTACAAAAAGCGCTAGCCAATAACGAGAATGCGCTCAGCCGCAAAAGACCCTACGCCGACATAAGCCCCACCGACCTCAACCGTCACAGTGCCATCAGGAGAAGCTGCTGTAACCACACCACCGTTACCCGGAATTATCGACGAACCTTCAAGAAACTCAAGGAGTCCAGGCGTAAATTCCAGTTCCTCGGTGATGCGGCTGACTGTAAATACCCCCCCTACTGGTACCTCTACAAGATGACGGGTTTCAGGAGCCGTGTAATCGGAACCGGGAATTGGGTTGCCATGCGGGCACGTCGTGGGCTCCCCTAACAGTCGCACCAACGCTTCCTCAACCACCGGTGATATGACATGCTCCCACTTTCCCGCCTCATGGTGCGCATCTGCCCAATTCAAAAACAAGACATCAGTCAGGAACCGTTCAGCGATTCGGTGGCGACGCACAACTTGGCTAGCAAGTTCTTGACCATCATTTGTGAGCGATATACCCGTCCCTTTGACGACCACAAGCCCCTCGGTCTCGAGGCGCTTGATCATTTCTGATACCGCCGGTCGGCTCACCTCAAGGCGCTCAGCAATGCGCGCCTGAATCACCTCGAGGTCGTCTTCAGCCAACTCAAAAATGGCCTCGCAATACTCCTCAAACGCCGGGTGGTACTCAGGCGTTTCGTAGACCATGGTCTCAAGTCTAGGCATAGATCAGATCTACCGACCATAGGTACCAAAAGCACGTTCAGTTGATTTACCCAACAAAGATCTCTCCGATGCAGCATGCTGTATCCATGGCCATCGATCCTCTTACCCCGGTCATCATTGGAGTGGCTCAGGTCACCGATCGAGTCGACAACCCTGAAGTGGCTCGCACCGCTCTAGAACTCATGGCCGACGCTTGCCGCTCAGCAGCCATTGATGCTCGCAAGCTGAGCGCACTCACTCGGTTAGACATGATTGCCGTAGTTGGGGGGCTCTGGAGTCATCCCAACCCCGGAGGAAAAGTGGCAGGGGCGATAGGTGCCACTCGTGCCTCCACGCTGCTTACCGGACTATCTGGTACCTCTCCTCAGCGTCTCCTCGACCACCTAGCAACCCGCATAGCTGACGGTGACCTAGAAATGGCAATGATGGTTGGTGGAGAGGCCTTCCGTTCTCGTAGGCGGGCTAGACGCTTTGGAGTTCAGGTTCGCCTAGACGTTGACACCTCACTACCGCCAGCCGAGCGGTACGAGGGCTCCCTCGAGATGGCCACCCCCCACGAAGAGTCCAGAGGTCTCGTTGAGCCAAGCGTCTTTTATCCCATCGTAGAAACGGCCATTAGACACGACCGAGGTGAAACCATCGAACAACACCGGATACGGATTGGTGAACTTTGGACTCGCTTTAATGCCGTGGCCATGGAAAATCCACACTCCGCAACTCGAACACCCATGAACGCCGACGACATCACGCTTCCATCAATTGACAACCGAATGGTTGCCTCTCCCTATACCAAAGTCATGATGGCCAATAACAGCGTTGATCAGGCCAGCGCCGTTTTCCTGACCTCGGTGGCCCTAGCCCGGAGACTCGGCGTGCCTAGTGACCAGTGGGTGTTTCCATGGATTAGTAGTCGGGCCAATGACCCAGCGTCACCCAGTAGGCGCATATCTCTCTATCGGTCAGTTGGAGCAAGAGTCGCCGGTCGAAAGGCCCTACTCAGGGCCAGATTAAGTATTGATGAGATAGACCACCTAGACCTGTACGCCTGCTTCCCCTCATCAGTTCAAGTCTGCGCCACCGAACTCGGCCTAGATCCAGCAACCGACACCAGACCACTGACTGCCAATGGTGGACTCACGTTTGCTGGTGCTCCGCATTCAAACTCAGTAGGACAATCACTAGCAGCACTAGTTGATCGACTCCGTAGCACCCCTGGGATAGGCCTGCTATACGCCAACGGTGGCTACCTCGGCAAACACGCTTTTGGCGTCTATTCCACCGCTCCCCCTTCCAACCGTTACCAATCAGTTGACTGTGCAGCCGAGGTGGCTACCCAACCCACCCGAACCCCAGACCCTGACTATGTCGGTCAGGCCATAGTCGACGGTTACACCGTCCGTCACGATCGTGACGGACAGCCCAGCGAAGCCGTGGTTGCCGCCTTAACCGACAATGGTGCCCGAGTCTGGGGTAAGACTGCCAACCATGGCACTCTGCAAAGGTTGCTTGCCTACGACATCGTTGGCAGCATCTGTGAACTAGATAAACAAGGGATCGTGGCCCTCTGAACCCACCCAAATCAACCGCCGCTGGGAGAACCCAATGCAGACGCCAATCACCGAAATGTTCAACATCGAATTTCCAATCATGGCCTTCTCGCACTGCCGTGACGTGGTCGCTGCAGTGTCTAAAGCCGGTGGACTTGGTGTTCTGGGTGCCGTGGGGCTGAGTGACAAGCAGCTCGAGATTGACTTGGCATGGATCAAGGAAGAAATCGGTGCCCGTCCTTATGGCGTGGACTTGATAGTCCCCGCCCGATACGCCGGTTCCGACGAAGGCGGCCTTCAGGTCAAAGATCTGTTATCCACAATTCCTGGTGCTCACCAAGATTTCGTAAACGAGTTATTACATCGTTATGGCGTACCTGAGGACTCAGATGCTGGCTCTGGCTGGGCTGAACGTTCCGGCGATGCCCCATTCTCAGCCAATCGGGCGATGGGCCAACTCGATATAGCCCTTAGCTACCACCCAGCCCTAGTTGCCAACGCCCTTGGGTCTCCTCCTGCTGAGATGATCAGCCGATGCCATGAAGCCGGCGTGAAAGTGGCTGCCTTAGCTGGCACAAAGGTCCATGCCGAAAGGCATGTGGCTGCGGGAGTTGACACGATAATCGCGCAGGGAACAGAAGGTGGTGGCCATACCGGTCATATCGGTTCCATGGTGCTGTTGCCTGAGGTGGTTGATGCCGTCGCGCCGGTTCCTGTTCTCGGTGCTGGGGGCATTGGTCGTGGCCGCCAAATGGCCGCAGCCATAGCTCTCGGAGCTGCTGGCGTGTGGTGTGGATCGGTTTGGCTCACTACCGAAGAGGCTGAGACTCATCCAGTGGTAAAGCGCAAAATGCTGGCCGCTGGCTCTGGTGACACAATTAGATCCCGCTCCATGACCGGTAAGCACGCCCGGATGCTGCGCACCGCTTGGACCGATGAATGGGACCGTGAAGACACACCTGATCCACTAGGGATGCCGCTACAACCCATGCTCACCGGAGCTGCCGTAGATCGGATTAACCGGGCTGCCCACAAAGAAGGATCAGGTGCCGAGGATCTCGCGACCTACTTCGTCGGCCAGGTGGTCGGCACCATGAACCGCACGCGCGGTGCTGGTCAGGTAGTGCTGGACATGGTTGAGGAGTTCATCGACGCTGCACAAACTGTGGCAGCACAACTGGAAGTCTGAATAACCGATCAGGAAGTCCTCTGAATCTCAACGAGAACCAACGAGGTCTCCTAAACAAAGGCCACTCATCAGCAAATGACCGAGAACTACGACCAAACCGCAGTTAGTGGACTTTGAAAGATCACAGTCAAATACTCAGGATTTTCCTACAGCTGAACTCCGTCAACGCTGATTAGTTGACCTCCATCAACCAAGACAGCATGTCCCGTCATCCAAGAAGCGGCATCTGATGCCAAAAACAATGCAGTATTGGCGATGTCAGTTGCTTCACCAAGGCGCTTCATCGGCAGCGTTGCGGCAATAGCGTCCCCACGACCACCCTCCCATAAGGCACGAGCAAAATCAGTACGGATCAGGCCTGGGCATACCGCGTTAACTCGAACTGTTGGTCCGATCTCAGCGGCTAGTTGCTCAGTTAGATGAATAAGAGCTCGCTTGGTGATGTCGTATACGCCGAGAATTGGATTAGTGGCGTAAGCCCCTACCGACGAGATATTTACTACTGCACCACCGTGCTCCTTCATCCATCGGTTCCAGCAAGCCTGAGTCCAGACCAGTGGTGTAGTGAGATTGGTAGCGAATGTCTTTTCCCATCGAGGCACGTCGATGTCGATTACTGGCCCGGCGTACGGGTTGGTAGCTGCATTGTTGACGAGTACGTCAATGGCCCCGAAAGCCTCCAAGGTGGCACCCAGCACGCGTTCCATGTCCTCGATCTTGCCGACGTGTCCAGCCACGTAGGCAAGATCACCCCCGGTCTCGTCTCGTAGTTCCTCGGTGGTCGCAGCGCACGACTCCTCCTTGCGGCTGGTAATCATCACCTTGGCCCCCGCCGATGCCATAGCGGAGGCGATACCTCGGCCAATTCCACGTGAGCCACCGGTGACGATGGCGACCTTGCCGTCCAGTCTGATGTCCATGAACGGCGACCCTAGGTGGACGCCAGTAACTCACGCCAAGCGGGCCCCAGTTATCCGGATCCAGTCAGCCGACCCGGCGGTCGTGACCCTCCCAGAAGGGGTCGCGCAACTCCCGCTTGAGGATCTTGCCGGACGCGTTCCGGGGAATAGCTTCCACGAAGTCGACAGTCTTGGGGCACTTGAAACCGGCGAGACGCTCACGGGCGTGCTCCATGATCTCATCAGCGGTCACCCCGGAATCAGCCACCGGGATGACCAGCGCCTTGCCTACCTCACCCCACCGCTCGTCAGGCACACCGATAACCGCCACGTCAGCAATTCCTGCGTGGCCCATGAGTGCATTCTCAATCTCGGCCGGATACACGTTCTCACCACCCGAGATGATCATGTCCTTTACCCGGTCATAAATGTAGAGGTAGCCGTCCTCCATGTAGGCAGCGTCACCGGAACGCAGCCAGCCGTCGCCCGGCATAGCCTTCGCAGTCTCCTCGGGCATGTTCCAGTAACCCTTCATGTTCCCGCCATGACGCATCCAGACCTCACCCACCTCCCCGTCGGGCAGCTCCTCGCCGGTATCAGCATCGATAATCTTCATCTCCATGCCCCGGATGGGTTTGCCGGCCGAGCGCAAAAGCTTCGGATCGGCGCCGCTTCCATGGTCCTCGGGTGGCAAGGTGGTCCCGGCACCCGTGGTCTCAGTCATGCCATACACCTGAAAGTACTTGCAACCGAACTGCTCCATGGACTTCACAAGTACGTCCTCGGTGATTGGCGAGGCTCCGTAAGCGATGTACTGCATCGACGATAAGTCAATCCCGTCGCTCGGAACCATCAGAAAAAACTGAAGGATGGCTGGCACGAATATGGCGTGGGTGGTTGCCTCGGATTCGACAATTTGTAGGCCAGCCACTGGATCAAACTCACGCATCATGACCGTCGTCGCCCCGTTGGCCATGCCAAACAAGGCCCAACCACTACCGGCAATGTGAAACAGGGGCATGACGCAGAGGTTCCGGCTGGCCTCATCCATATCCCAGTCGACAGTGGCAAACAAAGCCTGGAAGTTTGCGTTGGTGGTCTGGGCACCCTTAGGTAGGCCAGTAGTACCTGAGGTATAAAGTTGAGAACACACATCCTCGTCACCGTTAGCAATTTTTTCGCAGTGCGAACCATGAGCGTCACGCCAGTCGCCGAAAGATACGTGATTGCCGGCTGCACCGATAACCACAATGCGTTTAATGTGCTCAAGTTCGTCTTCGAACGTTGTCAACTGCTCGGCGAACTCCTCGTGAATTACTAGGACCGTGGCCTGAGAGTCATTGACTATGTAGGCCATCTCCGGAGGTGCAAGTCGCCAGTTCACTGCCACCGTCACCGCATTTCGGTAGGCGGCACCGAACGCCAACTCGAAGTACTCGATCGAGTTCTTATCAATAAACGCTACGCGGTCCTGAGTGCCAATGCCTTCAGCGGCCAGGGCGTTAGCCACCTGACCTGCGCGCGCCTGCATGTCATTCCAGGTCAAGCGCTCATCGCCCATGATCAGCATGTCACGATCACCAAGGGCGTCAGCCCCCATATCGATAATGTCTGCAAAGCCTTTTACTAGTGAAGAGTCCATGACCAATAAACGTACACCTAAGAAATAGCAGAGCCGAATGAAACTTCACCAGTTCTCTGCGCGCTCTAAGTCCCCGTTTACTTCCATCTCTTGGTTGCATTGCACAAATCCCGGGACAACAAAACTTGTTTTTGAGGTGCCGACCTCACATATACCTCTAACTCTTTCTCAGACTGGCAACCTGACTAGACGGGTTCGCCCCCCATTCCATTGCGGAACAATCATCACCAACAACGCATTGCGGCCCATAGCCATGGAAGCCAGTTCAAATAGGCCAGCGTTGCTGTTGGAGGTACAGGGGTGACCGTCGGAGTGGCTGGTCTGCCCATGTATGACTGGCCTGAGGTAAATGGCGCGATCAACGCTCTTTGGTCGGCGATTGCTGACAGGATCCAGTTGGCTGGAGTGGAAACACCAGCATCCGTGTGGCGCCCCACCGGCCACCAGACCTTGACAGATCTTTGGACGCACCCAGATCTGCTTCTCGCTCAAGCCTGCGGGCTGCCAGTCGTCTAAGACCTCGCCAGGAAAGTGACGGTTCTCGGATCGCTGGACTACACAGTTCCCGGATGCGACCCTGGAGACTATCGATCAGTTCTGGTATGTCGAACTGACGACCCATCTTCCGACCTAGCTGCCTTCCGAGGTCGACGGGTGGCGTTTAATGAGAGCGATTCGCAATCAGGAATGGGGGCATTAGCGACCACCGTGGCGCCCCTAGCCATCAACGGACAGTTTTTTTCTGAAGTGATCGAGTCAGGGGAGCACCGGCAATCAATACGGTTGGTGGCGGACAGAAGAGTCGACTTGGCGTCTATCGACGTGGTCTCGTGGCGTCTCGCTCTCGAACACGAACCAGCAACTGAAAAACTACGGATATTGACGTGGACTGATCCGACCCCCGGAGTCCCGCTAATCACCGGGCGGGCCAACGACGGTCTACGCGATTTACTGAACACCGCTATCAGCGAGGCCGTGGCTGCCCTAGATACGTCGGTGCGGGATTCGCTACACCTTCACGGATATCGACCACGTCCAGCCTCTGATTACGACGTCATCGCCGAACGTCTAGTCGATGCCTCAAACTCCGGATACTCCCTGGCTGAGCAAGCCTGTAGGTAGCTCATCCTTATCCTTCCACCACGGTCGAAGCACCTGTCCAACACTTCGGCACCCAGGCCCCAAGGCAACAACGGACCCAAGGCTTAGGACCTATGAGCTGTCGCAACTGCCAGCATCAGTCCCGCTGACGAAAACCGGTTAAAAAAGTTTGGACTCTTCTGCGTTATCGAACCGCTGGACCGACATCCCGATCACACCAACCGTCTTAAGAACCTGCTGGAACTCACCCATATGAGGAGCAGTACCGTGCGCTGCAAGGGCTTCCTCGGAGGCCCACTTTTCGAAAATGCGGATTTTCCCGATCTCAACTGGATCTGCGCTCAGAACGTAATCGATGCAACCTTCCTCGGAACTCGTGGCCTCCATCAACGGCACAATGCCTTCAAGAATGGTGTCAACTCGTTCTGGGTTAATTGATATGGAACCAGCGATAATGATCACGAAATGCCTCCAGAGGTTCGATAGGAACAACCTGAGCGTACTGTCGTCCCCAATGCATGACGGAAGCGGAAACAGAATCGGTCCAACACCTGAATCTCAATGCCAGTAGAAACTGATCATGAGTAACCATTTGATAGCCGGCGCTGATGGCGTCGTTCGCTGTTGGTGGCCCGGAGCCCATAATGATTACTGTGCCTACCACGATCGCGAGTGGGGTCGACCCGTGGTCGACGATGTTGGGCTGTTTGAGAAAGTTTGTCTCGAAGGATTCCAAGCCGGCTTGTCGTGGTTAACGATCCTTCGTAAGCGAGATAACTTCCGACTTGCTTTCTCTCACTTCGACCCAGCGACCGTGTCCCGCTATACCAAGGCCGATATCAACCGGTGTATGGCCGACACTGGCATAGTTCGCCATCGAGGAAAGATTGAGTCAACTATCAATAACGCAGCGCGAGCCCTAGAAGTTATCGAGGAATTTGGTTCACTCGCTGCCTACCTCTGGGCCTTTGAACCCGACAGTCGAGACATTGAAACAAATGACGTCCCTACCTCAACGAGAGAGTCCACCGCACTTAGCCAAGATCTAAAGCACCGCGGTTGGTCCTTCGTGGGGCCGACCACGATCTACGCCCTGATGCAAGCCATGGGTATGGTCAACGACCACCTCCCAGGTTGTGCCCTCCATCCGGTGGTGAAAGCTGAACGGACGGCACTCATTCGACCCGTGCCTGACCACAACCGGCCAACCACACCATGACCCATCTATCAGTACTGGATCAGTCCCCAGTTCCTGAAGGTTCAACGCCCGGCGACGCGCTCCGCAACAGTCTCGATCTGGCCCGCCGGACAGAAGCCATGGGTTACCACCGTTACTGGGTAGCCGAACATCACGGCATGACCGGCCTGGCTGGTTCCAGTCCGGAGGCACTGATCGGCTCTATCGCGGGGGCCACCGATCGCATTCGAGTTGGCTCAGGCGGGGTGATGCTCACCCACTACGCGCCGCTGAAGGTCGCTGAGGCATTTTGTGTACTGGCCTCTCTTCACCCAGGGCGCATTGACCTTGGTGTTGGCAGGGCACCAGGCTCGGATCACCTGACCGCTGCTGCTCTGGCTCGAGGCGGCTCCCGAACACCCTTAGATCACTATCCCAACCAAGTGGAGGAACTGGTCCACTTGGTCGACGACACGCTGCCCGCAGATAGTCCGATCCGAGGTGTTCGGGCCACACCTAGACCTGACGAACTGCCCGAAGTGTGGTTGCTGGCCTCGAGCGCCGACTCCGCTGCATACGCCGCCCACTTCGGCCTGCCGCTGGGATGGGCTGATTTCATCGCTCAGGTCGACGGCACGCCAATTGTCGACGCCTACCGGCGCCAGTTCCGACCGTCGGCCCGATGCTCGGAACCCAAGGTGCTCCTCTGCACCAGCGCAATTTGTGCCGAGACGGAAGCGGAGGCCGAAGTGATGGTGTCTGCTGTCCAAGCTTGGCGGGTATCCGGCCTGAAAGGACCAATACCGGCGCCCACGTCTGTCGGATCGCCCCCAGCCAACCAATCAATAGCGACACGCTTGACCATCCAACCGGGCCGTAGGTCAATTCCAGCCGGCACACCAGATCAGGTGGGTAGTCGTCTCCGGGAGATGGTTGGCACCACTGGTGCAGATGAACTCATGGTGGTCTCTATCTGCCACAACCACGAGGCGAGGGTCCGCTCCTACGAACTATTGGCTTACGAGTTCGGTATCAGTAACCCGCCATGACGGATCCAATGACGGCAGCCGCCGCCACGTTGGCTGACCGGATCCCACTGGGAACTGACCCCGACCTACTGCTGGACCTATTCGTGGACTGGGTCGCCGAACGACACCTTGCCCTATACGACGCTCAGGAGGAAGCAATCCTTGAGTTATTGGCCGGTGCTCACGTAATTCTGGCCACCCCAACGGGCTCAGGGAAGTCGCTAGTGGCTACAGCCGCCCACGCTGCAGCATTTGCGCGCGGTGAACGAAGCATCTATACGGCCCCTATCAAGGCCTTAGTAAGTGAGAAGTTCTTTGCCCTAGCCCGCGACTTTGGTCCCACAAACGTAGGGATGGTCACCGGCGACGCCTCAGTCAACCCTGAAGCACCAATTATCTGCGCCACTGCAGAAATTCTTGCCCATCAGGCCCTACGCGAAGGCGCAGACTGCCACTTCGGCCTTGTAGTGGCCGATGAGTTTCACTTCTATGGTGACCGACAGCGAGGTTGGGCTTGGCAGGTTCCCCTTTTGGAACTTCCCCACGCTCAATTCCTCCTTATGTCAGCCACCCTCGGCCCCACAGATCGGTTTACCGCGGATCTGACCCAGCGCACCGGCCGGCCAGCGGTAACGGTCGCCGGGACGATTCGACCGGTGCCGCTGACCTTCCAGTACCGGGAGACCCCCCTCCACGAATCGATCTCCGAACTGGTCGATACTGATCGAGCACCGGTCTACATCGTCCATTTCACACAAAAAGCAGCAACCGAGAAGGCTCAAGACCTCTGCAGCCTTGATGTCCTTACCAAAGACGAAAAGGCAAGAGTACGCGACGAAGTCGGTGGATTTCGATTCGACACCCCGATTGGCAAAGACCTGAAAAGGTTTATCGGCCACGGAATTGGCCTTCACCATGCAGGGATGCTCCCGCGCTACCGCCTACTAGTAGAAAAACTGGCCCAAGCCGGCCTACTTAAACTGATCTGCGGCACTGACACCCTGGGGGTAGGCGTCAATGTGCCCATTCGAACCGTACTTTTCACCCAATTGTGCAAGTACGACGGTACATCTACACGACTACTCGGTACCCGAGAATTCGCCCAGATCGCTGGACGGGCAGGGCGCCGGGGCTACGACGACGAGGGACATGTGTGGGTCCAGGCACCGGTGCACTGGATTGAGAACCAAAGGGCCGAAGCCAAGATAGTGGCCGAGCCCAGCAAGAAAAAGAAGTTGGTGAAAAAGAAGCCACCCGATCGCGGCTACGCCCACTGGAACGCTGAACTATTCCAAAAGTTGGTAGCGGGCGCGCCTGAGCCATTGATCTCAAGTTTCGACGTAACTCACCAGATGGTGCTCAACGTGCTAGCCCGAAAAGGTGACGGGCGAAAGGGCCTGAAGTATCTCCTCCTCAACAATCACGAACCCCGTGACCGTCAGCGTCAACACGTGAGACGAGCCATCGGAATCTACAGATCACTGCGCGACGCCGGAGTCATCCGAGAACTCGAAGAGCCCGACGACCAAGGGCGTCATGTATCAGTCGGTGTTGACCTCCAAGACAGTTTCGCCCTCCACCAGCCACTCGCACTTTTTGCCCTCGAAGTGATTCCCGAGTTGGCTGACCGACCTGACTTCTTGCCTGAACGAGAAGACACAGTTGACCAGAACGAGACCCCAGAATCCACTGATCCCGAGGCTGCTGCCCAGCTCCAGGCCCTAGATGTCCTGTCGGTCATCGAGTCAGTACTCGAGAATCCAGGTGTGATCATCGCCGCTCAGGTTGACCGGCTTCGGTCAGAACTAGTGGCCCGACTCAAGATGGAAGGTGTTGAATACGAAGAGCGGATGGAACGTCTCGCCCTAGTTGAGCCACCGCGTCCACTTAAGGAATTTCTGTACGGCACGTTTGACGTGTTCCGCCGTCACCATCCGTGGGTGGGCGATGAGAACGTCAAACCTAAGAAAGTGGCTCGTGAACTCTACGAGACTGGTTTTAACTTCCGTCAATACATTGAGCACCACGGGCTAAAGCGCTCAGAGGGCACGGTCCTGCGTTACCTCAGTGAGGCCTACAAAGCACTGACCCAAACTGTTCCCATGGACCATCGAACTGAAGCACTACGCGATCTTGAAGCATGGCTCGGCGAGACAGTGCGTCAGGTCGACTCAAGTCTCATTGATGAGTGGGAGAAACTCCGTAACCCTGAAGAGGGTTCCATCAACCGAGCCACCCTTGATGGAAACTCAAATCTGCCAGCCGAACGACCCGACGTAACACGCAACGCTCGGGCATACAAGATCATGGTTCGCAACGAGGTGTTCCGATGGATTCAGTTGCTATCGCGCCGCCGTCTCGATGACCACGAAGCGTTAGCTGAAGTACCGGGGGTAGACGAGTCGCGACGCACTTCCACTGATATCAGCGAGGCCATAGCGCCCTATTGGGAGGAGCACCGGACTATCCCAACCGACAGTCATGCGCGGGGTGGGGCATTCTTCACACTCGACGACTCAAGTGGCGCGGGTGCCAACCAATGGCCAGTTGTCCAAACCATCGCTGATCCCGAAGGACACTACGAGTGGGTTCTTGAGGGCCAAGTTGACCTAAAGGCCAGTCGAGAGGAAGGCCGCGCCGTAGTTCGACTCGGAGCAATCCGTCGACTCTGAAAGTCTTGTTTCGGGAGTCAATTGTCAAAAGTCTCGATTGGCCACGAACTCGGCTAAGCCGACAAGTTCGTCGACTGCCTCGGGAACTAGACCAACACAATCAATGGCTGCCAGCGCCGCATCCAGATGCAACCGAGCCTCAGCCACCGTGCGGTCCCGACCGCCGGCTGCTTCGATAACCGCTGCAACCCGAGCCACGCTGTCATCGGACAAATCGTCTACGGAGTCATAGATGGCGCGCAACTCATCTTCTGCTGCGCCCCCACCGGACAGCACCAGAGCCACCGGCATCGACTTCTTCCGCTCCCTAAGGTCGTTGCCCGCCGCCTTTCCGGTCACTGTTGGATCGCCCCAGATACCCAGAACATCATCTACAGCCTGAAAGGCCAAGCCAAGTTCCAGACCATAAATCTGAAGCGCGTCGATCCAACTCTGAGGCGCCCCAGCCAATACGGCACCCACTGAGGCCGAATAACCCAGCAAGGCGCCCGTCTTATCGGCCTCCATGGCTAAGCAGGCGGCTAGGTCCACCTCAGAACGGTTATTAAAGGCCATGTCGGAAGACTGACCGGCGATCATCGCTGTGGTGGCCGCCACCAGTCGGACCGTAGCTTGCACCCGTTCGACGGTAAGTGGCGATGTCGAATCGGCTAGGAGCACCTGCAAGGCCAAGTTGTGAAGGGCATCGCCGGCGATCACAGCGTCGTCCACGCCGAAGGCCGACCACACCGTCGGGCGGTGCCGTCTCTCCACATCACCATCAATGATGTCGTCATGCACCAATGAAAAGTTGTGTATCAGTTCCACTGCCGTCGCTCCAGGTATGGCTAACCCTCCATCGGCGCCCACTGCCTCAGCCGATAGAACTGCTAGAGCAGGTCGAAGACCCTTTCCTGCACCGACTCTTGACGGTGAACCGTCAACCTCGGCCCAACCAAAGTGGTACCGAGCCAGCAGGCGCAACTCAGGTTGCAACTGGTCCACGGCAGCCACAAGCGACGGCTCCACCATCAGTCGGGCTCTCTCTAAAACTCCAGGAATGGCAACCATCAGTCCCGCCGGTCGGGTAGGAATTGGAAGGCTGCGCGAACTTCAGCCACCCGATCTGGATTGAGATCGGCCATGACCACAGATTCGAGGTGTTCCACTCCCTCGGCTAGTACCTCACCTAACGGATCCACGATCATCGTGTCACCCGAATAGGTCAGACCGTTTCCCTCGCCCACCCGATTCACACCCACCACGTATGCCTGATTTTCGATAGCCCGGGCCCGAAGCAAGGTCTGCCAGTGGTGCCGCCGAGACTCAGGCCAGTTCGCCACCACTAGATATGCGTCAGTGTCGTGCGCCAAGTCCCAGAAGGCATTGGCGAACCGCAGGTCGTAGCAAACGAACAAACTCAGTCGAAGGCCACCAATACTCACCGTTACCGGGATTTCGCCGGCTCTATAGGCCTTGTGCTCGTCAGCAAAGGTGAACGGGTGGATCTTGTCATAATGATGTTGGGTCCCATCAGGCCCCACTAGAAGAAACCGGTTAACAGGAAGCGCATCACGTTTATCGAGGCGCGTCTCACGCGTGGGGATCGACCCACCTAACCAGACTCCGTGAGCTGCCGCCTGAACAACCATGAACTGTTCCGTTGGTCCACCTGGGGGCTCGGCAATCCGATCTGCAGCTAGAGAGAACCCTGAACCAAACATTTCGGTCAGCAAAACCATGCCTGCTCCAGCTCCAGCTGCCTCAGCAATCATTGGTACCAACTGGGTGCACGTAGCCGCCGTGTCCTCCCAGACGATGTCGTGCTGTAGGGCGGCGATCTTCACTGATGGAACTCCAGCACCTTCATCATGGCCTCAAGCCACCAGACGCGACATGCGATCGACAGCCTCGTGTAGAACCTCAAACCGCTTACAGTAGGCAAACCGCACAATGGTCCGCCCAGCCGACTCGTTGTCATAAAAGACTCTATTAGGCACTGCAACTACGCCACACCGACCAGGCAGATCACGACAGAAGTCCATACCGTCCTCATATCCAAGCGGCCCAACATCGGCTGTTACGTAGTAGGTGCCCGAGGCTGGATAGACTTTTAGCCCTACCGAGGAAAGCCCTTCGACGACCAAGTCCCGCTTGGCACATAGATCAGCGGCCAACTCCGCAAAATAGTCGTCACCGAGGTTGAGCGCAGTGACCATGGCCCGCTGAAAGGGAGCCCCACTGGTAAATGAGAGGTGCTGCTTGACTGTGTGCACCGCCCTAATCAAATCGGTAGGTGCATGTGCCCATCCCACCTTCCAGCCGGTAAGCCCAAACGTTTTACCTCCTGACGAGATGGTCACAGTGCGCTCAGCCATCCCCGGGAATGTGGCCAACGGGATGTGGCGGGTCCCATCGTAAGTCATGTGCTCGTAGACCTCGTCGGTCACCACCAGCAGATCATGAGCGATGGCTAGTCGGGCGATCTCGCCCAGTTCACCCTCAGAAAACACCTTTCCTGTCGGGTTGTGTGGCGTGTTGACCATTATCAGTCGAGTAGACGGGTTAATCGCCGCCTCCAGCTCAGCCGGATCAAACGAGTAGTCAGGTGCATGAAGTGTGACAGACCGGCGCACTCCTCCGGCGAGTTCAATCACCGCTGCGTAGAGATCGAAGTAGGGCTCGAATACAACCACTTCCTCTCCAGGTTCAACAAGAGCCATCACGGTTGATCCAAGGGCTTCGGACGCCCCGGTAGAAACCATCACGTCGTCAGGGTCAACAAGTTGACCGTAGAACCGTTCTTGGTGGTCAGCCACCGCTTGTCGCAGCTCGGGGATACCCCGGTCTGGCGGGTACTGGTTGAAGCCATCTTGGATTGCTTGAATCGCAGCTGCGGTGACCGCAGCAGGACCATCTGTGTCAGGGAAGCCCTGGCCGAGGTTGATTGCACCTGTCTCAGTAGCCAGCGTCGACATTTCAGCAAAAATAGAGAGTTGATGACCATGCATCCTGCTCACTAGGTGCGGGTTGCGATCAGAAAGCACGGTGTTCACGCCGCGTCGATGGCCGCCCAGACCTTCTCTGGGGTAATAGGCATATCAAGGTGACGGATCCCCCAGGGAGCCAAGGCGTCGATCACTGCACTCTGCACCGCAGCGGTAGACCCGATACTGCCTGACTCACCGATTCCCTTTGCGCCTAGGGGGTTCCTTGGCGATGGGGTCTCCATGAAGCTGCGCTCATAACTTGGTACCTCCATGGTGGACACAGCCGTATAGTCAGCCAAGTTGGTGGTTAGAGGGTTGCCATCTGCGTCGTAACGAAACTCCTCGAACATTCCTTGAGCGATGCCTTGAGCCAAGCCACCGTGAATCTGCCCAGCAGCCAATAACGGGTTAATGATAATTCCCGAGTCGTCCACGGCCACCACCCGATCGATGGTTGCCCGTCCGGTTTCAGTGTCAAGCTCCACGACAACAATGTGGGTCCCACATGGAAAGGTGGCCCCATCTTGGGAGTGATCAGACAGACCGGTCAACTCGGTATCGGCCGACCCAGCCACGTCGCTCCATGTGCGAGCCACACTTGGCGTACCCGCAACGTGGAAGACCCCGTTTTCTCGGTCATGGACCACATCCCCGAGTGCCGCCTCCATCAGATCTGCAGCCGTCTGGCGGGCCAAGACAACCAGTTTTTCGGATGCGTCAGCCATCGCCGAACCGGCCAACTGCACCGACCGTGAACCTCCAGTGGTGGAACCAGACGGAATGACGTCGGTATCCCCATGGCGCACCTCGATATCGTCAAGCGACACGCCGAGTCGGTCGGCAACCAACATGGCCCACGTGGTGTGATGCCCGGTACCTATCGGTGTCGCACCGGTGGACGCCAGCACTGTGCCGTCAGACTGCAGGCGCACCTCGCCGTACTCGCTCCCACCGAAGCCGGTAATTTCGACGTATGTAGCCACCCCAATACCTAGCTGCATGCGGTCGCCAGCATCGCGACGTCGCTGTTGTTCAGTCCGCAGACCGTCGTAGTCCGCAGCAACCAGCGCCCGGTCTAACGACCCCTCGTAGTCCCCGCTATCCATACTGGTGCCGGTCGGTGTAACAAACGGAAAAGCCTCAGGTGCTACGAAATTGCGACGGCGCACCTCGGCGGGATCCATACCTATCTCAGCCGCAAATAGGTCCATGGCTCTCTCCACCGCCGCCGTGGCTTCGGGACGGCCAGCCCCCCGGTAAGCGCATGTGGGGGCCGTATTGGTGGCCACACTGACTGCCGAAAATTCCACATTTGCGAAGTCGTAGACCCCGGTAGCCAGATTGCGAGTGAACTCGGGCAGGAATGCTCCCCACTTCGGATAGGCACCGCAATCCTGGACCACGTCAAGTCGGTAGTGGGTGACGCTGCCGTCACGAGTCCCCCCAATAGTAACTTTCTGGGCCTGAGCCCGTCCGTGAACGTAACCAGTCAAGTTCTCAGTGCGGCTCTCGACCCATCGCACTGGCTGGCCTAACAGCCGGGCCAACTGGCAAACCACAACCTCCTCCTCAGAAACCATGCCCTTGGCTCCGAATCCACCACCTATGTCCTTCACGATGGTGCGCACGTTTGACTTGTCCATTCCAAGGCACTCAGCTACTGCATCTCGATGGTCGTGAGCTCCCTGAGAACTAGCCCAACATGTCAACTTCTCACCCTCAAAAATTGCGGCCGCAACCCTTCCCTCGATAGAGACTGCAGCCACCCGAGAATTCCAAAAGTTCTCAGTTACCACCGCTTCACAGTCCGAAAAGTCGATGGGTTCCTTGGTTGGAATCTCCCACATGACATTGTCAGACCGACCCTCAAAAAGCAATATCTCAGCCGACTGAGCTGCGGCCACTGTCACAACGGGGGTAAGTGGTTCGATGTCAACCCAGACGGCTTCGGCAGCATCCGCAGCCCGATAAGCAGAATCGGCAACCACCACGACTACTGGTTCGCCAACGAATCGGACTTTCCCGCGCGCCAGATAGGGACGTTTTGCTTCTTGAGCGAAGAAACCGAGGGGAGGGGGACGGTCTTCTAGACCAAGATCGTCAGCGGTATAAACCGCCACCACGCCAGGCATAGCGCTCGCATCATCAGTGTCAATTGACAGGATCTTGCCGTGGGCAGCTGTCGACCGCACAAAATGCACATGCAGAAGGTTCTCGAACACCTCGTTACCTACGTACTCACCTTGGCCGCGAAGCAAGGTGCCATCCTCTCGGCGAAGCACCCTGTTTCCCAGGATCGAGGTACTTGACTGCCCGGGTATCCCTCGGGCGGGAATGGTCTCGTTCATAGCAGTCCTCATTCTTCTAGATTGGATCACTCGGCGGGATAGCGCTCGAGCAACTTCCGAGCAATCACCATCTTCTGGATTTCACTCGTGCCCTCGCCGATAATCATCAGCGGAGTATCACGAAAGTACCGCTCCACGGGGAACTCCGCGGTATACCCATTACCGCCGTGGATCCGAAGTGCTTCTGTCGCGATTTCAAAGGCCGCCTCGGACGCAAAGAGTTTGGCCATGCCGGCCTCCATATCGACCCGCCGTCCCTCATCAGCTCTCTTTGCTGCGTCATAGGTCATAAGCCGGGCAGCTTGGAGCTTGGTAGCCATCTCGGCCAGTTTGAACTGAATGGCTTGGTGCTCATAAATAGGTCGACCAAACGTCTCTCGCTGCTGGGCGTAACGCATGGACGTCTCAAATGCCGCCTGAGCAACACCCACCGCTCGTGCAGCGATGTTTATTCGCCCCAGTTCGAGCGCCGAAAGCGCATACTGGCGCCCACGTCCCATGCCCTCGTCGCCACCCAGAACGTTGGCATG
>JAQWTI010000004.1 GCA_029242745.1 Acidimicrobiales bacterium | reverse complement strand
TAATCAAACTCACAGGCCTGGCCGATCACGATCGGCCCTGACCCAATCAACAAAATGCTGTGGATGTCATTTCGACGAGGCATTAGGCCACCCCACCCGACGCTGGACCACGCACACGCGACATTAAGTCTTCGAATCCGTCAAAAAGGTACCGACTGTCATGTGGCCCCGGCCCAGCCTCAGGGTGGTACTGGACACTGAACGCCGGCATGTCCAGACAGCGGATCCCCTCCACAGTTTGATCGTTGAGGTTCACGTGCGTCAGTTCCGCAGTAGGGATAGAACCCTCAGCGACACAGTAGTTGTGGTTCTGGCTAGTGATTTCAACGGCACCGGTGGTCAAGTTTCGCACTGGATGGTTCCCACCGTGGTGGCCGAACGGAAGCTTATAGGTCTCGGCACCGATAGTGCCAGCCAACAACTGGTGGCCGAGGCAAATACCGAAGATTGGGACTGCACCCAGCAGGGCGTGGATCTGACTTCGAACATCAACCAACGGCTCCGGGTCGCCGGGGCCGTTAGACAGAAAGACACCATCAGGATCCATGGCCAGCACATCAGCCGCCGATGTCGAAGCCGGCACGATAATCACCTCGCCAAGAACGGTTAGATGGTTCACGATGGTCTTCTTGATGCCGAAGTCAAAGGCCACGAGCCGTCGACTTCCGCCACTTGACGCCACCGTGGTCGGCGCATCACGGGTCACAGCCGATACGAGGTCAACCCCATCAGTACCCGGCTCACCAGCTGCAGCAGCGACCAAGGTGGAGAGTTCCGCTGTGCCGAAGGCCCCCGGCATAGCCCCAGCATCACGCAGGTGGCGAGTTAACCGTCGGGTATCAATGCCAGTGATACCTGGCACTCCGCGTGCCCGAAGTAAAGAGTCGAGATCATCGTTGGCTCGCCAGCTGCTGTGCCGACGAGCCAAATCGCGAACCACCACGCCGCGACAAAACGGCCGCCAGCTCTCATGATCCTCATCGCTGATGCCGTAGTTGCCGACATGCGAAACAGTAAAGGTAATGATCTGCCCAGCGTAAGAAGGGTCGGTAATGACCTCCTGGTAGCCCGAGAGCACCGTATTGAAAACCACCTCACCGGTGGCCACACCACCCACCGGCTCGGCACCAAAGGCCTCGCCTTCGAACACCTCGCCGTCGGCTAGTACGAGAGCAGCCTCAGTGGGGCGCCTTCGTCCTTCACTCATGCCCGAGAACTCATCGTCGGGCCTCTCCGTCAATCACTACTGGCTCACCAGCACTGATGGTGTGACGTACCCGTCCCCGCAGGGTTCGCCCCTCGTACGGAGTGTTGCTGCTCCGACTAGCCATTGCCGCACCCGAAACCGTCCATGTCAGATCGGGATCCACCACACATAAGTTCGCTGGAGCACCAGGAACCACCGATGCCCCGTGGCGACCCTCGATACCGGCAATAGCCGCCGGACGCCATGACAGCACAGCAAGCACCTCTGGAAGGTCTAGCCCCGACTCACCCAAGGTGAGGGCAAAGGCGGTCTCCAAGCCAAGCATTCCCGGTGGCGCCTCATCAAATGGGCGCTCCTTGACGTGCGCGGCGTGGGGGGCATGGTCGGTAGCAACCGCATCGATTGTGCCATCGGCCAGACCGGCCCGCACAGCGTCAACGTCAGATCCAGTCCGAAGCGGTGGGTGGACCTTAAATACTGGGTCGTAGGTAGCACACGCGGCGTCAGTGAGGGTGAAGTGATGTGTAGTGGCCTCGGCTGTCACTGGGAGACCAGCAGCTTTGGCACGGCGCACCATGGCCACTGAACTAGCCGTAGAGAGGTGCTGGAAGTGAACATGGGCGCCAGTGAGACGAACTAGGGCAATGTCACGCATGACCATCAGTTCTTCGGCCTCCGCAGGCTGGCCAGGAATGCCTAGTCGCGATGACCACTCCCCTTCATGCATGTACCCACCAGCCGACAAAGCCGATACTTCGCAGTGCTGGGCCAGCACCACAGGTCGCCCAAGGCGGCGAGTCAATCCGGTGCTGTACTCCATTACCCGACGCATAAGACGGGGATCTTGAAGACCGGTGCCATCGTCGGTGAATATCCCTACCCCAACATCAACCAGCTCACCCAATGGCGCCATCTTGGTACCGGACCGACCCACGGTCAGTGCTGCCGATGGCACGATCTCACAGGTCGATCGCCGACCCAAGGCGCGGACCTGTTCCACCACCGCCACGCAGTCGGTGGTTGGCTCAGTATTGGGCATAGCCACAAGCGCCGTGTACCCACCCAGCGATCCGCTGCGTGCACCCGTCTCAATAGTCTCGGCCTCCTCCTGTCCGGGCTCTCGCAAGTGCGTATGCAGATCCACAAAACCTGGTGAGATGACGCAATCCGAGGCATCAAGGTCGAGGTCGCCGTTCAGACCCGTGCCAACCGCAGCGATTCTGCCATCGTCGCCAATTTCGACATCAAGGGCCCGTTCACCATTAGCGTCGAGAATGCGACCACCTCTTATAAGCAAACTCACCGGTCACCCTCCACCGCGCCGCCAGTCAGGTTCCGATTGGATCCCAAGAGAAGAAACAAGATAGCCATGCGAACTGAGACCCCATTGACTACCTGATCGAGGATTACCGAACGGGAATCAGCTGCGGCGGCAGCTGAGATCTCCACCCCAAGATTGGTGGGTCCTGGATGCAGAATTAGCGCGTCGGTGGGCAAGCGATTTGCCCTCTCAGGGGTAAGGCTAAAATCGTTGGCATACTCGCGTATCGACGGAATCAAGCCCTCGGTAATTCGCTCATGCTGTATCCGCAAGAGATAAACGGCATCCAGGTCGCTCAGAACGAGATCCAACTCGTGAGCCACAGTGACTGGCCAACCAACCACTGCTGGAGGTAGCAAAGTGGCTGGTGCCACAAGGACCACTTCAGCCCCTAGAGCCGTAAAGGCCAGCACGTCAGATCGGGCCACCCGAGAGTGGCGGATGTCGCCCACGATCGCAATACGCATACCATCGAGTGCGCCTCGCCGCTCTCGCAGCGTGTAGCAATCCAGCAGGGCTTGGGTCGGGTGTTCATGGCAGCCATCACCGGCATTAATCACTGCGGCATCGGTCCATGCGGCTACTCGATGTGCCGTTCCAGCCATTGGGTGGCGGACAACAAGTGCGTCAGCCCCGTAAGAGGTCACCACCTCTATGGTGTCCCGCAAACTCTCGCCCTTGGATAGCGAGGAGCCACCAGCCGACAGGGCAATGGTGTCGGCTGAGAGTCGACGTGCTGCTGTCTCAAAGGACATTCGGGTTCGAGTCGAGTTTTCAAAAAATACAGTGGCCACTGTCCGGCCCCTCAGTGCCGGTACCTTCGGGATAGGGCGTCGGCCGATCTCCGCAAAAGTCGTAGTCAACTCGAGGATCTCCTCAAGGTCAGCACGGGCCATACCATCGATCCCCAGAAAGTGGCCGGCTGATGCGTTCGTGGCCATATCAGTCACTTCTGCATCACCCCAAGATCGACGCCCACCTCGTGCACGTCAACTACCTCGTCACGACGAGTAGGCAAGTTCTTGCCTACGTAGTCCGGGCGGATGGGGAGTTCTCGATGCCCGCGGTCGACCATGACCGCCAACTGGACAGAGCGGGGTCGACCGAAATCACAGACCGCGTCGAGCGCAGCCCGAATAGTTCGACCAGTGAAAAGAACGTCATCGACCAGAACCACGATTCGCCCATCTAGGTCAGTAGGTAAATCAGTAACCGCTTCGGGAACAACGGGGCGAATCCCAATATCGTCGCGATGAAGAGCTACGTCTAGGGTACCCACGGGTGGGCGTATGCCTTCAATGTCCTCCAAGGACTGAGCAAGACGTTCCGCCACCGGCACGCCCCCGGTCTGGAGGCCAACGACGACGATTTCTTCCAAGCCGTAATTCCGCTCGATCACCTCATGGGCCATACGGCGGATAGCCCTCCCCATGTCATCTGCTGTCATGATCCGAGCGTGGGGCACGAAAATACCCCCAAATGGGGGCGTTTGGCGTCGTTCTCTTTCGGCCATCGGCCTCATCTCCTCGATCCGTCCGGGTCTCACGGAACCCAATTCACGGTCGACAAGGGACCCTACACGAGGGTCGGGGTTCTCGCTGTCGCACGGCTACGAACCGAGGCAAAAACTAATTGCTTAGTGGACGAAACCAGTTCAGGGCCACCATCACTACCTGAATTCAGTGGACGTGAACCTAGGAAATCAAAGCCTGCCGACTCTGCCACAGCAACTGAAGCTCGGTTGGTGTCAGCCACCTCGGCTAGCACAACGAACAAGGCGAGTGGACCATCGTGGGCCCAAGCGGTCAATGATCGAACCATCGCAGTCGCCACACCCCGTCCACGCTCTGCCGCTGCGGTCCACCAGCCAATCTTGGCTGCTCTCCTTTCCAAATCGAACGCTGAAAGACCTACCTCGCCGAGGATCCGACCGTCATCGGTCGCCACAGCAACTAAGTCCAGTGCCAAGCCCTGCTCCCGCCGCTGACTACTACCAGAAATCCAGCGCTCTGCAGCCGCAGAGTCAGTGTTGCTAGGGACCGATGCCCAACGTCGGATCTCCGAGTCAGCCCATACGGAAGCCAAAACATCCCTGTCGTTAGTAATCCACGGCCTCAATGAGAAACCATCAGCCACAAGCGGAGGATCGGGTAGTGCCAGCCGGCGTTGCCCATTCATTCCCAATTACCGATCATGTCGAGTCAGAAGTTATGGGCCGAACCTCATCGGCTACTGCAGAGACGACTCCATTCACGAACCGTGACGAACGTTCGGTGGAATATTCACCAGCCAAGTCCACCACCTCGGATAGCACTGCTCCTCTTGGGACCTCTGGCTGGTAGCACAACTCATAAACTGCAATGCGCAGCAACGCCCGGTCCACTGCAGGCATCCGATCGGTACTCCAACCCTCAGCGTGTCGACCAATTAACTGGTCCATCTCATCGAGTGCGGCAGCCACACCCTCCACGATCTCCACGACATAGTCAGCTGGGGATATCGGCCGGTCAGCCAACACCTCGAGTAGGTCCCGGCTTTGAGCCTCGGCGGCATACAGGACGCCCAATGCAGTTTCCCGAGCCTCGCGGCGCGAACCAATCGCATCGACAGGATTCACAGTCATCAGACGCTCTACTTCTCTGCTCGGCGGCTAATGAGACTCAGGCCCGGCTGAGGTATTCGCCAGAACGAGTGTCGACCTTGACCCGCTCACCCATTTCGATAAACAGCGGCACCTGCACGGTAAGGCCGGTCTCCAGAGTCGCTGGTTTACGAGCACCAGACACTCGGTCGCCCTGCACCCCGGGTTCAGTCTCGGTAATGTCCAGCTCGACCGATGCAGGGAGTTCTACACCAATGACCTCGTCACCGAACAGCAAGATAAGCGCTGTGGACTGCTCGACGAGGTAATTGGAGGCGTCACCTAGAGTGGCCGGAGAAACCTGCATCTGGTCATAGGTCTGATCATCCATGAAGACGTAGTCGGCACCATCTCGGTAAAGAAACTGCATCGACCGCTTGTCGATGATGGCCCGCTTGACCTTCTCACCAGCCCGGAATGTGCGGTCTACCACCGATCCAGTCCGGACATTTCGCAGGGTTGTACGAACGAAAGCGTGCCCTTTACCGGGCTTAACGTGCTGGAACTCGACTACTTGAACGAGGTCGGCTTCGATCTCAAGCGTCATCCCATTCTTCAGGTCATTGGTGGTGATGGTGGGCATAGTCGCTCCGGGCTCGGGTGCAGCGGGCTAGATCAGCGTTTATAGGGCCTTGGGTGAACAGGTCAGTGGACGGTGGCCATTTCCAGTGACCAGAACTGTGTCTTCCCAGCGCACACCGCCTAGTCCAACAAGGTAGGCCCCAGGCTCGACAGTGATTACTTGTCCAGCCCTGAGGCTACCGCTGGCCGTGGACGCCACGGCTGGGTTCTCATGGATGTCGAGGCCCACCCCATGACCCGTGCCATGTGAGAAAGCTTTCTCCAGCCCGGCGTCGACCAGGACATCTCGACACGCCCGGTCGACCTCTACGAGCGGAACACCATCTGCTACAACTGCCAAGCCCGCTTCCTGAGCCTCCAGAACCACTGCCAAGAGCTCTGCGGCAGGGCCCGACCCCGTGCCACCAACTCGCATCGACCGGGTCATGTCAGAGCGATAGCCATCAACCACAGCGCCAAAGTCACGGACCACTAGATCCCCATCAACCAGTATCCGATTTCCAGGCCGAGCATGAGGCAGAGCGCTGTTCGGACCTGCGGCCACAATTGTCTCGAAAGCCCTATCAGAAGCCCCACCAGTTCGCATTGCATGGTCCAGCAAGGTTGCCAACTCAGATTCGACAGCCCCTTCCGCAAAATCCACCTCTACAGCAGCTAACGCCCGGTCAGCGATGGATGCCGCAGCGGCAATTCTGGCTACCTCCCCATCATCCTTGATCTCCCGGAGGGCCTCCACCAGCCCAGATGTGGGCTCTAATTCACCTTCGATTGCCCCAGCCAAACGCTCCATATCAGCCCAACTGGTTGATTCAGCCTCGAGGCCTACCCGGTCGGAGCCACTGGCCAACTTTTTCAACACTGATAGGTGTCCACCACCAGTGATCTCCAAGTCAATGTCTGCACCGGACCTCGTGAGTTGATCGGCTGCCTGATCCCGGTACCGACCGTCGGTCACTAGTACCGCTCCAACCGGAGTAACCCATAACGAGCCAGCCGAACCAAGAAACCCGGAGAGGTACCTGATGTTGGTGATGTTGGTGATCAGAAGGGCATCGATCCCAGCGTCAAGCAACAGGGGTCGCAGACCTTCGAGACGTCCAGCGACATGACATGAAGGAAAGCCATCTACAACGTTCACCGTACCGCCGTTACTCACCTGTCGAGGAGGTCGGCCACTGCGTCAATGGCCATTTGGTAGCCCAACGGGCCAAAGCCAGCGATTGTTCCATCAGCGACCGGCGCTACCACCGAAGTATGCCGCCAGGGTTCGCGAGCTGCAGGATTAGACAGGTGGAGCTCCACGACTGGCCCCTCAAAGGCAGCCAACGCGTCATGGATTGCCCACGCGTAATGGGTGAAGGCACCCGGATTTATAACGATGCCCGCACATCGGTCGCGGGCCGCGTGAATGGCATTTACCAGTTCTCCCTCGTGATTCGACTGAAAATGCTCAAGTACCAAACCACGTTCCGCGGCTACAGCAGTAGTCCCTGCGACGTGATCATCTAGTGTATCTGTCCCGTAAATCTCGGGCTGACGCTCACCTAGCAGGTTGAGGTTCGGGCCCGACAACAGCAGAACAATCAACTCGCCCATGACGCCCAGTCTTTCATTCCTGCTCGGCCGATCCGAAGTTTATTCTTCATGACGATCATCGGATGGCCTCAAGGGCAGCTCGCACCGTGTCCACGTCGATGTCGGCCACGGTCTCCACACCACTCCCACCATCAAGAACAAATGTGAACCCGGAGAGCGCCTTCTTGTCACGTGCCATCACAGCCATCAGACCTTCTGGGTCGGCTCCAACAGGAAGCGAAGCACAGAGGCCGTAACTCTCTACAACCCGCCGGTGCTCAGCTACCCGGTCGTCGCCAATCCGACCAAGAGACCGAGCCAGTTCTGCTGCGTAGACCAGGCCGACAGCCACCGCTTCACCATGACGGAGGTCGTAACGACCGGTCGTCTCGATGGCGTGGCCGAGAGTGTGGCCATAGTTGAGAACAGCACGTCGACCCGATTCACGTTCGTCGGCGGCCACCACCTCAGCCTTGATCTCCACGCAACGAGCTACACGCTCATCAATCGCCAGTTCATCTAGCGAGATCGCCATACGACCAATCTTTGCTCCAGAAAGAGACCCGCCGAGAAAGTGATACTTGGCTACTTCTCCCAAGCCGCAACGCATTTCACGCTCGGGCAGCGTATCCAGCAGTGCCGTGTCGCAAAGTACCAACGATGGCTGCCAAAACGCCCCGACTAGATTCTTTCCCTCCGGGAGGTTGACTCCAGTTTTTCCGCCAATCGCAGCATCAACCTGAGCCAGAAGGGTGGTTGCGACGTGCACCACGGGGAGGCCCCGATGGTAAGAAGCCGCAGCGAACCCGGCCACGTCGGTGACCACACCTCCACCGACACCAACGACAATGTCAGCACGACTCAAACCCCATTGTGCAAAATCCCGACAGAGTCCCTCAATGGTCGCCAAGGTCTTAGCCGACTCGCCTTCAGGAATGGTGAACACCCGGTGTTCGACACCCGGGTCAACTCTTACCGGGATCCCCTCTTGAGTCACCACCGCCGCCCGACCGGCGGAAGGAAGAGCATGTTGACGAAGGTGCGCTGCTAGTTCGGAGGCCAAGCCAGGTCCCACCAGCACCGGATAAGAACGGTCAGCTGGAAGCGGCACTCGTACCTCAATCATGGTCGACTGTCCATCTGACTACTCCGACCCAATGACTTCATGACGGCCAATTCTCTCAATAGTTCGTCAACTACCTCATCAATCGACTGGCAGTCAGTATCCACAACTAGGTCAGCCGCCAGTTCATAAACTGGATCACGTTTTTCGGCCATGCTCTGGAGAACCTTGAGGCAATTTTGTCCCTCAAGCAGTGGGCGCCCAACACCCTCGCCCACGCGATGGGCGAGGGTCTCGGGCCGAGCCCGCAACCAGACCAGAGTTGCCTCCTGGGCGAGAGTGACTCGGTTCTCATCTCGGCCAAGCACTCCACCGCCAGTAGAGATAACGATCGGATCTTCCACGGCCAGCTGCAGGGTCAGGCACTGAGATTCGAGATCTCGAAACGCCATCTCACCACCTTCATGGAATATCACTCCGATGGATCGCCCAGCCAGTTGAGTGACAGCTCGGTCAAGATCAACGTGACGACGTCGGATCCTCATGGCCAGAACTTGACCAACTGCAGTCTTACCAGCACCCATCGATCCGACTAAGGCCAAATGGCGCGTCGGCACAACGGGCGGCGAATTGGGTGCCATACCCAGAGTTTACAGATGGGACTTCTGCTGGCCCAGCGGTTTGACACTGAGAAACCAAATCCGGATCAAAAATGATCTTCCTGCAGAGAGCCATCTGGACAGGCGGCTCGACCGGAACTCACGAAATAGGTGGTTAGCGCCCAGTTAGCGCTGTCCGGGCGGCGGCGTCCATCGCTGCTACCGGGGCTTGGGAACCTGTCCAGAGAGTGAAGGCGCGCGCCGCCTGACAGACAAGCATTGAGAGACCTCCGTGGACCTCTACTCCCCGCTTACGAAGAGCAGCCATCCAGGCCGTTTCAACTGGGTGGTAAATCAGATCAACTGCGACAGCGTCGGCATTGACGAGAGTCGGATCAACCGGTCGGGCGTCGACGGCGATCCCACCCATGCCCACTGAAGTGGCGTTCACCACCAGTGCCGCTCCGTCTAATGCGTCAGTTAGCGCCAGATTGCACCCATCAGCCGACAGGCCGATTGGCCGACCGACCCCACCAGCCAACGATGCGGCCACCTCGGCTCCTTCGATGGTTCGGTTGGCTACCACGACATCAGTCGCTCCAGCAGAAGCCAGCGCCCGCACTACGGCGCGTGCTGCACCTCCGGCACCAAGTACAACCACTGACATTCCATCTACGTCCAGACCCGCATCGCGCTTCAACCCGTCCAAGAAGCCACCGCCGTCCGTGTTGTATCCAACCAACTCACCATCTTCGACTACCACACAGTTCACGGCATTAAGCGTCCCAGCATCCTCTGTGCAACGATCGACTGCGGCAGCTATCGCCGACTTGTGCGGCATGGTCACAGATAACCCACTGATTCCCAGCGCGGCCATCCCGTCCAACGCCCTTGCAGCGGTACCTTCGGCTACCTCAAGGGCAACATAGGTCCAGTCGAGACCTGTCTCAGCAAACGCCGCCCCCAACAATGTCGGCGACAGGGAGTGCCGGACCGGATCACCAATTACGGCAGCTAGCCGCGTTGCGCCAGTCACTGGAGGTCGTCGGTCTACGATTAAATCAGCCACAGCCGAGATCTTTCTCTATGCAAACTCGTCGTGCCAATTTAAATTCGGACGATGTGGTGACGAAGGAGTGAGCGCCGAGCACCCCGCCTTCGTCGGTACGTACGTAATACATCCACGGACCAGGGTCTGGCTCCAGAGCCGCTTCAAGCGATGCCCGACCTGGAGAAGAAATGGGCGTCGGCGGCAGCCCCGTGACCACCCGGGTGTTCCAGAGCGACACCACGGAGAGGTCCTCGGTATCCATCGGTTCACCGGCTGTCTTACCCACTGCGTAGCGACTTGATGCGTCGATGCCCAGTCTCCAACCAGCAATTAGACGATTGTGGATGACTCGGCTGATCCGAGGGCGGTCAGCGTCCAATAGGGCCTCTTCTTCGATGAGCGACGCTAGTACCACCGCCTCGTACGGAGTCAGACCAACCTCTGCCGCCCTCGCCGCTAAGTTCAGTTGTTCAATCACTCGAAGGAACTGCTGGTGCATCCGAAACACGAGACCCAGTTCGTCAGCCACTGTGGCCTCGTCCAACTGGTACGTGTCCCCAAAGAGCAGGCCCTCAACGGCTCGGTCTGGGTGTTCAGTTGGTCCGTATTCCCAACGAAGACGGTCGCTGAGCATCGCAGCCCGAAGCTCATCCTCTTCGAATAATGGCATCTCGCGCAGTAGACGTTGCACTGTCTGTTCAACTGTGAGGCCCTCGGGAACAGTCACCCGTATGACCTCTTCAGGTAACGGGCCCTCGTTCAGAAGCGCTACTGTGACCTCAAACCCGAGATGCTCCCGAAGCACGTAGTCGCCAGCCTGAAATGAGTACTCAACTTCTGCTGGGCAGTCAATTAGCCATCGGATAGCCGCCGGGCACCGCATCCACTGACGGAACATGGCTGGGTTGTCGATCACTCCAGCATCACCAAGAGAAGCCACCACATCGTTAGTTGACCAGCCCTCGACGATGACGAAATCCACCTCTACGCCTGGAAGGGCACTTGGGGTCATCTGATCATTTACCCAGCCAACAAACAGCCGATAACCCACTATCAGGGCTACCAGCACCAAGGTCGCTACCAACCCCCAGCGTGGAAGTGGTCCGGAGGGTGGTCGATGACGCACCCAACGCACATCAGGCCGAGGTTGTTCCTCAACAATGTTTGGAGCCGATCCCGAAGACTGTCTGTTCACCCGTGCGACTCCCTCCGGGCGTCTAGCCAAGCTTGCAGCATCACGGCAGCAGCAACCATGTCCACCACTTTTCGCCGTTGCGGGACCCGAAGGTCCTGTTCGCGGAGAGCCCTTTCAGCAGTCACAGTGGTCAGACGCTCATCGTAGGTCTCAACTGGAACCCCCAGCCGGGCACCCAGCACTCGGTCCAGTTCAACAGCCTCGGCAGCCATGGAACGGGCCATTGGACCAGTTGACCCATCGAGCGAGTAGGGAATCCCAACAACCACGACTCCAACTTCCCACTCGACCACAAGATCAGTCAGGGCACGATGCTCTAAGGGGCGGTCCCCCATACGCTGGACCACTTCGACTGGTGTGGCCACCCGACCATCACTGTCGCTTACCGCGACACCGATCCGCTTCGTCCCTAGGTCGAGGCCGAGGGCCCGCATCGAACTCAGCCGACCTGGGCTGCTGCGCGCGCCTGACCAAGAGCTTCAGCTAAACGCTTGGGGTCGTTACCACCCACCACCGTTACTTCAGGGTTGGGGCGCCCACCCCCACCAATCGTCTTCGCTGCATCAGCTACCAACACTCCCGCATCTAACCCGCTATCGGGTGCCACAGCGGAGACCAGCGCCGCACCTCCACCATCCGGGGCAGCCCCCAGGACTACCGCCCGAACACCATCACAATCGCGCACAGCCATCGCCAATAGACGTAGGCCGTCACGATCGATGTTCTCCACTAAAGACACGACCACACCATCCACAGAAAGAGCCGCCAACTCGTCGGAGCGACCAAGCGCGGCCTGGCTCCGTAGACCATCCAGTTCACTGCGCAGTGACTGGATCTCAGCCAGGCGCTTCTCAATGCCACCAAGCACGTCGTCGACTGGCACGCTGACAAGTTCTGCAACCTGACCAAGCACCTTTTCGGCTGCGCGGAGGCGATCAACGGGCGCAGTTCCGGTCACTGCCTCGATCCGACGGATATTTGAGCCAATGGAACCTTCAGCCACGATCTTGATCAGACCGATATCACCCAGTGCCGATACATGGGTGCCGCCGCATAGTTCAATGGAGTTTGGTCCAGCTTCGAGCACCCTAACTTTTTCGCCATATTTATCTCCGAAGAAGGCTATGGCCCCAGCGGTTTCGGCCTCCTCTCGAGTGGTCTCGTAATTGCGGCACACTGGATTGGCAAGGATCTCGGCGTTGACTAGGTCCTCCACTGCAACCATCTCTTCAACAGTCAGAGCATCGAAGTGACTGAAGTCGAACCGCATCCGATCAGGACCGACATGGGAACCTTGCTGCTTGACGTGCTCACCCAGCACCCTCCGCAACGCAGAGTGGAGAAGGTGCGTACCGGTGTGGTTTCGACGAATGGCCGCCCTCCGGCCCAAGTCGATAACTGCGCGCACTTCCTGACCGACTACCACCCCTACATCTGACGCCTCAACGTGATGTTGGTGTAAACCGTCCAAAACCACCGTTGTATCTAGGACCCTCAGGATGCCACTCTCAGACACCAGAGTCCCGGTGTCACCAACCTGACCACCGGACTCGCCATAGAACGGCGTGCGATCCAGAACCACAATGCCACTATCCGTGTACAGCACGTTAGCGGTGGCCTCACTGACGTCTCGACCAACAAATACCGTAGGCCCATACTCTTCAAGCAGAACTCGCAGATCGCCACTCGACGCTGCACCAACTACATTCTTGCGGGCTTCACGGGCCCGACTCTGCTGGTCAGTCATGGCGGCCCGAAAGCCATCAAGATCAACTCCTAGACCCCGTTCGGCCGTAATCTCCTCAGTCAGTTCCAAGGGAAAGCCGTAGGTGTCATGTAGCTTGAAAGCCACGTCCCCATCAAGGTGTCCGCCCTCATCTAGTCCATTCAGGGCGTCATCAAGAATGACCGATCCGGTCCGCAACGTTTCACGGAACCGCCGTTCTTCGCGATCAAGGACATCACGGACGAAATCATGGTTACGCACCAATTCCGGGTAGTCCGAACCCATAATCCGCACGACAGCGTCAACCAACTCGGGCATGATGGGTTCTTCGACTCCCAGCAGCCAGGCGTGACGCACAGCCCGGCGAATGATCCGTCGCAGCACGTAGCCCCGGTCCTCATTGCTGGGAAATACACCATCACTGATCAGAAATGTCGATGACCGAGCGTGATCAGCAAGGATGCGCTGAGATACGTCAGTGCGGTCACTGGACCCGTGGGCCACTCCAGTGAGTTCACCAATACGTGTTAGAAGACTGCTGAGTTCGTCTGTTTCCCAGACCGAATCGAAACCCCCAAGGACGGTGAGGATTCTCTCTAAACCAGCCCCGGTATCGATCGACGGGGCAGGTAGTTCGGTCATGGATCCATCATCGTGTTGCTCGAACTGCATAAACACGAGATTCCAGAACTCAATAAACCGCTCATCTCCACCATGAGCTGGCCCGCCATCATCACCAAATTCTGGCCCCTTGTCCCAAAATATTTCTGAACATGGCCCACACGGCCCGGTATCGGCCATCCGCCAGTAGTTGTCCTCGTCAAGTCGCTGGATTCGTTCCGCCGGGACTCCCACCTCGTCTCGCCAAATGGCCTCAGTTTCATCATCACTGATGTGCACCGTGATCCAAAGCCGATCAGGATCCAGACCGAGGCGCCCGGTCACGAATTCCCAGGCAAAGGCACAGGCTTGAGACTTGAAGTAGTCGCCAAAACTGAAGTTGCCCATCATTTCAAAGAAGGTGAGGTGGCGGCTGGTACGCCCAACCTCGTCTAAGTCGTTGTGCTTGCCGCCGGCACGAACGCATTTCTGAACGGTTACAGCCCGGGGCCATGGAGCCGGCTGTTCACCCACAAAATAGGGCTTAAACGGCACCATTCCAGCAACCGTAAAAAGCAGCGTGGGATCGTGGGGAATCAGGCTCCCGGACACTTCGTGGTGGTGGCCGTTAGTCGTGAAGAAGTCGGTAAAGGCGCGACGGACACCGGCGGCGGTGAGCACTATTGGAGGAGTGGCGTTCATACTCGGCCCAGCCTAGAGAACCCACGCGATCGTCGGTGGGGCTGATTTGACCAACTCAATTCAATAACCCAGTCTTAGCGATCATTGGGCACTAGCCGGATTGGACGGCGGTGCTGTCGTGTGGACCCGTAGTTCAGATCTCGACGGGCGTACCGAGCTTCCTCCGAACTGTTCTGACCGGCGACGGCAATCTCACCGGCGATACGTCGAATACCATGAAAAAGCGCTGAGCTTCGATCAGCTACGTCCTGGCGGAGCCGAACAGGGGCGTAGCGACTAACTCCCTGACGGACTCGACGACGTAACCACGCTGCCGACAATGCCCCTACAATCCACCCACCTAGCAGCCAGAACAGACGCCGACGCATCAGAATGCTCGACCTGGCCATCGACAATGCCACCGTTCAAAAATCATTAGCAGAGTCTCCTTCTTTTAGAGCCCAGAGAGTTGACAACAACAGGTTGCTGGCAACTAATGCAGCGAAGCGAAGCAGTCCGTGCCAAGCTCAACTCACGAACCATCCTCAGACCCACCCGTCAACCGCATTCGCTCGGCGACCTCTTGTTCGAAGCCACGTGAAGACGGATCGTAGTAGCGATGTCCATCCAGTTCATCTGGGCGATGGCGCTGATCTACCCATCCCTCAGGATGGTCATGGGGATAGTCATAGCCCTGACCGTGCCCAAGTTGGGAGGCTCCTCGATAGTGGGCATCTCGCAGGTGCATCGGCACCTCGCCGGTTCCCCTAGCTCGAGCGTCACCTTCAGCTGCCCCAAGAGCTTTGGTAACTCGGTTTGACTTGGGCGCTGTGGCAAGGTGGACCACGGCTTGAGCCAAGTTCAACTTAGCCTCTGGTAGCCCAACGAACTCAACTGCCCGAGCGGCCGCATCAGCTACCACTAGACCCATCGGATCAGCCATTCCGATGTCCTCACTAGCCAAAATAACTAGCCGACGAGCGATAAACCGGGCGTTCTCCCCGGCGTCGAGCATCCGAGCCAGCCAGTACAGGCCGGCATCAGGATCGGAACCCCGGATACTTTTGATGAACGCGCTGATCACGTCGTAGTGGGTGTCACGACCATACCGCAAGGCCTTGGTGCCCAACGCCGCCTCAGCATCAGCCAGGGTCACCCGCGCCTTGGTTGAGTTCACCCCAGCCTTACCGGCCTCGGTTTCAATCGGCTTCTCAGCAACCCGTCCTAAAGCCAAAGCGGCGGCGACCTCTAGGCTGGTCAGAGCGTGCCGTCCATCACCCGCTGCCCTATCAACCAAAAGGTCTAGAGCATCTTCGTCTGCCTCCACGGCCTCCATATCCAAACCGCGTAGAAGCAGCTGACGTAACGCCTCAGGCTCCAGCAGCTCAAGACGGAACAGCGTTGATCGTGACAACAGTGGTGCATTGATCTCGAAGAATGGGTTCTCAGTAGTGGCGCCGATCAACACCAATAGGCCAGATTCAACTGAAGGTAGCAATGCATCCTGTTGAGCTTTATTGAACCGGTGGACCTCGTCGAGAAACAAAATAGTTCCGATATCTCGCTCACCCAGCCGCTTGGCGGCGGCGGCAACGAGTTCTCGAACGTCTTTAACGCTCGCATTGACCGCCGAGAGCTCAGCAAAATCTTGGGCGGTCACCCGAGCGATCAGGCGAGCCAGCGAAGTCTTACCCGTTCCCGGTGGTCCCCAGAAGATGACTGATGAGAGTCTGTCAGCCTCAATAAGGCGGCGAAGTGGCTGTCCTGGCCCCAACAGGTGAGCTTGACCAACAACGTCGTTTAGACGGGTAGGACGTAAGCGTTCGGCGAGTGGAGCGCGTCGAGCCAACCGTTCGGCAGCTGCGCTTGCAAAGAGATCCTCTGACACGTTTTGACGGTACTCGCCACCTGACTGCTGTAGTACCTGCGTGCAACTAACCGGCTTACTCAGCAGGAGGTAGGACCCGCAGGCCCAACTCCTTCAGATGACGGTCATCGATAGGGGTTGGAGCGCTAGTCAAGGGATCGGCCCCCGACTGGGTCTTCGGGTAGGCGATTACCTCGCGGATGTTCTCCTCACCCGCAAGGATCGCTGTAAGTCGATCGAGACCAAAGGCGAAGCCGGCGTGGGGTGGTGCGCCGTAACGGAAGGCATCGAGCAGGAATCCGAACTTGGCGTGTGCCTCGGTTGAACCGATACCCAAGATGGAGAAGATCTTTTCCTGAATATCACTGCGATGGATACGGACACTTCCCGAGCCCAGCTCCCATCCGTTCAAAACAAGGTCGTAAGCCTGCGAGCGCACATCCAGCAGATCACCCCGGTCAAGCACTTCAAGGTCGTCCTCATGGGGCATCGTGAACGGGTGGTGGGCAGAGATGGGATTACCCACGTCGTCTAGACCCTCAAAAAGCGGGAAGTCAACCACCCACAAAAAGTTCAGCCCACCCTCTGTAACCGGGGGGCGCCCCAACTCAAGCCGAAGTAGACCCAAGATATGTCGAACCATCCTTCGCTCATCGGCCACAAGTAGAAGCAAGTCACCCTCTTCGGCGTCAAGCGTGGAGCTCAGACGAACCTGCTCACCATCAGTAAGGAACTTTGCCACAGGTGACTCGAGACCTTTATCGGTAACCCGCATCCAAACCAGACCTTTGGCACCCCAAAGTTTGCACTGTTCGGTCAAGTCGTCGAGCTGGCTGCGCGACGCGTCAGCACCACCTGGCACCCTGATGCCTTTAATGCACGGCGCCTGAAAGGCGCGGAACTCGGTCGCAGCAAAAACCTCGGTCAGTTCCACCAGCTCCATACCAAAACGAACATCGGGCTTGTCGGACCCGAAGCGTTCTTGCGCCTCGTGCCAAGACATCCGAGGAATTTCACCAAGCTGTTCACCCGTGACGGCTTCGGTGACCGCCAAGACAGCGTGAGAGATAAAAGCCAACACGTCATCCTGAGACACGAAACTAGCCTCAGCATCGAGTTGCATAAATTCAAACTGGCGGTCGGACCTAAGGTCTTCGTCGCGCAGACAGCGTGCGATTTGGTAGTAGCGATCAACGCCACCCACCATGCAAAGTTGCTTAAAAATCTGCGGACTCTGAGGAAGGGCGTAAAACGATCCAGGCTCCTTGCGCGACGGGACCACGAAATCACGAGCCCCTTCAGGCGTACTGGCGATAAGCATCGGCGTCTCCACCTCAAGAAAGCCCTGTTCTTCCATCGCACTTCGTACAGCGCTGTTCACCTGTGCCCGGACCTTTAGATTCCGCTGGAGACGGGGACGTCGAAGGTCGACGTAGCGGTGACGCAGACGCAGCACCTCATCAACCTCAGTACGCTCATCTATAGGGAATGGTGGCGGCTCAGCAACGGACAACACCGTTACCTCAGCAGCATCAATCTCGACAGCACCGGTGTCCAGCGAATCGTTCGCTGTGTCAGCAGGCCGCTCGCGGACAATGCCGCTGACCTGCAAGACATACTCACTACGCAGGTCCTGAGCACCGTCGACAACCAACTGAACGACGCCTGAGCGGTCCCGCAGATCAATGAACGCTAGGTGCTCACCATGTTCACGCCTTCGGTCGACCCATCCACACAAAGTCACCTGCCGGTCTACATCATCGATCCGGAGGTCTCCGCATCGATCAGTTCTCATTGAGGTGGAATAGTCGGTCAACGCAGCCTCGCTCGCAGGGTCTCGATTATCTGGTCCCGGGTAACGGTCTCCTGCCCACCGTCACCCCGGAGGTCTCGTACTATTACCGTCCCGGCTGCTTTCTCATCATCGCCCACAATCACCGCTAGGGCAGCGGCGCTGCGATCGGCAGCCTTCATCTGCGCCTTCATGGATCGACTATCCCAAGCCCGGTCAACTCGCAGGCCAACTAGACGGATCTGATCGGTTAGCACCACCGCCTCGGTGCCCCCCGAAGCATCCACCACGAAAACGTCCACTGCCGCTGCTGGTGGACCAAACACGCCCTCAGAATCACAGGCCAACAGGGTGCGGTCCACCCCAAGGGCAAATCCCACACCTGGAGTTTCCGGTGCGCCCAGCTCGGCAGCCAGTCCGTCATAACGGCCGCCACCACCTATTGCGTTCTGCGCGGCGTCAAGCGCCTCGGCAGCAAATTCGAATGTTGTGCGCACGTAGTAATCAAGACCGCGGACCAGTCGAGGCGAAACGGAGTACGGCACACCAACAGCGTCCAACGCCCCAGTCACACTGGCGAAATGAGCCGCCGCATCATCTGATAGAAAGTCCGGCATCTGCGGCGCTGCGTCGATAAGCGCCGCATCGGGCTCCCTCCGAGAATCCAGCACCCGTAGCGGATTTACCTCCAACGTGGCTCTCGACTCTTCGCTCAGGGCGTCACGATCAGCACTGAAATAAGCCTGAAGCGCATCTATGTAACGAACTCGATCCTCTGCGCTACCTAGAGAGTTAACCAGAAGCCTGACCCGTCGTAGCCCGAGTCGCTCGTAAAAGCGCCACGCCAAAGTAATAACTTCCGCGTCAAGATGTGGATCAGTTGGGCCCAAGGCCTCCACACCAACCTGATCGAACTGACGAAATCTGCCCTTCTGAGATCGCTCGTAACGGAAGTTGGGTCCGGCGTACCAAGCCTTATAGGGGAGGCCTGGTCGGTGCTGAGCGAACCCACGAACCACCGAAGCGGTCTGCTCTGGGCGTAGAGCGATAACTCGTCCTGCCTTGTCCTCAAAGGCGTACATTTCCTTCCGAACCACATCGGTCGCCTCGCCCAGACGCTGAAACACTTCAATGTGTTCGAACATCGGCGGAATGACTTCAAGGTAACCCGCCGAACCGACTACCTCACTGAACGACTCAACTAACGCTCGCCAGCGGGCCGAATCTGGCCAGAGAATGTCACGGGTGCCCTTTGGGGCACGGAAAACGTGGTCGGACACTGTGGTGAAGGCTACCGGAGCGCTGACCCGCACTCGCCGAAGAAAAAACTAGAGTCAGGTCTGCTTCGCCTTATCATCTTGGTCTCCAGTTAGGTCGGGCGCCCCCTGGACAGCACGATGCACGTCGTATACGGAGTCGACTCGGCGGAGCATGCGCAAAAGGGTTTCGAGATGGTTGGGGTCAACAATCTCAAAGTCGAAGCGCATAGTTGCCACCCGATCAGTGCCGCTGGTCGCCGTGGTTGTGGACAGCACGTTGACATGATGATCCGCTAACACCCCGGTGATGTCATGCAACAGGCCTGGACGGTCGAGTGCTTTGAGGACTACCGAGACCACAAAGTGAGCTCCAGATTGTCCATCCCAGTCAACGTCGATAAGTCGGTCACCCTGTTCGGTCATCAGCGATACCGCATTGGCGCAATCTGAGCGGTGCACGCTTACCCCTCGCCCCCGAGTCACAAAACCCATGATCTCGTCAGGGGGAACTGGCGTGCAGCATCGAGAAAGGCGCACCAGCATGCCGTCTAGTCCTTCGACGTGGACTCCTACCTGATCGCCGTCTTTCCGGGGTCGACGGGTCTTAATCGGAATGGCTGTTACTTCCTCAACTTCATCAGGTCTGAGAATTTTGACCATTCGACCAGCTAGCGAATGAGCCGACACGTGGTGTTCGCCAATCGCTGCGTAAAGCGTGTCAGAATCTTGGTAGTTCATGGAAGCTGCAACTTCAGCCAAATCACTGCCATTCAGTACATCTCGGACCGGTAGACCTACTCGTCGCAGTTCACTGGCAAGTTCCTCATAGCCGGTGTCAATAGCCTCAGAACGCCGCTCCTGTGAATACCAGTGCTTGATCTTGCTGGAAGCCCTGTGGGTTGCGACAAACTGCAGCCAATCCCTGCTGGGGCCTGCTCCCATCTGGCGAGAGGTGACTACTTCGACAGTGTCGCCAGTTACAAGGTGAGTCTCTAGCGGCACGAGACGCCCCCCCACCTTGGCCCCCACGCAAGCGTGTCCGACATCGGTGTGGATGGTGTAAGCGAAGTCCACCGGGGTGGCGCCCAACGGGAGCGTCACCACCCGACCCTTCGGCGTAAAGACGTAGACCTCGTCTAGCTCTAGATCCGTCTTGAGATTGGCCATGAACGTGCCCGGGTCCTCGGTCTCAGCCTGCCACTCCACTATCCGGCTCAACCAGGCCATCTCATCAGTTGGTGAGCGAGCCTTGTAGTCCCAGTGGGCGGCAACCCCGTGTTCGGCTCGAGCGTGCATTTCGACAGTGCGCACTTGAAACTCGACCTGTTTGCCTTGAGGACCCACAACAGTGGTATGGAGCGATTGGTAGAGGTTGAACTTAGGCATGGCCACATAATCCTTGAACCGGCCCTGCACCGGCTTCCATGTGGAGTGAATGGTCCCCAGCGCGGCGTAGCAGTCACGAACGCTTTCAACGACGAGCCGGACTCCAACCAAGTCGTGAATCTCGTCAAAGGGCCGACCCCTCACAATCATCTTCTCGTAGATGCTCCACAACTGCTTGGGTCGACCATCGACCTGCCCTGAAATACCCACTTCGCTTAGACGACCCTCAACCTCTCCGATCACCTGAGCGAGGTAGAGGTCGCGCTCGGGTGAACGGTCTTGGACCATCTGATCAATCTGGCTGTAACGCTTAGGGTGAAGAGTCGCCAGCGCTAGGTCCTCCAGTTGGTCCCTGACCTCCTGCATTCCCAGCCGATTCGCGAGCGGAGCGTATATATCAAGCGTCTCTTGGGCCACCCGTTCTTGCGTGTGTTCAGGCAGAGCGGCGAGGGTACGCATGTTGTGGAGACGATCGGCCAACTTAATAATCAGCACACGCAGATCTTTAGCCAAAGCCACGACCATCTTGCGGACGCTCGCCGCCTGCTGCTCCTCGCGTGTATCAAACTGGAGGCGATCCAGTTTGGTGACACCATCTACGATGAGGCGCACATCAATTCCAAAGTCACGTTCCAGATCCTCGAGCGATATCGAGGTGTCCTCCACTGCATCGTGCAACAAAGCGGCCGCTACTGTCACGTCGTCAAGGCCCTGCCGGGCGACGATGGTGGCCACCGACAACGGGTGCTGAATGTACGACTCACCCGACTTACGAGTCTGACCCACGTGGGCGGCCAGTGCCACCTGGTAGGCCCGCTCGATCATTGAAGAGTCTCCGCCGGGATGATGGGCCCGATATTCGGTCAGCAACGCTGAAGTCTCACCCACCACCTCACGTGGACGACGACGCCATGGGAGTACCCGCGTCATGGTCGCCATCTCAGCACCCCCTTGAAAGCCGTGTCAGATTTCTGGCGAATAGCAAACACCGCTGTTGCACGCTTTCCCCATGGCTCCACGGTAGTCGCAGCACCCCATAAGACTGTTCGCGTAGGTCAGCGCTTCTTCTTGCGAGGCCGAGGTGGGACACCACTGCCGACCCCTGTGGTCAAAGGCGGTCGACGTTTCGCTGGACCACTGCTAGGTGTTCCACGCGGGGTAGCACGAGTGTCGACTCCCAATGCATCACTTCGTTCGATGACCCGAGTTCTACCAACCTCTCCATCCCCCACCCGGTTCTGAACCTTGGTCTCAATTTGACGCCACCGCTCCTCGCGCTGTTTAAGCGTGGAGACCAGTGCTGAAGCCAGGAATAGCGACGAATAGGAACCAACAAAAATGCCTACCAACAAAGCCACGGCGAACTCGCGCAGTGCAGTGGCCCCCATGACCACGGAACCCACCAGCAACATCGATAACACTGGGATGGCGGAGGTAATGCTCGTATTGATGGACCGCATGGACACTCGGTTGAGGGCAAGGTTCATTAGCTCCGGGTAGGTGTAACGCTCAGTAGCACCGAGACGACCCACGATCTCGCGCACCTTGTCGTAGACCACGATGGTGTCGTAGAGCGAATACCCCATGATGGTGAGAAAGGCGATGACGGTCGCCGGCGTGATCTCAAATCGGAAGACCGAATAGACCCCAACACTGAGCACGATGTCGTGGGCCACTGCGACTAAGGCCCCGAGAGCCATCTTCCACTCAAGCCGAACCGCTATGTACAGCGCCACCACGACAAAGAAGACAATGAGGGCAGTGACTGCCTTATCGGTAACTTCATCTCCCCAAGTGGGTCCTACCTGTTCAAAAGTCACCACTGGTCCCAACCCAGAATTTAAGCCAGTACGGATCTCGACAGCCTGAGAAGGATCCTGCACATCAGTCCGCACTAGGACCAGGTCATTATCAACCAACTGGATCCGGGCTTCAGGTACGCCCAAGTCAGCCATAAGGTCGCGTACATCGGTCACCGATGCGTCGGGTGCCCGTACCTCATAGGACGTTCCTCCCTCAAAGTCGAGTCCCAAGTTCAGACCTAGAACAGCGAACGAGAGTAGGCCGATAACGACCGACACGGCCGATGCGGTGATGGCGGGCCGCCAGAGTGATGGGAAGTCGACCGGTGATTCTCCCCGGAAAAGGGCCCGCAGAGTTTTCATGCCCCAACCTCCGCAGGGACAGCCGTTCGCCGACCGACTACCGCACCCGAAGCAGGCAGGCCAAAGCGTTCAGGATGCTCCGCAAACCACCTAGTGGTAGCTAGCAGGCGAACCAACGGGCCCATAAAGAAGTAGGTCGCTACTAAATCCAAGATGGTCGCCAGACCGAGGTAGAGGGCAAATCCGCGCACGGCACCCACAGTCAACGCCCAGAGCAGACCGGCACCTATGAGTGAGGCCAAATCTGCTTTTACGATAGTGGAGAAGGCAATAGGGAACGCCCGCTCGACCGATGAGCGGGCTGTTCGACCATCGCGGACGTCCTCCTTGAGATGTTCGAAATAGACGACGTTGGAATCCACCGAGACGCCAACGGCGACAATCATGCCAGTCACTCCTGCCAACGTCAGAGCAAGCCCCGACTGAGTGCCAAGGTGGGCAATGATTGCCCAAAGCAGGGCGCCAGAGATACCAAGGCTCGCTAGAGCTACAAGGCCCAAAATCCGGTAGTAGGCAATAATGAAAATAGCGACTAGCAAAAGGCCAACAAGACCGGCAACTACGCCAGCCCGTAGCGAGTCCTCACCGATAGTGGCCGACACGACCCGAGTGTTCTCAGGCGCAAGTTCCACAGGAAGTGCGCCATAACGTAGCGCTAACGAAACGTCATCAGCCCCGTCTTTATCAAAGCTTCCAGAAATCAAGATGGCGTCATGTCGGAACTCAGGCGCCCGAATGGATGGGGCAGTGACTACCTGACCATCCAAAACAATTGCCAACCGCCCATTGAGGGAACCCTCAATGCGCGGGCACGAGGGATCACCTGTGTAGCAGCGGCCTGCAACTTCGTTGAAACCATCGACACCTATCTGTCCCTGATGGAGATCTAAACCGACCTGCCATTGGTAATCAATGAACAACGGTTTAGCCTCGGCGATGGCCTCGCCAGTCAAAACCGAGGGTCCCAGCAGGTAGCGCTGATCAGAGGTCCCGTCACGTTGCCCCAACACTACGAAGTGCTCGGCCAGATCATCCTCGGGAGTCGTGTACCCGTTGACACCGGTAGCGGGAACCACGGCGCCGGACCAAACGTCGGAACACTTGGCATGGGTTCCTACCCAAGATCCTGCGGCCACAGCCTCAGGACGAGCCGTGTTTGAAATTCCACACACCGGCCGGAAACGCAATTCGGCAGTGGTACCTACAAGAGACAAAGCCCTCTCTTGATCATCCACCCCAGGCAGCGAGACCAGCACACCACTCTCAGTACGGGAAATCTCAGGTTCAGCAACGCCTAGGCCATCGACCCGGTCGCGGATAATGGAGACGGCTTGGTCGAGCATCTCCTCAGTTGCAGGCTCAGTCGCCACCAAACGAACGGACACACCCCCCTGCAAGTCCAAACCCAGCAATGGCTCGTTTCCCCAAACCACAGTCATCGCAGATGCAGAGATGCTGAGAGCAACAATTCCGAGTAGGAAAACTAATTGGCGACGAGGCATGGTTCAGGGTGTCGGATGGACAGTGACGTTTTTTCTCAGGCCTCGTCGGACCCGTCGGTCAATGCATCTCGATCTGCAGAGACCTCGTTGAAACGGCGCTCCACGGCACTACGAAAAACTTTCAACTGGCAATTTTCATGAACCTCGATCCACAAAATATTCTCATCGTGAGCATCAACCTCATCAACCACACCAAAGATGCCTGAACTAAGTACCACCTCGTCACCCGCCGCAATCGAGGTCACCAGAGCCTGCTGCTCTTTTGCCTTGCGCTGCTGTGGTCGGATCATGAGCACGTACATGAGTCCGAAGATGAGGATCAAGGGAATAAAACCAGCCACGGGAATGCTCCTAGATAGATATGGATGCTGACAGAGGTCCAGCACAACGACAGTCGTCGGTGGACCTCAAGAGCCTACGCTAGGTCACCCGGACCCCGACGTGGCTCAACTCCAAACAGCCAGGGTGTCAAGACGAAATGCCTCAAACTCTCCAGCGTCAATAGCGGCTCGAAGCCGATCCACGAAGTCGAGCAGCCACGCCAAGTTGTGCAACGTCAAGAGTCGTCCACCTGCGGGCTCATCAGTCATCAAGAGATGACGCAGATAGGCACGTGACCACCGACTAGCCGGGCTAGATGGAAAGGCTGGATCCAGTGGGGACTCATCAGAAGCAAACCGGGCATTTCGAAGATTTAAACGACCCGCAGTCGTGAGTACTGTGCCATGTCGCGCATGTCGGGTGGGCAGCACACAATCGAACATGTCGATACCAGCAGCCACTACCTCTACGAGGCCCACCGGGTCTCCAATACCCATGAAGTAACGAGGTTGGTTGGCAGGCAGTAGCGCTGTCACCACCGCCAGTGGCCCAAGCATCTCGTCTCGGGTCTCACCCACGCTAAGACCGCCCACCGCGTAGCCGTCAAAGCCCACCTCAAGAGTGCGCTCGGTGCTTTCAATCCGCAGGCCCGTATCAGTCCCACCTTGGACGATGCCGAACTGACTCTGACGACAGGCGGCATCAGGATGGTTGAGAAAAGCCTGTCGACCCCGCCTAGCCCAATCCGCAGTGCGGACTACGGAGTCTCGCAGCACTCTTTCAGAAGCCGGCAATGCTGGACATACATCAAGCACCATCTGGATGTCCGCTCCTAAATCAGCCTGTATATCTGCCGCTCCCTCCGGGGTGAGCAAATGGGTTGATCCGTCATATGTGGAACGAAACGTGGCACCCTGGTCATCCACCTTCGGCTGCAGCGAAAAAATTTGGTAGCCACCTGAATCAGTAAGGGTTAGGCCATCCCAGCCGGCAAAGGAAGCGAGGCCGCCGTGGTCTCGGATCACCTTGGCACCGGGTCGCAGCATCAGATGGTAGGTGTTGCCCAGCACCACTTCGGCGCCCAAATCGGCCAAATCTGCAGACGAAAGATGGCGAACTGCCCCCCGGGTACCCACCGGCATGAAGCACGGTGTCCGGAACCGCTTTCCATCCAGTCTTACCGTTCCGGTGCGCGCTCCACCATCAACTGCGGACACTACAAACTCAGCCCTCATTGATTACCTCTCGTTATCCCCATCGCCAAATCCCGATCCAAGATCATGGCGTCACCAAACGACAGAAATCGGTATCCGTCGGTCAGGGCCGCAGAGTAGAGATCCCTCCAACGTGGTCCCGCAAACGCCTCTAGCATGATCAATAGAGTCGACCTCGGCATATGAAAGTTTGTCATCAGGACGTCAACCACGCGGAAGTCGAAGGGCGGCCTTATGAAAAGGTCAGTTGATCCAAGCAGGCCAAAACGTAAAGCCGACTCCAGAGCCCGGACCGTGGTAGTGCCAACGGCAACCACTCGATTACCGCTACGCCGGGCGTCGAGGCATGCCTCGAGGACCTCCGAGGGAACGCTGTAATCTTCTCGGTGCATCTCGTGGTGGTCGAGGTTCTCAACGGCAACCGGTCGAAAGGTGTCCAAACCGACCACCAATTCAACTTGCTCCACTCGAGCCCCTAAGGCTCGACAATCATTGAGGACATCATCGGTCAAGTGCAGACCGGCAGTGGGGGCTGCAGCCGAAGCCGGCCGATTGCTGAACACCGTCTGATACCGCTCGGGATCAGCGAGGCCACTGGTTAGGTAGGGCGGAAGAGGCACCTCGCCGTGCCGATTAAGAGCAGCCATCAGGTCGCCGTCTTGTGTCCGAAGTGTCACACGCCGCCGCCCCTCTCCTAGGTCATCACCCACTTCAATTATTAAATCTTCAGCCACAGTTACCACGACTCCCGGGGCCAACTTTCTACTCGGCCGCACCAGCGCCTCCCATGTGGCCACAAACCTCGAAGCCGCCTCCTTGGTTGGACGCAGCAGCAGGACCTCGGCTGCGCCACCGGTAGATCTCTGAAGCCGGAGACGAGCCGGAAGGACCCGAGTGTCGTTAACCACTAAGACATCACCAGATGTCAGAAGGGAGGGAAGGTCGCGAACTGTTCTGTGGACGACTGATCCACCAGTGGCATCAAGTAAACGCGCTGAGGATCGATCAACTAGAGGCACCTGAGCTACTGCCGACGCCGGCAACTCATAGTAAAAATCGTCTGGCCCCATTATCCGGCAGCCTAGGGATATTGGATCAACGAGACTGGCTAGCCGTCACCGCTCGGAGCATTCCGCTCAACAATCGTGATCAATCGGTCGGCACGTCATCGAAGAGTGATGTCGAGTCTTCAGCGCCAGCCTCCCTTGGCGGCGCCTCTCCCAAGTGGACATAGGCCGCCGCAGTCGCCACTCGACCCTGCGGTGTCCTCAGTAGCAAGCCCTGCTGAATGAGAAACGGCTCGTAGACATACTCCACGGTGTCCTCAGGTTCACTCACGCTGATCGAAAGTGTCTTAAGTCCCACAGGCCCACCTCCGAAACGATGGCAAAGCGCCGAGAGGATCTCTCGGGAAGGTTTATCTAGACCAAGTCCATCGACGCCAAAAAACGTCAAACCATCGCGGGCCACATTCCCGTCAACGATTCCGGAACGCTCCACCTGAGCAAAGTCCCGCACCTGACGGAGTAGCCGATTCCCAATTCGAGGAGTGCCTCGCGACCGGCGGGCAATCTCTCTTGCCCCTTCGGCATCCATTTCGACTTCAAGAATCTTTGCAGCCCTTGTCACAATGGCCTGCAAATCATCAGCCTCGTAATAATCAAGTCTTGCTGTAAGGCCGAAGCGGTCCCGCAGCGGCCCTGTGATAAGGCCGGTACGAGTTGTTGCCCCAACCAGGGTAAATCCTGGAAGTTCCAGACGAATCGAACGAGCAGCCGGACCCTTGCCCAGAACGATGTCTAACTCAAAGTCCTCCATAGCCGGATAGAGGACCTCTTCGACAGCTCGGGCCAACCGGTGGATCTCGTCAATGAAAAGGACATCGCCTGGTTCCAGTTTGGTGAGAATGGCGGCGAGATCGCCTGCTCGCTCAAGAGCCGGGCCAGAGGTCACATGAAGTTCAGCCTGCATCTCAGTGGCCACGATGTGTGCCAGCGTCGTCTTGCCTAGCCCTGGAGGCCCAGCAAACAAAAAATGGTCGGCTGGCTGCCCACGCCGCCGAGCCGCTTCGAGCATGACCCGAAGATGTCCCTTCAACTCAGACTGGCCGACAAACTCTTGGAGGCTGCGGGGCCGCAGACCTCCCTCGACCGCCGCCTCATCGGAGGCCGGGTCAATGTCTGCCGATAGCAGCTCCTCACGCATAATCGCCTATTTCGTACATGTACCTAGGCCCGAGCGAGTCGCTGAAGCGCCTCGCGCAACAAGACCGAAGCATCGTCGCCTCCAAGATCAACCAGCACCGACCGCACTTCATCGGGTCCATAGCCAAGGCCACCAAGTGCCTCTTGCACTTCAGCCAATGCAGACCTACCCCCACTGTCGATGCCCCCGCTGGATGATGATCTGCTTAGTGGCAGATCCAGCGAGTTCTTCAACTCCACCAGCAATCGAGCAGCCGTCTTCTTACCCACACCAGGTACTAAGCACAGTGCAGCCACGTCCTCATCGGCCAGCAAGCAAGCCAACTCACTGGGACCATGGACACCGAGGACGCTGAGAGCAAGCGATGGGCCTACCCCATGGGCTGATAGCAGTGCCTCAAAGCAAGATCGCTCATCTTGCTCAAGGAATCCATATAGCGTCTGGTCAGACTCTCGGAAGTGGTGGTGGATGTAAACGAAAACCCCACTATCTGCATCGCCCAGACGGACCGCAGTGGTCGGGGTGACAACCACCCGGTAGCCAACGCCAGCCACCTCTAAGAGGACCTCACCATTCTCAAAGCGCTCCAGCAGTCTGCCCCGTAGCGACCCGATCATCAGCGTGTCCCTGCTTTAGCCACTCGCCGAGCAGGCGGGAGCATGGCTAAGTGGCACAATGCGACAGCTATAGCGTCTGCAGCATCGACGGGGCGTAGCGGCTTGGTTAGGCCAAGTTGACCTCGCACCATCTGCTCCACCTGATCCTTGTCCGCACCTCCCCAACCAGCCACCGCGCTCTTCACCTCATTAGGTGAGTAAAGAGTCACGGGGCAGCCGGCTGCGGCGGCGGCTGCCATGGCGACACCGGAAGCCTGTCCAGTCTGCATCGCTGTCTGGACATTGACTTGGAAGAGAACCCTCTCTACGGCAACCTCGTCAGGCTCGTACTCGCTAACCAGAGCCACAATCTCTCGGTGAACCTCGGCAAGACGGGCCGCCAACTCGGCCGCTGGATCAGTCCGAAGCACTCCGGCGGCCACAGCCTCGAGGTGCCGTCCATTGCGAGAGACTACGCCATACCCACAGCGGGTTAGCCCGGGGTCAATTCCTAAAACGAACATGTGTACGACTCTAGCGGTCGACGTCACAACGTCAGGTGCACCCCCCCTGCCGCCGTCCCGGTCTCCGGTCGCTCAGTCGTCAAGTTCCTCCAGAATCTCGGCGGCTATATCGAAGTTGGCGTAAACGTCTTGGACGTCATCGTTGTCATCCAACAAGTCCATGACTCGGAGTACAGCCTTAGCCTGATCTGCTGATTCCAAGACCACTTCGGTGCTAGCCAACATGGTCACATCCGCGTTCAAGAACGGCAACTCCGCCTTATCAAGCGCATCGCGCACTGACGGGAGGTTGGTGGCCTCGCAAGTCAGGCGCCAAACACCACCGTCGTCCACTAGGTCATCAGCCCCTGCGTCCAACGCTGCGAGCATAATTTCATCTTCATCAACGGAGTCTGCAAGGAGTACTACGCCCTTGCGTTCGAACTGCCAAGCCACCGATCCAGGCTCCGCCAACGAACCACCGTTTTTCGACAGCAGAGAGCGCACCTCTGAGCCAGTGCGATTCCTATTGTCGGTGAGTGTCTCGACATAGAGGGCTACCCCGTGCGGGGCGTAACCCTCATAGGTGATTGTCTCGTAGTCAACCCCCTCAAGTTCACCTGTCCCCCGCTTGACGGCACGCTCGATGGTGTCTAAAGGCACTGAAGCATCCCGAGCCTTCTGAAACATGGTCCGTAGCGTCGGATTGGAGTCCAGGTCGCCACCACCTTGCCGAGATGCAACCTCGACTTGCTTTATGAGTTTGGCAAACAGCTTGCCGCGCTTGGCATCTGCCGCACCCTTCTTGTGCTTAATCGTCGCCCACTTGGAATGGCCAGACATATCGTGCTCCGTCTCTTCGTCTCTTCTGCTGAGTGTTGCGTCTGCCTGCTACTCGTCCGCCAAAATAGTGAAAGCCAGATCGAGAAACTCCTCGTGGATGCGTCTATCTCCCGACATCTCAGGATGAAACGAAGCCACCATGACCGCTCCTTGCCGACAAAGCACTGGATGCCCGTCAGCAGTGGCTAGCACCTCAACTCCCTCACCTACACGGTCGACCACAGGAGCCCGGATGAATACCCCGGGGAAAGTTCCTTCAAATCCGGAGACAGAAAGATCCGCCTCAAACGAGTCCACTTGGCGCCCGTACCCATTGCGTCGTAAATCTATGTCAATGGCACCAAACGACCGTTGGTCGGGACGAGCATCAGCCACGTGTGTAGCGAGCAATATCATGCCCGCACATGTGCCCAGTGCCGGCATGCCCGCAAAGAGCCGATCGGCCACGGCATTGCGTAGTCCAGACGAGTCAAGCAGCATAGACATGGTTGTGGACTCGCCGCCCGGAAGGACTAGAGCATCCACATCGGACAACTCGTGCACGGCCCGCACCTCCACAACCGCCAAGCCGAGTTCTCCCAGCACCTGCACATGACGAGCGAATGCCCCCTGCAGGGCGAGAACCCCAACCTTCATCAGTGGAAAAAAATAGGCATCGCTACGGGCACCACCAAGGGGTGTCAGCTACGACTACCAGCCGCGGTCGGCTAGCCGAGTCTCCAACTCGCCTATTTCAAGGCCCGGCATGGCGTTGCCGAGGCCCCGGCTAACCCGCGCCAAAATGGTGGGATCCTCGAAGTTGGTCGCAGCTTCTACAATGGCACGCGCACGGGGTGCAGGGTCGTCACTCTTAAAAATGCCAGAACCCACAAAGACCGCCTGAGCACCGAGTTGCATCACCAGCGAGGCGTCTGCTGGTGTGGCAATGCCCCCGGCGCAGAACATGGGAACCGGCAACTCGCCGGTCTCAGCGATCTCCTGTACCAGCGGCAATGGGGCCTGCAGACGCTTAGCCCAGTCGAACAACTCTGCCTCATCGGCCTGGGTAATCCGTCGCATATCACCGATTATCGACCGGAGGTGGCGCACAGCCTCCACAATGTTGCCTGTACCGGCCTCTCCCTTAGAACGGATCATGCAGGCACCTTCTGAGATACGGCGCAATGCCTCACCTAGATTGGTCGCCCCACAGACGAACGGCACCGTAAAAGCCCACTTATCAATGTGGTGAGCCTCGTCTGCCGGCGTAAGAACCTCACTCTCGTCCACGTAATCAACACCGAGGGCCTGCAGGATCTGGGCTTCCGCAAAATGGCCAATCCGTGCCTTAGCCATCACTGGAATAGTGACGATCTCCTTGATGCCCTCAACCATCTCTGGATCAGACATGCGGGCCACACCCCCATCGCGCCGAATGTCGGACGGCACCCGCTCTAACGCCATCACGGCCACTGCGCCGGCATCCTCAGCTATTTTGGCTTGGGCAGGATCAACCACATCCATAATCACGCCACCCTTGAGCATCTCAGCGAGGCCACGCTTCACCATCTGGGTACCGGTCGACCGGGTTATGTCGCTCATGGTGACCAGTCTACGAAGGCTCCGCCGAGTTCACTGCGTCGAAAATAGCGGGATTCAAGGCAAACAGGCGCAGAAAAACCTCTATCCCTATCAGCCGACTAGTTCAGCGATACGGGCCGGATCAAGAAGGGTTCCCTCACCAAGACGAGCCAAGGCCACCCAGGTATTTCCTGGCCGCAGAAACACCTGCTCCCCGGTGTCGTCATCGGCTAGTACCCACTGGTCCGCTATAAATGGTCGATTCCAAGTAACCCCAGTTATCGAACCGTCGCGCAGCAACCATCCATCACCCGATCCGGTCGTAATCGACTGTGGCGACTCAAGATCAGCCGTAGACGTCCGGTAGTCCACATAGAGCACCAGTACGTTGTCGGCAGCGAGTTGAACGCCCGTCTCATCTAGCAACGGCGCGCCACGATGGAAGCGCAACCAGCGTGCAGTACCCCTGTCCCAGACCCAATCAATCTCGCGTCTTGGTGTCCGCCAGCCGACACCCCTAGAAGGGACCGCTGATGCTGGAAGCGGGCCGAATTCAAACAGTGCGTCGGGGGCACCACCGCCGACGTAGGCAGCCAACGCCGCAGCGTCAAGGAAACCGTTGTAGGGAGCCTCACCCCGATCTTCATCACGAAAGAAGAAGACCTGGCCTTCACCGTTGGTGCTAATGGGAACAAACGTGCCCTGGCGTTCGGCTTCGGCAACTTCATCACCCACGCCTTGGTTGCTACCCCAATAGGCAAACACAGGACGATTCAGGTTGCCAATTAGGTCAATGTCGCTCGAGCGGGCCGACCGCACCGGGCCGACGGTGATCGGAACCTTGCTCTGAAATACAGCAAGGAAACGAGTGACCCCATTTTCGATATGGGTCTCATAGACCACATCAGCGGCCTGTATCCCCACTTGGGGCAGCGACTTTGAATCGTTATTGCCGATTTTGATAGCCAACGCTGGGCGATCAACTAAACCATCTACCGCCGGTAAACCAGTCAACGGGTGAACTGCACCAGTCCAACCATCAATGGTTGTGGTGGTCGGCAATTGAACCGTCGAGGTTGGTGCTGTATCAGCCTCATCAAAGGTGACCTCGATGGAAGAAGTTGTCTCAGGACCGGGGCTTGGTGCCAAAGTAGTTGAAGCGACAATCCCCACAGTTGAAGCCGGTCCGTCAGAACTGCCGCTAAGGCCGCAACTACCGGCCACTGAAAAAACCAAAAGTAGTGTTCCAAAAGTCAAACTTCGCCGTGAGGTGCTCACCTTCAAACTGCAATCGGGGCGCAGATTCATTAGCGCTCCGAAAGTGCAGCGATGCGCATACCTACCGCTGGGTGGTCCGCGGTGAATACGTCGGTCCGTCCATCGGGCTGCAGCAGCCATAGCCGAGCCGTAGTTGCCGGCACATCAACCGCCGCACCAATGTCGGACAGCGCCCTTAACAATTCCTGCATACCTGGTGGGAACCGGGTCAGGTCAGATCCGTCGAAATCCGCGCGGACCATGCGGTCTGGGCCACCACCAGTAGCCCTACGTCCAAAAACGTTGAACCACCCAAGGGCTGCTGCCGTGGTCTCATTTCGGAGCACTTTGTCGGCACATCGCGCTAGAAGATGGGCTACCAAGGCCTCGAGTTCGACCAATGTGACACGGTCGGCGGCACCAGTGGTCAGGACCATTGATGTCCCTCCTCGTCCGGCCATCGCCATGGCATTACCGGACGTCGAATCCACGACGTAGACGGCAGGTCGCTCGAGTCCATGGGTCAAGCAGATGCCATCGACTGTGTTGTGTAATCGCGGGAACTCACCTGCATAGGCCGCCCGAGCGCCAACGGTGCGACGGATCATCCGCTCAGCCCTCCGCTCTACCAACCAAGCCAAGGTGGCGCCGACGGCAACGCCTACAACTAAAATCACCAAAATGGGAGCCCCGGCTAGAGCGAGAACGACTGCTACACACAGGCCGACCAAGGTGGCGAGCGGCATCAGCGGATGGCGGAGCAGCGACATGTTTGATCAGCAGCTTCCGGTTGGGTTCGAGGATGGGACGTGATAGCGGGACGGACTAATTTGAGACCGAGTAACTCTCCCTCATATTAGGCGCGCGTTCCACCTACTGAGGTGCCCATCACTGATCTATAAGCCTCAAGGTACCTGTCAGCCAAGCGGCGCATCGAGAACTCTTCGGCGCGTTGACGACCACTAGCAACTAACCGAGCAGCCAATACCGGATCTGCCAGCACCTTGGCTATGGCCGAACTAAGCGCCGCAGCATCACCGGAAGGGACGAGTAGGGCGTCGTCTCCACCGCGTGCCACCTTTTCGTAGCCAGGGATGTCGCTGGCTACCACTGGCGTGCCACAAGCCATTCCTTCGAGTAACACCACACCGAAGGACTCACCGCGCAACGAGGGGGCGCAGAACACATCGGCCCCCCTAATTCGAGCAGTGCGTTCTGCGTCAGAGATTCGACCAAGCCACTGGATCCGAGAATCACCAACCACCCGGGCTCTCAACTCATCGGTCTCTGGTCCGTCACCAGCTACCCACAGGCGGACGTTACTGTCCAACCCGGCCATGGCAGCCAATAACACGGCTAGACCCTTGCGAGGTTCGTGGCGACCGATGAAAAAGACAGTGGGACCATCGGTGGGCCATGGGTCGACCTGCTGGCTGCGCTGTACTTCCACCCCGTTGAACAGCACCTCGTAGTCGCCACCGAGAGAGGCGTGGGCCATTGCCGCCGCATCATCAGATACAGCAAATACCCGGTCCATGCGGCGACTCAGCCACCGGACGGGACGATTCAATAGGTCATAGGCCAAACTCCCACCTGCTGCATGAAACGTGCCCACCATCGGGGACTGGGCCAGAAAGAGCGCAGTGGTGGTCGGCCCGGGCGCAAGTGGTTCGTGCAAGTGCAAGACATCGAAGTCCTCGTCGCGGAGTGCGCGGATAGTACGCAACGCGCAAGATACGTCGGGTGCGATAGGAGCCATCGAGCCGTTTGCTGCAGTGGGAAGGCTGTCCCCCAGCGGGGTCACTCCTGCGTCAGGAGGTGGGCCATCGCAGGGCCCCAGCACCCGTGTGGGATGTCCGGCAGCCCGCAACATCCGAGCTAGGCCCAGAACCTGACCCTGAACCCCACCGGGCAAGGAAAGGCTGTATGGACAAATCATGCCGATGCGCACAGCATCTCCTACCGATCCGAAGGCCAGTTGGGTTGCAAAAGGTGCCATTGCTCCGGTTCTGCGGCAATCAGTACCTCCAGTTCGGCAGCCAACACCTGAGTGATACGAGTCACATCATTGCGCAGGCGTCCTTCGCGTTTAGCAGCCACCGGTGGCCGGACCACACCATGACATCCGCCATGGTGGTCGTAGACGGCGGTAGGAAGAAGTACGGCACCGGTCCGCAAAGCCAAAGTGGCAGGGCCAGCCGGAAGCGTAGTTACCTCACCAAAAAACTCGACATCTACTCCAGCTCCTCCAACGTGGCGGTCACTCGGTAAGCACACCACTTGGTTCTCACGCAACATGCCGATGGTCTTTGTGCCAGCGTTGGCATCAAGACCGACTACCTCAATACCAAGCGAAGTACGGAAACTCCGATACCAGTCAAACAGTTCTGGCGGTTCAAGTTTTTCAACGACACACCCAACCGGAACGCCGTGATGGAGTGTGAGCCAATGAGCCGCCCACTCCCAACTTCCAAGATGCGGCATCGCCAAGATGACTCCGTTGCCCGCCTGAAGGCCGTCAGCAATAAGCCCGTAACCCTCCTCACTGAAGCCGGCCACGATCTGATCTGGAGTCATCGATGGCAGCCGAAAACTCTGCAGGTAGTAATCGGCATAGGAAGAAAAGACCATGTCGACGGACCTGCGCAACTGTCGACCAGAGAGTTCGGGTCCACAGACCCGCCGCAGGTTGCGCTCCACGAGGCGGCGGCGGTCCCCATCCAGGTAGCCGGCTATGCGTCCTAAGGATCTTGCTACAGGGATCGAGACGGCCGAAGGCAAGACGCCTGCAATCGAGGAAGTAAGACGAAAGGCTTGAACAATTCCCGGTGTCATAACAAGCCGACCGAACCGCCAAAGAACAGCACAGTTAACCGCCTGATTCCGGCCAGTTGATCAGTGCCCAGAGGGGCGGATCCCGGAGCTGTGGCGCTGGCGCCGCTCACTGCGCGACCACCGGCGCACGGCACGGCGCCGCGACGGCGACACATGGTCCGACGACGCCTGACGCCATACCTTGACAAATCGCTGCACTGCTGTAACCAAACTAAGAACAAGCATCACCCAAAGTACAGGGACGAGAATTTCAAAGAAAAGTAGACCAAAGGCCAGCACGATGAATCGCTCGGCGCGCTCCATAAGCCCACCCTTAGCGTCATAGCCGAGCGATTCAGCCTTGGCCCGCTGATAGGAGATGAACATTGCTGTAGCCATGATGGCCACTGGGAGCATCATCACCCGGTCGGTACGAGTTCCAGCCAAATGCCAAGCTACGCCGCCGAACAAAAGGGCATCAGTGATCCGATCTGCCACTGAGTCGAAGTAGGCACCGCGCAAAGAAGAGGTACCTGAAGCTTTGGCTACGGCGCCATCAAGGGCATCAGGTACGCCGGTTAGCACCAAAAGCAGGAAGCCAAGGCGGAGGTTCCCTGCACCAATCGCGATCGATGCAGCGGCAGCCATAACGATTCCAACAACGGTGACGGCGTCAGCACTTATACCTGCCCGTCGAAGGCTGCGACCGATCGGGGTCAGACCACGATCGACCACCTCGCGCCAGTTGCCATCCAGCATGGTGGTTACTCCATTCGGACCTTGCGGATCCCAGAAACTGTGAGGCTACCCGAGGAACACTTGTCCAGCGAGGTATCGATGGTCAAGACCAGTCTTCAGGATTTGCCTCCACATGGGCAGCGACTATCTCACCATCAACACCATCAACGAACGCTAGGCCCCGCCACTCAGGTGGCGACTCGTTGGAGTAAACGAGCACACGCCAAGTCGGTCGACTCCGCAGCCCTCGCCATGCCATCTGGGCTGACGCGTGCCCCACTGGGAATCCAACAGCCCGTACAGCCGCTACCAAAGCATCGGCCTCGTCAATTTGGAGGCTCCACCCGGACTGAAGATGATATAGACCAAACAATGCCAGGCCCAGAGCGCCGGCGACCAAGCCACCATCAACCATCGGTGAACCATCGGCAGTTGTCACGACTACAACCGTGATTACAGCGAGCACTAAATACAGAGCACCAGGAATCCGCCGCCTGTCGTTATCGGGGAACATGTAGGGCCCAACCAGTCCGGCGCCTCGAGCGTCCAGATCGTCAGGCAGCACATCGTGGACCTCACCATCGGTAGGCGCAATCTTTCCGTCGGCTGGCTGGGGGGGCTCGTTCACGCAGGCACAATCTACCGGGGTTTAGCTAGGTGCAAGAACAACAACCACTAGGACTAGGTGATTAACGCCTGCCATCCGGAACAAAACCAATCTGTAGTCAGTCCGAAGTGATCCTCAAGGACAGTCCGGACCCACCTCGGGACCAGATTCTCCTCACTTACCGGGTTCAAGGCGCTTTACTGCATCCACCAGCGTCTCGAGATTGGCACCTAGGTCACCGGTTCCGTCTAGGCGTAGATCAGCGTGGACGGCACTCGGCTCTACGAAGACCTCGTGCATGGGCGCCACGGTGGCAGCAAACTGAGCGCGCACACTAGATGCAGTTCTACCGCGCTCACGCACATCTCGTTCCATCCGACGGGCCAAACGGATCTCTGTAGACGCGTCTACAAAAACTGCCAGATCCAGGCGCCGCCTCAACTCAGGGACGGCCAACACCAGAATGCCGTCAACCACTAGCACTGGCCGAGGTTCGACCCGCCGGGTGCTCCCTGTGCGCGTGTGGCTGGCAAAGTCGTAGACCGGGACCTCAACCGGTTGGCCAGCCAAGAGGCCATCTAGATGCTCCAGTAGGAGCAACTCATCAAGCGAGCTTGGGTGGTCGAAATTGACGGCCGCCCTCTGCAGGGCCGGAAGGTGGGTGAGGTCGTGGTAGTACTCGTCAAACCAGAGCACTGACGCATCCTCACCAAGCCTCGAAGTGAGGCCATCAACCAACGTCGTCTTGCCCGCTCCACTGCCTCCAGCCAGGCCCAGCACTGTGCTCCGCACTGAAACCGACCTTAGAGGAAAGCGAGTTCAGTACTTGTAGTGACTGGGCTTATATGGGCCATCAACTGGAACCCCAAGGTAATCAGCTTGAACAGTCGAAAGCTCGGTTAGCCGCACGCCCAGTGAATCAAGGTGCAGGCGGGCCACCTTCTCATCAAGTTCCTTAGGGAGAGTCACCACGTCGACACCAAAGGCCTCAGCACGCTCATGCAACTCAATCTGAGCCAGCACCTGATTCGAAAAACTGGCTGACATCACGAAACTGGGGTGACCCGTAGCGTTACCTAAGTTGAGAAGGCGGCCCTCTGACAACATGATGACAGAATGGCCATCGGGAAAAATAAACTCGTCCACTTGGGGCTTGATAGTGACCCGCTGGATATCAGACATGTGGGCCAAGCCGGCCATGTCGATCTCGTTGTCAAAGTGGCCAATATTGCCCACAATGGCCTGATGTTTCATCCGACCCATGTGCTCAGCCGTGACAATGTTCATGCATCCAGTGGCCGTAATAAAGATGTCGGCTTCATCGAGCACGCGCTCAAGCGTGTTGACTTCATAGCCCTGCATCACCGCTTGCAGCGCACAGATCGGATCGACTTCAGTAACAATGACCCGGGCCCCCTGGCCTCTTAGCGACTCGGCACAGCCTTTACCCACGTCACCAAAGCCGCAAACCACGGCGGTCTTACCGCCAATCATCACGTCTGTGGCGCGGTTGATTCCATCAATCAGCGAATGGCGGCAGCCGTAGAGATTATCGAACTTAGATTTGGTGACGGCATCGTTGACATTGATGGCCGGGAACCGCAACTCCCCAGCCTCCTGCATTTGGTAGAGCCGGTGCACGCCCGTGGTCGTCTCCTCCGATACACCGCGAATGCCAGCCGCAATCCGACTCCAACGGTGTGAGTCACTAGCTAACGACGCAGTCAGCGTGGCGATGATCACCTGCCATTCCTCGGGGTCATCATCAGTGGCTGGTGGAACCGCACCAGCTGCCTCATACTCAGCACCTTTGTGAACCAGCATCGTGGCGTCACCGCCGTCGTCCAGAATCAGATTTGGACCCTCTCCGTCTGGCCAATCGAAGATCTGTTGGGTAGCCCACCAGTATTCCTCCAGCGTTTCACCCTTCCATGCAAACACCGGTACTCCCTGCAAATCGGCGGGCGAACCTGTAGGACCACAGACCGTGGCAGCAGCCGCATGGTCCTGCGTTGAGAAAATGTTGCAGCTGGCCCACCGCACCTCAGCACCAAGGACCACCAGAGTCTCAATCAGGACTGCGGTCTGAACCGTCATGTGGAGAGATCCAGCGATACGAGCTCCTGCCAGTGGCTGGATGTCCACGAACTCAGCCCGGAGAGCCATAAGGCCGGGCATCTCGTGTTCCGCTAGGCGGATCTCGTTACGGCCAAACTCATTAAGAGAGAGATCAGCGACCTTGTGGTCGGCAGCGAGAGAACGGGGGGACGCGGTCATATCGGCTCCTGAGCACCTTGGGTATCACGTATTTCGGTCCACCTCGACGACCGGGGCAAACCCTTGAACTAGCAGATTGGGATTTAAGATGAAGCCGGGCTGGGGCCTTCTGACACCATTCTGGGCAGCCGCGGTGTCGCCAGACTACCGTCCCGGACACCCTTCTTCGGCTCGGTGTTCGGGGTGTCACAACTGGCCATGCAGACGTCCACGGTATCACCGAGTGAAAGCGCACTCCGGACCTCTAGTTCCAGTTGCCAGAAGGAACGCACCGGGCCCAGCGACATAGCCAAACCGACGTTAGTCCCAGCTCACCGGATCGGACTCTCACCGCAGAGTGAAAACACCGACGCCTCTTAAATCGACAGCTAGTTGGGTACCACCGGTGCATGCGAGCCGTCAAGGGTGGTCGTTGATTAGTCGACAAAGCCAGAAATGCCGCTCCGTCAAGAGACATGCCGAGGTGCTCAAACCCCTCCCACCGTTACCCGGTAGGCAGTCCCATCAACCCACAACCGGGCCTGACCATCGTCGGGACCGATCCACGCCGCTTCACCTGGTCGAATCACTAAGTCGGTACTGCCACCTATCGACGACTGGACTGAAGCCATGCCCGCTGTACACAAGAAGAGTTCAGGACCGCTACGACAACTAATGTCCATGTCAACCTCACGGCCATCTAGCCGCCACAGCGTAAAGGCATCACCCCCAGAACTGAAGCGGTGGACCGCACCGGTTGCCGACTCGACTGAGCCACAAAAGGCTGGACGGATCACTTCGAGTATGCCATGAGGATCCACATGCTTGGAAGTAAAGCCCATTCGGACGACGTCATCAGAGACGGCCATCACCTCAACAGCTAGGCCAGAAAGGTGAATATGTAAAACGCCGGGCGCCACAAATAGTGCATCGCCATCTTCCAAACTCACATGGCGCAATAGAGGAACCAGCAACAGTGACGGGTCCCTCGGATACATCTCAGCCAAGAAGCACACCAGATCGGCTGTCGACCGGTCAGCACTGAAATCCGGAACCTCCGCAACTGCCAACTCGAAAGCAGCCAAGTCGCTCGGCGAACTAGCAAGAACTGCGGCCACCACTGCTGGCCAATCAGCAGCGTGGAGTGCATCAACAATCAATTGAGGAAGCCCAAGTGATTTGGCAACCAACAGTGCCTCATCAAAGGGTCGAAAGCCACACAAGGTCTCAAAGCGACCGATAGCACAAACCATCTCAGGCTTGGCACGCCCGTCGGGATGGCAACGGCGAGGATCATCGACAACTAGACCAGCCTTCTCCTCACGTTGATACCGCAAAGTGGCAGCAGAAGCATCCGGATGGGCTTGGAGCGAGAGCGGTCGATCAACAGCAAGCACCTTTACCAGAAAAGGCATCTCGTCAAGCGTTGCGCTACTTCGACTAGTACGAAATACCGAAGGATTTGCCTTATGGGCACCAAACCAGAGCTCAGCTTCTGGCTTCCCAGAGGGCTCAATACCCCGCAATTCAGCTAGCGCCGTGGTTGATCCCCAGTCATAGGAACGGATCACACCTTCAAGCAGGTCCATCGTCTTCGTCCTGGGCCCCTAAGTCGACTTGGATCGGGTCAGTCCCCGAATGTGGGCCGGATGCCCTCGGCGTCTGCCATAAGGGTAAGTCGGAGGTGTTCGTCGTCATCAACGTGTTTGGCCTCGTCGATCAGCATCACCGGGATGCCGTCTCGTACCTCGTAGAGACGCCTTAAGCGCGGGTTGTAGAGCACCTCCGCGCCAGCAAACCAGAGAAGCGGCCCTTTGTCCTCGGGACAAGCGAGGATCTCCAAGAGTTTCGGATCGAGAGTCATGGCCTCAGGCTATTGGTCGCGGTGCAGGGGGCAGCAGCGTCAGCCCCCTTACAGGAACAACGACTGCACTTCCTCAACTCGTGTTGCGCATGCCTCATAGTCCATGGCCTCAACATTGAGTCGCAACAGCGGCTCAGTATTTGACGGTCGGAGGTTGAACCACCAGTCCCCAAAATCCACAGTCAACCCGTCGAGTTGATCCTGAACGGCCTCGGGTGCCTGGCCGCAGTAATGGGCGGCAACCCGTTCTATAACGACTTTGGGATCTTGAACCTTGGTGTTTCGTTCGCCGGATGCCGCATAACGCTCCAACGGGGCAGTTAATTCGCTCATGGGTCCGTTGTGAACTGACAAAGCCTTGAGAATGATTAGTGCAGCAATCAGTCCGCTGTCTGCCCGAAAGTTGTCTCGGAAGTAGTAGTGCCCAGAATGCTCACCAGCAAAAGCAGCTTTTTCGACGGCCATAGCCTGCTTAATGAGAGAATGACCCACCCGAGTACGGATGGCACGCCCACCCTCCTCGGCCACAACCTCGGGAACGGCCTTCGAGCAAATCAGATTGTGCAAGATAATTGCACCAGGTTCATTTCGCAAGATTTCGCGCGCTACCAGTGCAGTCGTCGTCGAGCCAGACACTAGGCAAGATTGCTCATCAACCAGAAATACTCGATCAGCATCCCCGTCGAAGGCCAAACCTAGGTCAGCCCCGACAGCCTGGACCCGGGCCTGCAAGTCCCGGAGGTTCTCCGGCTGGATCGGGTCAGCCGGATGGTTCGGAAAAGTTCCGTCGAGTTCGGGGTAGAGGTAGTCAACGACGAACGGCAACTCCTTGAAAACTGCGGGAACCACTAGTCCGCCCATGCCATTGGCCGTGTCCACCACTAACCGCAATGGCCGGAGCTGATCAGTATCAACGAACGACCTCACGTGCGCCGAAAAAAGCCCCAGAAGGTCTCTCGATATGACGTTCCCAAGTCGATTATCTGCTGCAAGAACCGGCGCGCTGGCAAGAACCGCCGCCTTCACCTCGTTTAGACCATTTTCGTAACCCAGCGGACTAGCACCCGATAAGCAGCACTTAATACCGTTGTATTCCGGAGGATTGTGGCTCGCTGTCACCATCATCGCTGGCGCCTGAAGGTAGCCCGAGGCAAACGAGACCAGATCAGTAGACGCCAGGCCCACGTCGACTACGTCGAGACCAACCGAGGTAACCCCCCGAATCAAAGCTTCTCCAAGCGGCACACCGCTCGGACGCATGTCCCGGCCCACCACCACACGACCGACGTTGGGCTCCCGACGTCTCACCAGATGGCCAAAACTTCGTCCTATCGACTCTGCAACTTCATTGTTCCATTCGTCAGGCACTCGCCCACGAATGTCATACGCCTTGAAAATCTGTCCCACAAGGTCACCAGAAATTGCGCTGTCGCAGACTGGGAAAACCGGTAGTGCTGGGTAGTCCCCTCGGCGCGCTCGTTGCCGGACGCGAACCAGGTCGACCATAAGCCGAACGCCGTCACGAACGACTCGAACCGTGGATCGCTCAGAGTTCTCCACCTCGACTGGCACCTCAATCAGACTTAGTCGCCACCGCTCAACCAAATGAAAGATCTCAACGTCGAAAGCGAACCTTTCCAGCACTGAGGCAGCAAACATTGGTCGCGCTATATCGGCTCGGAATGCCTTCAGTCCACACTGAGTATCTCGGTACTGCCCAAGCAGAAAAGCGTGGGTAACCAAGTTAATTAGGCGGCCACCAACCTCCCGCAGACGACCCGCTCGAACCAGCGTCTTGGTCTCGGTATGACGCCGGCTACCGACCACTACGTCATATCCCTGCTCTATCTGGACCACGAGCTTTGCGGCCTGTGCCGGCCCGTAAGCCAAGTCGGCGTCGGTGAACACCACCGTACGACCCGTTGCCACGGCCACTCCAGCTCTTACCGCTGATCCCTTACCTCTATTCCTATCCAGCCGGACTACCCGGTCGGCGCCAGCAGCTCCGGCCACTGCTGCGGTGTCGTCCGCCGAGCCGTCATCGACCACCACTATCTCGACCCCATCGTTGGATCCAGTTTCAGCCGTGTCGGTCATTTCAGCTAAGGCGGCACCTAGTTCGGTCCGCACCCGGACTATTGATGTGGCGATCCGGTCAGACTCCTGATACGCAGGAATGACAACGCTCACCCGGAAATCGCCGGGTGGCGTACCACGATCTGACGGATGGTCCTGTTCTCGGCGTATAACTCGGAAGAGGAACGAGCGGTACGCCACGGCCCGCACTAGGCCAGCCACCAGCACAGCGACAACCTTGACTAAGAGATCGCTTTCCCAACCTCCAGCATCACCGGCATTCACACCACCAAGAACTGCCCGGGCAACGGCAAGCACGCCTAGATCAACTAATCCAGCCAAAACCACCACTGTCACAAAAACCCGCCGGAGGCGGATCCACCGGGTGTACGGGTCGTCGCGCAGTGTTACCAACCGATGGAGCACTCGGGCGACTACTGCGGCCAGCCCAAGAGCGACAACGTCGGCTGCCCAAACTGCCCAGCCGGCCCCCAGCAGGGCGACAGCCACTCCAACGTCAATTACCGTTGCAACCGCACCCACGGCAGCGAACTGGCGGAGACGACCTCTCACGACTGGTCACCCATTATTTGGTCGTCTGAGACCACAAAGACCCCCAACTCGGTGTCCCTACTCGAGTTAGCCACCCGACGGCCTACCCAACGGTTGAGCCGTCGTTCACCATCTGGGCCGGCAGCCGCTAAATCAAATAGGGCCACACCAGGACCTCCAGGTCCTACCGAACGCCGGGCGAGTGCAACCAGTGCCAGCAAGCCAACGAAAGTCAGGACCATGGATATGACGTCGACCGGTGTTCGCCCGTAGGAAAGGCGAACCTCTTCAGAATTCGGCACTACGACCATCAAATTTGGTGTTGCGCGCCATGGCCCGTCAGCGCCGTCTACCTTCCAGTTCGGGAAGAATGAAGTCCGCACCAACACCGGGACACCCAGACGGTCGACTCGAAAGGACACCGAGTCAACACCACTCACTACGTCACTGACCTCAACGGTGGGCAGCGGCCGACGCTCCACTTCCGCTCCGGCTGGTACCCGCTGCCAAGATGCTGGACCACCAATGGTTCGCACCGCTCCAGTTGACCCAGTCTGAAAAATCTCAATTGACGGTTCCAGCCAGCTGCCGTGGTCAACATCGGTGAACACGGAAGGTTCCACTTCGAGGGCCACGACGGGTTCGGCACCCAATACCTCAAAGATGGTCCAAGGCCCGCTAGTTGCCTTTTCGATTAGGCCCAGATGCTGACGCGCTTCGTCTACAGCACGCTCCGAGAAGGCCGAGTACCACCGGATACCAAGTTGTTGGAGGTGGTCGACGCCGGCATCCAAGTCAAATCCCCGGTATGGAAGGCCTCGCTGGGCACGCGAGGGTGCCACGGAGAGTTCTGATTGGACCAGGAAATGATACGGCGTGGTTGTCGATGCCTCAAAGTAGAGGCCTTCCATCGACCCAATGCAACCGTCCGTCCAGTGGGGCAACAGCATCAAGGCCATAGGAGTGCCGTACCGCACTAGATCGCTGTTGTACTCCCACATCAGCCGGCCGCAGCCTGTGCTGGCGGCCAGATCTTCCATAGTTGAGGTCAATGCACGCTGCTCCTCCCAACCACCTCCCGAAGGGCCACCATCTCTGGCCTCGTAGCCCTCAAAGTTCCACCGCACCCAAGAACGACCAAGGTTCAATTCAGTCGACTCGACACCCATCCAGTGATAGGCGTTTCCTTTAGTTGAACCTCCAGGCAAGATCCTTAGTGGGATGGCCAACATGACCACTACGAATAAGAACACGACTAACGCCCCTCCCCCAGCGACCAGTCGGCCTTGCCGACCAGTAGACGACCGGCGCAAACCATCAACTAAGCGGCCAGCGAGTCGCAGCCCCTCCGACAGAGCAATAGCTGCCAGTAGATAGATGCAGAGGTAGTAGGCGGGCAGGATGCGTCCGTTGTAGAGACGACCCTCAGGCAGATGCACAAAGGCCAGCCCAAGGATGATGGCTGAACCAGCCAGTACAAAACCAAGGCGCCGACGAAAGAAAACCGAAAGTGCGAGGCCGAGGATCGCAAGCACGATGGCTGGCTGGAGTGGCGGATCATTTGTAAGGAAATCAGCAGCGAGGTCGCCGCGGTCCCAGAGATACGAGCGGAATCGTGTGAGTTTGTGCCAGGCCATGTCGTTTAGGTGGTCCCGCTGCCACCAGAACGGTAGAACCCAAAACGCTGCACAGAGGCCAGCCACTAGGCCAGTGGTCATCAGCCAGGCCAGCGCCTGCCGGCTCGGCCTCAGCACTAGGGCTACAGCTGAAGCCACTAGGGCAAAGAAAGCAACCAGTAGATGGCAAAGACCGGTGAGAGCCAGTAGGACTGCCGCTGGGGCCCGTCCAAATCCGGTCTCTAAGCCGCGAACTAACAGGCCTATGTATACAAGGCAGGCGGCAACGGCAAGGGCGTAAGCGAACTCGCCAGCCATGGTTGACATCAGGTTGCCACCCATGATGTTGAACGACCGATCAAACAGAAAGGGAAGAGTGGCTACCGACATCAGCGCCGGACCCGGAAACGGCAAACCCGCTAGGCGCCCAGTGGCCCATCCGGCCAATGGCATCACCACGAGACCCGCAACAGTGACCCACTTGATAGCCATGCCGTAATGCACCGGAACCACAAGGACGACTAAAGCAGCCAGAGCGACCAGCCGCAGCATCCATCCAGATCGGCGCCGCCGGACTACTGCTACTCCGACTGCAATGAGGACAGGTAGAACCGCAGCAAGTACTGGTGTTTTCAGCCCAACATTAACCGCCACCACCAGCAACATCGGTACAACCATGTAGAAGTGGTAGGCAGGGAATCCGGCATACCAGTCGGGTGTCCAGCCACTCAGGCGAAACCGGGGCAGTAGTTCATCACGGAGAAATGCTGGTCCCCACACGTGAGCACCAAGGTCACCACCGGTAGGCGTTGATCGGGTAAAGAGCACTCCGTCGGGATTCACCACCCAAAGCACAAACCACATGCCCCCAAGGACGATAAGTAGGTTGACCCACCAGGTCAGAGGCCTCTGCCGGATCGCTGCAGCTACCGGACTGGCAGTGTCATCGAACTCTTCTGAAAGCCCAACTGGTTCACCGGAGCCGGTGGTCGTGTCAGTCATCCGAGCAAAAGGATGAAAGTTGTCGTGGCATTGAAGCCAACGTGGGTCCAAACCGCCCGGCCCAGTCGCTTATCCCGCTGGGCTAGCCATCCACACACCAAACCGATCATGACCAATGCAGGGAGTTGCAGAAGTTGGAAGTGGGTAAGGCCAAACAATAAGGCCGAAGCGGCTAACGCTAGCCGACGCGGCATGCGGGCCTCCATGGCTCTCAACGCCAAACCCCGAAAAAACAGTTCTTCGGTGATGGGTGCCATCACTACGACCATGAGGACCAGAAGAGCGATTCCGAGCCCATTAGCCTGGTCAACCAGTTCACGAGCAGGCCCCGAAACGTCTAACTCATCGGTAAATAGCAGAATTGGGGCATAAAGAGCGGGGACCGCCACTAGTTGAGCAAAAACCCCAATAGCCAACCCCTGACAAGCATCAAGCACTCGCCGTCTTGGACCAGATCCCAGCCAACCAAAGTCAGACCAGCGCACCCCCCGAAACATCACCAGCCACACAGGCACCCCAACCAGCCCTAAATACAGAGCCCCCTGGACTAGTGCACCAACCGCCAGACTCGGATCTTCGGCAGCATCAGCACCCAGCACGGCCGCCGCAATGCCCATAACCACGACAGTGGCCAGCATGCCAACTACCAATCCGGCACCCACATGGCCAAAACCCCATGCAGCCGGCGGGCGTGAAGTTCCCACCACCTCAGGATTCATCGGGCGTTCCATCAATCGCACCCTACCGACGGGTCGGCACAGGTAACCGACAGTCCGACGGCCACAGACCTCCCGTACGCTGGAGTCATGGCGGATCGATCCGAGCAACCCCCTGGGTCCCAAAACCAACCTAGGCGTAATCAAGGATGGCCCCGGTGGGGTGTCTGGCTGGTAATGGGACTGCTAGCTACCGCGTTTATTCTGCCTGGCCTCTTGCCGTCAGATACCGCTGACCAAGTCGCCTACGACTTATTCCTCGACCGGGTCGCTACCGGTGAGGTAGCCGATGTGCTGGTGGACAACCAGACAGGCCGTATCACTTTCACCAACGATGCCGGCACAGCATTCGAGACCACCGGCCCAATTGAACTTTCCATAGATGATCGACGGCTGTTGTCTGATAGCGGGACCGAGGTTCGGTTCAAGACCCCACAACCCGGATTCCTGCAGACATGGCTGCCGCTTCTGCTCCCCGTGAGCCTCATCATCTTGTTCTTCTGGTGGATCAACCGCCGTGCGCAGGGCCAGATGAGCGGAATGATGTCCATCGGACGGTCACGGGCCAAGACATACAGCACTGAACAGCCAGGCACAACTTTCGATGACGTTGCTGGTTACGAAGGAGTCAAGCAAGAGATACGCGAGGTGGTGGATTTTCTGCAGAAGACCGAAAAGTTTGCGGAAATCGGAGCTCGCGTCCCTAAGGGAATTCTACTAGTTGGCCCGCCGGGAACCGGTAAGACACTCATTGCCCGGGCCGTCGCAGGTGAGGCTGAAGTGCCGTTCCTCTCAGTAACAGGTTCAGACTTTATGGAAATGTTTGTGGGCGTGGGTGCCAGCCGCGTTCGAGACCTCTTCGAGTCGGCCCGCAAGATGGGTAGGGCCATTATTTTTATCGACGAGATTGACTCCGTCGGACGTAAACGAGGCGCGGGGTTGGGCGGTGGACATGACGAGCGCGAACAGACCCTCAACCAGATGCTGTCAGAGATGGACGGCTTCGAGGGGAGCGAAGGCATCGTGATCATGGCTGCGACCAACCGTCCCGACATCTTGGATCCAGCCCTCTTGCGCCCTGGCCGCTTTGACCGACAGGTAGTGGTACCTCTTCCTGAAATAGCTGACCGAAGGAAGATTCTTGACGTGCATGTCAAGGGTAAACGGGTGAACGAAGACGTGGACTTGGACCTCGTAGCGCGCGGAGCCCCGGGTATGAGTGGCGCCGACCTCTCCAACCTGGTCAACGAAGCGGCGCTGGTCGCTGTCCGAAATGGTGAAGAAAGCATCCAAGCCGATCACTTTGAAGAGGCAAGAGATCGTATTTATATGGGCTTGAAGCAAGAATCGCTAGCCATGTCGGAAGAAGAAAAAGAGTTAACTGCCTACCACGAGGCCGGTCACGCCCTTTGCGCAACCATTTTGCCCACCGCCGACCCTCTCCATAAGGTCACGATCATCCCGACCGGGCGAGCGCTCGGCTACTCCATGCAATTGCCGGAAACAGAACGCCATACGAACCGGCAGGACTACCTTGAGGACCGACTCGTCATCATGATGGGAGGCCGGATAGCCGAAGATCTTGTATTTAACGTGACCTCCACCGGAGCCGGCAACGACCTCATGACAGCCACTGAGACTGCCCGCAAAATGGTTCGCGAGTGGGGTATGAGTAAAAGGCTTGGTCCAATGGCCTGGGGAGGCCAAAATCAGGTGTTTCTCGGAGATGACCTGATGCACAGTCGGGACTACAGCGACGAAACCGCACACCTCATTGATGAAGAAGTTCAAAGAATCCTTTTTGAACAAGAGGATCGCTGTCGCCAGCTTCTAACCGAAAATCGGCACGCGCTCGAACTGGTCGCCCGCTCCCTGCTTGAAAACGAAACGATAAACGGGGATGAGGTCAGGCGCTTGGTGGCAACCGCTATGAGTCCCGATGATTCGAGCGCTGCTGACGAACCGACGGCAGCGCTCGTTTCTGAATCCAGCAACGCCGAATAGGCCCCTCAGGCTATGGAACGCCTGATCCTGCTGATTGTCGTTGCCGCTCTGGCTACCGCACTTGCCCAGCTGATTCAGCGACGTCGACCCAGCACCCCAGTCAGAACCGGCTGGACCGTGCCAGAGCAACTTGACCGAGACGACTTCATCTGTCCCGACCTTCCCTGGCTGGTCGCCGTGTTCACCGCAGCCAGCTGCAATTCTTGCTCATCAGTACTGGCCACTGCAGCGCCCTTAGAGAGCACCGAGGTTGCCGTCCAAGAAGTTGAGGTCACTACCAATCAGGTCATCCACGACCGATATGGCATTGAGGCCGTACCTATGGTTCTTATCGTCGACGGCCTCGGCGTAGTACGTGGACACCACGTGGGCCCAGTGAGCGCGACCCATCTCTGGGGCTCACTGGCCGAACTCCGAAACCCGGGCTCCACACCAGACGGATGCAGTGCTGGTTCCTGACTCCTAACGATTAGGAATAATTCGCTGCTCGGTACCCGCCACAGCAACAGCAACAGAGGCCGTGGCTCCACTCTCCCCAATGCTCTGAACCGAGACGATTACCGGCGCAGTGGCCTCAACGGCTAACACCAAAGGTGGCCCCGCCTGTAAATCAAACGACGCCTGTGTTCCGGGCGCTAACTCCACGATTCGAGCCATACCGTCTGGAGCCGTGCCAGCGAGGACCTTTACCTCAATAGTGGCGATCCCTTCAATCGCTGGATTCATGACAGCCATGACATCTTCCATTGCGCCGTAGCGATCGGCTATGTCCACGACCCAACCACGAGCCGCCACAACCGCCGCCGCCCGGACCGCTAAGCCCTGAAGTCCGTCGACTGCTCGCCGGACCACCGATGCAGCAACCGGTTGATCATCGAACGACCGAATCTCGACTCCAAATGCACCGATCCCAGCGAGGCGACCATCATCCAGATCCACCACATAACGCTGACCAGCCCGCAGTTCCAACCGCCATGGTTCTACCTTGGCCACATCCACTGCGGTCCGGACTAGCACTTCGGCCTCTACGGTCTCCATATTCGCGTTGACAACTACCACCGTTGATCCACTGGCCGACCTCTCGCCCACCCCCACCCCAGGGACGAAGGCTCGGGTTGCTAGTTCAGGAACCCCCGGCGCCAGATCAAGACCACTAATAGCCAACGGGCCAGAACCATCTGAAATCTGGAGTCGGGCAACCACAACTCGTCCCGCTCGTGCATTGATCGTGGCCGACACCACTGCGGAATCAGCGATCCGTTCAGTCACGTCATATGCAACTATCGCCCGACCGGGTACCACAACTCCTTGGGAATCCAGGGCTTCACGGCGGCCTATATCACCAACGAATCGAAGATCGACCACTGCCGCAGCCCGGAACGGATTGTGTATGAGTAACCATGCTTGGTTCCCCGGTCGAGCAGTGGTTAGCCAAGGGACCACCCAGCTGTCAGCGGCGCGCGTAGTACACGGCCGACGATCTATACCAGTAGGACCAGAAAACGTCTGAGCCACCACGACAGCACCACCACTGACTTCAATGGTGACGCCAGCAAATAGCGCACCAGACACAAACTGCCCTGGAGATATCTCGAGGCGGTCGCCCGGGTCAATTTGGAAGGCTCGCTCAACGACTCGTCCGCTGTCGTCCGCCACCGTAACTCGACCCTTGGTCGGGGACGTTGAAATTCCCACAACTTCAACAGTCCGCTCGCTGATCCCATCCAGTTCGGCTGTCGGTCCGAGACAGAACCAAAGGCCAGTGGCGTCGCCATCCAGCACGGTCGCCGCACGCGCTTCGGGTCGAGTTTCGGCACCAAACTCATCAGTCGGGCCCGATGACAGTGCAAATGCTGCAATTAATAGAACAGTCAGAGAGATTATGGCTGGACCACGAACCGCCGTCATTTAAGCCGCCGCCGCGTCTTGCTATCTCGGAGATCGGAACCTGAAGACTCCTGGGATATAGAGGCTTCACGAGATGTTCGTGCCCAGCTAGTGAGCAGGATCAGTAGGCCGGCCAGCGCCAACTGGGTTCCGCGCCGTCCCACCATTCGTCCACTATCAACTTCGAACGTAGCCACACTTCCCGTCGCCACACGAACTGCTGGACGCCCAATTACTCCATGAGCTTCACCTGGGGCCAACACCATGACCGGCTGACCATCCACTCGGACCTGCCAGCGGTCGTCAGGCCCAACCATTGACCGGAGAGCGCCATCAGCGGGAATCTCAACAACCCAATCACTGAACGAACGACGCGTCACTAACGCAGGGACGACCCGTCGATTTCTGTCCCGAACTACCGAAAACGGTGCCTCCACCGCAGTGTTTCGATAGACAGTCATCGCCCGGTTCACTGCTTCCACTCGTTCCAAATCGAGTTGACGGGCCAAAATCTCCGTCAAGCGATCAGGTACGGGTCGATCAATACCTGGACCGGGTACCGGCGCTGAGCGCTGGACGACCACCACCTGCGCCACCCCCCAACGCCCCAACTCAACACCCAGTCGGTGAGTAGCTCCGTCCAGTGCAGAATTTAGCGCATCGCGCAAGAGCACCATCCCAGCCGTCTCCCCCGGTGACCACTGGTCGGCGAGATCCGGACGCCCATCAGTGACTGCCATAACTAGGTCTCCCAGCATGTTTGGACCTTCTCCAACTGAACTCTGCCGAGTCGAGAGCGGGATCCCTGCAGCAGGGAGAACCACCTGCTCGCCGATCCACAGGACCCGAGCATCCCCACCGCGCACCGTGTCCCCAGCACCTAGACGAGTATTTAAACTAGGAAGTGCGGATACCAGGTCAGCACGTGGTGCTCCCCAACTTCCAGCAAACGAGCCAGTCAGTACTGGAAGCACACCAATAGTCAGACTTACCACCACGAGGCCCAGTAGGCCATTGCGAACTGCCCGGGCGTAGCGCTCTACGTGCACCTGTCGAGCCAAGTGTGCGAGATCGGCACCAATGCCAGCCACGCCTGCGGCCGATGCCCATGCCAGGCCGAGTGCCACTGGCACCAGAAATACTGCTGGGTCTACCGACCGCAGCACCGAGCCCTCGCCACCGATCCACCCTTGATCGATGGCTACCAGTCCTGAAGCCCCGGCCGCCGTCACGAACCAAGCTCGAACCACCACCGAGAGATGTCGACCCTGCGCTGACAACAGGCTGAGGAGCGGCAGAACGAATAGCGCCCAAGTCAACGTTGCCCGATCTGCAGCGGGATCAAGTGCCAAGACCCCCCAAAGTCCAATCGATCCGTTAAGACCCCAATCAGCATCTACTCCCCCGTTCAGCCAGCCAGCCCACCCGTTTCCCCCACGTCCCAAGAACGTCAAGATGGTCGGCAGGTGGACTAGGGCACTGACTGCCGCTCCACTACTGGCCACCATAAGTAGCCGAACCAGACCGTTGGTTGCGCCCGACACGATCGTTCCTATGAAGAGGCCCCCAGCAACTAGGCAAACGGGAACCAAAAGAACTGGAACCACTGCAATTACTGCCGAAATTGCCAAGCCGGTTACAAGCACATCGGACCAGATGCTACGAAGGCGGGTTCCTGGGCCAGGTTCGCCACCGCGGAATCCATAGGGCGTCATAGCTTGAGCGCCAGCAAGCCGTCGAGCGACCCAAGGCAGAAGAGCATATGCCGCCAAGGGGGTGAGTCGCCCCGAACGCAGTGCGTCATAGGGAATAGGCGCCGCAAGGTAGACCAGCACAGCGACCGCACGTGAACGGCCACCACCTATGGGCTGGACCAAACGCCAAGTTCCAAGCGCCCCTACAGCGAACGCTCCAAGCACCAAGGCGGTCCAAAGTGAGTCTGTTGATCCCGGTAAAATGCCAGCCAGAAAACCCACTACGGCCAGCCCATCTGTGCCCGAGTTGGAGGTACCCGTCCCGGTGGACCTCCAACCGTTCCACCAGCCCGCCAAGAGGTCACTTGGAGCATCCGGTAGTCCCTGGAAACGCCCAACTGCGGTTATCCCACCGGATACCAGTGAACGAGATCCGAAGCCGATCACCCCGGCGGCGATCAACAACGCTAGGCCACCTGGGCCGAACACTGCACCAAAGACGCCGTTGAGGCGTCGCAGTCCATCAGATTGATCGTCGTCACCAGCCAGAGTACGGCCAGTAACCACCCGCCGAAAAGCCACCCACAGTGATTCCCGGCGTCCAGTAATTCCGCAGTCCGGACGGTCAATTAGCGCGGAACTCCCCGCAAACAACTGCCGTGCAGACCTGATTCGACGAAGGTTCCACGGCCAGGCCGCCAGCAACCCAAAGGCATGCCGGAAACGTCCAGCAAGTAGCCCATACGCGACACCACCAAGTGTGGCTACTACCAAGACGGGAACCAACCGGAGCAGCCGACTATACGGCGAAGCCAACGTCTGCCGAAGACGGAACCGTGGCCATGCCGCAGCGGGAACATACCGAATCGACGTTGACGAACCAAACCTCCGGGCCACCGCTGCGGGGACAACCCCTATGGAGGCCCCGGCAGCACGGGCCCGTCGACAGAGATCCAAATGCTCTGTGCCGGGCACCCCATCGGGGTCGAGTCCATCTAATTCGACAAAAAGGTCGTAGCGAATCATCCATGCTGCTCCGGACACCGCATCGGGCGAGAGGTCCGTGTCGTACTGACCCTGATCGAATTCAGGATCAGGTACCACCGGGACTGGAGACCCAAGGGCATCAAACCACCATCCTGTTTCCTCTAGGGCCCCCGTCGGCCCAACCACCTTGGGCCCAACCACCGCAACATTTGTTTCGACGGCCCGCTCCACCAGGCGTCGTACCGCTGTGTCACCAAGAACCACCTGACTGGAGACAAACAATAAGAAGCGCGGATCAGGCAATGCCGGTTCAATTGTTGCTCTGGCCTCTAGTCCCGCATTGACCGTTTGACCAAATCCGCTCACTCCGGACGCCTGAACGACGAGTGACGCAGGAGCAGCTATAGCCACCCGGTCCACCAACGAGAGGCTTTCAACAGTCGGGGTTCCATCTCGGCGGATGTCGATGACCAAAACTTCGGTGCGCTGATGATCTTGCGCGACCAAACTGGTGAGGACCACCTCGAGGTCCGGCGCATCGTCCTTGACCACGACTATGGCCAGCACAGGGGCCGACGAAGCCCTAGGGGTCAGCTTATGGCTATCTGAGAGCGAGGTGGCATCCACGGTGCCGCCGAGACTACTTCCGGGCTCGGGTCCTCCCTGACGGGTGACTCCTTCTACGATGCGTCAGTGAACACTCTCAGAACGTTTCACTCATGAAGGCCCTCGTTACCGGGGCTGCCGGGTTTGTTGGCCAACACTTGGTTGACCACCTGACAGCCGAAGGTGACGAGGTTGTGTCGACGGACCGGTCTTCAGGCGGGCCCGACATACTCGACCCAGAGGGATTAACTGATCTGCTGGAACTTCACTGCCCCGAGGTGATCTTCCACCTGGCCGGCCAAGCCGATGTCGCTCACTCTTGGGCAGAACCAGTCAAGACCCTCCGGATAAACGCCGAGGGAACTCATCATCTTCTCTCCGCTGCTCGCTCGACTGGCGCTAGCCGAGTGGTGACCGTCACCAGCGCAGATGTGTACGGCGTCGTCCTAGAGGACGAACTCCCCGTTAATGAGTCTGCGCCCTTCCGACCGGCATCTCCTTATGCGGCGAGTAAGGCTATGGCAGACCTAATCGCGGAACAGGCCCACCTTGGTTACGGTCAGGATGTTGTCAGGGCAAGGTCGTTCAACCACTTTGGACCCGGACAAGGAGAAGCTGGCGTATGTTCGGCGCTGGCTCTGCGAATCGCCCGTTGTGAGGCAAAGAAGGAAAGCACCATTTCAGTAGGAAACCTTGACGCTCGGCGAGACTTTACAGATGTCCGGGACGTTGTCAGGGCCTACCGACTACTTGCTACAAAGGGTCGATCCGGAGCCGCCTACAACGTTTGCACCGGCCAGGCCATCGCTATCCGGTCTATCTTGCAGGCTCTCCTGTCACTTGCCGACCGGCCGATTACCCCGGTAGACGACCCCAGCCTTTTTCGACCGGTGGACCTTCCAGAGCTCCTCGGTGATGCCTCTGCAATCCACCGCGACACTGGTTGGGAACCATCGCTAGTGCTCGAATCCACGCTGGCCGAGGTGCTTACTGACGCCCGGCGGCGTCTTCGAGGGCTGTCTCAGGCAGACTAAGTGCATGGCAGATTCCACGACCGGTTCCCCTGCACGGCGTGCGCTCATTACGGGCATCACCGGACAGGACGGTTCTTACCTGGCTGAGTTCTTACTGGACCGCGGTTACGAGGTAGTGGGAATGGTCCGGCGGAGTTCTACCGTCAACTACGAACGCATTGCCCATCTAATGGGACGCATCGAGTTTCATTCTGGAGACCTGTTAGATCAGTTCTCGATTGTGGAGGCTCTTCAGGAACACACCCCGGACGAGGTCTACAACTTGGCTGCCCAGTCATTTGTCCAGACGTCATTCGGACAGCCGGTGTTGACAGGTGAGACAACAGCGCTCGGCGTGACCCGCATGCTGGATGCTGTTCGACTCGTCGATCCCTCAATTCGCTTCTACCAAGCCAGTTCAAGCGAAATGTTTGGCAAAGTGCATGAGGTTCCCCAAACTGAATCAACTCCCTTCCACCCCAGAAGCCCTTATGGGGTAGCCAAGGTCTACGGTCATTGGATAACAGTGAACTACCGGGAGAGTTACGGGCTGCATGCTTGCTCCGGGATGCTCTTCAACCACGAGAGCCCTCGGAGAGGTCTCGAATTCGTCACCCGCAAGATCAGCCACGGGGTGGCCCAGATCGCCCTTGGACAGGCATCTGAGCTACGCCTTGGGAATCTGGATGCTAAGCGCGATTGGGGCTTTGCCGGAGACTACGTGGATGCCATGTGGCGAATGCTCCAGCAGGACGAACCCGAAGATTTTGTTATCTGTACAGGTCAGACGCACAGCGTCCAAGAGTTCTGTCAGGCGGCCTTCGCCCGAGTCGGTCTGGACTGGGAGAAGCACGTCGTAGTTGATCAGAAGTACTACCGGCCAGCTGAGGTTGATCTACTCGTGGGCGATGGCTCGCAAGCGGCCGACCGCCTTGGCTGGCGTCCAACTATTGACTTTGTTCAGCTCGTAGAAATGATGGTTGACGCCGATGTGGCCCTTCTCGAAGGTCGGCTACGGAATCTCTCCTGAACCGATGACTACCGTTCTGGCTGGCGGAGTAGGCGCTGCTCGCCTATTGCGCGGGATGGTACGCGCCGTGCCAGCCCGGAAGGTTACAGCCATCGTCAATACGGCTGATGATGTAATGCTCCACGGGCTGTCAGTTTCCCCTGACCTGGACACCGTGACCTACACACTGGCTGAAGCAATCAATCCAGATACTGGGTGGGGTCTCGTCGACGAAAGTTGGCAGGCCATGGACACTCTGGAGCGGTTAGGCAGCCCCACCTGGTTTCGACTTGGCGATCGAGACCTTGGTACTCACCTCCACCGCACGGGACGCCTAGCCGACGGTGTAGGCCTCACCGAGATAACTGCTGAGATTGCCCATGCGTGGGGCGTTCAAGTCCGACTCCTACCCATGACCGAGGATCGTGTGGCCACCATGGTGACCCTTGCTAACAACAATGGTGTTGAACAAAGCTCAGTTGGTGACGAGATTGGCTTTCAGGACTACTTCGTCAAACTCGGCCATGACGTCGATATTTCTGCAGTCCGGTTCGCTGGAATCGCCGATGCAAGCCCGGGACCCGGAGTTTTGGAAGCCATCAACTCGGCTACGGCGGTAGTCATCGCTCCGTCTAACCCCATTGTCTCCATAGGGCCCATCATCGCTGTGCCAGGCATTGGCGCGGCGCTAGCCAACCGACGGGCTGACGTAGTCGCCGTGTCACCCATCGTGAACGGGGCAGCGCTGAAGGGGCCCGCCGAACGGATGCTCAGGGAATTAGGCCACGAACCCTCAGTAATCGGAGTGGCCCGCCTGTACAGGGATTTCGCTGCCACCCTCGTAGTAGACATTGCGGATGCCGACCTAGCTAGTGGCGTGGAGGCTGAGGGGATGACATGCGTGGTTACTCCAACAGTGATGACTGATCTCAACGTGGCTACCAACCTCTGTCAAACCATTTTGTCTCCGCGGTTACGTCTGACGCAGTATTGATGAGCCAGCCACTGACAATCATGCCGGTAATCGGCATCGGAGAGATTCAACTAGGCGACGATCTGGCTGCTGTTATTTATGAGACAACTGAGTTGCTAGATGGGGACGTTCTGGTAGTCACGCAGAAGGTGGTCTCCAAGGCTGAGGGCCGTCTGGTCGAAATTGACCCTGCAGTCGGCCATAAGCCGCTAGTCATAGAAGAAACAGTTCGGGTGCTGCGGCGCCGTGGTGACCTGATTATCTCTGAGACCGCGCAGGGGTTCGTGTGCGCCAATGCCGGCATCGATTTATCTAATGTTGAGTCTGGTAAGGCAGCCTTGCTTCCATTGGACTCCGATCGGTCGGCACGCGGGATTCGAGATGCTCTTGCCCACCGGTTTGGCGTTGACGTAGCCGTGGTGATTAGCGATACCTTTGGTCGCCCATGGCGCCGGGGGGTGACCGACGTGGCCATCGGCTGCGCCGGATTGCGCCCGATCGTCGACCTACGAGGTACCAACGATGCCCTCGGACGTGAACTTCAGGTAACTGAGGTAGCCGTGGTCGACGAGATCGCGTCGGCTGCCGAATTGGTCATGGGTAAGGCCGACGGGGTACCAGTGGCTGTTGTGCGTGGTATCGATCCAACTTGGTTTGGCGACGGTGACGTCGTCGCCGACGTAGTCCGTGCTCCTGGTGACGACCTGTTCCGCTAAGACCTCGCCAATCATGTAGAGAGCGTGGATACGTCTACAAGGCACCGAACCCATCAGGATGGGCCTTCTGCCAACGCCAGTGGTCCTCCAGCATCTTGGTGAGATCTCTTGTGGCGGTCCAGCCCAGTACATCTGCAGCGAGGTCGGTTTGAGCCCAGATGCAAGCCACGTCGCCGGGTCGACGATCCACCAACTCAAGTGGAATGCGGCGTTGGAGCACCTGTTCGGCAGCCGCCACCACCTGCAACACCGAATACCCACGTCCTGTGCCGATATTCAATGTTGTGCATCCTGAGCCTGAACTCAGTGCAGCCAGTGCAGCCACGTGGCCCTCAGCAAGATCCAGCACGTGGAGGTAGTCACGTACCGGTGAACCATCTGGCGTGTTGTAGTCACTGCCAAACACCCGAAGGCGATCATGATGCCCCAAGGCCACCTGCATTAGCAACGGTACGAGGTTGCTGGACATCCCTCTCGGGTCTTCCCCTATTGCCCCCGAAGGGTGGGCCCCCACCGGATTGAAGTAGCGCAGGATCATGACATCGAGTTCACCAGCCAGCGCCATCTGCTCCAAAAACTGCTCACCGTGCAACTTCGTCCACCCATAAGGACTGGCCGCCGTGGTCGCCGAGGCCTCGGTGACTGGCACGTCCTTTGGCTCCCCATAGACAGCGCACGAAGATGAGAAAATCAGCCGCCGGGTCCCAGTGAGCCCCATCGCCTTAACTACTCCGAACAGCGATCCCATATTGTTTACGAAATAGTCCATCGGACGTTCCATGGATTCCGATACCGACTTGAATGCGGCGAAGTGCACTATCGCGTCAACGCCGTACTCGACAATTGTCTGTGAAACCATGTCCGTGTCGGCTGCGTCGCCCCTCACGAACGCTACATCCGAACCAACCAGTGCCCTGACTGCATCCACAGCCCGCTCTGACGAATTCGAAAGGTCATCGAAGATAACTACCTGTTGCCCAGCGTCCTGAAGAGCTACGACGGTATGGCTGCCTATATATCCGGCACCACCGGTGACTAGCACCGTCATCAATCAGCCCTCGTCAGGGATGCGTGCTCCGACAACTACGGCACCAGCTGCCACAAGCTGTCCGCCACCAATCAAACTCAACGCAGTAACCGACGCCCCACTACCCACACGCGAACCTGGTCCAACCACTGAATTTGTTACCACTGCACCAGACTCAACCACAGCACCCTCCATGAGGACAGCATCACACACCTGTGCTCTCGCCCCTATGACAGCCCCTCCCATAATTACGGAGTGTTCAACCGTCGCATCACCGGCCACAACGGCATTTGCCGCTATCGGATCCAGCCGACCACGGGAACCATCGATTAGGTCTGTCTGGGCCCGTAGGTAGGTCTCCGGGGTTCCAGCATCCAGCCAGTAGGCATCTGAGCACAGCGCCCAAAGACTTCCCTCGTCGGCCATTGCAGGAAAGACCTCCCGTTCGATGGACACTCTTCGATCAACCGCTATGCGCTTCAGGACATCCGGTTCAAGGACATAAGTACCAGCGTTGACCCATCGTGATGGCGCCTCGTCCCGGTGAGGTTTCTCAACAAAACCCAGCACCCGGCTATCGACACCCAGCGAGACCACGCCATACCGTGAGGGATCGTCAACTTCAGTCAAGGCAATCGTTCCCAACGCACCTGACGCCTGATGGCTTTTAGACAAGGCCGAAATATCTAGATCTGTCAGGATGTCACCATTCAACACAAGGAAGGTGTTGTCAATCTCTGCATGATCTGCCGCAAAACGTATGGCACCAGCAGTATCCAGTGGCTCGGGTTCAACCGCATAGTGGAGTGGCATTCCAGCACACTTGCCATCCGGGTAAGCCTCAAGAAAGGCCTCAGGACGAAAGCCAACCGATAACACCAGTCGGGTAACTCCGTGGTCTGCTAGATGGCCAACTACGTGTTCGATCATGGGACGATCGAGCACCGGCAACATCTGCTTGGGCGTATTAGCAGTCAGCGGACGAAGTCGGGTCCCCAGTCCCCCGACAAGAACGATGGCCTGCATCGTCCGGTCGGCCTAGCCCGCGGCGCTCGTGGTGGTAGCCAGTGTCGGAGTATCCGACTGCAGGCGTTCAGGATCCACGGTGTCTAGAAACGAGAGGCGCTCGGGCCGGGGGGCTGGAGGGTCGACTGACGCGGGCACCATGGCAAGAGTGAACGCCTCCCGATTCTTGAGGAAACGCACACCGTTCAAATTCTCCGTCACGATCTCAGGTTCACGCCCCAAATCATCAGCGTCGAATCGAGCTACCTTCAAGACCGCCGGTTCTCCACCACAGTCAAAGCCTTCAACAACCATTTCTCCTGTGTCGAGTAGGAACGAATCATCATCAATAGCGCCACCGAATGCGGCGAAGAACTCTCCGAGGGTGGCATCTCGACCCGAGGCGAGTTTGTTGAATGGGTGGACGTGAATCAGGCCATCACCATGTGAATGGATGCCGTTGGGGTCAGTCTCCAAGACAATCTTGGACCGGAAGGTATCGCATACATAGACGTCGTAGGCAGAGTGCCAGTGATCACCGACCCTGGGTGCTGAGGTCGCCTCTCGATCGGTCCGGGCCCAAAAGACCAGCAATGCCCCCAAGACAACTACAAGGGCCACCATCGCTGGGAACCCCACCTTCCGTCGCTCGCCAGTGCCGCCGGAGGCTCCCGCCCGGGCAGCACGCGCAACCTTGCTTGCCGAATCTCCACGCGCCATGGCGGCTGAGGCTACCCGAGACCCTTACCGGATCATCGGTTCCAAATTCCCAACCTCAATTCAACTATGCAGAATGTGCTTAGTAGGCCAGCTCGGCGACCAGATCCACATACACAGCAGCGATCTGGTCTGAAGAGAGCCAAGCCTCAGCCCAACGACGACCTGCGTCACCCATCCGAGCACAACGTTGCGGATCATCAGCCAGAGACTGCACAGCATCGACGAGAGCATCTAAATCATCTGGGGGAACAGCCAGACCAGCTTCTGCTTCAAGGACGACTCGAGCCACCTCAGATCCTTCATCGACAGAACCCACCAACGGTCGACCAGCAGCGAGAATCGCATAGGTCTTGGAAGGGACGCTGGACATACCTAGGCCAGCACGCAATGGCACCAGATGAATGTCAGCGCTTGCCAGCACCTCAGCAATCCGCTCCCGGGGCTGGTAATCGATTGCAACCATATTGTTCCGCTGCTCAGCGGCTTTCCGGAGATCATCGGCCCTGACACCTCCACCGTTAACAACATAGACAATGTCGCAGCGATCACGATGACGGTCCGCAGCAGCCACGATTAGATCCAACGATTGCGAATGACCCAGGTTCCCGGCGTACATAACCACTGTTCGATCACCCAAGCCGTGCTCGACTCGGTAGTCGGTCATTCGATTCGACGGTCTGATTAAATCCACATCCACAAAGTTAGGCACCACGCGCACGACGGGTTGTCTTCTCGAATCGGCAACTTTGGCCGTTACGTTGGCAGCCAGGTCATCGGATAAAACTGTTACCGCATTGGCTCTGCAGTAAGTCATCCGTTCCATCCATCGAAAAAACCGAACTGCCCACGTGGACCGAACGGCACCCAATTCGATAGCAACATCGGGAAATACATCCTGCACGTTGAACACCAGCGGGCACCTGTGCCGGCGGGCCAGCAGCCACCCAGCCAACCCAAAAGTCAGAGGTGGTGAAACTGCAATCACCCCGTCAAAGGGGCCTCGGGCTACTAGCCCAGCGACCGTGGCTAACCCAGTAAGACCAATGAAACCTAGAGCTCGGGCTATCAAATTCTCCTTATTGCTAGGGAACGGATAGAGGCGGGTGACTGTGGCTGGTCCATGCCGGCCCCGTCGAACTAGACACCCACGCCACTCATCGTCAATTCGATGATTCTGATACCAAGGCAAGGATGTAACTACATGAACGTCATGACCCGCTCCACCTAGGCCATCAACAATCGCCGAGACGACCTCACCCGTTGGTGCCAAATCAGGAAGCAGATGCGGAGTGAGAACCAACAGTCGCATGCTCAAGCCCTCTGCCCAGATCGTCTAGTCGCCAAAAGGAGGCGCCATGCCCGCTCTAGAGCGGCGGCCGACAACTCCCAGGTGTGACCCTTGGCAATGGTCAAACCCTCATCAACAAGCAACTGCCGACGGACTGGATCCACAAGGAGGCGTTCCAAATGGTCAGCCCACTCCCTCGGGCCAGCAGCAGTGGCTATTACTGATTCTGTGCCCACCAGGTCGGCTGCTGGAGTTCCTCCGGCTACTAAGGCTGGTACACCAGCAGCCATAGCCTCCACAACCGGAATGCCGAACCCCTCATAGGCCGATGGAAACGCCAGCACCGATGTTGCCGACAAGCGGGCGGACAGCGCGTCAGCGGAGATTCGACCGGTCCGCTCGATTCGGTCACCATGGGGCCCGGCTGCTACTGCCTCAACGACTTCCGCCTCGGCTCGACCGGCACCGCCAGTGAGAACCAAGCGAACCGTGGGATGCCGATCAGCCAACAAGTGGAAAGCCTCAACTAGTAGCGCATGGCGTTTGTGGGGGTGGGTGATCGCAGGGAAGAGCACGGTTGGCGGATCTGTTGGATTGGAGGTACCGCGATTGTTTGATACACCAGACGAGACGACAACCACCTCGTCATTCGCAACTCTGAACTGGTCAACAATCTGACGAGCAACGGCATCTGACACAGCAACCACCAGATCAGCCCGACGAATCGATTGAGGTAGAACCCGGCCCAGATAGGCCCGTTTGACCAGAGAAAAGTGCTCTGGGTGGTCGAGGGGCTGGAGGTCATGGACGGTGACCGCTACTGGAGTTCCCGTCCGAATCGGGATCCTGCCTCCAAAGTGGTGGACGGCGTCTAACCGCTGGATCCGGTGCGCCAGCCATGTCGACTCCGCCAACAGTCGATGGCTGCGCCGACGATTGTTCACCCGACAGACCTCGAGATCCAGTGAGCGTCCCAAGTCGGGATGGGCTTCGGCTGCTTCGCTAGTCAAGTGCACCACCGGTCGCAGATCGACGGGCCCGTGACGAGCAAAAGCTAGGAGAGTTCGAATCGCGTACTCTTCACTTCCACCAACATCACCAGGGACCAACCACAGCAGATCGACGGCGATCCGATAAGAAGGCTTTCCTCCTACCGTTAGATCATTCACGACAGTAATTCGTGGTAGATAGCGACGAGGCCGTCAGCCGTCTTGGACCATGGGTAGTCCAAAGACCGATCTCGACCAGCCGAGCCCAACCGAACAGCCAGTTCATTGTCATCGAGCACGGTGGTCAGCGACTCAGCGATCGCCCCCACATCGGTCGGGTCTACCAGCAGGCCACCATTGCCGAGGAACTCTTCGGTAGCCGTTCCCTTTGAAGTAACCACTGGAGTCCCACAGGCCATGGCCTCCAGCACCGGCAGGCCAAACCCCTCGTGCAGACTGGGAAAACAGAAGACATCAGCAGCCTCAAGCCAGGCACGCTTTTCTACTTCACCTACCGGCCCGACGACAACTGCCCGACCTTTGAGAGGTGCCACGGTCCGAGCGACATCAGTCCGCCATCCTTCGGGTCCAACCAGTACCAGCGGTACGTCAACCAACCGCTTTGATATGGACATAGCGGCCACTAGCCGGTCCAAGTTCTTGCGCGGTTCAAGCGTGCCCATCCACAAGACGAATGGTTCCGCCAAATCATGTCTGACTCGAAGACGAGTTGTTAGCCCCGGTTCAGCATCGCTCAAGGTCACCCCAAGGGGCACAACTCGAATCTGGTCGTCGTTAAAACCAGCAGCCATTAAGTCAGATCGGGTTGTTTCCGACGGGCAAACAACCCGATCAGCCCGTCGAGAATCAGATAACCAGCCCTCGAACACCTTGCGGCCTCGACGAGTTGCAGCTTCAGGATGACGCCGCCATGCCAAATCGTGGATGGTGGCCACCAACGGAGCCTCGGTTGCAGGTACCGCACCACCTGAAGCATGAACTAAGTCTGGCCACCCGGCCATGCGGTCGACCCGCGGCCGACGTATCCGATGCCACGTTTCGTACAGGACTTGCCGGGGCAATAGCGACGCCGCCGACTGCAGGGTCGTCTCGCTGTCGAGTCCAACAAAAGCCGGAGGAACATTGCCAACTTGGTGGCGAGCAGTAAGGCCTACCAAGTCAACGTCCACGCGTCTGGACAGGGCTTTAGCCGACTCGATGGCAGCCACTGCAGTACCGCCGGGAACCCGGTGCCATGCCTGCTCCAATAAGAAAGCCACCCGAAGGGTCCTCACCACAACAACCCTTCGATCAGGAACACGAGGAACCATCAGGTCGACGGCCGTCAACCGTGGATGGAACCTCGGCTGGAACCCGAGTTTCGGATCTGATCGGCAAAGCATCAGCTGCCCAACCGGAAAGACCTTCCTCCATCAACCCTGTCGCCGAATTCTCTCTTGTACCTTCACCATCCCTAGTTGGAAGAGCCACCCGGGCAAGGGCATCGACTTCATCGAGATCTCGTGGCACCAACAGGAACGAGGCAAAGTCCTTGCCGAGAGTCAGTTCCAACCGATCGCTAAAGTTTGAATCATCTACGAAAACGAACTGCGGTGTTGGCGTGACCATCTGAGCGACCAACACGGCTGCGGCGAACTGGTCTCGGTGGGTCCGGATAGTAGTCACATCCACTGGCGCTCCTGACTCGGCGACGACCGGGAATCCCTTGAGCACGAGTTGAGCGTGGGCAGGCACCGACTCCTCAACCAGCCCACGTCCATCGACTACTACGACAGGCACGTCCTCAGGGCGCAGGGTAATTCCCCGAAAGACGTCAAACACTCGACGAGCACCATCCCGGAGCCGCAGGACCGATGCAGATCCCACTGTGTCGTCATAAACCGGAAGCGTGTGACGAGTCAGATCCGTTGGGTCAAAGCCGGCAAAAGCGTTGCCTAGGCCTAGAAGTGTTCGCAGCGTCAGGCGATCGTCCAGCACAACCGAGCGGGCAGCAGCCTCTATTAGGTCATCTCGAACAATGATGGAGCGCGCACCGATGTCGACAACTCGTTCGAGAGCCAAGGTCAAAAAGTCCTGCTGACGCTGGTTGCGCTCAAGGTCGTTCCATACACCGACGCGCTGCCAATATCCATCAACGAATAACTCCAACTTGCGACTCCGCACAAAAGCCAGCGACGCTTGACCATCCAGTTCAGCGCAACCTGACTCGGCGATGTAAAGGCCGGACCCTACGTCCCGGGTTGGATAGGGAAACCAGACAGAAACTCCACCAATCTCTTCCACGACCGCCTCGAAACCCAGGAAGTCGATTACTACAAAATTGTGAATAGGGACGCCAAAGTTCCTCGTTACTGTTTCTACAAGCGTTGGAGCACCGAGCTCCATACCTCCCACTAGCAGAGCCGAAGCGAGCTTCTCCGCGCGGACTGGAACACCCTGTCGATAGATCATCACGTGGAGGTCGCGCGGCAGTGAAACCAGCGAAGCGGTCCCGAGTTGGGGGTCAAGACGCAACAGCATGATCGCGTCAGCCAGAGCAACCCCCGGATTGCGATCGCGCTGTCCCGCTGGATCATCTTCCTCAAGACCAACAGCACTGTCAGTGCCGATTAGCAGAATGTTGCGCGGTGGTGCTGGTCGATCATCGTCCACTGGCACGGCCTTTGAGCCACTATCAATCTCATCGTCTGACTCTGACCCGGCCGCTCCAATGGGTACGTCGAGGTCAGCCAACACCCCAGCTGGTACGTCGATTCGGATAATGCTGCCCACAGCCTCCTCAAATGAGCCGAGGCGAGACGCACCGAAGAAAAGGACAACGGCCAGCAAGAGGTTGACCGCGATTAGTAACCGCTGGGGCCATGAACGTCGATAGAGAACTCTCCCGACAGAAGAGACTTTTACAGCATCGTTCGACGGCGCCTCGACGGAATCGGGCCCATCGACAGATCCGGCTGACACGTCACTCAGGGTACCAGCGACCCCTTGATCCAACCGGGCGCCCTTAAAGCCCGACACGCACCACCTAGCCTGAGTCAATGGCCGAGCCCTCACCATCTACCTCCTCTGATAGTTCATTGCATACGAGTTGGATAAACGGGGAACTGGTGCCCCATGGCGAAGCAGCGTTGCGCGCCGACGACCACGCCGTAGTAGTGGGTGACGGTGTATTCGAGACGACAAAAGTTATCGACGGTGTCCCATTCGCCCTGAGTCGTCATCTCCGACGTCTACGTCAGTCCGCTTTAGGCCTAAGGCTCAAAGAGCCGAGCGAAGATCTGATCCGATCGGCAATTGACGCTGTTGTCAAAGCGAATCCAGATGCTGGGCTACTCCGGATCACATGGTCCAGCGGATCTGGGCCGCTTGGATCGGGTCGCGGTGAGGGACCGGGCACATTGGTGGTATCCACCTCGGGCTCCAACAGTTGGCCAACGGCCGAACGGGCCCACCTTGTACCATGGGCGCGTAACGAACATGGTGCTCTTACAGGTCTGAAAACAACGTCTTACGCCGAGAACGTGCTGGCCCTAGCGACTGCAAGAGAAGCTGAATGCTCAGAAGCCCTGTTCCTCAACACGGCTGGACTGTTATGTGAAGGAACAGGAACCAACGTGTTTCTGGTTATCGGTGGCTCGCTAGTCACACCACCGCTCTCATCGGGCTGCTTGGCCGGCATTACACGAGAACTGATCCTGGAAATCACCCGTCAAGAGATGCACGGAAAGCCACCTGAGGACGTAGAGGTCCGCAACGTAGATCCTCATGAACTCTTGACTGCCGAGGAGGCCTTCCTTACTTCAGCTACCCGGAATGTGAGTGCAATCTCGGAGATCACTGGAAAGCTCCAGATGACCTTCAATTCAGCACCGGGTCCAGTCACAACCCGTGTCGCTGCAGCATTCAGCGAACTCGAGTCACACACTGTCGATCCCTAACCGAAAATCTGGTTTCACTTAGACAACCCTGAGATGGGTTACGTCTCCAGCCAGCACCTCGGTGGTCGATCCGTCAATTGAAGTTACGACGAGAGATCCATCAATACCGAGATCGACTGCAGTACCGACTAGTTCCACTCCACGGCGCTTGATGCGCACGGCACAACCAACGGTGGCTGACCGCTCACGATGGGAGTCACGAATCGCATCTGGCCCATCCGAGCCGGCCAATTGGGTCAGGTAGATGTCAAAGGCCTGAAGAACTTTTTCCAGCAGGGACGCTGGTTCAACTTCAATCCCGGCGCTCATTAGGGAAATAGAATCTGGTGGGGCATGATCTTCAGGCTTCGGCCAAGCCACATTAACCCCCATCCCGGCGACCACGGCCGGCGCGTCAGCCTGCGTTTCCGCAACTAATTCAGCGAGGACTCCCGCCACCTTTCCTCTCAGCACACCCGAAACCTGTTCCACTAGAAGAACATCGTTGGGCCACTTAACCTTTGCAACAGTGGTGGGTGCCAGAAGGGGTTCCAAGGCGTCGACCAGCGACATGGCCAAACACGAGGTCACCAACGAAAGGCGTTCAACAGGCAGACGGGACCGGTGCAGCACCGAGAAGAGCAAATTCGTAGAAGCTGGCGCATCCCATTTGCGGTCCAGTCTTCCCCGCCCTGCGGTCTGATAATCAGCACGGAGTACCAAACCGTCCGGCTCACCTGTCGACGCCCGTAAAACCAAGTCAGCGTTGGTGGAACCGGTCTCAAGTACCGTTTCAACACGAAAGCGCGTAGGCGTACCTGACGCGTCCAAAACTTGCTGTGACCAAAATTCGTCACCAATGGGGTGCGCAGGGCCACTCATTCAGGTGATGATAGAGACGTGTTCACTAAAATTTTGATCGCAAACCGGGGAGAGATCGCTGTTCGGGTCATCCGCGCATGTCGCGAGATGGGTGTGGCAACGGTTGCCGTCTACTCAGATCTGGACCGTGATGCCCTGCACACCCGTCTTGCCGACGAGGCCTACTCACTTGGTGGCGAGACAGCCGCAGAGAGTTATCTAAACACTGAAGCCATCTTGTCAGCTATTGACCGAAGCGGGTCTGACGCCGTACATCCCGGTTACGGCTTTTTTTCCGAGAACGCTGATTTCGCCCGGGCGGTCACCGAACGAGGAGTGACCTTCATCGGGCCACCCCCGGAAGCCATTGAGATTATGGGCGACAAAATCAGCGCCCGGCTGGCCGCAGAGAAGGTTGGAGTGCTCGGTGTCCCCGGCACTACAGAGTTCATCACTAATCCGCAACAAGTGCAGGCCTTTGGCAACCAGCATGGTTACCCCTTAGCGATAAAGGCAGCGTTTGGCGGCGGTGGACGCGGCATGAAGGTAGTAACCGAAGAGTCAGCCATCGAGGACGCCATCGAATCCGCCCAACGCGAGGCAATGGCCTACTTCGCCCGCGACGAGATCTACATGGAGCGTTACCTGACGGCCCCGCGACACATCGAAATACAGGTGCTCGCCGACGCCTACGGCAACGCTGTCTACCTCGGCGAACGCGATTGCTCAGCCCAGCGTCGGCACCAAAAACTTATTGAGGAGGCCCCAGCACCAGATCTTCCCGACGATGTCCGGACTGCAATGGGTGAAGCTGCCGTTGTGGTGGCGCTCAGTTGCGGTTACACCAACGCCGGCACCGTCGAGTTTCTGTATGAAGATGGCGTCTTCCACTACCTTGAGATGAACACGCGGCTCCAGGTGGAACATCCAGTTACCGAATTAGTTACCGGTATAGATCTTGTAGAACAACAAATCAGGATCGCATCAGGAGAGCCGCTGAGCTTTAGCCAAGATGACATCGCCATGTCTGGTCATGCCATCGAAGTAAGAATCAATGCTGAAGACCCTACTGCTGGCGCATTCCTCCCTAGCCCCGGCCGCATACAGGCGCTCCGGGTACCCGACGGCTTCGGCATACGGTTCGACGGTGGATACGAAGCAGGCGACGAGGTTAGCCAGCACTACGACAATCTGGTTGGCAAGTTAATAGTCTGGGGCCGCGATCGAGACGTAGCCATCCGACGAACTCTGAGGGCTCTGGCCGACTTCGACATCCAGGGGGTTGCCACCACTATCCCAGCCGACATCGCCATCTTGGAACATCCCGACTTTTCGGCAGTTGCCCACTCCACCAAATGGGTAGAGGAAACTCTGGATCTGTCTGACGTGACTGCCTCGATTGGCGCAAGCACTGCGAACGATGACGACGCTACAACGACAATGCGACGCGAAATCTCTGTAGAGGTTGATGGGCGACGTTTCGCTGTAACCATGTGGGTGCCACAAGACAGTCAACCAGCGGGGTCGACTAGCCGCCCCCGGGCAAAGCGATCTTCTGGTGGAAAACCTCAGGACGACGGCCAAGTGACGGTTCCTATGCAGGGCACCATCGTCAAGGTGTTGGTTTCCGTGGGTGACCTGGTAACTGCTGGGGACCCACTGTGCGTGCTGGAGGCCATGAAGATGGAGAACAACGTGTCCGCCAGTAAGACCGGAACCATCACTGAAGTACTTGTGGGTCTAGGTGATTCTGTTGGTGCTGGCGATGTGGTGGTAGTAATCAATTAGAGATCGCACTGACGGGCAAACCACCACGGACGCTATTCAGCGGCGTCAGCCAATGCCTCCGCCAGAGTTGGGTGAACGAAAAGGCTCTCCTTGATGTCGTGCACAGTCAACCCTGAGCTCACTGCCAAAGCGATGATGGCTATCAACTCGGCAGCATGGAGCCCGACAATCGAACCACCGAGTACTACTCCAGTGGCAGGATCCGAGACGATCTTTATAAAACCTCGTGGGTCGTCATTAATAACAGCCTTGGCCGAGGCGGTGAATGGAACCTTAGTAACCCGAATTTTACGACCCTCAGCGAAAGCGTCAGCCTCAGCCAGACCCACATCAGCGATCTCTGGTTCAGTGAACACCGCCGAAGCGGCCTTGTCATAATCCAGCACACGGTGGCGCCGGTCATCGCTGAGACCCATGGCATGCTCCGCAATCTTGCGTCCCTGCATCTGGGCAACCGACGAGAGCGGCAGTTTTCCAGAGACGTCACCGGCGGCGTAGATGTGCGGGACACTGGTACGACAATACGGATCGATGGGGATATAGCCGCCTTTTGTCTCAATACCGACGTTGTCCAGACCTAGGCCCTCACTGTTAGGGAGAGACCCGACAGCCAAAATTATGTGACTACCAGTCGCCTTTCTCCCATCGTCGCAGTGAACGGAAACTTCGTCGCCATCACGCTCAATCGATCGGGCACGAGCACCCTTAAAGAGGCGGACACCACGCCGCAGGAAGTCGGCTTCAAGGGCTGCAGCAACCTCCGGGTCTTTCTGCGGGAGAACCTGCTGACGGCTAACCACGAGCGTCACCTCACAGCCAAACGACTTGAACATATGAACGAACTCCACACCGGTGACGCCAGAGCCGATAACAACTAGGTGGTCGGGCATCTCAGCAGGCGGGTAAGCCTCGCGGGTCGTGAGAATACGCTCACCGTCTACGGGCGCCCAATCAGGGACACGAGGACGGCTACCGGTAGACAGTACGACTACGTCTGCTTCAATTTCCTCAAGACCATCAACGGTCTCAGCCACCACCTGGTGCGGCCCCTGCAGCGAGCCGGTTCCCTCAATGACACGCACTCTCTGTCCCTCAAGCATTGAGGTAGTAGACCGGTTAATACGGTGTTCAACCCCGGCCAACCGGGAGGCCAGATTGCCAACGTCGATTCGGGGCTTCACGTCACCAAGGCCCATACGACCAGCGCGCGCCAAGAACGACATAGCGCCGCCAGTAGCGATCATGGACTTGGACGGGATGCAATCCCAGAGGTGGGCAGCCCCACCAATGATCTCCCTCTCAATCAAAACGACCTCTGCACCGTGACGGGCGGCATAACTAGCCGCAGTGTTGCCGCCTGGGCCACCACCAATAATTACAAATCGAGTGGGTCGCACAGTGAAGCAGGCTACCGAACCCGTTAAGTCGGCGCCCGTAGAGTGCGGAATGTGTCATCGCCTTACCAAAACTTCCGTATTCGCCGTAGGACAATTAATAGCGCCTGGATACTGCTTAAATCCGGAGACCTAACCGGGTTTAGTCGACGACTCTGGGCGCGGCTGCTGAGAATCTGGAGGACCCTGAGCGGCCATAACGGCACAATCAATTACGAAGAGTGGCGGAATCAGTGGGTCGATCTCACGGCGCGCGACCGAGATCTCGTAGCCAGCTGGGACTCAGAGACACATTTTGCTGTGGTCTTGAATCATGGGTCGCCAGATGCTACCGACGCCACTCTGACCTCCCTGGGCGCCCAATTGCACCACAATTGGGCAATCGGAACGGAATCCGGAGATGCCGACTGGACAGTGGAGCTGGAGCCTGGAGTCGTCCTGCACCCGGCGGCACTGGCAACCACGGCGCAGGTCATCGATGCAGATCCGCGTCTACGAATGGTGTACGCCGACTTTGACCACCTGAAAAGCAACGGCATACCGTTTGACCCCTGTTTTCTACCCGACTGGAACCCCGACTTGTTCGACGGGCTGCGACGCATCGGGCCACTCGTGGTACGACATCGTTCAATACCCATCTCGTTAGACGGCTCCACATCTTCTCTGCTGAGCAGTGAAGTAGCCCACCTTCCCTATGTACTGGCGTCACGGCCTAGTCATCTCAGGTCGAGGGATCCTGCGCCGCTGCACAAACGCTGGCCAGTTGGCAACCCTCCACCACGCGTATCTGTCTTAATCCCCACCAAGGATCAGGGTCGCCTGCTCGAAAGGTGCCTAGCCAGTCTGCGGGAAGTTACTGCCTACCCAAATATGGAAATTGTCCTTGTTGACCACGAATCAACCGAACAGCGGGCTCGTGCCGTGATCGACAGCCTGTCTGACGATGTAGACACCTTGGTGATCTCGTTTTCTGGCCCATTTAATTTTGCGGAGATGTGCAACCGAGCGGCAAAGGTCGCCACAGGGGATGTTCTGGTACTACTTAACAACGACACCGAGGTGCTAGCGCCGGACTGGTTAGATGAGTTCGTTGGCCAATTGGCCCGTCCAGAAGTTGGGGTTGTGGGAGCACTTCTATTGTTCACCAACGGAACGATTCAGCATGCTGGAGTACATCCGGGCGTAAACGGTCTTATGGGGCACGGCCACAAACACCGGCCAGGAAACGACCCCGGTTACCACGGGCGCCTTACCGTTGCACATGAGGTAGCGGCGGTTACCGGAGCATGTCTAGGTATCACCAAAACACTCTGGAATCGTCTAGGTGGGTTGGACAGTGAAAATCTAACTGTGGCCTACAACGACATCGATTTGTGCTTGCGGGTCCGTGAGATTGGGTTGCGTGTGGTTATGACACCACACGCTGTCTTGTATCACCACGAGTCAGCATCACGAGGGTATGACGATGATCCAGTCCGTCGAGCCCGACTTCAGGGCGAGGTAGACCGAATGCAGGAACGCTGGGGAGACCGCATGGAAGATGACCCGGCCTACAGCCCCAACTTGTCCCTAACCGAATCTAGCTTCACAACGGCCAATTCTCCGCGCACCGCGCCCCCTTGGCGGACTATGTAGCACCGGGGTACGGCAACCTCAACGCTCAGGCCAGACGACACAACGTCCAATAACCAAGACATCGACATTTCCGTCAACAAGACTTCGCAGGGCGTCCTGGGGAGAGAGAACAATTGGCTCTTCGTGATGGTTGAAACTCGTATTGATGACTGCCGGATTGCCAGTTGCCGCAGCGTAGAACTCAACAACATCGTGGTACCTAGGATTGTGCTTACGGAATACGACCTGAGGCCTGGCAGTTCCATCGACATGCACTACGGCCGGACAGCGCTCGGCAAGCAAAGGAGTGGTGTCGTAACACATAGTCATGAATCGACTAGCTATCTGATCGGCTTGCCATTCCAGAAAGCACTTCGGAGCAAGTGAATCTGTCGTAACGGGAGCGAATGGCATAAACTCGGTTCGCTCCAACCTCTTGTTAAGTGAATCATTTATTGTCTGGTCCGTTGCCGCAGCCAGAATCGACCTTCCACCCAATGCCCTCGGCCCAACCTCCATCCCTTGCTGGAACCAGCCCACGATCAGGCCGTCCGCTAGGAACCCAGCGGTAACCCGAGCAATCGCTGACTCTTCTAGCGTTTCGAATGGGAGACCAGACTCAACAACTGCCTGCTCCACCTCTACATCGGTGAATGACGGACCCTGGTAAGCAGTTTCCATTGGAACTCGCTGGAAATGATTTTCTAACTCAATGGCCATCGCAGCGCCCAGAGCGAGGCCACCGTCCCCCATATGAGGAAAGACGTATACCCCATCGACCTGATTTATTTTTCGTAGTTCGTAATTCAGTTTGACATTACCCATGCAGCCACCGGCTAGGCACAAGTTCGTCGACTCAATCCCCAGTCGCCCGATGGCGTTCAACAAGAATCCCACCAGGCTTTCCTCAAACAACGTCTGCACCCCGAACGCCACGTCCTCCCGGCTATAGCCGTCAAGTCCGCGCGTCAAATCAGGGAGCTCTGTACTGGCAAACGGTGAGTACGCCGATCCGATCTTGGACCAAAGCCGACCTTGGTCCGCCTCAAAGCCATACCCAGCCCGTAGTTGGTCATACGCTCCTGACATACGTCCATAGCCAGCGAGGCCGGTTACTTTGCCTTCATGCCGATCGGGAACGAACCCCATGTACCCCGTGACGAAGCCGTAGAGCGCCCCTGGGCTTACAAGTTCGGTAGCCATGTCGATCAGTTCGAGCCCAGTCCCCGATCCTCTCCACAACGTCACGGATCGTCCGTCGCCTCGCCCATCGGCGGTTAGAACTAGTGCCTCGTCGAACCCAGAAGGGCTCCAGGCAGAAACAGCATGAGTGAAGTGGTGGTCAAAGAACCTAATTCGACTCTCTTCAACTCCGTAACGGCTAAGACATAAAAGAAGTTCGTCCCGGAACTCCTGGTCCCTTCGACTTGACACCTCAAGTCGCTGGGTAATGATCTCAGTCGTCCGCTCCGGATCGTCAGCTTCTTGAATCTGATCAGCAGTATCAGAAATCAATCGGGGGGCTGTGACATCTTGATCCACGCCCTTCCAGCAACCTGAAGCCACAAAGTCGATCTGGTCGATTTCCAGACCCCCAACACTCAGGACATATCGAATAGCCTGCTCAGGAAAACACCGATCCAACTTTATTCGCGTGAATCGCTCCTCATTTGCAGCAGCAACGATCTGGCCGTCAACTACAAGTGCCGCACCGGCATCCCACGCGTTGGAAAGTCCAAGAATTTTCACCGAATCTCCTTAATCGCTGATCGAGACTGGCAGAACTTGACATAAAAAGTTTTGGGAACTCGGTTGAGCCTGTATAGCAGCCAGAAGAGAGGCCGGAGCCGCTCAAAGGTTGTCTTGTAAGTCGGGAATTCGCTGTAATGCCTGTGGGGAGCCTCCATCAGTTCCTTCCACCGCTCCTCCGTATACCCCAAGCGCTTCTTGACCATCTCAAGTAACTCGTTATTAATCACCGGCGGGATATCAAACTCCGCCTTTGCTGCTGGCCGAGACAACTGTCCGGACCGAACTCGACCAGACAACTCGTTAATTCGCTGGTCTACGCCAAAACGTTGTGGCAAAAAGTAGGAGTGGTAAAAAGCCGTGAACCGATTCTCTAGGTGGTGGCCTCCGTACCACTCCCAGCCGTACTCATCAGTTAGGAACTGCTTGGTCTGTTCTTTGTGGTAATCGAGGTGATACAGAGGCCGGTGACGTCTAATCCCTGAGAATGCAGCCCACTTCACGAATTGAGTAAATGGCATGTTCGGGAATGTCTTCATTGGGAGAGTTCCAAAGCGCCGGTGGATTTCTCGGATGTACCGACCATCCATGTATAGCCACCCAAGGGGAGAAACTCCTTCGGTCCGGAAGGAATGTCCCTCAACTATGTGTCTTACCCCATGTTTCTCAGCAGCCCGATACAACACGCCCATAAAACCAATATCAGTTGGTGCCTCTATATCTCGGACCCCTGATTCGATAAATGCTCGATAGATGTCGTCATACTCATGATTGTCAACTACGAAAGTCTCCAGAGGGATGTCCAACTGGTCCAACACGGTATAAATATTGTTTGTCGCTATCGGGCTGTTCCAAGTGTTGTCGAAGTGCACCGCTAGCGGGCGCAGGCCACGCTTAACCATCTCGTGTGCGAGAAAAGACGAATCGCAGCCGCCGCTCACACCGAGAATGCAGTCGTAGTCACGGCCCTTACCATCAGCTTTCATCTCGTCAATGATTTCTTGCAACATTGCTTCTCCAGCAGGACCAACCGGATACTGATGATCCATCTGATCATGAAGAGCGCAGTAAGAGCAGACCCCTTCATCATCGAAGCCGATTCCGGGAATTGCATTGTCGTAAAGGCACCTGACACACTCACTCACCGCCCGGTGCCTCCCTTCGTCATCTAGAATCTGACCCGTCTCCACCGTTACGCGACCCTTGGTGCGTCAGGCTGGTTAAGGCGCCCACTATCCAAGATCTTCTTAATCTGCTGACGCGGCGGGTAATTCACCAAGACTCCTTTTGCTGGCCCTTGAAACACAAACAGGGTGCCGGCAGCGGTTGCAGAAGCCCCAGCATCATGGACCGGTCCAGCAAGATCCATCCGACGACCTGCACCGCCATGCCCAATCACCGGCACCGTTACCGCTTCGGCAACCTCCCTAATTAACTCAAGGTCGAATCCCTGACCGGTTCCCTCACGATCAACCGACGTAATTAGAATCTCACCCACCCCCAAGCCGACGGCTCGACGCGCCCATTCCGCTGGTGAGTCTGAGACAACTTCGCTATTTCCTCGCACCACCACCTCGCGAAATCCCTCACCGCCCCTCACATCGATGGAGGCGACAACTGCTTGGCTCCCATAACGACTAGCTGCGGCCTCAACCACTGCTGGAGCCTCTGAAAGGATTGTGTTCACAATGGCCTTTTCGAACCCAACATGGAAGCACTCTCCGAACTGGTCCACCTCAACAAGACCTCCGCCGTAAGCGATGGGAATAAAGCACTCTTCGGCGTATCTCCGCAGGGCCTCAACCGGCTGACGCGTTCTAGTCCGAGCTGCTGTGATATCAAGAATAATAATTTCATCGACAACAAACTCGTTGAAGATGCTGAGGACATTTACCGGATCTCCGACGTACACCGGATCAGAGAACTGACGAGTCTTAACGAAGCGACCGTCTTCCAAAAGAAGCGCCGGAATGAAACGAGGTTCGACAAACATCAAACCCCTCCAGCAAAGTTGGCAAGTAAAGCCTTGCCGTAACGGTGGCTTTTTTCAGGGTGGAACTGCACCCCCATCACTGTCTGACAGGCGACCGCAGATACGAACGACACCCCGTGCACCGACGTGCCGATGACACAATTTTCATCACTGGGAACAGCGGCATAAGAATGAACAAAGTAAAATCTTGATTCACTTGGAAGGTTGCTGAGCAAGGGGTGGTCACCCATTGAGTCCACTACGGACCAGCCCATATGAGGAATTTTCATTGGACCATGATCAGACGTATCAGGCAACCGTCTGACGGTCCCAGAAATGAGCCCTAGCCCGCTAGCGCTTCCCTCTTCACTCGCATCGAACAACATTTGCATACCAAGACAGATGCCCAAGAGCGGAATCCCCGACTCTGCTGCCCGCTTGATCGCCACGTCCAGACCGCGTTCGACGAGTGCACCCATTCCCTGATCGAACGCTCCTACCCCGGGCAGCACTAGGCGATCTGCGACACCAATCTCTTCTGGATTATCGGAAACAATTGGCTCTATCCCGAGGCGGCGGTACATGTTCACCACCGAACCCACGTTTGCGAGGCCGGTAGAGACAACAGTTAAAGATTTTGAGCCTTCAGGCTGCCTACTCAACATTTGAGCTACTTGGAATTCGCGTAGACAAATGTGATCTCGTCGCCGTCACCTTCGACACGACCAACCGGGCGGGCGGGACTCCCCACGACAATGGTCCGGTCAGGCACATCAGCGTTAACGAAACTGTTCGCTCCTATGACACATTGTGAACCAATTGTGACTCCAGGGTGAACCACGGCTTGACTGCCAATATATGTTCCGTCTCCGATCGTCACTGGTGCCGTGAGAATAGGAGCTGCCCCCAGAGACACACATCTCCGAGCCGTATCGTGGGTGTAGATATGTACGCCAGCAGAAATGTCACAAAGATTCCCGATCACCAAATGTGCACCTGAGCCATCAAGCATTACGAACGGTCCAACCCAGACTTGTTCACCGACTTCAACTTGGCCGAGGACATGAACCGAGTCAAAGACACTCGAACCCTCACCGAATCCGAGAACGCGAGCACGCTCCCAACGGTCGAACAACGCGTCGGAGAACGGGATGCTTCGATTCCAATTCTGCCTAGTCGCGGCATCTGCCTCATCGCGCAGAAGCCGAAGGCTCGCGTGTAGATCACTCACAGAACAGGCCCTCCATTATCCGCTCCAAACTGTTTGGCATCAACCGCCCCATCATGCCAGTCCACGATCGGCAAGCATGCGCTCGCAACGTCGTGCCACGACACCACGCTCATGATGCTGAAGAACCCATTCTCGTGACGCTCGACCGATCTCATCGCGGAGATCCCGATCGGCAAGTTGCAAAAGTACTGCACAGATCTGCTCAGCATCCTCTGTCTGCACGAAAGGGTGTCCATCTGGGTATTCGGACACCATGACCTCCGGCTCTAAATAGTTCAATACTGGTTTACCAGAAGCTGCACCCTCAAGCGCCGCCAACCCAAACCAACCTCCGAAATCATCAGATGAGACGTCACACGCTCGGTAGAACTGGGCCACCTCTCGCCACGTGAACTCAGATCTAGTCCCGGTAGTCATCCACTCGACTCGAGAACCAACTCCAAGATCATCAATGAGCCTGCGGGCCTGACCCTCATCAGGTGAACCCTCACGTTCGATTAGTGCAAGGTGGCCATCTAGTCCTTGACCTACCGCCAATGCAAAGCCCTCCAGCAGTAGGTCGTTTCGCTTCCACCCCCCGGTCTCGATTATGAAGGGGTGGGGCTCAAACATGAACCGAGCTGGGTGGAAAACTTTTAACAGGGATTCATTCTGCGCCACCTCATTGACTTCTGGGGTGAATAACGAGGTATCAATGGCCTGCGGCAAACATCCACCCAACTCCACCCCGAGCCGCTCTGCTGCCAACACGTAGGGGCGAAAGGCCGGAGCCCAAATACTAGATGCAGCCCGGACTCCTCGCCGCTGGCGTGCCGCGATAACTGTCTCCACAACATCTGCTCGACCGCGTGTCCGCTCCGATCTGGATCTGATGGGAAACGGGATATGGGTTATGTCCCACCCACCGGGAAAGAATACAAACGGCGTGGCTGATCGCTCAGCGAAAATAGGCCCAAGATCGGTGACAATCGCTACATCAAAACGCGAAAGGAGCTGGGTGATCTCAGCATCTGCCGGTCGCAGGATTTCTCGCTTTCCAACCCAGGGCGCGATAGCAGCAAATTCAGGATCGTTGAGGAGTGGCTCGTCTCGAAGGCCCGTAGGAATAGTTCGCGAGTCAAGAAAAAGTCGTACCTCGTTGTCCTCATTCTGACGAAGCCCGACAGCGAGCTCGAACATGAAGGGTCCGAACAATGCAATTTTCATTGAATACCAATGCCCTTAAGATTTTCCACTGCCCTCTGGCCTACCACCGAGCGGTCGTGGTGTCGTAACACCCAGCGACGAGATTTGTCACCGATTTCTTCTCGCGTCCGCTCATCTAGGAGGCGAACGAGTACCTCGCAGACCTCTGCGGCACTTGACGCCTGCAGAAACGGATGGCCGTCTGGATACTTCTGGCTCATGGTCAAACGGTCAACGTGGTTAAGAACTGGCCGGCCGCACGCTGCTCCCTCTAGGGCCACGAGACCGAACCATCCTCCAAACTCGTCCACGACTAGGTCCGATTCACGATAGAGATCGGCCAACTCCCTCCAGGTGAACCCACTTGGGTCTCCGGCCTCCAACCACTCCACGTTCTCAGTCAGACCTAGATCCTCGATGAGTCGCCTAGCGATGTCTTGGTCTGGACAGTTGTCTCGCCAGATAAGTCGAAGATGGACATCGACGCCACTAGACATGGCGAGCGCCATACCCTCAAAGAGCAGGTCATTTCGCTTGCACTGCCCAGTCTCAACAAGAAACCGGTCGGCAGACATCATGATGCGTGATGGATGGAAGATTGAGATGCGATCTGATTTCTCAGAAGCTGAAACTCTATGCAACCCTGGGGCAAAGAGTTCTGTATCAATCGGCTGTGGCAAATCGTTGGTTAGTTCATTTCCTAACCTCGCTGCTGCGTCAGCGAAAGGGGCAAAAGAAGCACCCCAAATACCACTTGCTCTTGAAATCCCAGCGCGCATCCGATAAGCAACAGCCAAGGCTGAAAGATCTCCTAGGCCCCGCGACCTAGTGGCCCTTGAACGAATTGGGAAAGGCCCGCAGGTCAGATCCCATCCAGTGGGAATAAACACAAACGGGATACCGGCCGCTGGACCAAACACAGGGCCCAACTCGGTTACCAGAGCGACATCAAACTCGCTCAATCGAACAGCAATCTCCGACGCTGTCGGGCGGAGCATGGAATATCGGGTAACCCAAGGTCCGATGTCAACAAAGTCTGCATCACTCAGACTTGGCTCGGCGAGGAGCGACCCTGGCAATGTGGCTTTGTCGAGAAACAGCCGCACTTCATGGTCTGAACTTTCCTTAAGCCCTGAGGCCAACTCGTACATGTAAGGACCGTAAAGAGCGATCCTCATTCTGAGTCAAGTACCGAGGCGAGCGCTTCGACAACGCGGTCGACCGTCTGCTCCGGCATTCTTGGCAGAAGCGGGAGAGTTAGCGCTTGTCTGGCAAACCGGTCAGAGTTTGGCAGGTCACCAATGCTGTAACCCCAGCGTTCATATGCGGGGTGCTGGTGGCATGCATAAGTCCCTATCGTCGTCTCGACATGACGCTCAGCCATCCGACGAATCACGCTATTTCGATCAACACCGTCATCTATCACCACTACGTATGACTGATAGGACCAACTAACATTTTTGGCTGGCCTAGGCACTCGAAGACCCCTGATACTGACGAGCTTCTCGTCATAACGAGATGCTGTCAATCGGCGATCGAGCAAAATTTCATTCAGTCGGCGGACTTGATTCAATCCCATAACCGCAGCGACCTCGCTGAGCCGGTAGTTGTACCCGGGCTCAGCAAATAAAAGCCCAGCGCTCTCAGTTCGTATCGCCCCATGGCTCCGGAGGGATCGCAACCTGTTCGCCAATGTCGCATCCGACGTGGCGATCATTCCACCCTCACCGGAAGTCACGACCTTGCGTGGATGGAAACTAAAGCACCCCATATCGCCGTGGGATCCACATGCCAATCCAAATCGCTCACCTCCCAGCGAGCAGGCGGCATCGACAATCACCTTTGCTCCTACGTCAGCTGCTACCGCTGAGATCTTCTCGTGATCAGCGGGTTGACCAAACGGATCTACAGGCATGATCACTCTGGTCCGTTCAGTCGCAAGTGCTCGGGCCTGATCTGCATCCATAGCGAAGTCTGAGACGCCAGAATCAACAAACACTGGCGTCGCCCCCGTCTGGATCACTGCGTTCGCTGTCGCCGGAAAGGTGAAGTCAGACATAAGCACCTCATCCCCCACTCCCACATCGAGGGCCGCAAGCGCCAAATGAAGCGCTGTGGTCGCCGATGTCGTGGCAACTGCGTCACTTACCCCAACCCACTCAGCTACCGCCTGCTCAAACTTTTCTACAAAAGGTCCAGCCGTTAACTGCCCGCTCTCAAAGACAGCACGCAGGTCAGACTCAACCTCGTCAAATCTGAGGTCTGGAACGATAATCGGAATGCGGTCTTGACTCATTCTTGGCCCGATTCAGCCAAACCGTCCTGTATCAACCAAACCAACTCAAGAGCCGCCAGGGCCCGCTGGCCATCTACTTCAGCAGGATGTTCTCCCCGCACGGCCCCAATGAAGTGTTCAAGTTCAGCCACTAGAGGCTCTGCTCGGCGCACGAACACCCGGCGCGTCTCGACGTCGAGCACGTACCGGCCATCAAACTTCTCATCTCCAACTCCACCAATCCTGCCTTGCCGGAAAATCAGGAGTTCCTGATTCGCATAGTCGACTGTGAAGAACCGGTCTTTGGTCGTGACCTCCAATTGCCGTATCTGATTCTGAGTGATTCGACTAGCCGTCAATGAGGCCATCCGCCCACCTTCAAAACCAACTAGAGCCGTAACGTGGTCAGAGCCGTGTGGACCATCGATTCCACGCGCTACGACCTCCACGACGTCCTCACCCATGAGAAATAGCATTACGTCTAGGTCGTGCACCATCAGGTCCATTACCACGTCGATGTCGTGGACTCGAGAACTAAAGGCGCTCATCCGCCGGGCGTTAACGGCCAGAATCTTCTCGCCATCTAGCAGTTCTCGGAGTTGCCGTACCGCAGGGTTGAATCGCTCAACATGGCCGACCTGAAGAATTCTTTCTGTCCGATTACTCACGTCTATTAGCCGGCGTGCCCCTTCAGAGTCGAGGGCCAGAGGTTTTTCTATCAAGCAGTGGATGCCCCGTTCCATCAGGGCACATCCGACCGTGTCATGGAGCGCTGACGGGACAGCGACGACTGCGGCATCCACCGGGGGGAGCTCGTCAATTGACGCAATAGCCATACATCCGAATGCACTGGCGATCGAACGCCGACTCTCTTCATCAGCGTCGACCACCGCCATGAGGTCCACGTCCTTCATCGACGAAAGGCACCTGGCGTGATTTTTCCCCATGTGTCCAACACCGATTACTGCGACAGAAATTGAACCGGCCATCAACTCGGCTCCTCATCTAGTCGGCGCACGACACGCGCTGGATTTCCGACGACCACGGTGCGGGGTGGCACATCGTCGATCACTACGGAACCCGCTCCAACGAGTGCGCCGGCGCCTATTTCGATGCCGCAGACAATGGTCGCATTTGCGCCAATCGACACTCCATCATTAACCCGCGTCGTCGTGACCTCCCAATCTCCCATGGCCCTGGGATGCAGATCGTTGGTGAAAGTAACCGAAGGACCGATAAACACCTCGTTACCGACAGATACACCGTGATAGAGGTTCACACTGTTTTGAATCTTGCAGCGGTCACCAATCTCCACGTCATGATCGATGTAACAGTGTTGACCAATACTCACATCCTGACCGATCCGAGCCCTTTCGCGAACTTTGGTCCAGTTCCAAATTATTGTCCCTGAACCAACGAGTGCATCAGGAGATACCTCTGCGGAACCGTCGACCTGTACTGATTTCACTAGTTCTCCAATGCCTGAAGCAGTTCACTCACAATTCGGTCCTGGTCACTATCCGTCAAATACGGGTGCATGGGCAGACTCATGACTCTGGATGTAGCCCTCTCTGCTACCGGGACTCCGTCTGGAGCGAGTTCAAATGAACGGTATGGCAGATTCGTACTAACCCTCCGAGGGTAGAAAACACATGTTGGAATCCCCACTTCATTAAGGAACTGTCTTATCTCGTCGCGGTCATCAACTTCGACGGTGTACTGCGCCCAAACACTTGTAGCACCATCTTCCACCGATGGCACCCGAATTGACTCTCCAAGAGCTTGCCCAAAGCGGCTCGCTATCTTCTGCCGACACTCGAGTTCTTGGTCGAAGACCTCCAACTTCGTAAGCAAGACCGCAGCTTGGATGGTGTCAAGGCGGCCCGTAATGCCCAGCCGGTCATGGGATCCAGCTACCTCACCACTTCCGTGAACACGGATCGACCGAAGGTCTCCAGCAAGACCATCGTCATCACAGAATATGGCTCCACCATCCCCATAACCACCGAGTGGCTTAGACGGATAGAACGACGTAGTCGACATCACTCCTGGAGCGAGGCAACTCTCTCCACCTCTCGTTGCTCCGAAAGACTGGGCGGCGTCCACTATCAACCATGCTCCTCGACTCCCAGCCAAATCCTCTATCTGCCTAGATTGCGAAGGATGCCCGAAGAGGTCAACGGTGATTACTCCAACAATTGTTGAGTCATCATCTTCAAATATTGATTCAACTGAATCCAGAGACAGGCAGTACGACATCGCGTCGATATCTGCGAAAACGGGCTGAGCGCCCACCAGTCGAACGGCCTCAGCCGTAGCGATGAACGTGAAGTCAGGGACGATCACACGATCCCCAGGACCGACCCCTAGAGCCATCATGGCCATCTGCAGTGCATCTGTTCCAGATGCACAGGAGATGCAGTGACGACGCCCGGAGCGACCCACTAAGACTTGCTCAAGGATTTCGATCTCGGGACCCATGAGGTAGGAACCGTGGTCCAAAACCGTCTTGATCCGCTCGTCGATCCGCTTTCCAAGCTTTTGTCGCTGTGCAGCCAGATCAATAAACGGAAGCGGTGGCTTCACTCTGCCTCTGCTTTCTGTTGATGCTCGCCACGCCACCTGATCAGATCGCGCAGGCCTTCAACGAGGTTAATTTCAGCCACAAATCCCAACTCCTCACGAGCCCGGGTCGGATCACCGATTCGGTTTCGAACAAACGAGGTCTCCTCCGAGTGGAAATCGATTCCGACGTCCTGCCCGGTCAAATCAATCAGTAGGGCTGCGATCTCAGCGATAGATGTCTGGTGCCCAGTGCATACGTTGTAAACCCGATCGTTTACATCAGCGTTCATTGCAGCAATGTTTGCTCGGGCACAATCTCGAACGCTAACGAAATCAAAGGCCTGAGTGCCGTCGCCGAAGACAATCGGAGGTTCCCCACGATCCAGCCGATCCAGCATCTTCATAATGACGGCCACATAAGCGCCCTTGTAGTCCTGCCGAGGTCCGTAAACGTTGAAATATCGGAGACCAACGTACTCCAGGCCATCTCGATGATGAAATGAAGTGGCCAGCGCCTCGCCGGCGATCTTCGTCGCCCCGTAAACCGTAGTGTTGTTAAACGGGTGCAGCTCAGTCATCGGTTCCTCGACTGCGTCGCCATAAACCGAAGCCGACGACGAGAACACAAGCCGGCCAACACCTTCGTCCCGGCAGGCCTCCAACAAATTGAAAGTCCCCATCAGGTTGACATCGAAACCATCTCGAGGCTTTTCTTGACTGTGCAGAAGCCATAGAGCAGCAAAGTGAAAGACCCCGTCGACTCCACGGAATGCTTCCCGCAGAGCATCGCTGTCAGCGAGATCGCCAGTAACGAGTCGACACCGAGAGTCAGCAAGTGCTTCATTGAGGTTCTCAGTAGTTCCGCGTACCAAATTGTCGAAGACGATCACCTCGTCAACATCTTCGCTCAAAAGCAGGTCGACGGTGTGGGAACCAATCAAGCCAGCACCACCGACTACTACGACCTTTGCGCCATCCAAAATCATCTAGATCGTCAGTCCCATCTCATGTCCTCAATACGACCCTGTTCACTCATTCCTTGTCTACCCATGAACGAGCCATCTCCCGGAAAGAATCACTCGATTTAATTAGATCCTCGAATCGACCTGAAGCAGCTATCCGTCCGTCTTTCACTTCGAAGATCTGATCACAGTCCCTCAGCGTCGAAAGTCGATGGGCAACCATAATCACTGTGGTGCCAGCCGCTGAGACGGTGACCTCGCTCAATACCAATCTCTCAGTCACGGAGTCCAACCCGCTAGTGGCCTCATCTAAAATCAAGACAGGTGCGCCCCTGTATAAAGCTCGCGCTACGCCAACTCGCTGTCGCTCGCCACCGGAAAGCCGCACACCTCGTTCACCCACGATGGTTTCATAGCCATCCGGTTCAGAGATTATGAAGCTGTCGATCTGGGCACGCCTCGCTGACTCCCTAACCAGTTGATAATCAATCAAATCCTCCGGAACCCCAAAAGCAATGTTCTCAGCAAATGACGAATCAAGAAGGAAGATGTCCTGTGAGACGTGGGCGATCGAACTACGCCACGCTCTAACAACTTCTCCCTCCAACAAGACTCCATCGATGGTCAGCGTTCCAGAAGTGGGTTCAAGCAAACCCATCATCAAATCGAGCAGCGTGGACTTTCCACTTCCTGTCTCACCGACCAGCCCCACTCGGGACCCCTTTGGAATATTGAGATTGATCTTGTCGAGCACCCACGGTTCATCTTTGTCGTAGCGGAACGACAACTCGGTGCATTCCAGCGATGAAGCAAACGAAAAGGCGTCACCTCTTTCAAACCTCTCGACCTCGCTGATGGGTTCATCCAGAATTTTTAACGCTCCTGAGAGAAGCGGCTGGAAAGTCTTCATGGTGCTCACCGTGGCATATAACTGTTGGCTGATAGGAAGCATGCGTTGTCCAGCAACAGCGAATGCTGCTAATTCAGGAAGGTTGGAGACAACGCCCCCGTCTCGCCCACGAATGATCATCACCAAAGACACAAGCAAAATCATGACTATCGCTTCCATGAAAAGCCTTGGTGACTGTTGGAGCACCTCGGTGGAAGCCTGAGATCGCCGACGCTGGCCATCAGATCTTCTGAACTGATCCACGAAGAGCGCTTGAGTGCCGTTGATCAGTACGTCTCGTATCCCTCCAATGGACTCCTGGATAACTTTCAACACCTGAACTTGCGTTTTGGCAACATGACGACCATTTCGCAGCAAGCTTCCACTAACCGCGCGCGAGATCAGAAAGTATCCCCCACCAATGACTACGACAGCCGCTAATGCGATCTGAGCATCAATCAGCAGAAGAGCCACGGTGACGCTGACGAGGGTAAGGACCGACCCGGCCGCCTGCTGAAGAGGAACCAGCATGCCGTGAACAATGGTTTCAACCTTCTGTATTACTCCACTGGTCACCTCACTGGAATGACGTCGAACATGCACGTCGTAAGGCTGGTAGAGGGTTTGTTCAAAGGCCTTGGTCGCTAACTCCGCACCGGTTGCCATCGCTAGACGGGTGGTTGTCCAGAGGACCATGAACCTCAGACTTGCAGCCCCTAGCGCTGCCACCAAGAATGCGCCAGCCAATGGAAATACCAACTCCTCTCCCGATGTAATCCCAAACCATTCGGCTACTTGCGGCACTGGTCCGAAGGCCAGAGCACGTTCGGGCTCTACGAGCACTGCGATAAAAGGGACCACCGCACCTAACGTGATGACCTCGGCAAACGCGCTAAAGAACATCAGGATCGTGACAGCCAGCGTCTGCCATTGTCTACGTCGATTGAGATGCCCCCAAAGACCGCTGAGTAAACCAGGGAACGGGATCTCCTCAGATTCCTGTTCTTTCACCTATCCGCTCCAACCTCAGTGAGCACACGCCGGACCTCATCTACGACGTCAGGTATCTGGCGACAAAACTCAAACGAAAAAGCCTCAACAGCTTCTCGCACATCAGAGCTGGCCCACCAGGATCCGACATCGCCCCAAACTGCTGACACATGCTTTGCAGCCTCGATTGGGTTGTCGAAGAACACACCCGCAGCTGAGAGCTGATCAAAAGCCGGTCTTGCCAGTTCGGTAATCCCCCACATCTCAGTGTTCCAGAACATCACCGTCGGTATATCGAGAAAAATGGACTCTAGGAAGGTCGTGCCGTTATTTGTAGCGATGTATAGGCGCGCTTCACTTAGGAGATCACTAATAGGTCGCTTACCATTGTCCAGTTCTAGATCTGGGAACCGGTCCTCTAGTCGTTCCCCAAAACACCAGTCACCGTCATATCTCGAAAGCCGGACAAGTAATGCATTTCTCACCGTCTGATCCAGCGACTCCATGAAGCACATCTGTTCTCCCATGTAGTCAAGAAACTGACTGGACAGCGCTGCACTCGAGAGCGCACCGACCTGTGTCACCTCGTTTCCCATGACGATGACTGCCCGGGACGCCGGAATCTCGCGGTCTCTCTTGAGCACCAGGTCCTTCGTCATCCCAACTGGGCGCACCTTTGGTTCAGTCGGATCTTCCCACCCCCAACTAAGGATGACGTCAGAAATCTCTGCTTGGTGGTCGTGATTAAAAGACCAGCCCATCCCGATATGCCCACCGTGCTGCCCTACTACCAGCGGCGACCCCCGTTCAACTCTCTCAGCACACCCGGCTTTAAACACATCATCAAAGAAATGGGAAGCAGAGGTAAAAATTGCCCTGGGTCTCTTAGGCCAACCCCAATTCTCTGCTTGTTCGACTAGCGGGTGGTAGCCCTCTAGATAACTAATTGGAATGAATCGCGACACAAACGAGCTAAGGCACCGTTCAAATCCTGATGTTCCAAGCGGATCAAAAGCGAGATCCCACCCACGGGTTGTGGGATCAAACGGGCACGGTTCAACTGGCTGGAACGCCCTAAGGGAAGGGAACTGCCCCAGCCTTCGTTGGAGGTCCAGCTCCGTTCGTAACGAGCGAAGGCATGAATTAATGACAACTACATCCGAGTTTCGAGCCAACAGACGAGACAGTCGGGACCCCAAGACTGCGGCCCGGTGCGCTATCGACATCGGCGGATCTTCCTCATCGGACAAGCTGATGGACTCCGTCGCTCCTCCGTCGACAAGCCGGCAGCCGATGCCAGTGAATCCCTGAATAATCTCAGCCGTCAAATAGTGATTCCACTGCCAACTGTTTCCAAGGCCGAGGTAATCAGCCATGTCAACCCCACAGCGGGCATCAGACAGCCCATCAAGAACAACCGTCTCAGAAATCTCAAATTGAACAGTCGACAGAGCAATCTGCTCCCAGCGATCAAAAAGGGCCTGAGTGAAGTAGCCCAACCAGGGTCCAATCAAAATCCGCCAGTACCGGAGTCCATGGTCAACCCCTTGGACCTCATTTAACTTATGGGCCAGACTCTCGAGCAGACGTTCATGAAGCTCCCAAAGATAGGTCCTATCAGCTTCGACCTTCTCTCGATCGGACCAGTGATAGGGAGCAACCTGAGCATTGATTCCTTCCCACCGGTGACGTCTGGAAAAGAGGCGACACCACTCCCCGAGGAACAACACCGGTTCGGACTCTCCCCACGACTCCTCGATTGCCGTCGATACGAGCAGTCTGTCCATCAGACCAGAGACTACATTTCACTCATGTCATCCCGTGGCCGCCATCGGTTTCAGACCCGATTGGGGCAAGGATTATCTATTGAACTGAAACACTCTCGGGGGGTTTCATGACTCATCTTCCGGACGGCCACCGGTCAATTGTGATCGGAGCAGGGTCTATAGGGTTACGCCACCGCCGGGTACTTGAATCGCTTGGCTCGGAAGTCGTGACGGTAAGCCAACGGCCAGGTGTCGGGGAATACCGAACAATTATTGATGCGTTCTCATCAATACCGCCCGACTACGTCGTCGTTGCCACAAGAACTGAAGGACATTTTGAGTCAATTGAGGCTCTTGTAGAGACCGGCTATTCAGGACAAGTGCTTCTCGAGAAGCCGATTTTTGATTACCCAAGAACAATGCCTGACTTACCGTTCACATCGGTGTCCATTGGCTACCAGCTCAGATTCCATCCGGCTGTGCGTCGGCTCAAGGCCGCTCTCGCTAGAGAACGGGTATTAAGCGCCCAGATCCGCTACGGCCAGTACCTCCCGGACTGGAGGCCGAGCCGCGACTACCGAAAGACGGTGACGGCGGGACCGGCAGGCGGAGTGCTTCTTGAACTAAGCCACGAATTGGACCTCGTCCAATGGCTTTTGGGGCCAGCCAAAGTGCTTCATGGCCATACTCTTAGGAGTGGGACTCTTGAGATGGAACGTGAAGATCTTGCCGTCGGCCTGTTAGCCCTCGACCTTGGCGGTGTAGTTAGTCTGGAACTTAACTGCTTAGACCGTGTACAAAATCGCACTATGACCGTGACAAGTGAAGAACATTTTTTTTACCTTGACCTCGTCGCTGGTTCTCTGTCTTGTGACGGTAAGACGATCAGCCCTGGTCCTATCGAACGCGACGATGTATTTGCAGCGATGCACCAGGCCGTAGTATGCGGTGAACCTGACCCTTGCACGGTCGACGATGCCATAGCCGTACTCCGTATGGTGGAGGACCTCCGCTCCGCGTAGCCCCAGCAGCGCTCACCAATGGCACTATCTTCTAGGTGCCGACCTGTGTCGGCTCTAGGAGGTCGACCTAATGACGACAGTTCCCGATTTCAAATCTCTCGATGGGCGAGTGGTCCTAATTACTGGTGGTGCCGGTCACATCGGAAAGGCCATCTCCAAGGCCTTTCTCGCTGCTGGGTGCTCGGTAATGGCGGCCGACGTCAACGAGCCAGAGCCAGCACCCAGTCGTGACCCAGACCAGTTTCGGCATGCCCTCGTTGACCTAAGTGATTCCAAGGCTGCAGCCGGCCTCATCGACACCACGGTCGATCAGTTCGGCAGCCTCGACATCGTGGTGACCGCCGCTTCGTGGATGGGAACCGACACCACTCCCGGCTGGAATGCCCCATTTATTGAGCAGGATGCAGACCTTTGGCCGGAGGTATTCCAGGTCGGAGTCACCTCAATTTTCTCACTCATAAAGCAAGCCGCCCCGCACCTGGCAGCAAGCGGCAGCGGGTCAGTCGTTCTCCTGAGCTCCATTTACGGCTTCTGTGCGCCGCAACCAGCGATGTACGCGGACACAGGGATAAACAACATCGCTGGTTACGCAGCCAGCAAGGGCGCTGTAAGCCAATTGGCCCGGTGGCTGTCAACCAACCTTGCGCCCGAAGTTCGAGTTAATGCGATTTCACCAGGAGGCGTATTCCGAGACCAAGATCCACTATTCGTCGAGAGGTACACCGGGCGCACCCCACTGGCTCGAATGGCGACCGAAGACGACATCGTCGGACCTGTACTTTTTCTGGCATCTGACTTATCGCGCTACGTAACCGGGCACGATTTGATCGTCGACGGTGGGTTTTCAGCGTGGTGACCAACACGATCCCCACCGTTGCTGTAATTGGAGGCGGACAAATCGGATCCAGATATCTCCAAGGCCTTGTCGCATGTAATCACCAACTGAAGATCCACCTATTGGATCCCAACTTGGATGCCCTAGGCGTAGCGCGCGAGCGTTGGATTGACGCCGGTGGTCCAGGATCTCCCCACAGTGTCGAGTTCCACGACCGACCCAGGACCCTTCCTCAGCACCTCCAACTAGCAATCGTATCCACCACAGCAGGAGCTCGCCCCGGCGTCATGGAAAGTCTGAGCGAGTACGTCACCACCGACTCATGGGTTCTGGAGAAGGTACTGGCACAAAGCCACTGTGGTCTTGACCGGATCACTGCAGCCGCTGGTCAGGCAACACCTGTATGGGTTAACACATGGTTCCGGACGACTCCATGGTTTCAGAAAATTCGGCAAAAAGTGGGAGCTGGCCCAGTCCGCGTCGAAATCAATGGCTCCTCTTGGGGACTGGGATGCAATGCCATCCACTTTGTGGACCTCTTCGCTTGGTGGACCGGAGAGAACCTCCTTACCGTCGATGGGGCAGGGCTCGATCGCTGCTGGCCAAAAGCGAAACGTGCGGGACACTACGAGTTGTCTGGACAACTCAAAGTAAATTTCTCTTCTGGCACAACCGTCATTCTGCGCTCAACACCCCCGTCAGATTCTGGTACTCCAGCTGGCACGGGAACCATTGATTGTATGTCAATTGAAACAACAGACGATCTGTGGACCGTGCAACAACCCTTCTCGGAAACTGATGGACTGGCTGTCGGCAAATCGGGGGCTCACATCGATGGGCGAGTGGAACACCAGAGCGAGCGGACCGGGCCACTCGTTGACTCGATCCTCATGACTGGAAGGTGTGAATTGCCTGACCTCGTTACCTCTACCAGACAGCACCGTGTACTCCTCACCGGCCTTCTTGAGGACCGGCCGCATCTGGAGGGCATTGCGCACGATCAGGTCCCGATCACATGACCGGTAGCAAACTGTGGCTTGTCGGATCGGGACCTATGGCTACGGCATACGCTGCGGTCCTCGACGACCTCGGCCGAGACTTTGAAGTAATCGGCAGAGGGGCGATCTCGGCGGCCATGTTCGAGCGCTCATCCGGCCACCCGGTACGAACTGGCGGTATCAGTCAGGCCTTAAGTGAAAGCCCTGCACCCATTACCGCGATCGTGGCAGTGACCGTTGACCAGTTAGCCGAAACCGCCTGCTCCCTTCTCCGCGCAGGAACTTCCCGCATTCTCCTCGAGAAGCCAGGTGGCCTTGGACTCGGAGAAATCAATTCCGTGTATAAAGCTGCCGAGAACGCGTCGGTGGTCGTTGCCTATAACCGCCGTCAGTACGCATCGGTCTGGGCCGCCCGAAGGGCTATTGAAGATGATGGAGGGGTAATAAGTTTCACTTTTGAAGTAACAGAGTGGCCCCACGCCACTGAACCGGTCCAATTCAGTGAGGCAATCCGCCAACGCTGGTTCCTCGCTCAATCGTCTCACGTGGTCGATCTGGCTTTCCATCTTGGCGGCCGTCCTACGGACTGGCAAACTTGGACCAGTGGTTCACTTCCCTGGCACCCACAATCAGCACGATTCGCCGGTGCGGGAATGACCGAATACGGTGCCACATTCAGTTACCACGGAGACTGGGAGGGACCAGGGCGCTGGGGCTTGGAGGTCCTCACCCGAAAGCGCCGTTTGGTCTTGCAACCGCTGGAGGAACTGAGAACTATGCCTATCGGCTCACTGGAGATGACGACCATTGCTCCCAGCGACGATCTAGATGTGCGATTCAAGCCAGGGGTTCATCGACAGACCACTGCATTTCTCAATGGTGCTGACGAGGTATCTTGTCGTCTCTCAGACCATGAGAAGAACCTGGCTGACTACAAGTCAATGGCGGGGTACCCATGAGTGACGTCATCGCTCTAATCCCAGCACGGTCGGGTTCAAAGGGTGTCCCCGACAAGAACGTTCGTCTACTTGGCGATCGACCCTTAATGGCATGGTCTATCGCTGCCGCTCTACGAACACCAGCCATCAACAGGGTGATCGTCTCAACCGATTCCGATTACTACGGTCAAATCGCCAAAGAACACGGCGCCGAAGTTCCCTTCCTACGACCGACCAAAATCGCCACTGATCATTCTCGTGACGTCGAATTCATATTGCACGCTCTTGACTGGCTTGCCGATCAAAACGAGGAACCAGACCTTGTAGTTCATCTAAGGCCGACCACACCCTTCCGATCACCTATAGCCCTAGACGCTGCTATCCAGATGATGAGCGCTGATACGGCATCGACGAGGTCTCGCCCCACCGCTGTTCGATCAGTCCACCAAATGTCGACAACTGCTTACAAGTCAATGGAAATCGATGGTGGGATCCTTCGTCAGATCGGAGCCGAGACCACCGCCTTAGATCGCGCCAACGACCCCCGTCAGAATTTTCCAGTCACCTACCTCGCCAACGGCTACGTCGATATCCTCTCGACGCAATTCATCCGAGAAAGTGGTCTGCTCCACGGTGATCATGTGATGCCATTTATTACCAGTCTCGCCCTTGAGGTAGACGTCACCACCGACTTCGACCTCCTCGAATACCACCTTGAGCTCAATCCAGAGTTATTCGACGAACTGTTCGGATGAGAGCAAGCCACAGCTTGCCTGGCCCCAGTAGGTCGGACTCCCTAGCTAGCCTGACGCCGGTGGAACTTCCTGGAACTTCGAAAGACCACCAATATGGTCCTGGGCCCGAACGTGCCCGAACGGGCCGAGCCATGCACAGAAAGGGATCTCGATGAACCTCGATCGCGAAATGTCGCGCTACCTCGTCCTCGACGAGTCATCAATTCGTGAAGCCCTCCACCAAATCGACAACAACGACGAAGGGGTTGTTGTCTGCACGGATATCACCGGGGTACTCCTCGGCGTTTTGACAGACGGTGACATCCGGAGGTGGCTGATGAGCCAGACCACCCCAGACCTAGACCTCCCCGTGGGCCAAATCATCAACAGGCATGCCGTCTCAGCCAAGACCAGCGATGAGGCCGCCAAGATCGAAGCGCAGTTCAACCAAGATATACGGCTCCTCCCGTTGACCGACGCTGAGGGCCGATGCGTGGCGATCGCTAGGCCGCGTTCGGCTCAATACACCATCGCTGGCCGCCGGATCGGTCCAGGATCGCCCTGCCTCCTCATTGCCGAAATCGGCATCAACCACAACGGCAGCCTAGATCGGGCTCTCGAGATGGTAGATGCGGCAGCCGATGCCGGCGCCGACTGTGTCAAGTTCCAACTCCGAGACCTAACGTCTCTTTACTCAAATGCCGGCGATGCATCCGATCACCGCGAAGACCTTGGTTCGCAATACACGCTTGACCTCCTCACTCGGTTCCAGTTGACCGTCGAAGAGATGTACCGAGCCCTGGACCACTGCCGCGATCGGAATGTGATTCCCCTAGTCACCCCTTGGGATCAGGCAAGCATGGGGCGCCTCGAGGAGTACGGGGTAGACGGCTACAAGACTGCATCCGCCGACTTCACCAACCACCCGTTCCTGCGGGCGCTCGCTGACACCGGCCGACCGTTAATTTGCTCCACTGGGATGACATCGGAGACAGAGATCCAGGAATCGGTGGAACTCCTGATCGACTTAGGTGCCCAATTCGCCCTCCTTCATTGCAACTCGACCTATCCGACACCGTTGAAAGATGTCAACCTCCGGTACATGACGAGACTGCGAGAGATTGGGGGATGCCCAACGGGCTATTCAAGCCACGATCGCGGGATTAATGCCTGCCTCGGCGCAGCGGCCCTTGGAGCAGACATTATCGAGAAGCACTTCACCCTCGACAAGTCAATGGAGGGCAACGATCACCGTGTCAGTCTTCTTCCCCACGAGTTTGCTGATCTAGTGGCCGGCGTTCGCGAAGTTGAAGAGGCCATGGGACGAGCTGATAATCGGGAAATCACGCAAGGTGAAATGATGAACCGTGAGTCGCTAGGAAAAAGCTTGGTCGTCAACGTCCACCTTGATGTAGGTGACGTGATTGCGGAGCACATGATCGACGTTCGAAGCCCTGGCCGCGGGTTACAACCAAATCAACTTCCAGTCATCATTGGCCAACCGGCACGACGCCCTCTATCACCAGGAGATCTCCTGTACCCCGTAGATGTTGGCCAACCTGCCGCTAAAGCGAGGAACTACTCGTTTAGCCGACCCGTAGGAATCCCAGTCCGATACCACGACCTTGATGCACTTCGATCTCAATCCAGTCTCGATTTCCTAGAATTCCATCTCAGTTACAAGGATCTCGAGGTAGACGAGTCTCAGTTCTTTGAATCAGAACTAGACATGGGCCTTGTCGTCCACTCACCAGATCTTTTTGAGAGAGACCACCTCCTCGATCTCAGCTCACCAGACGCCGCCTACCGAGAGATCTCAATAGGTCATCTAAACCGAGTGGTCGACCTGACCCGGCGCCTCAACGCCTGGTTCAAACGATCGGACCGGCCACTAATAGTGGTGAGCGTCGGTGGCTTCACACAGAACTCCCCAATTCCTAACATCGAGCGAGAGGATCGATATGAGCAGGTTGCAGCTTCACTTGCCTCACTCGACCTTCGTGGAGTCGAAATCATCCCACAAACGATGCCCCCCTTCCCCTGGTATTTCGGCGGACAACGATTCATGAACCTATTCATAGACCCCTATGAAATCGCCACATTCTGCCACCGTCATGATTACCGGATGTGCTTTGATACCTCACATTCCAAACTTGCGTGTAATCATGAGAACCGCTCATTCGCCGAGTTTGTCCAGACAGTTGGCCCCCACACTGCTCACCTTCACTTGGGTGACGCTTCAGGAGTGGACGGAGAAGGATTACAGATCTTTGAAGGTGATATTGACTGGAGGATGCTGAGTGGGGAGCTAGAAACGCTGGCACCAAATGCATCGTTCATCCCAGAGATCTGGCAGGGCCACAAAAATGACGGCGAAGGCTTCTGGCGAGCTCTGGAACTGCTAGAGAACTACTTCTGAACTTCTTCAATTGACTCACTAGATTCAACTAGTCCCAAGTTCCGAAGAAGATGAAAGTCCCTGACCAACTTCTCTACCTGAGCGACTTCTTTTAGGAGTTCACTTGTAGATACCAGGCCAGCATTCTCCAGTCGGCTGGGCAGTTCTTCTGTTGCACCAAGGTAGTCGCCACCCTGCGCTCCCCTCCATTTCTGGATAATGCTCCGGAGATGTCGAATGGTCAGGGCAACACCATCCGGAAACCGCGCAGCGGCGATACGAGCCACCCGGGTCAGCAGCGAAGTTTTTGGTCGCCCCCCTCCCTCTACCTGGTCCAAAGAATCAAACTCAGCCCGGTTCCTAGTTGCGAAAAGTTGAGCACCAGCGTTAATGGCCTGCCGACATTCCGGCCGAGGCAGACCGACCCTTTCAGCAACAACCGCCGTAATACGGTCGAGAAACTCATGATGCTCAACATCCCACTTGTGGTTCTCCCACCATTCTGGGAACCAGAGCATCCGGCCACGCTCTGATTCGAGATCAGAAACAGGAGTAATCGAGTTCTCCACTGACCGCAACCACTGCACCGCATTGTTGGACCGAAAGGGTCCTAGGAGATGAACGGTGAAAGCCTGCTGCATCTCGGCAGCCACTCCACTGGAATAACTCCCCACAGACCCCCAAGAACGTTGCCAAACTGGGGTTCGGAGCACGGCGTAACAGGTTGCCATCGTGTATGGATCCATCGCAGCAACAAGCCGCTCAGTCGGATCTTTCTGCATAGCGCTGAAGTCCGCCATCCCCGGGTAAGCGCGCGAGAAGAGGCACCGTCGATAGCCATCCATTGGGCTGAAAGACAGAACCTGACCCATGCATCCGACAAGGTCCGCATCCTCATTAAGGATCCGTACTGCGGCCCGCAAGCCTGAAGGAAGGTGAAACTCATCGTCACCGAGCATTACTGCGTACTTGCTTGATAAATGCTCACCAGCGATTCGGAGCCGGTCAGCAAACGAACAACGGTGATGCAAATAGGTAAGTCGCGGGTGGTCCGCAACTGCAGATCTAACTCGATCTGAAAGTGCCGAATCTGATCCATCCACCACAATTAGACGAGCAGCGCTAGACGACCAGAAGCGAAGTTGGCGAAGAACAAAATCCTGTCGAGACCAAGTCGGGACGACCACCGTGAGGTCCGAAAGCAAATCTTCGTTAATCCCCCAAGGTTCCCCATGCCGTATTCCGTCAACACTCCAGCTCTCAACTTGCTCGGTCACAGCAGGTCCGCTAGCCCTAGCGCTCACTAGACCACAACCCGTTTGGCAACGAACGGACAGTCAACTATTCCTGTCACGAAGCCGACTCCAAACTTGGCGAATAGAAACCTCGTACAGCTTCGAGAGCCTCGGCTAACGACTTACTAGCCGAAAAATGAAGAGGATTTTCTGGCAGATTTTCTGGAACCGGCTCATCAGTCAGAAACACCATTCCGCATCCAGCCGCAACTGCGGCGGAGCAGTCGCGTGTGTCGTCACCGACATACAACACGCGATTGAGTTGAAGCCCATGTTCTCGGGCTGCTTCCAGGAACATGCCTGGCGCAGGTTTGCGTCTGCTGGAACCACGGTCAGGATGATCCGCACATGAGTAAACCTCAAGAATAGATATCCCACGAACAGCGAGCGCAGCAACCATGTTTTGATGGATTCTTTCGACCTCAGCGGCACTCATGATGCCTTGGGCGATTCCAGACTGATTAGTAATAACAATAAATGAATAGCCTTCGAGCGATAACTCGTGCATCGCCAAAACGGTGTCCTCGCGAAATTCAAAGGCCTCCCAGGACTTCACATACTGGCCGAATCCAGGGCTTTGGTTGATTGTTCCGTCCCTATCCATAAGGAGTACGTTCATTGACTCCCGTCCTCAGAACCAACAAACTTGTCCCGGCGCAGGGGACTGAAACCAAGGTCGCGAGAAGAAATTACTTTTGGCGCCACCGGCCACCTAACACCAACCAGAGGATCATCAAACCTAAATCCTCCGTAACAATCTGGCCGAAAGATATCGCTCATCTGATAGTGGACAATTGTGCCTTCACCCAAGGTAAGAAACCCTGTGGCACAACCTGAGGGAACGATGACCGAACTACGATCACCAAATCCAATCTCAAACGACTCCCATAGGAGAAATGTTTTAGAGTTGGATCGAAGGTCGACAATGACAAAATAAGCGGCCCCTGCAACAAGTGTCAGGATTTTCTGCTCGCACGATGGCGAGTCCTGAAAGTGGAAACCGCGCAGTGTGTGGAGATGTGGGTTAACCGAAACATTGCTTTGAACCACATTGAAGTCGACATCGTGTTTCATCAACTCATCTCGGCAAAACGACCGCCAGAACTCACCTCGTTCATCTCGATGAACCACCGGTTCAACCAGGCGAACGCCTCTGATCTTTGTCGTGCCAACATTCATCAGGCATTGACCTCCCTTTGTTGACCAAGAACAGTTCCCTGGGCAATAAAGCCTGCCAACTCCCCTTCCTCCCTGTCACGCGGAACGTTGAACCATCTCTGATTCTCCTCCTGCCAACAGCCGAGAAAACGAGAACTCCACATCGTCTCGTTCATTACGGGAGCAACAATCTCGTACGGCATCACTGACATGAAAGGAATTTCGAGGATTCCACCTCCGCGATAGCAGAAGAAAAACTCACTTCGAAGAATCAGCGCACAGTCGCCAAGGAAACTAGTCGATACATCTTTAGAGAATAGGAGGCCATCAAAATCCAACGATCGGGCCGTGTTGGCGTAGTGAGTGCAGCCCACCTCATCAGACACTACGAGCACCTCCCTCCCTGGAAAGCGCTGGCAAATAGCCCGATACCCCGCGGCGAACTCTTCATCAGTTGTCAGTCGAGATTCATCCCACCGCGTCGAGTACCGACAATGCCAAGTTACGAACTCCCGCTCCATGAATTGAACTGGGAGTTCTGAAAGGAACTCATCTCGATCAAAAAGAATTTGACGACGGCTATCTTCAGGAAGAGACGCCATAAGTTGGTTAAAAACATTAAAGGCCTCCCGAAAGTAGGGCCTACGAAGCCGCACTGACTCGTTGAAGAGAACCCCGTGCTTGTCAACAGCCCGGAGTCGGCCCTCAAGATCTGCTTCCGGAAGCGTCACGATCTCACTGCGGTCCGAGCCTAGAACTGCTCCTGCCACCTCAACTGCATCCTTTATGAAATGGTCAATCTCACTCTGGCTCATACCTCCCAGGAAATGTGGACCTGTGGTCTCGACAAGAATAAACGTGACTCGACCACCGCGCCGAATTAGAAATCTTGCAATGGCCAGGACGTGGAGAAGGTCACCGTAGGCGAGTCCAGTTACTTTGCAGTCGTAAACAACAGTGAACTCGCTGTCATCACTTTGCAGATGGCGGAGAAGGTTTCGCGCCTCGCTCAGCGCGAAACGTTTGCGCCGCCAATCCAGAAAAGGAAGTTGCTCATACGCTGCTCTGATGCGGGGGAGGAGCCAATCCTCCCCAATTAGTGGCAACCGTTGCACAAGGATTCTGAGCCATCGTCGCAGTCGCCGCACCGGCTAAACCTCAAGTTCCGCAGCTAGGTCTGCCAACCGGAGCGGGACATTTCCCACTCGACCAACTTGAACGGCGGCCGCAACTGAACCTAGGTACGCGGCAACCCACGCTGACGATCCAGCAGCCAAGGCCATCGATGCTGTGATGAGCAGTGAGTCACCTGCACCGGCTACATCTTGTGGGGTCAAGTTAAGTGGTGGAATACGATCAGTTTGATATTCGCCCTCTGTGCCGCTGAAATGAAGAAGGGCCCCCTCTGCTCCGAGCTTTAGCACAATATTTGACGCATTCGTCAGTGCCCGTAGACGCTCTGCGAGAACAACCAATCCGTCATCTTGGCCCCGAAGACTGACCCTCGCTTCATGTTCTGTTGGGGTAAGAAGGTCTACACCTCGAAACCTCGCAACATCCCCCACCTGCGAAGAACTCTGGCTGTCAGCGGAAATACAGAGACCCTTTGAACGGGCTCGAACCAAAAAATTGTCGACAAGCTGTTGAGGCAGACACCCGTAGTTGAAATCAGAGAACACCAACAGATCACACGAATCGATAATCTCTTCAAATCTCTCAAGTAGTTGATTCTGCAACTCACCATCTACCGAGTCCTGGTGCAGATGGCTAACTCGAAGAAGGGTCATACCCCCAGAACGAAACCGCTGTTTCAGTGTCGTGGGCCGAGTCTCGTCGACCAAGAGATCGGCTAGAACTCCACATTTTTTAAGTTCAGTTAGGGCAAAAGTCCCAACCTCGTCGTCACCCATGACACTTAAAAAATGAGTAGTGGCCCCGAGACCAGCAGCGTGGGCTGCCACCACACCCGCACCACCCAAGAAGCGTTGAGTATCCACCGGTGTCACCACCACGGTTGGATCTTCCTGCGACATCCCGAGCGCATCACAGGTCACGTACTCATCAATAATAAGGTCGCCAATCACACACACATTCAACTCACTGAATCGGTCGCATGCCGAGTTAATCTCTTCTCGTCCAATATCGTGACGCGCCAAATACCGCTCAGATGCTCCTGTAAGCCGTGGGCGATCCTCAAGTGCATCTACACGAATCAGATCTAAAGACGAGAAAACGGCCTCGCCTGAACTAAAGACCAGTTGCCCGCCGTACTCCTCAATAACCACTGCTTCAGCGTTGACACCTCCTTCATGCTCTCGCCCCTTGACCACCACATCTGGGCGAAGACGTGCGATCAGGTCAGCGACTGGCTCATCAAAGAGGAAGCACTCGTCTACAAAACTATTGCTCGCCACGCCGTCTAAGCGGAGTGCTTCAGGTATGTGAGCAGCAGAACCGCCGATTCGGTCACTCTGCACACCGACGACCAGTCGGTCACCCATCTCACGCGCAAACCGGAATAGCCGGAGATGACCCGGGTGGAGAACATTAAAGTTTCCTGAGACAAACACAACTCCACTCATTGGCGCGCACACCCACTACCCACAACACACCTGCCGCGGCACACCACCACCACCAACAAATAATTCTCCATCGTCAACTCCCGTCAACGGACAACAAACAGCGTCCGGCAGTTTCGCCTGAACGCATCAACCCAATCGCTTCGTTGACCTCGTCAAGAGAGACACAGGTTGTCACCATCTCGTCAAGTCGTAGACGGCCTGCTTGGAACATTCTCATAAGGCGGGGAATGTCTCTTTCTGGAACACTCTCTCCCCCGTGAGATCCCGTCAGATCCTTGCCAAAGTACAAAGCAAGCGGACGGAAACTCATCTGCTCATCACTTTTAGGCACACCGACAAGCACCACGCGGCCAGCTGAAGATGTAACGCGATACCCAAGTTCCATGACCGCCGGTACACCAGTGTTATCTACGAATAGATCAGCACCAGTACGACCAACAAGATCGATAATGGAATTCTCCACCCCATCATCTCGACCATTTATGACATGTGTTGCTCCCATATCAAGCGCAAGAGCAAGTCTGTTCTCGTGTAGATCAACACCAATAATCGGATAGGCGCCATGGAGGGCAGCGGCCTGCACGATACTGAGCCCCACCCCCCCGCTGCCGTAAACAACGACCGACTCTCCAGCTCGCACTTGAGCGTTATTTTCAACCACCCCAAAACCTGTGGTCACCGCACACCCAAATAGTGCGGCAAGCCTCCGATCAGAATCAACTGGAATCGCTGTGCATCGATTCTCCGACACCACGGCGAACTCGTTGAACGTGGTAACCCAACCAGCGTTCACGGTCGCACCCGCCCAGTTGTAGGAAGCCGGCGCAGCCTCAATCCCAGCCCCCTTCCGCCAATGCAAGACCACCAGGTCACCCACTGCCACATGGACCACCCCAGGCCCAATCGCCAGAACCGTCGCTGAACCCTCGTGTCCGAGCAGATGCGGGAGATAGGCATCCGGCCCCTTAACTCCATCGATCTCACCGAGTTGAGAACCGCAAATACCGCTGTAGTGCACTTGGACCATTACCTGGCCCGGCGCAAGCGTCTGAGGCAATCCAACCGAATCAACAACAAGAGGAGAATGTTGCTTAGTCAGAATTGCTGCACGTCCTGCCAGAGGAAGAAGATTGTTACTCATCGCCATCTCATAACTCTCTTGTTAACCAGGGGCTAGTTATACCGAGGATAGGCGGCCCTGCACTGCCGAACCGGTCCCCCCCACTCCTTGGACCATCTCACAGAATTTCGTTATCAGAATGGCCCCTGATAGGCAGGGTGGGGTTGGTCAAGTCGGCGCTCCCCCCGGTCAATTGGTTGAAAGGAAAATCGCTTTCCGAGCATCTCAGATGCCCTCATTGCTATCTGGTGAGGTAAGGGATAGTAATCGTCAGCCAGAGCTGGGCTCGTCGGTGTTGGGTAATCAGGAAATCCCATACGTTCTGGTGCAACCTCAAGATGAGAAAATGCCTGTTCCACTACGGCTGCAACAATCTCAGCTGACACCCCACCCACGACGTGTCCATTGTCCACGATGAGGAGCCTGGACGTCCGCTCCACAGAACTGACGATTGCCGAGGTGTCGAGGGGCCGAATACTCCTTAAATCAACAACCTCTGCTGATAATCCAGCCTCTGCCAGCATGTCTGCAGCAGCTAAGCACTCCAGGGTCATATACGAGACACCTACAAGAGTGATATCGGTTCCCGACCGAACGATCCGTGCCTCATCTAATGGAACGACGTAGCGACTCTCGGGCACCTCGTCCTCTATCGAATAGAGCCAACGGTGCTCTAGACAAACCACCGGATCATCCGACCGTATTGCCGCGATCATCATTCCCTTAGCGTCATGGGCGGTAGTGGGCATGATGACTCTAAGACCTGGAATGTGCGCAAAGAGGGCTTGGAGGCTCTGTGAGTGTTGAGGGCCTTGGCCCCAGCCACGCCCAACGACCATCCGGATGACCATCGGAACAGACATTTGGTCGTTGAACATAAACCGCCACTTAGCCACCTGATTAACAACTTGCTCAAATGCCGTGAGTGTGAAATCAACTCGTTGGTGAACTAGCACCGGACGCATCCCGGTCGCTGCACAGCCAAGCGCCACTCCAGTAACCGCATTTTCTGAGAGTGGGATATCCATCACTCGTTCGGGGCCGTGCCGCTCCTGAAGACCCAGCGTTGACCCAAAGACTCCTTTAGGGTCGGGGACACCTAAACCCATCACCACCACATCAGGATCGTCTGACAACGACTGGTCAAGCGCTTCGCGAATCGCTTCTCCATAGTTCAGAGACCTATTCACTGGGCAACCAGCCCCACAACCACGATCTCCGTCATGACACTGACCTATGAAGCACCGGGTATCGGACTGTCTCTGGATCTGGAAATGGGCTTTCCCTGGCGAACTCAACAGCTAGGTGAATCTCGCTGGCGATTTCCTCAGTGTCGGAAGCTCGCTGGCTCCACACCCCGCGAGCGGCTAGGACTTCGATTGGATCATTGGCGCGCCATAAGTCGAACTCGTCAAGGGACCGATAGCCAATATCGTTGTCGTAGTTGGGCCCACAGTGCTCCCTCCACCGATAAGTAGATAACTCAAGGAATACCGGACCCTCTCCAGCGCGAATCGACCGGTAGGCGTCATCAGCAAGTACGGCCACTTCCTCGGCATCGTTGCCATCACCTGCCGATGTCCTAATACCATGACCTGCCGCCAAATCAGCGATGGTTCGATGGCCAGGCTGACGAACTTCCATTGGCGAATAGACGGAATACAAGTTGTTCTCGCAACAAAACAGTACCGGCAGATTGTGGACAACAGCGAAGTTCAAACTCTCGTGCACGACACCAGTCTCCATCGCTCCGTCGCCGACGAAGATTGTGACTAGGCGATCACTCCCCCGGGCTTTTGCCGAGAAAGCCGCACCGACTGCGACTGGAACTGAACTACCCACAATCGGTGTCGCGGCCAGAAAGCCAGCAGACAAGTCAGTGAGATGCATAGACCCACCGAGCCCACCCGTACAACCCGTCGATCTTCCATAGAGCTCAGCCAACAGTCGCTTGAGGCTTCCACCTTTGGCGAGATAGTGCGCATGGCTTCGATGGCCAGAGACCGCAAGGTCACCCGACCGAAGTCCATCACACACACCAACCGCTGCAGCTTCCTGCCCAATGCTCAGGTGCACCGGACAGCGCATTTCCTGTTCGGGGTAGAGGTTAGCAATAGCTTCCTCAACCATCCGGATCCGCAACATACAACGCTGGAGCCTGGAGCGACGTTCTTCTATCGGCGTCACGGAATAAACCAATAATAATCGCCCTGATAGCCAGCTTCAGCGAACAGTTCCACCCACCCATCGGTGGAGAGCACTGTGAGAGCAGTCAGGTTCCATGCCTCAATTCGCAGACGCTCCTGCTCGTTCCGGTACGCATCAAGAACCACGAAGGACCACCGGCGACTGACCCGCTGCACTTCTTGCAAGGCTTGGATCACCTCGCCACGTTCGAAGTTGTGCAGAGTATTCACCGATACAACTAGGTCAAAGGAGTCATCCTCAAATGGAAGATCTCGGGCATCAGCGACCTGAACGAGACCCTCTACCCCCTCAACGGCATGATTGATCGCATATTCGCTTACGTCAATTCCAGCAACCGTAAGCCCAGGAATAGCCTCCGCGAAGTCCTTGAGCATAAAACCTTTCGCGCAACCAACATCGAGTAGGGAATGCTCTCCGGTAAGACCGTAGGCCTCTCGAAATGTGGGAACTACAGGTTGCCAGAACCTCGGGTGATAAGTGAACCCTCCATAGCCATTACGTCGATCGCCATCAAAGAACTCTTGATCAAACTGTCGAGCGATTAACCGATCCTCTTCAGTTTTTTCTTGCAGCCGTTCATCGAGATTCCGCTGTGTGCGCGGATAATTCTCCATGAGATCAACTTCTCTGCCCATGTCAAATAAAGTTCTTGTGTCGCACCGGCATGTCGA
>JAQWTI010000023.1 GCA_029242745.1 Acidimicrobiales bacterium | reverse complement strand
ATTTGGCCTCCGTAGAATTGATCACTATCTATTTGCGGTCGTCGACACCTATCGGCGGCAAAACGGCTGACTCAAAGCGCAGATACAACTGGTTGGAAGGCGCTAAGGAGGAGCATCACCCCTCCCGTCGGCCCACCGATGATTGGGCCGCAAGGTTCTCCCCCGGAGGACCAACGAAAGCAGTGCAGCCCATAGCGCTCCTCGCTGCCAATCTCAATCGAGCCGACTACGGGCATAAGAATCCAGTCGCCGTCATGAGAAAGCGAACCGAGACTCTCATCTGGGTTGAGTCGGATCATCGCTGCGTGGACTCCAAAAGTCGACAATATCTGACCAGATGCTTGTCTGGTGGTCCCGTCTACAGGCACTGAAACTTCCGTCCACTCCGATCTGTCCCACCGGGCTCGCCACCAAACATCTGAGCCTGGTGGCGTTAGAGCGTCTGTGCCTGCATTCCTCTGTTCATCGTTGGCGTAGGCGACACTTGGTCGTCCACCGAAGGTGAACGTATAGAACAGTGATCCGCTTGGGCCGGTCGTCTCGGGCCCGTAAACAGTTCCGGCTTTGACGAATCGCAAGTCACCAGCCTGGTACGACGTCGAATGTCTTGCTGCCCCTACTTGACCCGGCTCCGCAGACATGGAGACTGATCCGCCTGTGTACAAATAGACAACGTCAAACGGGTGGTAATGCGCCGGAGATACGGATGCTGGCGGATGTTTGGCCTCGACGATCCAGGGATCATGTGCCTGTAGCCAGCGAACGTCCGTCGTCGTCTCATCAGCGAGACCCTCTTCGAAACTCTCCCAGGCAACAGAATCGCCCTCAATGCGTGACCAATTCGTGCACACTCAGAACCTCAGGTCCAGTGGTCGCCTTCGCGAAATGCCATACCCAACCGCGCTTGAGCCGTGTCGGGAATTTCATCAAGGGGGGTGTCAAGCTCCTCAACCGTTGGCCCAAACTGGTTAGCTAATTCACGCATCTTGGCCTCATCGAAGTCATAACACTTAAGGGCATTCTCACCAAGCATCTTGCGAATGTCTTCGACAGGGAGTCCCGAAAGCGTGTTGCGAAGGCTCTCCTTGGTGTGTGGCCAGGTGCCCTCGACATGCGGGTAGTCCGATCCCCACATAACGCTGTCGAGACCAACGTCGTGACGCGCATTTGCTTCCGTCCGAGACATGAAACTGGCACCGACGAAACAATGCTTGTTCCAGTACTCGGTAGGAGTCAGCTTGAGTGCCGTTCGTCCCTCAGCGCCGAGATTGCTAGCGAGCGTGCTGTCAAGGTCACTCAAAGTGCGAGGTATCCAATCTGCGAGCAACTCTGCGAATGCAAGTTTTAGTCCTGGGTAGCGATCAAAAACCCCTGTCCACATCAGCCACCAAAGATGCCGCGTGCTGAAAAATGGCGCCTCGGTAAGGGTGAGCAGGATGTTTGATACGTGCCCAAAAGGGTATTGCTGGGCCGGGATCGCATCGACACCATGGGTGTTAAGCGGCATGTTGAGGTCCTGGCACGCCGCCCATAGGGGTTCATAGGACTCATCATGAAGGCCGGGGTATTCACCAGATGGTGCGACTCCAGGAAAAGCAATGCCTCCCCTTAGGCCGTTATTGGCCGCCCACTCCACTTCTCGGACCGCTGAGTCGATGTCTTCGATCTCGATCTGGGCGATACCGAAAAAACGATCCGGATAAGCAGAACAAAAGTCCGACAACCAGCGGTTGTAGATTCGTGCTCCGGCAACACGCTGCTCAAGCGAAAGCGAAGGAAGGCCAAGCGGGGTCCGCTCGCGAAACTCTGGACTAAACGGCCGGGGGCCATTCGAGTAAATGACACAACCGACAACTCCGTCGGCTTCCTCATGTCTAGCCTTCGCCTCAGGATCCCGAGTACCCGGGCCGTGCCCTTGCTCCTCCTGCAGTTCGTTCATCTCGCTCGATTTGCCCTGGTCTTTACCAATGGCCGATTGAAGCCTCGAGCGTCTGACATCTAGTTCTGCCTGGAAGGCCGCCCTATGTCGCTTTTCGACATAGGCGCCATAGTCCTCAAAGTCAGGCCCTGCATGAGTATCAGAAGAGATCATCATGTATCGCTCGTTGGCCTGACTCGTTTGGTCTTCAGTTGCTTGGGCTTGCACCATTCTCGTCTCCCAGCGATATTGTCTGAATCGCTATATTAGTCATACTCTCGCGCTGTTTGTCCATAGCGGTCAAACAGAATCAGGGTGCCTCCTACCTCCGGAGGCCAAAGAACTCCATCGCGTTGTTGCACACCATCTTCGCTTTTTCTTCCGGTGCCACCCCGGCGAACATCGCATCAATCGCAGCGCCCGAATCAGGCCAGGTCGTCACGCTATGAGGGAAGTCGCTTGACCACATGGCACGATCAATACCGACGTCAGCACGAACCTTTACGCCAAAGGGGTCGTTCACGAAGCCCCAGTAAATGTGGCGCCGCAAGTACTCGCTCGGATTGTGGTCGAGTATGGGAAGGCCGACATACTCATTTGCCCAGTGAATGGTTCGCTCATAGAGCATGTCGACTTGTTCAAAGAAGATCGGCAACCAGCCCACATAGGTTTCCGCGAAGAAAATCCGAAAGTCCGGCAAACGGTCAAACGTTCCTGCAAATACGAGTTGGAGTGCGTTAAGGCCACCCCGACGATCAAACGCCGCCAGGTGGCGAAGAGGGTCCGCAGCCTGAGGGTGAATATCGGGTGGCGGCACCTTCGGATAAGGGTACGCGGGACCGTCAGTCGCTCCCCGATAGCGAAGTTGGATATGAACGGTCACGGCGATGCCGAGTTCCATGGCCTCTCGCCAAAAGACATCGTCTTCTTCGGTCGGGTAGCTCCGACCACAGGGCCAACCGTTTAGACAGACCCCCTTCAGTCCACCCTTCGCGCAGTAACGCAACTCATCTAGAGCGGCACTAATCCCAGTCTCGGGAATCAACCCCAGGGCTAGGAGTCGCTGCGGGTCTGCAGCAACGTAATCCTCAACGAGAAACTCGTTATAAGCGTGAATAACTGCCCTGTACGCATTGTCCTCACCGATCCCTCGCCAAAAGTTCGCGCCCCCAACACCCGGGAAAAGCACCTCAGCGTCGACACCATCACGTTCCATTTCATGGAGGCGCTGCTCGGGGGAGCCTGCCCCGGCAGCTCCCTGGTAACTCAGGCCAGTCGGCTGGTATTCCTCTGGGGGTCGACCCGAGAGCTCGAGCCCAACCGCCCACAACGGGCGTCCCTCTACCAGCCAGGCGTCACCGCCATTGGCAAGCCGGATGCCTCTTGGTGCGCGTTCTCGGTACTCATCCGGCACTCGGTGGACCCAGCGGTCGACCGGTATCTCAAGGTGAGAGTCCGCGCTGATGATGCTGTAATCCATGCGTAATGAAGCCGCCTGAGTTGGTTGACGTTCATGCTTGATACCGCTCGCTGCAATATAGCGACTAACACATTAGAGCGCAATACGGACGACACTGGAATATGGATGCATTGATCGATTGACAGCAATGAGAGTGCCAGGAGCGCGCCAAGGGTCGTGTCCCATATGGCCCGGAGGCTAGATCTGACTACAGAGCTTTCAGCTATCAAAAAGCTCGCTATCGAGGATGAGTCGCGCTGACTGGACAGTCTCGTCGTAATCCAATGGCGCCGAGAAGGCGATGACAGTCAGCCCACCAAACAAGGCGACGCAGGCATGCGCTACCGCTTTAGCTCGTTCTGGAGGAACGCCGGACTCACTAGCAAGCACTCGAAACCCCTCCAACCTCGCGAAGTTGTACTCATTCACTTCTGTGCTGGCACCAAGCTCAGGATCTCGAGCGGATTCAACGCGGGCCGTAAGAAGAAACCGTGCGAGCTGCGGATCAGTATCGTGAATGTCAATCGCAGACCTGAGCATCAAGTCAAGATTTTCACGAAGCGTCCCTGGGGTCCCGACCCTCTGGCCTCTCGCCTCTAGGAGTAGCTCCGATATATCGTCAACTGCCGCACGGAAGAGTCCCGACTTGCTGCCAAAATGGTGATAGAGCACGGGCGTGCTAACGCCTGCGCGACGCACGATTTCAGCGATTGTGCCACCGTGGTAGCCGTACTCAGCAAACACCTCCCGAGCACAATGCAAAAGTGATTTCTTAGTCTCGCTGGTTGTATCACCAGGCGGGCGACCCCTCAGTTTGGTGGCTGATTGGTTCTTCCCAAAAGATTCGCGAGAAACTGGATTCTGCCCTACTCCATGACCAATATTTGGTTCCGGACTCAATGCGCTGACCGGGCAAGGCGCTGCCGAAGGTCGCGGCGCTCGTGCTCCTCAACCGGATTCGGAGTGGGTTGAGAGGCGAGCAGTTCGCGGGTATGGCGATGAGTCGGGTTACTGAAGAGTTCCTCTGTGGCCTTGAGCTCCACAAGGCGCCCCTGGTACATCACGCCTATACCGTCGCATAGGAACCGAACTAGTGCTAAGTCGTGCGCTATGAACAGCATCGTGAGTCCGAACTCAGCCCGGAGGTCAGCCAACAGGTTCAAGATTGATGAGCGCACTGACACATCCAGAGCAGATACCGCTTCGTCGCAGACCAACAGAGATGGCCGGACGGCAAGCGCCCTGGCAATAGCGATCCGCTGTCGCTGACCACCCGAGAACTCGTGGGGAAACCGCTCAAGGGAGTCGTGGGGCAGCTGAACTAGGTCGAGTAGATCTTCCAGAGCTTGTCCGTCATAACCCGAGGTGCCCCAAAGACCATGAATTCGGAGGGGTTCCGCCAAGATACGGCCAACGCTCATCCTTGGGTCAAGAGAGGAGGCTGGATCCTGAAAAATCATCTGCATCTGGGGGCGAAGCCGACGTAGTTCACGTGAGCTGAGCTCGGCTAGGTTCTGGCCTTCAACACGCACAGTGCCGCTGGTCGGGACTATCAGATGGAGCAGGCATCGTGCGAGAGTTGATTTGCCGCTGCCAGATTCACCGACAATGCCAAGCGCCGCCCCCCGCTTCAACTGCAGTGAGACGTCCTCAACAGCAATGACGGTATCGCTACCAATTAGACCCTCGCCCTTGATCTTAAAGGTCTTAGTGAGCTGCTCGAGTTCAACAAATACGTCATCTTGAATCGTCGCCGACCCCGCCTTGCTGGAAGGTGGACCGCTGAGGAACTCCGATGGGTCAATCTCGCTGATTCGCACACAAGCCGTTGCACGAGGGGGCCCTCCGCCAACACCGATCTCGAGTAGTGCTGGTTGCGTCGTAGTGCAGTCTGGGTCCTTAGAAAAGGGACACCGCGGATGGAATCCACACCCGTTGGGACGTGAGGCGGGTTCCGGGGGCGACCCCGAAATCGCAATAAGTCGATCCTCAGTTCGGTCGAGTGTTGGAATCGAGCGCATAAGGAGGCCCGTGTATGGGTGCTTCGGATCTGAGTAGAGCTCGCTAGTTTCGGCGCGTTCAACAACCCGCCCGCCATACATCACCAGCACCCGATGGGTAAAGCCAGCAATGATGCTCAGATCATGGGTTATCAGCAGGACTGCGAGTCCGCGGGCCTCCCCTAGTTCGTACAGCAGATCGAGAACCTCAGCTTGGATCGTGACATCGAGTGCAGTTGTCGGCTCATCCGCGATCAGCAAAGCAGGATTACCAGCCAGAGCAGTTGCGATCATCACTCGCTGGCGCATCCCGCCTGATAGTTCGTGTGGATAGGAATCCATGAGGCGATCCGGCCTTGGAAGATGAACCTGATCCAGCAGATCGATAGCAGCGCTTCTCATCTCACGCCGGTCGAGGTCCGGACGATGCAACTCAAGCGCCTCCATTACCTGTCGGCCAGTCTTGAGAACCGGATTGAGAGATGAAAGCGGATCCTGGAAAATCATCGCTATCTGGCCTCCGCGAATCCAGCGCAGTTCCTTCTCGCTCTTTGCAAGCAAGTCTTCGCCGTTCAGTGAAACCGAAGCACCTCGACCAACCTTGCCACCCACGCGATGAATAAGACCCATAACAGCAAGGGCAGTCAGACTCTTCCCGCTCCCCGACTCCCCGACCAATCCAACTCTCTCT
>JAQWTI010000012.1 GCA_029242745.1 Acidimicrobiales bacterium | reverse complement strand
GCGAGCTGCGCCTCGTCGGTCATCGCCTGGTCGGGAAAGCAAAGCACCGAGTATTCGTCGATAGCATCGCGCAGCGCTGTGACCGTTTCATCGTCGAGTGTTTTCGCCAGATCGACACCGGTTACTCGTCCACCAAGGTCGAGATGTAGGCGCTCGACCTGCATTAGTTCGGAAAGCGTGTGTTCTGCGAGGCGAAGAACTGCCAGGTGTCGTACTCGTTAGCCCAGACCGGTTTGCTTGCCTCTTTGCACTCATCAACGAACGATGTATTCACTCGCACTCCTAATGATCTTCTAAACTTGCGTAATACCTCAGACTATTGCTGGAGTTCATGACTTTCGGAATAATCAGATGAGAAGCGCCTTTGCCGCTCCATCAAACTGCACCAATCCCAGTCTGATCCACCCATGGACGAGACATCAGCCAAGAACTGCCCAACCAGAGAAGTGACAGGGAGTGAGATGTTCATATCGGAAGCTTCTTCAAGAACTAGACCTATGTCTTTACGCATCAACGTGGTCGAGAAACCGAAGTCGTAGTCCCTACCCAGCATCTTGTCAGATCGGTTTTCCATCTGCCAAGAGGTTGACGAACCCTGAAGCATCGCTTCAACCACATTCTCCACATCAAGACCCGCTCTAGTAGCAAAATCAAGTCCCTCAGCTAAAGCCTGACAAAGACCAACGACACAAATCTGGTTGGTCATCTTGGTCAACTGACCTGCACCTGAACTACCCATGTATTTCACGCGAGAGGCATAACTCCCAATAAGCGGCTCTGCGCGGGAGAAAGCATCTGGGTCTCCACCCGCCATTACTGAGAGGCTTCCACTCCGAGCCCCGTCTACCCCACCCGACACCGGGGCGTCTATGAAGTGAGCACCTACAGCAGACATTTGTTCCGCTGTTTCACGCGCAACACGCGCCGAGGTAGTCGAGTGGTCAACCCATATGGTATCCACTTCGATCTCTTCCAATATTTCTGATCTTACGGCTAGCAACTCGCGGTCAGCTGGAAGCGAACTAAACACACAACTAGCTCCACTAACGGCCAACTTCAGAGATTCAACGGCTTCACCCTGATTTTCAGTTGCCCAGTCTTGGCCCAAATGTCTAACAGTGTCGTATACCGCCACTTCGTCCACACCGTCATAGCCAACTAGGTGGCCCGCCATGTGCCACCCCATCCGCCCTAAACCGACAAATGCAACCCTCATGCTGGTACTCCTGGATTTCCACGATCGCTGAGATCGAACCCTCCAGCTAATCGAGCATCAGGCCTCCCACCAATGGACATAGCAAGAATTAGGACCATTTCATCTGGGTGCGGTGAGTCTGAGATTCCAACCTCGATGGCGTCATAGTGGCTCCCGACGTACGACCAGTCCAGATGGGTAAGCGGGACATCGAGTCGTGCCCCGGCTGAACCAACTTTTTTTGTCGAAGGTACTATGGCCTCACCCTTGCCAAGAGCCGCACGCATGCCTCCACCTCCGGGAATGTGCCACATCGCGCCATGCTCGATCTCACCGTTGGTACCAACAATCGCTCCTTTGCCGTATCCGTCAATCACACTGGCATCGCCTCCCAGGTGACTAATAAGGATTTCCCCCAGCTCCTCACCCAGCACCCTTAACTCTTTGACGGCGCTGCTTAAGTCTTCTTGATAACGACCCGCGAAGGGGTTGCTGACAACAGCAGCGATAGCGCCCTTACGAACTGGGTTATCTAGCTTGGAACCGGCAGCATGGAATGTGGACTCAACTAGCACTTCATACTTTCTTTGAACAAACTTCAAATTAACTTCCCATCTCAAAAAAGTTATTCACTATATTAAGGCTTTTCAACAAAAGCAGTTGCTTACTTGCAACGAGGCAGCACCAAATCACCATAGGCCTCTAGGGTCTCACTATTTTGATCATGCATTAGATATAAAGCAAACTGATCAACACCAATGTCTTTCAGTTCTTCTAATCTCGAAATGTGATTCTCTGGTGGCCCAAGAATACAAAAACGATCGATTACTTCATCTGGAACAAACTCAGTATGACTATTGCCAACACGCCCATGTTCTGAATAATCGTAACCTTCGCGAGCCTCAATGTAATCAGTTAATGCAGCCGGAACACCTGTTCCTGAATCACCATAGCGATCTACGAGATCTGATACGTGGTTGCCAACCATCCCACCAAACCATCTGACTTGATCTCGTTGATGAGCTATATCTTCTCCAACATACGCTGGGGCAACAACACAGATCGTTATCTCGTCAGGGTCACGACCAGCTTCAGCGGCAGCCTTCCGGACGGATCCGATAGTCCATTCAGCAATCTGCGGATCCGCAAGTTGTAAAACGAATCCATCTGCCTTGCGACCACAAAGAGCAAGAGCTTTCGGCCCATATGCCGCCATCCACATTGGCAACGAACCTTCGTTGCGCCATGGAAGCGTCTGAGAGGTCCCGTTGTATTCAACTGTTCCCCCTTCAGCAAGGACCTTAATAACCTCCATCGAAGACTCAAGCGTCGCAAGATTACATGGGCGATTCCCTATCACTCGCATCGCTGAATCTCCACGCCCGATTCCACAGATCGTTCGCTCCCCGTACATGTCATTCAGAGTTGCGAATAGGGACGCCAGAACCGTCCAGTCTCGGGTCCCTGGGTTGGTCACCATCGGCCCAACCATCATCCGCTCAGTCGCGGCAAGCATTGGGCTGAATATTACAAAAGGCTCTTGCCACAGAACATGGCTGTCGAAGGTGTAGGCGTGCGTGAAACCAAGCTCTTCTGCCCTCTTAGTCATCTCAATTATCCGTGATGCGGGAGGATCAGTTTGGAGAACTATTCCAAAGTCCATCAGCAAACAACTCTCATTTTATTACCCCTGCGAATAGTAGAAAATTAATTATTACGCGGAAAACCAAGATCAACGCTACTCGTTGCTGGGTCAGGCCACCTGCTCGTTATAACTTTGGGTCGAGTGTAAAATCTCAGTCCTTCAGGCCCATACATCGTTGTATCCCCGAACGCTGAATCTTTCCATCCGCCAAATGAGTGGTAACCGACTGGCACTGGGATAGGGACATTGACGCCAACCATCCCGGCATCCGCGTCACGTTGAAACTGCCTAGCCGCTCCACCATCACGAGTAAATATTGCAGCCCCATTTCCATAAGGGTTGGACCTAATCATGTCAACCCCGTCTGCATATGTGTCAGCACGCACTACGGCCAGAACTGGGCCAAAGATCTCATCTGTATAGACACTCATATCGGTAGTGACACGATCTAATAACGTCACCCCGAGAAAGAACCCACCGCCTTCGAAACGTTGATCTCGGCCATCGACAACCAGTTCGCAGCCAGCCTCGAACCCTGCCTGAATGTAACCGGCCACCCGATCTCGGGCTTGGGCAGTGATTAAGGGACCCATTTCCGAACTTGGATCGGTTCCTGAACCAATTATCAGTTTCTCCATACGGATCTTGATGGCTTCCACCAAGCGATCACCTACATCACCCACGGCAACTACTACGGATATAGCCATACACCGTTCACCAGCCGATCCATAAGCTGCTGAAACAGCCGCATCAGCAGCCATTTCGATATCAGCATCGGGCAGGACCAACATGTGATTCTTCGCTCCACCAAGAGCCTGGGCCCGCTTCCCATGAGAGGTCGCTGTCGAATAGACATAGCGAGCTATCGGTGTTGAACCAACAAAACTGATTGCTTTGACTTTGGGATGCTCAAGAAGCCGATCAACAGCCAGCTTGTCACCGTTCACAACATTTAGAACACCAGCGGGAAAGCCGGCTTCCTGGAACAGTTCTGCCACATATAGAGGAGCAGACGGATCACGTTCCGAGGGCTTGAGGATAAACGTGTTTCCGCAGGCAACAGCATTAGGGAACATCCACATTGGCACCATTGCAGGAAAATTGAACGGCGTAATACCCGCTACCACACCTAGAGGCTGTCGAACCGTGTGGACGTCAACCCCGTTGCTGGCTTGTTCGCTGTAGGCGCCTTTAAGCGCGTCGGTCAGACCGCAGGCAAACTCAATATTTTCAATGCCACGAGCAACTTCACCTCGAGCATCATCCATTACCTTGCCGTGTTCGGCCGTAAGACGTCTGGCAATCTCATCAGCGTTAGCGACAACAAGATTTCGAAACGAAATCATCAACTTGGTCCGGCGAGCGAGGGACGTCTGGCCCCACTCCTCGAACGCTGTTTCTGCAGAAGTTACAGCAGCATCCACTTCAGTTACCGAAGCAAGAGCTACCCGACCAGTCTCAACTCCAGTCGAAGGATCGTACACCGGTCCAGTATTTCCCGATGTTGCTTCAACCAAAGTTCCATCAATGAGATGACCAATCTTCTGCACCTAAATACTCCTCTCAAACAACTGACAACTTACGGCCTTAGTCCCGGATCAGACACTTCCGATTAACTACGCGCAGTAAGGACCTATTGAAGATACGAAGATAAGCCCCGAGGCAAATAAACGCCGTGGCCTTTGACTCCTAGATACTCATCTTCTTCGATCAAGACCCGCCCCTTAGAAATGACCGTGTCTACTTTTCCGTCAATCGAAAAGCCCTCGTAGGCCGAGTAGTCCATATTCATATGGTGAGTATCAACCGAAATTTCAGTCTTGGCATTGGGGTCGTACAGGACAATGTCAGCATCCGAACCTGGCGCAATAACGCCCTTCTGCGGATACATCCCAAACATTCGAGCAGGTGTCGTAGAACAGGTCTCCACCCAACGCTCCAATGACAACTCTCCCATTACGACGCCCTGGTAGATCAAATCCATCCGGTGCTCAACCCCACCGATACCATTAGGAATAGCACGAAAGTCATCGCGACCTAGTTCCTTTTGATCTTTCATGCAAAACGGACAGTGATCAGTGGCTACAACTGCTAAGTCGTTAGTTCGCAAACCCCGCCAAAGATCTTTCTGATGCGTGTGCTCCTTCGTCCGCAGCGGAGCAGAGCAGACGTAGCCAGCACCACCGAAACCAGGGGCACCAAGGTGGTCCTCTAAGTTCAAATAGAGGTATTGGGGGCATGTTTCCGCGAATACGTTATGGCCTTCATCGCGTGCCTCAGCTACACGCTCCAGAGCTTCACTCGCCGAAAGATGAACAAAATAAACCGGAGCACCAGCAACCAACGCCAGTTGGATGGCACGGTTAGTCGCTTCACCTTCAAGGCGTGCAGGGCGAGTAATACCGTGATACACGGGGTCTGTCTGACCACGCGCCGCCGCTTGCTCAGCAAGTACATCAATAGCAATGCCATTTTCGGCATGCATAGAAATCAGCGCACCGTTATTGGCTGCCATCTGCATCGCTCGAAGAATCTGTCCATCATCGCTATAGAAGACACCGGGATACGCCATGAAGAGTTTGAAACTCGTGATGCCCTCAGCAACCAGTGCATCCATCTCTTTGAGAGCAGCGTCATCGATTCCACCCAAAACCATATGGAAGGCGTAGTCGACAGCGCATTGCCCTTCAGCCTTAGCGTGCCACGCCTCAAGACTGTCACGGACGTTCTCGCCAGTCTTCTGGACAGCGAAATCAACAATGGTTGTTGTTCCTCCCCACGCGGCCGCCCGGGTTCCGGACTCAAAAGTGTCACTGGCGAATGTCCCGCCAAAGGGCAACTCCATGTGGGTATGACAGTCAACACCTCCCGGCACCACGTACTTGCCGGAAGCGTCGATAACCCGATCGGCGCCTGATTCAGCTGAAATTGCCGTCGATGATCCCGGTTGCAATAGTGCGGCGATGACGGTGCCATCAACTAACACATCTGTGCTATGGCGGCCAGTTGCGCTGACCACAGTTCCGTTCTTAATGAACGTTGTCATACTTCTCCCCTTTTTTGGCGCCTAGGGTGACTCTCTAGCATCGCTTCCCCTACCCCAAGCGTTCAATGATGTTGACCAGAGTCGTTCCAGCCTCGTCGATCTCTTCCTCCGTGACCGTCATTGGCGGAGCGATACGCAGCACGTTGCCATAGAGGCCGCCCTTTCCAATGAGTAGCCCAGCAGCACGGGCTTCCTCCATGATCTGGATCGCCGCAGCGGGATTTGGTTCAATTGTGCCGACTTGGACGGTTTCAAGAGCCAACATGAGGCCCTTGCCCCGCAGTTCAACCACAACCTCGGATGCGTCAACTACCGGACGCAAATGATCTGCGAGACGATTTCCCATTCGAAGCGAACGGCCTTGAATATCGTGCTCCAGCATGTATCTAATCGTTGCCAGGGCACCAACGCTACTAACTGGATTCCCACCAAATGTAGAAATTGAGTTGCCAGGAAGAGAATCCATCAACTCAGCACTGGCAACTAGCCCCCCGAGAGACAGACCGTTAGCCACACCCTTAGCAAAGGTCATAACATCAGGTGTTATTCCGTGAGCTTGATAACCCCAAAAGTTCTCACCAGTTCGACCCCAACCGGTCTGAACCTCATCAGAGATAAACAAAACTCCCCGATTATCGAGTTCTTTCTTAATGGCCCCAAAGAACCCATCAGGCGGCGTGGCGAAGCCGCCCACCCCTTGAATAGGTTCAGCAATCATTGCTGCAACGTCGCCTGAGGTCATCATGTCAAATACCTGTCGAAGGTCTTCGACACACGCATTGGTGTAGGACTCATCGTCCAGATCCCTAAATGGGCTACGGAGTCGATACCCACCATGCACATAATTAACCGACATGCCACTGATGCTTGTCGGCGACCATGAACCATGTCCAGTGATAGCAATAGTCGTGAACGAGCGTCCATGGTAACTATTCCGCATGGCGAGAATCTGATTGGACTTTCTAGCAACAGTCGTCAACATCAAGGCAGCATCATTAGCTTCAGTACCTGACGTTGTGAAAAATACCTTGGCATCAGGGATACCTGAAAGGTCAGCGATTAACTCTGCCAACTCGATCATGCACTCCGAGAGGTACAGAGTAGATGTGTGAAACGTCTTCGGAGCCTGCTCCTGAACTGCCTTCGTGATCTCGGGAATGTCATAACCAAGGCTGGTTGTCAGAATGCCGCCAAAAAAATCAAGATAACGATTGCCCTCAACGTCATAAATATGTCGGCCCTGTCCTCGATCAAAAGAAATAGGAGGATCGTGATAGAGAGCAAGCCAACTAGGGAGAACAGAACGATGACGCTCTAGCAGTTCAGCATTCGTGGTCATGGGGAGCTCCGATCAGACTAACGATCAACTTATCTCAGTCACTAAACGTCAAGCCTGTGTTAGGTCGTCGTACATGTCGGGGCGTCGATCTCGATAAAAAGCCCACTGATTGCGCACCTCGTCAACCAGATCTAGATCCAGATCACGAACGATTAGTTCCTCTTCTCTATCGGAACAGACATCGCCCACAAACTGGCCGCGTGGGTTTGCAAAATAAGTAGTGCCATAGAAGTCGTTGTCGCCAAGATCTTCGACCCCAACTCGGTTGATGGCACCCACGTAATACATATTCGCTGCAGCCGAGGCCGGCTGTTCGAGTTGCCACAAATGCGATGAAAGACCACGGCTTGTCGCTGATGGGTTAAATACCATCTGGGCCCCATTAAGACCTAACGCCCTCCAACCCTCAGGAAAATGCCTGTCGTAACAGATGTAGACGCCCACCTTCCCAACTGCAGTCTGAAACACCGGATACCCAAGGTTTCCAGGCCGAAAATAAAACTTCTCCCAGAATCCAGGCAACTGGGGAATATGGGTCTTACGGTATTTGCCGAGATACGTCCCATCAGCGTCGATAACCGCAGCGGTGTTATATAGGAGTCCCTCCTGCTCTTTTTCATACATTGGGAGCACGAGGACCATGCCATGTTTGGCTGCCAGTTCCTGGAAGCGTTTCGTAGTCGGCCCGTCCGGAATGGCTTCCGTGTAGTCGTAAAATTTTGCATCTTGGACCTGACAGAAGTAGGGGCCGTAAAAAAGCTCCTGGAAGCACATGATTTGAGCACCCGCCTCGGCTGCTTCCGCCACATACCGTTCATGGAGTTCGATCATCGACTCCTTATCACCAGTCCAACTCGTCTGAACCATTGCCGCCCGAACTTCGGTAGTCACCATCGCCTCCCCAGTTTTGGATATCCGACCTACCACAAATGATTATTATCAGCATTTGTAAGCCCTAAAAGTACACAACAATGCTTGGAAATCCTGATATCAAATGACTAGAAGATCTAAAGGCGGTGAAACTCCAGCCCTTGTAGGAGCCACAAACGATTCTTTCCTGATAGCACCCGGACATACCCACCTTGACGACGGAGACGGGTTGCTCAACTGGGCACGCCTGCAGGCTTGGATTGCCGATAGTCCAGCACCCGGTGACGGCCCTGTCACAGCGTGTTCTCAACTCGCTGGTGGGACACAGAACAATCTTTTCATGCTGACCCGAGCCGACAGTACGTCCATGGTGTTACGTCGGCCACCGCGCCACCCTCGTCCAAACAGTAACGAGACCATCCTGCGTGAGGCTCGAGTGCTAGCTGCGCTATCCGATAGCGACATCCCTCATCCTGCCTTTCTTGCGGTATGTGCCAATCCAGCGGTAATCGGAACCTGCTTCCACCTCGGCGAGGCTGTCGACGGCTTCAACCCAGCAGCAGGCCTCGAAGGTCGTTATGTCGACGAAGTCGACTGGCAGCGATCGCTTGGTCGCTCGATGATTGACTCGATCGCCTCCCTCTCCAAGATGAAACCCGCAGATGTCGGCCTTACGGATTTGGGCCGACCGGACGGGTGGATTGAACGGCAGGTACCGCGATGGCGAAAACTTCTTGATTCCTACACGGAGTTTGATGGCTACCCGGGAGCAAACCTGCCGGGGATTGAACGCGTTGGATTCTGGCTGGAGGAAAACCAACCCAATGATTTCACCTGTCGAATTATTCACGGTGACTTCCATCTAGCCAATGTCCTAGCCCGACACGACCGACCAGAGTTGGCTGCCATTGTGGACTGGGAATTGACCACCCTCGGAGACCCTCGACTAGACCTTGCTTGGCTGTTGGCAACGTCCGTGGGTCTCGGATCGTTTGCTCCAAAAGCCCCCGGCTTCCCGTCCTGGCGAGAGATGGTCGACCACTATGCCGACCATACGGGCCTCTCGGTCGACAACCTGGACTGGTGGTGGACATTGGCCTGCTACAAACTCGGGATCATTCTCGAAGGAACCAACGCCCGAGCAATGGCCGGACGGGCCACGGTGAAGACAGCCCAAGACCTCCACCAGCGCGCTATCCACCTTTTCGAACAGGCGGAAAACCTAATTGACGGAAATGTGGTCTGATGAATCCAATCAACTACACGTGCGGCAAGGCCAATTGTCGCGTGGTGGGCCCAACCTGTTCGGTAGTCATCTGATCAATCGAGATGGGAAGTCTCATTAACTTCGAACAAACTCAACTAACAGTTATTATTGGCGCACTAGTCCCAAAATAAAGAGCCAGTTGCTGCACAATCTGGTCGGCCAGTCAGATGTGGCGTTATCGCTGTCGCTCTAATCCTCAGCAGACGGAAGTTCAACCGCCCGCAGATCCCTCGGAGCCAACTCGACGTCAGACGGTGACACCAGTTCGTCATTACCCACTCCCAAGTCTGGGAACTTCCTCATAGTCGGCAGGAGGCGGCTGTCAACCGAGCCGACCAATTTGTTGTAGGCGCGTATTGCTGTCTCAAGACCGCGCCCTGTCTTATCTACATTGTCCAGAACTGTGCCCACTCGGTCGTAAAGCTCAGCACCCAGTTCGGCAATCTCTCTGGCATTCTCCGCCAATCGCGCCTGCTGCCAGCCGCCCGCAACGGCCCAGAGCAGAGCCAAAAGGTTGACAGGAGAAGCCAATAGCACCCGCTGGTTCATCGCCTCCTGCAGGAGCCCAGGCTCAGCCCGCAAGGCATCAGCCAGAAATGACTCACCGGGAACAAACAGGACTACGAACTCAGGTGACGGCTCCCCGTCAGCCTCCCAATACTTCTTTCCGGCTAGTGCCTTCACGTGTGCTTCCAGCGCCTTGGCATGAGCTTTCAACTCAGCCTCAACTACTACCTCATCGGTAGCCTCTTGAGCGCGCAGATAGGCATCTAACGGAACCTTGGCATCGACGAACAGATGGGCACCGTTGGGCAGACGAATTTTAACATCTGGTCGAATGCGGTCGCCGGCGCGGTTCTCTGCTGTCACCTGCTCAGTGAAATCGCAATATGGCTCCATACCCGATAGCTCAATGACATTCCGAAGTTGGTTCTCACCCCAGGCTCCACGAGCCGACGAAGACCGGAGCGCCTCAGCCAACGTGGTCGTACTGCTTTGAAGCGTCGATAGCTGGCGGCCCAATTGAAGGGCCATATTGTCAACTGCTCCTTTCTCTTTTTCATGAGCAGTCCGGAGGTGACCAACTGTCTCACCAAGTTTTCTCATCTGCTCGCTGAACGGATCCAGTAGACCCTTCGTCTGCTGATGGACGACACCCATCCGTTCAGCAGCCAAAGTGAGGAACTGTTCGTTGTTGTGCTTCAAAGCATTCGCCGCCATCTCAGTGACCTGAGTCCCAACTTGTGCTCTCACCTCAGCACCAATCTGGGATGCAAGGTTGGCGGGGTCGAGTAAAGGGCTCACAGAATTCGCCTCAACCATGGGAGCAGGTCTTCGTATGGCCCAGAGTGCGGTTACAACCGCCACAAGAATCGAGAAGACAGCAACGAGGACCAACACGGTTTCCATGCCCTGAACGTAGGCGCGCTCTGTGACATCAACGCGGAGGCCAGTGGCTAAAGCACCACAATTCTCCGTCGGTAGTTCAAACCCTCTTGATTCAGAGTGCCCAGGAGGCTGGGTCAATAGCACAGGCGAACCCCGTCCAGGTCTCGCCAGCCTCCCTCATTGCTGCATTTATTCGAGCCACCTCAATCAAGCGAGCTACTGCGGTCCGGCCATCTATTCCAGACGAATCAAACCCACCCTGTTCATCCACTTGTTGAACTCTTAGCGACCGGGCAACATCCTCATTCCAGAACGACAGATTCATCTCGGTATCGCCCTGAAACGAACTGAACACGAGGTTTGTTGAACCGATAGTTGCCCAGAAATCATCAACCACAGCCGTCTTGGCATGTACATATATCTCCTCGACTCCCCAAGCTCGCCGTACTGCAGGGGCTGAGAGACAGAAGCCATCAAACTCCCCAAGGTCAGCAAGCGCTTCGTAACCCGCGGCGATACCCGGATGTGCTTGGGCTGCAGCCAACTCGGGCATAGGGTCGCCAGGCACCGAGGCCACCACGAGTACTCCACGCTCGAGGGCCTCACGCAGTGCTGCCAGAACTACTCGGCTAAGGAGGATTTGGTCCTCAATGTAGATGTATCCCACCGCCGAAGCTATGGCTAATAGATACTGCTCACGCACCGAGTTCTCACCATCGGGCAAGCGGTCGTACAACCCAGGTAGGACACTGCGTTGTATCTGGCCTGTTGCTGATCCAACCTCTGCCGGTACCTTGTCCAAATCACGCTCTTCAAGGTCAACGGTCCAACCGGCCGGCCACGATCCGAAAGCCCGGTCCCGCTCTGACGCGCAATTCCATCGCATCACAAAGTTGTCGTGTACGTCAGCGACACACGGCCCTTGGAGCAGACAGTGCACGTCGTGAATATTCGAATACCGCTCCCCGCGAATAAAGCCCAACGACGGATCAGGCGACTCGTGACTCCGGTTGGCCATTGAGCCCCGGGTGATGTTGATGCCACCCACGAAGGCCACCGCCCCTGAGGTCTCTGCGTCGATTAGCCAGACCTTCTGGTGTTGGCAGTTCTGACCCACAGCGTCCCATCGCGCATGCCACCGAGTGTCTCGACCACCAAGAAGACTGGTGGTGTCCTGATTCCCGGGAAACGTGTCATCAGCCCCCGCTCCATGTCCCAGCGGATGCCAGACCAGCACACGCACATCGACCCCACGATCCACGGCAGCGTCCATCAGGTCGAGAAAGGTGCCCCGCCTACCAGGAAACTGGACCTCTACCTCTAGGAACGCGACACAAACCCACACCGATGCGGTCGCTGCCTCGACAGCGCTAGCGATTCGGTCAAAGGCCATCGCCCCGTCAACAAGTGGCTCGATTAAATTCCCTGAGCGAACGGGGAAAACTGCTGAGGCCGGAGATGGAAAACGCTTGAGGGATTCACTCATGTTCAAACGCTACGTCGCAGACTGAGGGCAGTGAGCACGGAACACCATAAGGTTCGTTCCCGTGGGTAAGGCACTGATTATCGAACACGACGAGACCGGCCCTGTCGGGGGCGTTGGTGAACGGCTTATCGAGCATGGATTCGAACTACACCCCTTCTGTGTTCTCGATAATTTCTCCAACCCGTTGTGCACCAAAGAGTTCCCGGACCCGACGGACTTTGATGTAGTCGTAGTACTCGGTTCTCAATGGTCGGTCTGCGACAAAGGACCTATCGAATCATGGGTTGACCGAGAGATTGAATTGGTTCGCAAAGCTCACACGACCGACATACCTGTTCTTGGACTGTGCTTCGGTGGTCAGGTCCTATCCGCCGCCCTTGGTGGCGAGGTGACGCGAGCGGTACGACCCGAGATCGGCTGGTACGAGATCGATACGGATTTACCCGAGGTCGTCTCCTCAGGACCTTGGCTGGAATGGCACTACGACCAGTTCACAGTCCCAGATGGAGCACTTGAGATTGCCCGAACTGACGTTTCATCTCAGGTCTTTCGTGCAGGCAAAAGTGTCGGTACCCAATTTCACCCAGAAATTACTCCAGACATTGTCACCAACTGGATCGCTGTAGGCCACGAGGAGTTGTCCATTCTTGAAATCAATCCGAAGTCGCTAGTTGCTGATTCAGTCGATTACCAAGTCGATGCTCGTCAACGAGCAGATCGACTAGTCGACTGGTTCCTCAGTTCGCCCGCATAACTATGTCTTACAAGCAGGCGCCAGTGCCTGAGATCCAGATATTAGATAATGACATCTGGGCGGAGCGGATTCCTCATCTCGAATTCACGGAACTACGCGCTCATGCCCCTGTTGCATGGTTTGACGAACCCAATGGGAACTCTGGTTTCTGGGCTGTCACCCGTCTAGACGACCTTGTCGAAGTTCACCGCAACCATCGGATCTTCTCATCACAAGTGGGAGGAACTGAGTTGGAAGAACTAGAGAGGGATCCCGAGGCTCGTGAAGCGCGCCGGACCATGCTCGAAACTGACCCTCCCGAGCACACGAGAATTAGAAAACTTGTATCCCGTAGCTTCACCCGTCGAGCCATCGAGAAATGGGAAAGCACAGCTCGTGCTCTGATTGCACAAAATGTCGACAAGGCCCTATCTGGTGGACCGGTGGACTTTGTCGAGACGGTGGCCAGACGATTCCCCATCCAGATGATCAGCAAGCTCCTCGGTGTTCCAGATCGGGATGCTGAACAACTGTTCCACTGGGCTGATGCGGTCGTCTACCACGCTGACCCCGACTTTTCAGAATTGTTGTACGACAAGGACGATACGGATCTCTATCGACTACTTCCGTTCCGGAGCCCAAGTTCTCTCAAAGTATTCGAATACGCCCAACGGCTTGCTGAAGAGAAGAAAAAGCAACCTGAAGCTGACGTAGTTTCGATCCTTGCAGACGCAACTGACCTTTCATCACGCGAGTTCGAGACCTTCTTCCTTCTGCTGGTCATTGCGGGAAACGAAACTACGCGTCACAGCCTGAGTCACGGGGCTTTGGCTTTGGCAGAGTTCCCAGACCAGTTGGAACGACTACGAGAAGAACCCACCCTTATCGATACAGCAACAGAAGAGATCCTCCGATGGGCTAGTCCTCAGATTCATTTCAGAAGGACCGCGGTCTGTGATACGCAACTTGCGGGCGTCAAAATTTCTGCTGGTGACAAGGTTGTTACGTGGTACATCTCAGCCAACTACGACGAGCGAACCTTTGTCGACCCGTTCACACTTGACCTTGGCCGAAGCCCCAACCCACACGTGACATTCGGGGGTGGAGGTCCCCATATCTGTCTGGGGGCATGGATGGCTCGATTGGAAGTACGGGTCTTTCTAGAAGAGCTGGTGGGGCGAGTCAGGAGTATCCGACTCGAAGCCCAGCCAGAACGAATTCGCTCAAACTTTATAAACGGACTCAAACACCTACCACTAGTCCTAGAAAAGTTGTAGCGGGATTCATCAGAAAGTCTCACCCCACATCAATTGATACGCGCTGTCGACGAGTTCACTGATCGAATCCTCATCTGCTGAGCCAAAGACGTAACGATCCGGTCGAATAAGCACTGCTGCTCGCCCAGCGAGAAGAAGGTCGAGACTGCCATCAAGGTCGACTAAGTCATCGACAAGAACTGTTCGACACCAGCCCCCCGTCTTATACGAGACCCGGGACAATAGATACCAGTCAGCGCCGCCTAGGTCGTCCAGAAGGAGCGAAGTTCCATTGGCACGCACCTTGGGCTGACGGGCCTGATGCCCAATCCTGTTGTCTGATCCTGACGAAAAAACCCCTTTCGTGAGCGGTGGCAAACGCGACCACCGCTCCACTTCGTTGACATCAGTTTCAGGAAGTTTCGCAACTTGCCCCGAGACGATCTGACCAGCCTCGATTGACATGGCTATACACCTCTCAACATGGCTCCGACGCTCCACCTCATAACTGTCTAAAAGCGTTTCAGGGACTCCATGTTTAAGGACAGATTTCAGTTTCCACGCCAGATTGGCTGCATCGCGTATGCCTGAGCACATACCCTGGCCAATGAACGGTGGCATCTGATGAGCAGAGTCGCCGGCAAGGAAAACGCGCCCCTCTCGCCACCTTTCAGCTACGACGGCATGAAACCGGTAGGCAGCAGCCCGAACGATTTCACCTCCATCATCAGGAATCCAAGGCCGCAGCAACTCGCGAACTCTCTGGTGCTCCTCGAACTCGCTATGACTCTCACCTTCCAAGAGTCGAAACTCCCAGCGGTAATGACCGTAAGCAGAAGGCACATACGTCACTGGTCTGTTTGGATCACAAACCTGCTGAATGATCGGAGGGAGACACGGATCTTCATCAAACATGAGATCCACCACCAACCAGTACTGGTCGAAACCCCAGTCTGACAGACCGATATTAAGACCGCGTCGGATTGCACTTGATGCACCATCACAGGCAACCACAAACTGCGCATCAAGGGCGTCGAGGTCAGTGATTTCTGACCCGAGATTCAACTCAACGCTGGGGAATCTGTCTAGTCCTTCCCGGAGAACTCGATCCAGTTGTGGCTGCTGGAACACATAGTCCTCGCACCAACCAAGAATCGGCGATCTCTCAAAATCCTCATAGGTGAAAAGTCTCGAACCGTCAGCATCTACAAATTCCATTCCCCTGCTGGGTTCGACAAGTTGCTCCACCTGGTTCGCTAGCCCCGCTCCCTGAAAAATTCTCATAATTTCTGCGTCTAGGTGGCACGCCCTTGGAAGTGGGTACGGGTCTCGAGACGCCTCGTGGACCGAAGTTTCAATCCCAGCCAGCCCCAGGAGATTTGCCAACAGCGCACCAACTGGGCCACAACCGATTATCGCAACCTCAGACACGTCCCTAGTGGGCTAAATCTGGTGCTTCGTCGTGCCAGCAAGTCGTCCCCCAGGTGACGGCGAGCAATGTGCAGTCATGCCCTTCTGCTGCTCCGTGCCAATGCGCCTCGCCTGGTGGGGCAACAACTAGGTGGCCCGGATCTAAATCCACCGACCCTTCGGAGCGCGTCCCTACGCGGCCGCTTCCAGAGACGACGAAGAACAACTGTCCGCCGGGGTGGTGATGCCAGTTCGTAACCGCTCCTGAGTGGAAGTGAACCAGGGCAGTGTCGGGTTCCTGATCATCTGGAGTGGCATGGAGCATCTCAAGTTCAACATGTCCGCTAAACAAGCCTCCATAACTGCTGTCTCGATTACCACCGGTCACGACGATCATGGGCGGTCACCTGCAATAAATCGATTCCGGATCGAACCAATTCCCTCTATGGAAGCCTCCACTATCTGGTTATGGCGCAAATAAGTTGGCGGGTCCATCGAATCGCCGACCCCACCGGTAGTTCCTGTGAAGATCAAATCTCCCACCTCGAGAGTGACATATTTCGAGAGCCACTCAATTAGAACTGGCACCGGAAATATGAAGTCGCTGGTCCTCGCATGCTGACGCAGTTCTCCATCGACCTCTAGAGAAATTTCAAGATCATCTCGTTCTTGTAGTTCATCTGGCGTCACAAGGATGGGACCGATAGGCCCAAATCCGTCATAACTCTTCGCCATTGAGAACTGACGGATAGGAGGCCGAAACTGCTCGTTCCGATCACTGACATCGTTACCAATCGTCAGCCCAGATACGTGTTCCCACGCCGAATAACTAGGAATTCTGACTCCACGACGCCCAACGGCTAGAACGAGTTCCACCTCATAGTCGACCATCTCAAGGTCATGCATGAACACATCGTCGTAGGGGCCGGTGATGCAGGTAGAGAACTTGACCATCACATGTGGTTCAGTCGGAATTGGCTTGTTCGCCTCCTCCGCATGGCTTCGATAATTCAGAGCAATGGCAATGACCTTCCCCGGCCTTGGCACCGGTGGACCCAATTTGAAATCACCAACATCTCTGCACTCTTCAGTTGCTCTGAGTTTGGCCATCTGGGGATGATTTCGAAGGTCAACGAGTTCCATGGGGTCGCTGGTGATCGCCCCGGCTGTAGCTGACTCAACATCGACAACCTGACCGTCGATAATCAGTGATCCTCGGCCTTCCACGTTTGCTATCCGCATAAACTTCCTTAATCTCTAGTACTTAGTGTTTGCTGTCTCACTCTTGATTCTGGCCTATCCAGCCGTCGGAAGGCTTCTCGAACCACATATGGACTTGACCCGTTCCAGCCGCTGATTCGTAGTCTGAGTAGCGACGCCCGACCGCGCTGCAGTCACTTCCACCCAGTGCCCCAACCATCATTAGGTAATGGCCAAATAAACCCTCAGGCGCATGCCCCTTGTATTCAGACTGAAATTCGATCACTTGACGATGGTCGCCGTTCTCCCACCATCGGATCACCTTCTGATCAGCCTCACGGGCTTCTGGAGTACGGATATTTTCTAGAGAAGCAGATTCATGATCAGCGAACTCTCTCAGTGGCCAGAAGCGGTGGCTTAGCCCCCCAGAAGCGAGCAAAACGACACGCCGATCGGACTCTTCGATGGCCTGAGCTATAAGAGTGCCGTATAGAAGGAAATCTTCTGGAGTTGCTGTTTGACATACCCCTGTAGAGATCCACTTTTCGTCACGTTGGAGGAACTCAAGAAGATTGATGGTCGGATAGTGGGTCGGGAGGTAAGGGTCGTCACTAGCTAGGACCCATGTGTCACTGCGGCCAGAAGCCAGGGACTCAATCGAACGAGCCAGATCAGGATCACCTGGCATGTCGTAGGGGACTTGGGACATCCCGCGCGGTAGTTCGTCAGACGTAAATTTGCCTGTGCGCCGCTCGTGGGAAGTGATTACGTGCTCCACGGTCGTAAACCAGTGCGTATCAAATACGACAATGGTGTCTGGCGCCAAACGATCCAAGCACTCAGCTCTTAATCGGTGGAGTCCCGCTACCAACGAAAAATCCTTGCCTTCATTGAGCTGTCTTCGGAGATCTTCCGGCATGACAATCGGGGGAACGTGCGAGACAACCGCCGCTCCGACGATCTCACCCATCGTTTAGACCCCGCATTTTGGGTGCAGTTAAGTCGTGCATCATGAGAACCTTAATCATTTGGATCCAAATGAATCAACCTCGTGGGCTGCCAGCAAGGCCGTCAAGCACAGCGGCCACTTCAGCGACATCGGTCTCCGGGTTGATGAAGCAGAAGCGAAGTACGGGCTGATCCCGCCAGCGGGTGGGCACACACAGTACGGTCCCGGCCTTTGCGTTACGCAACGACCATGCCTCATAGTCGACCATGTCCCAACCCACACGCTCAAACAGCACAATCGAAAGATCGGGTTCCATCACTAGCCGAAGGTGGGAACGTGTCTGGATTTCCTCAGCCACGGCTCGCGTCGTTGACAACACCTTCTCTACGGCATCGCGGTACCGATCCGTCCCATAGGTGGCCAGAGAGAACCAGAACGGCAGACCCCGAGCTCGTCGGGTTAGATGTACCGCGAAGTCAGCAGGGTTCCAAACATCGCGATCAACCCCGTCTAGGTAGGTAGCGAACTGAGAATGTGCGGCTGCTCCGTGCTCTGGTTCGCGGTATACCAGCGCACAGCAGTCGAAAGGAGCAAACAGCCACTTGTGGGGGTCAACAACGAACGAATCGGCGCACTCCATTCCAACAAACAGCGGAGCCACAGAAGGAGCCACCAACGCAGCAGCACCGTAGGCGCCGTCCACGTGCATCCATAGGCCGTGAGATTGGCATACCTCTGCTACACCGGCCAGATCATCTACCACCCCAGCATTGGTAGTTCCAAACGAGACCACTACGGCAAACACCCCCGCGGCCAATGGATCATCACTGACTTCCTCTAGCGCTTCTGTTAGTGCGTGACCAGTCATTCGGCCCCGTTCGTCGCTAGGTACGTTCAGTACTTCACAATCCATGACCGTTGCTGCAGCTCGAACCGAACTGTGGGCGTCGGCTGTAGCTGCGAAGCGCCAACGCGGCGGGACCGCATCTAGGCGAGATCGAGCCCGTTCGCGGCCAGCCACAAGCGCGCTCAAATTTCCCATGGTTGCCCCAGCCACGAAACAGCCTCCAGCCGTCGCAGGCCACCGAGCCAACGCCGCCAACCACCTCAGTGCTTGATTTTCTGCCGCGATGGCTCCAGCTCCAGCTTCCCAGGTGCCCGCGAAGATCTCAGCCGCACTTACCGCCAAGTCGAAGACGAGAGCTGCCTCAGTTGGCGCAGCGGGCACGAAGGCCAAGTTCATGGGGTTGTCTTGTGCTCTGGTGGCTGGGACGATCACCTCGGTGAACAGCCGTAGCGCTTCGGAACCACCAATCCCATCTGGCACAACCGTTTCACCTAGAGCATTGGCCAGGTCTTCCGCCGGGAGCGCTCCGGACCGAGGGTCCCTACCCTCAACTAAACGAAGCAGACTCCAGTCCGTAACTGACCGAAGCAAGTCTTCATCATGATTCCAAAATCGGTTACTGGTCACCGGTTATCAAGGTCCTCAGTGGTCTGCAGGACCTTGCGGAGAAGCCGGGCCAAAGTTGCCATCTCGTCATCGGAAAGATCTGCAGTAACTAGCGCCTCCTCGCGATTGAAAGCAGGCATGACCTCGTCAACCACTTGAGTTCCGGCAGCGGTTAGCGCTACTTCAACACGACGCCGATCCCCGGGGACGGCTCTCCGCTCAGCTAAGCCTTTTCGTTCGAGAGTATTGAGCACGCCGGTAAGCGTGCCACCAGAAATCCCGGCCTCAATTGCCAGAGAGTGGGATTCCTGGGATCCCCAGATCCGAACCACGAAAAGAACAACGAATGCGCTCCACGAAAGTTGGTGGCGGTGGAGTACACGGCGTTCCATGTGGTTCCGAACCGCTGTGGCGGCACGAAATACATTGGAGACAGCCGCCAGCGATAACAGGTCGAGATCGAGTTTCTCCATCCGGTCACGAATTAAACGTTCTGCTTCGACTAGTTCCTCATCACCTGCGGCAAAGGCTCGGGGCATACGGAGACACTACTATTTGGTGCCGAACGATCTACCCAACGGATTGCCTGAAGAAGAGCTGACTGGCAATAATCGTACGAACGACAATCTAACGACAGCACGAAAGAGGCCGACCAATGGGAACAGATGAGTACCGAAGAGTCCGTGTCTTATGGCCCGACCACCTGAATCTGGCTCGCGGCAAGTACCTGCCTTACCGCCTTGCTGATCGAGGAACCCGCCATTGCCTTTCCGTCTTCTCTCTCGAGTACGACCGAGACATGGGTCCCGTGCCCGGAACTGGATTCCTCGAGGGGATGCCGGACATGGAATGTCATTTCAACATGTCGGACATAAGGCCAAGCTGGGAGGACGGTGTTGGTGTCGTAATAGGAGATCTGGAGCGTAATGGAGAACCCGTGCCTCTGGCTCCAAGAACAGTGCTTCGCAACGCCGTTGGTGCGTGGGAATCCATGCGTCTCAAACCGAAGGTAGGAATTGAACTTGAGGCCTACCTAATGGAACCTGATGCCAATGGACGGTGGCGCCCCTACGACGCGCCTGGCTCATTCGTATACGGCACGGGTGTCCGCACCGACCCGAAAGGCATCGTGCAGGCCATCGATGAAACCGCTGACCGGCTTGGCTTCCGGGTCGAATCAATCAACGGCGAGTTCGACATGGGTCAGTTCGAGATGACCCTCGAGTTTGATGATGCGATGCAATGCGCAGACGAGGTGTTCCTCTTCAAGACGATGGCGATGGAGCTCGCCTCTCAGAAAGGGCATCTCCTGACCTTCTTGCCGCGCCCGATCCCGGATTACGGCGGTAACGGACTCCACGTCAACTTGAGTCTGGAGGACGACTCCGGGAACAACGCCATGCTCGATTCATCGACTCCCGACGGGCTCTCGGCACTGGCTAAGTTCTGCATTGCTGGACAACTCCACCACATGCCCGCTATGGCAGCGCTGTGCGCACCTACGGCAAATTCCTACAAGCGCCTGCTCCCTGGTCAAATCTCTGGCTATTGGAAAAACTGGGGGCATGACCATAGATGTGCCACAGTTCGCGTGAACCCGGAACGCGACGCTTCGACCCGCCTCGAGAATCGAATGCCTGACGGAGCGGCAAGCAGCTACTCAGCGATCGCCGCCGTGCTAACAGCATCGCGTCTCGGAGTAGAGGCCAGCCTCCCGTGTCCCGATCCTGAAACTGGAGATGCGCTCGAAACTGCCTCTACCGAAGAGCACACTCCCGAACACCTCGGTGCGGCGATCGAAGCTCTCCGAATCGACAAGAAGTTCACGGAGGCGATTGGCTCAGAAATGGTCGACCAGTACCTCGCTATCAAAGATGCCGAGTGGGGCAAGTACCTCGCTGCAAACGGAAGTTGGAACGAGACAATCGGCCGATTCACGGAATGGGAAGAGCAGACCTATCTCCCGTACCTCTAGCAAAAAGGAAGTTGCACCCAATCTTGAACATCGGTAAGCGGCCCAGTAAGTGGGCAACCAAGGTGTATTCAAAACAGATCTGGACTCATGTACCAAGCCGGAAGGCCCATCCAAACAAGGTCACCAGGCTGCACGGAGTTGAGTTTCGTGGTTCTACCAGGGTCCTGTGCGGGTGGAACCAACTATGAGCCGCGCAAATGTCGTCTTCGTAACTGGCGGAGCTTCTGGGATCGGCCGAGCAGTAGCAAAAAGGCTCGCAAGTGAGGGGGCATCCGTTGTAGTGGCCGACAGGGACGTCAAAAACGGTGAAGAGACGTGTGAGTCCATCGCTCTAACAGGAGGACGATCCATCTTTCAGGAGATAGACGTCCGAGATCGAAGTTCCATCAGGAACGCTGCCGACTACACAACTGAAAGATTGGGTGGAATCACCGGACTTGTTAACTGCGCTGGCCTCGTAACCATGACTTCTCTGGCCGATCTATCTGAAGACGAATGGGATCTGGTCCTTGATGTCAACCTCAAAGGAACTTGGCTAGTTACGCAAGAGGTCGCACACGATATTAAAAAATCAGGGGGAGGATCAGTCGTCAATATCTCAACTATCGAAGCCGAAGTTGTAGTGTCATCGGCCGGCTACTGCCAAGTCCACTACAACGCATCTAAGGGTGGCGTGAAAATGCTCACCAAGGCTCTTGCTGTTGAACTAGCGAAGTCCTCTATACGGGTCAACGCCGTTGCCCCAGGGCCGATCGCCACTGATTTCGTCTCCCTCCAAGGGATTACATCTCCTGAGACGCTTGAGGCATTGAAAGACAGGCTCCTAATACCCAGAATTGGGCAGCCGGAAGACATCGCCTCAGCAGTGTCGTTTCTTCTCTCTGACGAATCGTCGTGGATTACCGGAGTGCATCTACCGGTAGACGGAGGATGGCTCACCCGTTAGCCACACCTCTGAGGGGACTTAGCTTCGCACAGTTCCTTCCAAATGAATATCTTTCGCAGCCCAAAGACTGCAACACAAACTACTTTTCGCACCGATGCATACGGGGGCCAAGTCAACCTTGTCTAGGTCGACGACACTCACCCATCGACTTCGCACGGCCGCTGTTAGGACAGAACCCCTCCCTGACCCTGATGGGGCTTAATACCGTCTCGAGAACCGAATATCCATAACAGCCCGCCCAATTAGCATCCGACGCGCCGGCGCGTTGACTGTGTCTTGCCTCAGCGTCAAAGTCGAGTTGGACTGTTCGAAAACAGACCCCGGCGAACCTCTGGAGCCGGCCCGCACGATCGAGTTCGAGGCTGCCCCTCAAGGTGGGGGGGGGTCGGTAACCAGTTCAGAGATCGAGAGAAGGCCCCAGCGGATGTCAGACAACATCTCCACCAGACCATTCGGTCAGGCTTTAACCGAGATGGCCATGTTCGGACAACCCTCAACCACAGCGAGAGCCCGGGCTCGGTCCAGTACTGCCCCATCAACTACTCGGGAGATTGTGTCCTCGTCACTCAGGCAAAACACCTCAGGCTCCAACAGTTCACATTGGCCGACACCAATGCACCGATCCTCGTCGACAGTCAACTGAACAAGATCATTCACGACGCCACCCCGAGGTCCAATGAGGCAACGCCATGAACGAAATTTGAGGCTAGGTGCACAGGCGCCGACCGGGGCTGCAGCACAACGTTTCGGGCCACCATCTCCTCCAGCAGGACCTGAATCTCCATGCGAGCCAGAAACGCTCCGAGACAGAAGTGTGGACCACCCCCGCCAAAGGCGAAGTGCGGATTCTCGACCCGGGTCACATCGAATCGGAAGGGGTCCTCGAAGACTGTCGGGTCGCGATTAGCCGCTGCGTACCACATGACCACCTTGTCGCCTGCAGCGATCGATGTTCCGGCCAACTCCGTATCACACGACGCTGTACGTCGCATATGTAACACCGGTGTAGCCCAACGGATTACCTCATCGACCGCTCTGGTGATCAGCGACGGATCATGACAGAGCTCAGCCCATTGCTCGGGATGCTCAGCGAAGGCCAGTGCCCCATGGACCATCGCCGTGCGCGTCGTCTCGTTGCCAGCGAACACCAACAGTTGGAAAAAGTTTCGGTACTCATTCGCCGACAACCGCTCTCCGTCAGCTTCAGCCTCCAGTAGGCCACTCACCAGATCCGCGCCAGGATCAGCAAGGCGCAGTTGTCGCATCCGCTCGGCGTATTCGAACAACGCATGGCTAGCTGGACTGTTGAACGGCAGGAGTCGAGTCGGCGTGGTATTCCCGTAGGCATCGTCGGGCAGTGACGGACCATCGCCAGTGCCCTCCACTAGATGGTTGGTCAGCTCGACTAGGTAATCAGCGTCTTCGAGTGGGACCCCAAGAATTGCCAAGATCACACGAATGGGTAGCGGCGCAGCTACCTGGGCAACCCAGTCGCCACCACCACCTGCGACGAACGCATCGACTAATTCAGCGGCGATCTCCCGAGCCATGCCCTCCCAGTTACGGGTATTCCTTGGGGTAAACGCACGGGAGACAACCCGTCGGAGCCGGGTGTGGTCAGGGGCGTCAGAATCGATTAGCGACCGACGGGCCTCAAGAGCGTCGGCCTCCAGATCCCAAAGATTGGTATGACCAACAGCCGACGAGAAGACCTCCGGGTTGCGCGACACCTCTCGTACGTCGGCGTGACGAGCAACCGCCCAGAAGCCATTCCGCTCACCGTTTCCGTCTCCAATGGGACCATAGGGGTGCCAGACCAGTCCCTCGGTCTCTCGGATGGCGGTGAACCCCTCATGAGGAATGCCGTCCAGGTACACAGACGAAGTAGCAATGTCGGCGGGGCTAGCTCGTCGGTCCATGGGCTCCTTCTCATTGCTCTGAGACACTGGATTACCGCTGTTTTAGGTACTTTGAATACATTATTCAATTTTTTAAAAATAAACAGTGGAAAGGATTACCCGTGACACCACAACCGCTAATTGGGATCACCGGAAGACGCAAGCGCGGTGACCAGTTGGTCGGGAATCTCAATATTCTGGCCGATTTCCCTGTCGACGTCTACTACGCCGACTACGGGCAGGGGGTCCTCGAGGCCGGCGGGCTCCCCGTCCATATCCCTTTTGATGTCGATCCGGCCGAACTCATCCCCCGTCTGGACGGCGTAGTACTAACTGGTGGAGCTGACATTGATCCCCGACGGTACGGCCAAGAATCGTTGACTAACGCCTTTCCCCCCGAGCCTTTACGCGACCAACACGAATGTGCTGTCTTAGACGCCGCCTATGCCAACGGGACGCCGGTAGCCGGCATCTGCCGGGGTCTCCAGATTGTCAACGTTCACGCCGGTGGCACCCTCTATCAGGATGTACCCAGCCACGCCGGATTCGACGAGCCGGTCGCCACCGAGTGGCATCAGGTCGCCTTTGACAGTGACACCATTCTGGGTGGAATCTACGGTCATGGTCGCTCTGTCAATTCGTTGCATCATCAGACGGTGGACAAGGTAGGTGACAAACTTCAGGTCACGGCCCGCTCGGATGACGGCTCAGTCGAAGGTCTCGAGCATGAAAACCTTCCCGTGATCGCCGTTCAATGGCATCCCGAGATGCTCCCCTCCAGAGCTGACGACCCCCTCTTCGCATGGCTAATTGCTGAAGCCTCCACCCGACACTGATAGAAAATGATCTTCACAACATCTAGCTTGGTCGACACGACCCAGTGTGAGAATTCAGTCCAATGCTGAGGTTCCGAGATAGGCCGCCTATGCGGCAGAATGAGCCTAAATCTCGGTCGGTATTCCACTTGCTATGAACTTGTCGCGATCTAAGCGGATGATGCGGCCGCAAATCTTGATTATGAAGTTCAGGTCGTGCCCAATGACCACCAGGCCGGCGCAAACTAGTCCAGCCATCCGCCGAACCTGGTCGATCATGGCTAGTGACTCGGCGTCACTCACCCCCGACGTCGGCTCGACTAGACGCAGAACTAATGGGGCCACAGCAACGGAGCGATCCAACTCCAGACGACGCGATGTGCTGCAGTCCTACTCCTTGGCTCAACGGGCGCGCACTTTCCACCAACCGGAGGCCAGCAGGAATCCACACACTTCTGGATTCGCGCGGTGCCGACGGGTAGACGCTGCCGATAGGGCCAATACATCGACGTTTTCCTACACAGTTAAGACGCTCAAGCGGTGTCCTTCCTGCTTTCCAACCGGCCATCTTGAATCGCCGGAGTTACATTTGCCAGCAGATGGAGACTGGCTGACACGTTGAACGTGTCTAACCAGTTAGTTGGATGAACCGATAGGTCCACCTAGATAGGCAACCTGCACTAACGGATCCAGCGACACCTCATTTGGTGTTCCCACCGAGATGACTTTGCCTTGGTCAAGGACGTAGACGCGGTCGCAGATACCCGTGATGAAGTTCAAATCGTGGTCAACGACCACGACTCCAGCTTGGACGAGGCTGGCTATTTCTCGAATCCTGTGGATCATCTCCTCTGATTCGAGATCGCCCATACCGCTCGTTGGCTCATCGAGCAGGAGAAAACGGGGAGCGGCCGCGGCCGCTCTAGCGAGTTCAAGACGTCGAGCGTTCCCATAGTCCAATTCGCCAGCCCGACGATGTCGAAGCTCGGTTAAACCACTCGCACTAATTAGCAACTCCACTTCCGGCTGCGGGCGATCAACAATGTGACCAGCAACCGCCAATCGAGCAACTCCGATGTTCTCCTCCACGGAAAGTGCTGGAAACAGCCTGAGATTCTGAAAGGTCCTGACAACCCCCGCTTGGGCAATGAGGTGTGAAGGCAGATCGTCAAGAACTTCTCTATCTAACCGAATCGATCCCGCGCTGGGAGTAACCAGCCCAGTGATTGCGTTGAGCAGCGTGGTCTTTCCCGCCCCATTCGGACCAATCAGACCAACAACTTCCTCGGTCGACGCTGTCAGGCTCGCCCCATCAAGCGCCCTGAATCCTCCAAAGTCAACAACAACCTCAGTCGCATGTAGATGGTCTTGCTGAAGGCGATTTTGGATCTGACGTACTTCAGACAAATGGCCTGTGGGTCGCTTCGCTAAACGCCTTATAACCAAGTGATCGGGCTCCCAACTGCCTAAAAGCCCGTCCGGTCTGAAAATCATGAAACCCACCATGGAGACGCCAAGAAAAACGTCTGTGAGTCCATTTCGAAGAATCCAGTTGAGGAAAGGCAGCTCGACCGATGGTCCAGCGAGGTAACGGGTGAGTTCGCTACCGAGGCTGATAACCACCACACCAACGAGTGCACCCGTGACACTGTTTCGGCCACCGACGATGAGCATCGTCAAAGTCAGCAAGGTGTATTTGAAGAAAAAGAGCCGCGGATTGATACTTCCGATTTCAAAGACCCGGAGGGTGGCGCCAATAGATACAACGAAGACAGAGAGGAGAAGGGCGATCATCTGCTGCACTGCAGGATGAATGCCCATAGACCGTGCGGCTAGATCATCTTCTCGTGCTGCATGGGCAAGCCGACCAGACTTGGTTTCCTTAAAGAGTCGCGCTGCCACCAGAGAGAGAAGCAACGCTAGGTAAACCCAACCCCGACCTTGGAGAGTCACCCTTCCAAGCGGGCTGAAGGAGAGCCCGGTCTTGCCACCACGGGTCAAATCAATCCAATTCTTTGCAACTTCGTGAACTACGAACAACAACGCAAGTGTGATGACTGTGGCTGCAACAGCACCAGAACGTGCTCCTGAACGAGCAAGCCCCATGCCAATAACGAAGGCAACAACTACCGCGATGCAAGCTGCGATCAAGGACGACTGAAGTGGAGTGAGGTCTACTTCAGCCAGACCAAACGGAGCGTTTGGGATCTGGGCTGCCTTCCGCTCCGGGGAAATCGCAAAAATTGCGAAGGCATATCCTGCGATGGCTCCAAAGGCCACGTGTCCAAATGAGAGCACTCCTGTGTTCCCGATATAAATCTGAATCCCCAAGACGACGATTGCGTTGATAAGCATCTGGGTGACCAGACCATCGCTTGCGGAGTTGCCGATAGTGGCGTACATGATTCCACCACCGACGAGAAGCACGTACGTAGCAAGAGAACCCGCCAGCGGGAGCAACAAACGGCGAACTAATGCGTTCGGCATTAAACGCGCTCCGCGCGACGCACCGTAATGAGACCCTGTGGCCTAAAAACAAAAAGAAGCGCTATGAATAGAAACACGATTCCATCGGTAAGTCCCACAAGGCTCTCAGGAAGATACGAGATCAAAAATACCTCCGCAAGACCGAGGACAACACCGCCTAAGACCGCCCCGCTGAGGCTTCCGAGCCCACCAATAAGAGCTGCAAGGACACCCTTGAGCATCGGGCTAAGCCCTGCCGTTGGCCCCGCCTGGCCACTACGCATAAGCCAAAAGACAGCCGCAACGCCAGCTAGTAGTCCTGAAAGTGCGAATGCGCCTCGGATAATCCGATCACTACGAATCCCCATCAATCTGGCGGCATCGAAATCCTCGGCAGCTGCTCGCAAACTCATTCCGAACATCGTGCGATGAAGCACCCAGTAGGTGGCCCCCAGCGTCAGAAGAGTAAAGAGGATTACCAATAGGTCGAACACCTCCAGACTGACGCCGCCCACCTTCCACGTCTCAAAAATCCACCCTGGTCTCGGGAACTGGCGAAAGTTTGCGGAAACATACATGACAAACGCTGCCTGAACCAGAAAATGGACCCCAAACGATGTCATCAGCATTGTGAAATCTGGTGCTCCCCTAACCCACCGAAAAGCAACAAACTCTATGACCACTGACGTCAGGCCAGCAGTCAAGACGACGGCCGGTGCAATCAACCACCAGTTCCAACCAGCAACGAACAGGGCGTAGGCAGTGTAGGCACTCACGGTTATGAGCTCACCGTGGGCGAAGTTTACTAAATGCATCACACCGAATATGACTGCGATTCCTAAGGCGATCAGCGCGTAGATCCCACCACGACCAAGGCCATCGACAACCTGTTGCAGAAGTTCCGTCATGCGGAGTCGGCGTTCCGTCCCAGATAGGTGTCGAAGAGGTCTTGGCGTGCTAGGAGGTCACCAGCGAGACCACTAACTACGACCTCTCCAGAACGCATCACGTATCCACGATCCGCAACTTCAAGAATCCGTCTGGCGCTCTGCTCGACGACCAAGAGAGTGAGTCCGGCAGTTCGAAGCGTCCCAATCAGATCAAAAACTACATCTGCCAGCAGAGGCGCTAGTCCGAGGGTCGGTTCGTCTAGCAGGAGGAGTTGGGGCTCGGCCATCATGGCTCGACCAATCGCCAGTTGCTGCGCCTCACCGCCTGATAGGTACCCCGCTGAGGTCCCGAGCTTGCTTCCAAGGACCGGAAATAGTTCAACAACCTGATTGAGCAACTCGGCTCTCTTAGTGGCAGTTTTAGTCACGCCACCCACCATCAGATTCTCATTGACAGTGAGATCCGCAAAAATTCGACGGTGTTCCGGTACCAGCGCCAGACCAGAACGGAGAATCCGGTCTGGAGCCCAATCCGTAATGTCATCGCTGCCGAGCGAGATCTGTCCACTCGACGGCTTCAGCAAACCAGCAATGGTGGAGAGAAGTGTGGTCTTACCTGCGCCGTTCGGGCCGATGAGGCAAACAACCTCACCGGCCCGGACAGTTAGGCCAACTTCTCGTATGGCAGCAATTGCTCCATAGCGGGTAGTAAGCGATTCGACTTCAAGCACTGACTACCCGACGCACTCAGCCGATGGTGGCAGCGAGGGTCGCTGCACCACCGACAACCTGATGGACGTATACCGGCTTATCGGGAATGCCGCTGGTTCCAACGTAGGTCAGATCACCAGTAGCCCCATGAACGCCGTCAGCCTGGCCGATCGCATCTCCTAGAACCTTTGGATCCGTTGAATTCGTGCGCACAAAGGCATCGATAACAACAGCGATAGCATCGACGGCCAAGCCACCAAAAGATGAGTTCTCAAGAGGCGAACCGTGGGTCGCTTCATAACTATCGGCAAGCGCCTTGATGCGACTTCCCTCCGATGGGAACGAATGCGTGGTGTGGTAGAAGCCTTCAACTCCATCGGTGAAGTAGCCACCCGTGGCCTCGAATGCATCTGTTACCAAATAATTGGTTGCCACGCCCGCACTGTCTAACTGGCCCCGCAATACCGCGCTCTGGAAGGACAACATGGCCGAATACACCACGTCAGGGGCTTGCCCACCAGCAGCCATCTCATTCACCTGCGTGGAAAAGTCCATATCTTCGATTGGCACAAAGTTGTAGTCCGCCACAACTGAACCCCCACCCGCGGTGAAGACCTCAGTAAAGACCTCTGGGTTATATCCAAAATATGGACCTGGAGCGGAGAAGGTAACCGCAGTAGACCAACCCTGATCCAGTGCAAACTCCGCCGCTGCCGAAGCCTGCGCTGTGTCATCGAAAGCAACTAGATACGCCAGAATCGATGCATCAGCCAACAACGGTTCTGTCGAGGCAACGAATAGGACAGGGACCTCACCAGCAGCTACCTGAAGAAGTGGCTCACCGAAGTCCGGGAATGCCGGCCCAAGAAGCGCAGACACGCCGGAATCTATAAGAGACTGGCTGGCGCGCTGGGTCACTTCTGGATCACCCGCGATGTTCTCAACAGTCATCTCGAGAGTTGTCCCAGAGACCTCCTCGCAGTTACCGAGATCTGTCGCCAATACGGCATCAATATCGATCCCATCTTCTGGGTCGATCCCACCAGCGCAGTTGACCAGGGCAACGAAGTGCTCTCCGGCCTGACTTGCCGGCATATCAGCAAAACCACCCAAATCAGAAAAGTCAGCCGCATAGCCAATTTTCAACGTGGACGGCGCCGACTCCTCATCACTTCCACAAGCCGCGGCTAGCAAAGAGAATGCAAGCAGGACACTAACGATCGACAACTTCTTCAACACCAGTTTTCTCCCTCAATAAACAACATCGACACGAACGGCCCAAAAGTAGACCCTAAAATGTTAGGGATCAAACAATCAGACCGTGGCGAACTCAACTGCGGCGTGGAGGGCGAACTCCACGAAACTCCCAGTCGCCGCCAAGAGCCGTCGAGAGAACCTCCTCAGATTCCGACGGCTGGGCACCACAGTCGCCACGAATAGGCGTCGAACCCCCGACGATGGTGTTGGTTAACTCTCCAAGGCCCTCGACCTGAACGGTCACCACATCGCCGGGCTGAACTGGTCGAGAGTTGGCTGGCGTTCCAGAGAACACCATGTCACCTGGGAGAAGAGTGATTGTGCGGGCCAGATCAGCCACCAGATATTGCATATCCCAAGTCATCTCGTCGGTGTTCCCATCTTGGACGACTTGGCCGTTGACAAGTGTCCTGATGCCCTTGCCATTGAAGTCCCATCCCTCTACCAAGCCCGGTCCTACCGGACACAGAGTGTCCGAACCCTTCACGCGCAGCATCGACCCCGCGTCGGTATCTCGGAAGTCGTGCAAGCCAAAGTCATTGCCGATCGTGTACCCAGCGATGCACTCACCTGCCTCGGCCGGACTCACGTTATGACACGGCTGTCCAATCACGATGACAATCTCGCCCTCGTAGTTCAACCACTGACAGCGCCCAGGACGAACAACATCGCCCCGGTGACCATTCAGCGATGACGTCGGCTTCTGGAAATAGGTCGGCGCCTTCGGAAGAGAAACCTGAAACTCCTCTACCCGACTGACGTGGTTGAGGTGAACACAGAGAATCTTGGATGGCTCACTGGGAGGTAGGTGGACGGCGTCAGCGACTGGCACGCGACGTCCGTCGTCCACGACCAGTTCTCCTCCGTCAACCAGCACCGGAACCGCTTCCCCATCTAAGAGAATCCTGCGCGTCTCACGCACACCACTTTTGTTGCAACCCATCTACTGCTCCTCAGCAATCAGACCTGAGTCCCGTTTCGGGCGGCCTATATCAATCTCATAGCAATCATTAGGGACCAAATGATACGGTTAAAAACATGTCTCAGCTTCAAGGATTTTCCTTTCCCCGCAGCGCCACTGGTAGTTCATCTTTAGTCCCTCTACCCCCTTGGCACTACTCGGGTGACATGCTTACCATTGAATATCGGACCGACCCAGCAACTGTGGCTGAACTCCTCCCTAAACCACTCTCCCTAGCCGACGAAGACCCCGGAGCCGTGGCCGTAGTTTGGGCTGACTGGCAATCGTGCTCCGACGACTTCAACGAAGTTGTCGACCCCAGTCGTCTCCAGTACAAGGAGTGCTTCGTTGTCGTCCGCTGCTCCTACGAAGGTAAAACTTTCAGCCGCTGTGTCTACATTTGGGTTGACAAGGATTACGCCATGGTTCGGGGACATATTCAGGGCTACCCGAAGAAACTCGGCGACATCTGGATGACCCGGCCAGTTACCGTCGGCAAGGCTGGCCCGCGACTCGAGCCGGGAGGTCGCTTCGGCGCTACCTGTTCTTCCTATGGGCGCCGACTGATCGAAGCCGAATTCTCAATTACCGACGCCAGCGACCACGCCGGCTTCGTCAACGCCCTACCGATGCTCCACCACCGGTTCTTCCCCGCAATCGAGGCTGACGGCACCGACTCACTAAACGAACTAGTCACCATGCAGGGCTACGACGCAGAGGTGGGTCCAGCCTTTACGGGCACCGTTAATCTGCGGTTGTTCGAATCACCAGTCGAAGAACTCACGCGCCTAGCCCCCAGGGAGATGATTGCTGGTTACTGGCGCAGTGTGGGCGTGTCATGGAACGGTGGTACCACGCTGGCTAACCTCAAACCAGAAGTTGGTCTGTGAGAGTTAACGCTATGACCCCTAAGGAGCACCACCCCTGGGTACCAAAGTCTGATAATGGTTACTCAAATCTGGCCTCGCACGACACTTGGGTCGCTGGAACCCCCTACGCAACCCTTCAACGCCTGCGCGATGAAGACCCAGTGGCATGGGTCGACGAGGTTGACGGATCTGGATTCTGGGCCATTACCCGCTATGCCGATGTAGTTGAAATCAACCGCCGCTGGGAGGACTTCACCTCGTATCAGGGCATCCGGCTTGAAGAGATGGATGACGAGGAAACCCAAGCTAGACGGACGATGATGGAACTTGACCCGCCCGACCACACCCGTCTCCGGCGCCTAGTGAACCGTGGCTTCACCCGCCAAACTGTCGAGTCCTACGAGGAGCCGATTCGGAAACTGACTGCTGACATACTCACTCCAGCATTGGCCCTCGGCGAGTTTGACTTTGTGAGTGAGGTTGCTCGGGTACTGCCAATGCGCATGCTCGGCCGGCTGCTTGGAGTACCGGATGGGCATGCCGAACAACTCGTGGATTGGGGGGACCAGTTGCTCTCTAATACTGACCCCGAATACACCGATCACGTTGTCGACCAAGTCGATACCGATGAGTTCCGGCTCATCCCTTTCCGCAGCCCAGCTGGCTTGGAGGTCTTCCGATACGCTCAGGAGGCGGCTGTCCAACGCCGGGGATGCCCCAGCGACGATGTGATCTCACGCCTACTGGCCCCTACCAGTGATGGCGAGCCGCTTAGCGACCTACAGTTCAACAATTTCTTCGCGCTGCTGGTGGCAGCCGGCAACGACACCACCCGCTACTCGCTAACCGAGGGCCTCCGGGCACTCGTCGACCATCCCAAACAAATGCAGGTACTACGAGAAGAGCCGACGATTATCAATACGGCTGTAGAGGAAATCCTCCGCTGGACCACGGTCACCACCCACTTCCGCCGCACAGCGACCAGCGACCAGGAACTTCACGGACGTACTATCCGCGCTGGTGACAAAGTCGTGTTGTGGTGGGCATCCGCCAACTATGACGAAAGGAAGTTCGACGACCCCTACAACTTCGATCTACGCCGAGAACCCAATGACCACGTGGCCTTCGGCCGTAATGGACCGCACCTCTGCCTCGGTGCGTGGCTGGCCCGTATGGAGATCCGGATCACCCTGCAAGAGTTGTTGGCCCAGACAAACAACATCGAGGTGCTCCGCGTCTCGGACCGGCTGCGCTCCAATCTGATCAGCGGCACCAAGCACCTAACCGTTCGTGTGACCTGAGCCTTTCGCCGGAAGACTCCCACCGACCTTCGTCACCTCATACGAGTTGGCTTAGGCCAATTCGTCAACTAGCACGCCGTTGATGACCACAGGCTCGTCGTCCAAGGTGATGGTGCAGTTACGCATTGGTAGATCAAAGTGGCCTCGGCAGAACCGGCCGGCTACTTCGTTAGCGCCAGTAGACCACATGAAGTTCCCAGCAAAGGCCCGGAGTTCGGTGCCATTCACATCGGCCTTGTCGTACAAGGGAAGGACATCCCACCGGCAGGCGTGATTCATACCCCAACCCAGATGGCTTACCGCGTATGCCTCCGGCTCTTTCCACGCTGCCAGATAAGAAGAAAACAGTGCGGCATCCAGGCCATCTCCCTCGACAGCCACCACGTGATCAGCCTCCAGTGTGCAGGTAATCGGCGATCTCACGTACTCCTTGAAGGTCAGGTTGGCGTCACCGGGTGACATCACCACGACACCTGAGGTCGATCCAACAGCCGGAAAGCAGAGCACGAGTCCGCCAGGCCAGTGAGCAATGTCGCCCGGTGTGGTCACCGTGCCATCTGATCCGGCCACCTCGGCGCCAGTCAGTTCCACTGTAAGATCAGTCCCTGCCGCCGACGTGACACGCATGGCCGATGCATCAGCAAGCCGCTGTCGGCCTCGGTTCACCCGCTCACCCATCTGTTCGTCATGACCAACTCGGTCGAACACCTCCGGGTGCTCATTGGAAAGCATCAGAGCGCGTGCACCGTTGGAGAGCAGGGCTGGGCGTTCCTCAGCGTGCAGTAGCCCCTCCACGGTACAATCCACGATGAAATCAGCAGCAGCTAGGCCCGCGATCACAGCAGAATTGTGGGCAATAGCCACTGATGCACCTGTTGAACGCACCGGCACCGGGCCTCGATTAGGTGGAGTTGGTAAAATCATTGTTGACACGGCTGCGCCAAGCCGCTGGAGGGCCAGCACCGCCACGTCCACCAGGTCAGAGCGACTGTCGTCCTCAGCGAGTACTACCGCCGTCTCATCAGCCGTCACTGCGCAGCGAGCAAAATGATCTGAGAAAGTCTCGATCCGATGCCAAGGAATAACCATTCCAACTCCCCATGTCGCCCAGTTTGTATTCTGGGTCGTCTCGTCAACTGTGTTACTTGCCTCGGCCTCAGTCGTATAACCCAGCTCTACCCAACCTGTCCATAGCAACTTCGACGCTCCAAGGAAGCATGGTGGCGCCACAACGGGCATCGCGGTACATCCGCTCCAAGGCACTAGGACGCAGCAAAGATCGGCCACCGCAAACCCTTACGGCGATAGCCGCGACATCTGGAGCGGTCTCCATGGCCGTAACCGTCGCTGCCAATGCCCGCCGCACCTGATCCGGTGTCGGGTCAACTCCAACTTCGCCGAGAACTCGATAGGTAAGAGCCTGCGAGCGTTCCCACGCCAGACGCATCTGAGCCCAGCCGTGCTGCTTTTGGGGCAGGTCTCGACGCTCCTCGGACCCGTTGTCACCACGCAGGGCCTCGACCGTGTAATCGAGCACGGCACGTTGGATTCCTAGATACGTGAAAGACAACGTCATGTAGAAGTAGGGCCAACGGGTCGCCATCTGGTCGAAGCAACCAGGTGGCAGGAACTCATGCTCGGTGGGAACAAAGGCGTCCTCGAACAGGAGGTTCTTGGAGATAGTGCCTCGCATACCTAGCGGATCCCATGTGCCTTCGATGGTGACGCCTTGGACATCGGCCGGCACACCAAGAAATCTGACCCGCTCATCTCCTTCGACCATGCAGGTCACGTTGTGCCGGTCAGCAACCTCGGAAAGAGAAGCAAAAATCTTGCGACCAGACACGCTGTATCCCCCGTCAACTGGGACAGCTCGCACTGCAAACCCGGCAGTTTCATCAGTAGCCCGACCCTCGCTGAACGGCTGGGCGTGCAGATGGCCGTCTTCGACCACCCCCTCCCAGAGGGTGGTCCGCCGCCGATGATGCTCGGCCCGCTCCGTATCTGACATAGCTAGATCGTCAGCGATCTGACCGGTCAACAACATAGTGGCCGTGTGCATATTAAAAGTCAGTGCAGTTGATCCACAATGTCGGCCAAGCTCCTCCGAGACCAGTGCGTAGGTCACAAAATCACCTCCGAGGCCACCATGTTCCTCAGGGATACAAAGACTGAGGAAACCGGCATCTCGGAGGTCTGCGTAATTCTCATGAGGAAACACTGCGTTGCGGTCCACAGCATCGGCGCGAACAGCGAAAGATTTTCCCATCTCAGCGACGCGTTCGACTAGCTCGCATCGCCGGGGAGTCCAGATTTCAGCCATGGCTACCAATCATGCCTGACAGACGGGTGTCATCTATCAGGCGGTCGTCTCATTCTTTACTTGAAGGGTCTTCAGGTCAGAATGAAAATCAAGCGCGTAGTCGCCACCCTCGCGACCGATACCGCTATTTCCCAGGCCACCAAACGGAGCGGTCAGGTCACGAACTAAGAAGCAGTTGACCCAGATAGTGCCAGCTCTTAGTGCACCACCAACACGTTCAGCCCGATTAGTTGAACCGGTGAACAACGTGGCCGATAGTCCGTAGTCAGTGGAGTTGGCAAGGCGCACCGCCTCATCTTCATCAATGAAAGTCTGGAAGGTGAGAACAGGGCCGAACACCTCGTTCTGCACGATCTCACTGTCGTTCGACGCCGGACTAATCAGAGTTGGCTCTACCCATAACGCGTGCTCAGGCTGTCCGGCCCAACTATCAGGCACATGACGGCCACCGCCGCGTAGTACTTCGTCACCGGCCAATAGACCGCGTTCGATGAAGCCCTCAACTCGAGCCACGTGGTCGGGGTGAATCATTGGAGTGACAGTCACGGCGTCATCGTGGCTGTCACCCAATACGTGTGCATCAACGTGGTAGTTGAACCGGGCAAGGAAGTCATCAGCAACCGACGCCTCAACCAGCAGGCGGGTGCCAGCTAGGCAGACTTGCCCGGAATCATCAAATTGACCGGCGGCAACACGGGCTGCGGCTTCTAGGTCACTGTCAGCAAACACCAATAGTGCGCCCTTGCCTCCCAACTCGGCCGTAAACGGGACGATGTTCGCTGCAGCAGCCGCCCCGATCGATCGGGCAGTGGCTGGCGAACCGGTGAACGAGAGTCGTCGGACCCGTGGATCCGTGGTCAGCGCTGGACCCACGTCTGCGCCTACTCCCTGCACCAGGTTGAACACGCCGGGAGGCAGCCCAGCTTCGTCGACTAGGTCGGCCAGCAAGCTGGCCGAGAGTGGTGACCACTCAGCCGGCTTGAGGACTACCGGGTTCCCAGCGGCTAGAGCGGGAGCCAGTTTCCATGTGGCCAGCATGAACGGTGCGTTCCACGGTGTGATCACCACGGCGGGGCCAGCCGGAAGGCGTTGTACCCGGTTGATAGTCCCATTGGAAGACCAAACGCGCTCCTCATACTCTTCGGCCAACTCGGCATAAGCACGAAAATTCCTTGCTCCGCGGCTAATGACTCGGTTGCGAAGGCTCTCGTGCCGCATGGCCATATCCACACACTCGACTGCGGCTAGTTCGACTACCCGTTCGTCAACTAGCTCAGCCAAGCGGTAAAGATATGGAGCGCGACCCGAGGGACCAAGGGCCGCCCAATCCTCAAATGCGGCGCTGGCTGCACTTAGGGCGGCAGCAGCAGTACTGGCGTCTCCCGCAGATACCTCCGCTAATACGGTTGACCAATCCAGAGGTGATCGATCTTCGAAGGTGGTGGAAGACGAGAGGCGACCACCACCGATGTAGTGGTCCATCGACACAGCTACACCAGCCACTTCGACTCGCGGACGTTCCACCATGTCCTCTAACCCCTTTTCTCATCCATCGCTGGGCGCCTCAGACACACAGAGACTGCAGATGAACGCAGTTATTTGGACCCCAAAGGATCTCCGTATTGTAGGTTATTGAGGCTCGAGACACCCGCTGGAGGTCCCTGTGTACAAACACCACCTGATGGTCATAGGTACTGATCGGATTGATGCGGCAGAAGTGACCGAGGTCATCTCACCTTACGACGGTCGGATCTTGGGCACCGTGCCCACCGGAACCACCAATCACATCGATATGGCTGTGGCCGCCGCAAAGACCGCCTTAGCCAGCGGTCCACCCCCTACCTACGAGCGCGCTTCCATATTGGACCGCTTGGCCGAGGTGCTGACTGCCCGTCAAGAAGAGTTTGCTCAGAGTATTTCCGCAGAAGCGGCCAAGCCGATTACCACAGCCCGTGTCGAGGCTTCTCGCGCCATTGACACGGCCCGCTTTGCTGCGGCAGTGGCCCGCACCATGGTTAGTGAGGCGCTAACACCAGACGCTAGTTCCGCCGGTGTGGGCAAAACGGCTTTCGTGAAGACGGTCCCAATCGGTGTGGTCGGTGCCATAACACCGTTTAATTTTCCCCTCAACTTGGTTTGCCATAAGGTGGCTCCAGCCATTGCTGCAGGCTGTCCAGTGATCCTCAAGCCGGCCTCAGCTACCCCGTTGACCGCCATCCGACTAGCCGAAGTGCTGCTCGAAGAGTGTGGTCTGGCACCGGGCTGGCTCAACGTGGTGACTTGCCCTGGACGCACCGCAGCCCATCTAGTACAACACGACGACGTCGCCATGATCACTTTCACCGGCTCACCACCTGTGGGCTGGGATATTCGAGCAACAGCCCCCCGTAAGAAGGTTTCTCTCGAGTTAGGTAACAATTCTCCTGTCATTGTCGAGCCAGACGTCAACCCGACGGTCGCTGCGGCAAAGTTGAAGATGGCTGCGTTTGGCTATGCCGGGCAGACCTGTATATCTACACAACGTGTCTACGTACATGAAGACATCGCATCAGCGTTCACGGAAGCCATGGCCGATCAGGCTCGCAGCCTCACCGTGGGCGACCCAGCTAATCCCACCACCGACGTGTCCCCTTTGATCGACTCTGGTGAAACTGAACGGGTGACCTCCTGGATCGGCGAGGCAACTGCAGCCGGCGCAAAACTTGTCTGTGGCGGGACCATGGTCGACGGCGCGCTCGAACCGACGGTGCTGGTCAATGTCACTGACAACATGAAGGTTTCCTGCAACGAGGTGTTCGGCCCCGTGGTCGGAATCGCCACCTACGTCGACTACGAAGACGCCTTAGCCCGGGCGAACGATAGCGACTACGGGCTACAGGCCGCTGTGTTTACCAACGACGTCAGCAAGGCCCTACGAGCTGCAGAGGTTCTCGACTTTGGTGGGGTGCTCATCAATGAGTCGCCGTCATGGCGGGCCGACCACCTGCCCTACGGAGGAATCAGGGACTCAGGCAACACCCGTGAGGGTCCTGCCTACACAATCCGCGAGATGACCGAAGACCGCCTCATCGTGATTCAGAGCTAACCAGTTGTTCTAGCGCTTCATTTCGACCTGTGAGATCAGTTTGCAGATGGGATTCAATATTTGCGGCCAGGCTTCTTCGGGCCAGTCGTGACCCATACCATCGATCCACACCAGTTCTGCGTTGGAGACCGAGTTGGCAGTCTCCTCCCCTCCCTGGGTCGGGATGAGCGGGTCCTCCGTGCCGTGAATTACCAGTGTCGGTAACTCAACAGCAGCCAACAGGTCGCGGCGGTCGCCGTCGGCTAGAACGGCGAGCACTTGACGAGTCGCACCGTCGGGATGGACGCCCCTATTGACGTCGGCTATTGAACGACGACGTACGTCGTCCTCATCAACTGGGTAGCGGGTCCCAGCAAACCGCCGAGCCGCAACGAGAGCCGTCTCCTCTATGGCCTGATGGTCTTCAGGGTCCACCTCACCAGACTGGAGTAGAAGCACTACCTCGAGATCAAGAGGCAACATCCGAGGCATCGACATGATTGAGGTGAGGCTGCGCAACCGAGCTGGTGCGTGAATGGCCATCCGCTGGGCAATCATCCCGCCAAACGAGCCGCCCACCACATGAGCCGAGTCCAAGCTAAGAGCATCCAGCACACCCACGGCATCAGCCGCCATGTCGGCCAGCGAGTAAGGGGGCTCGATTATTTCACCGTTGAGAAACGAGAGATACGCATCCACAGGGTCACCAGTCGGATGTTGGTCGAGCCAGCTAGAGAGCCCTACGTCCCTGTTGTCGAAGCGAACCACCCGGTGACCGCGATCCGCTAACTGACGACAAAAGCCCTCTCTCCAAACTGTCAACTGAGCGTTTAAACCTGCAATTAGTAATACAGGTGGAGCATCAGTTTCACCGAACTCCTCAACTTCCAGAAGGAGCCCGTTAGCGGCCACCTGCGTCATAGATTCTCCTCGTCATCCAAACCTTGATCCAGTGGGCCCTCGCGACACTCGTTAAATTGCCACTGTGGCTGTCGAACTGCGGCAACGGACCGCCACCGATCTGGCCGCGTTGATTTCAGCAGGTGAGGTATCAGTTTGCGAGGTTATCGATGCCCACCTAGATCGCATCGATAATGAAAATAACCGCTGCAACGCAACGATTAAGTGTGTTACGGACCGCTAGCGCAACGACCTGGCTCTAGCGGCGACATCCGATGGGAAGGCCGCCCTCGGCACGCTCACTTCAACCACCCGATTAAGGCATAACTAGTCAGAGCCTTAGACAGGCTTGACTGCCCGAACTACCTTGGCCGGCACCCCTGCCACACTTTCGTGGCTTCCCGTCGCCTCTAAACCCAAGCCACTCATAGCGGCGGCAATAGTTAAAACGTCAACTGGGGTCAGTGCAGCCTCGTGTCCAGCAAACTTGACGTGGTCAGGGTGTCCCGGGTCGTCGTAGTCCTCGTCAACGAGCACAAGGCGGCCACCCGGCGACAGAACTCGGGCAAATTCAGCAAACGCCGCCTCATGATCAACCCAATGGTGCATAGCGTTGCCCGCCCAAAGCACCTCAGTGGATCCACCAGCCAAAGGTAAGTCCTCGGCAACCCCTGCTTCCACGACGATCCGACGACGAGCGCGCTGGGCCAAGCGACGCATCCGGCACACCAACCGCATAGTGCCCCCTGGTTCCACAGCCACCACGTGTGCACCGCGACGGGCAGCCAGCACAGTGGCCGCACCCATGCCTGCCCCGACGTCCAGACCACGCTCTCCTGGTCCGGGGCTAGCCATCTCAATAATGGCTCTATTCAAGTCGGTCTGCCAGAAGGTTCGGATCTTCCACAACCAGCGCAACTCGGCTAGGAATCCCTTGTCATGCTCATGTCGGTGGTTCTTGTAGGCCATCTCTATAAGCCTCCCACGCGAAACCCTTACTATCCGAAGCCACGAACCGGGCTGGACCGTGAGAGACTCGTGTCTCATGCCCCAAAACAGTCAACCGCTCGGTGTCAACTTTCCACACGCAACGCTCTGCGTGCTTGCTCGTCACGAAATCTATGTCTAACCGGCCAGATAAAAAGAACCAGACGATCCTGTCCGGACCCAGTCTTACCCCGTATTTTCTAATCCTGTTCGGAGCCTCAGCCGGGTTGGCCTCCATCATTGTGTTGCTGGCAGAAATTCGCAGCGAGTTGGGATTTTCTGAGACTGGCATCGGTTTGGCGATAGCCGCAGGCTTCGGGGCGGCGTTTGTAGCCAGTCTGGTCATGGCCCCCCACGCTGATCGCGGCCGGGCCCCAGCCATGCTTCGTGGTGGTCTGATTCTGGGCGTTGTCGGCCTAATTCTTCTAGCGGTCGGCCAAGACCTATGGCACTACATGCTGGGACGCGCCGTATTCGGTTTTGCCTTAGGTACCGCTGGCCCGGCAGCACGACGAACAGTCATCGTGGCTGATCCCGAGAACTTGGGCCGCAATATGGGTCGCCTTGGAGCGTGGGATGTTGGTGGCTTTGTAACTGGCCCGCTTATCGCAGCAGTTCTTAACAACTTTGGTGGCTTCCGGTTCACCTTCTTCGTATTTGCCGCCGGCTTGGCCACCCTCCTGCCTGTGGCATTCAGGGCACAGCCCGACTCCGCAACGCGTGACGAGGAGCGTCTGGGGCTCAAGGGATTACTTCGTATTCGCCGTCTAATAGGCGCCTTTTTTGTCGTGTCGGCCTACTTCCTCTTTATCGGTGCCTTCGAAGCGGTGTGGATTCTTGAAATGGATACTCGGGGTGCCAGCTCAGCCACCCTTGCCATAGGGATAACTCTGGTCGCCCTGCCCATTCCCCTACTTTCGCCACTAGGTGGTTCACTGGCCCAGCGGTACGGTGCTCGCCGGTGGGCTATTGGTGGCTTAGTCGGCATCACTCTTTTGGTGATTTTCTTCGGCCTTGTTCCGGGCGTGATCGCATTAGTGGCTATAACCATGGCTACTGCGGTACTTGAGGGATTCGCCTTCCCATCTGCGCCCATGTTGGTCGCCGCCGCAGTGGACGAGCACCGGCAGGCTTCGGCGCAAGGGCTGATGGCTGCTGTCGAGGTGGCTACTGCAGCGGTGGCTTCCTTTGTCTTCGCTGTGATCTACCAGTCCAACGGCGACACCATCACGTGGGTCATAGTTGGAATCGTCATGGCGATCCTGCTGCTGATTGGTGCAATACTCACGCGACCGGAGGACGGCCAACGCGTTAGACCCGGCGTCCCCATCGACCTGATCAGGAGGCTCTTCAGATGACTAATACTCTTCTACACCCGTTCTCACCACCCAGCATGCCTGAGGACGACTACATAGACATCGTTCGCGGTGAAGGGTCACTCATCTTCGATGCCACCGGGAAGGACTACGTCGATGGCATGGCCAATCTGTGGCTTTGCCAAGTTGGTCACGGTCGTACCGAAATCATTGACGCAGTCACCACCCAGATGCATCAGATAGAGGCGTACAACACCTTCGCCCCATTTACTAACGGGCCTGCAGCACAGGTAGCAGAAATGATTGTGGAACGATCGCCGCATCCAGACGGAAGAGTCTTCCTGGGCTCTTCTGGGTCCGAGGCCGTCGACACTGCACTCAAGTTCGCCCGACAGATCCAGCAACGTCGTGGCCAAGAAGGTCGCCAGATTGTTGTGAAACGGACCAACGGTTACCACGGGACCAATTTTGGTGGAACGTCAGCACAGGGGATCGCCCCTAATCGTGAGGGCTGGGGCGACCTAGTGCCCCACTTTTTGGAGGTTCCTCACGATGACCTCGAGATGGTTGCGTCAATCTTCGCTGAACAAGGTGACCGCATTGCCGCTGTTTTGACCGAGCCCGTTCAAGGCGCCGGTGGTGTGTTTCCCCCGGTTGACGGATACCTCGAGGGTCTACGTCGCCTATGTGATGACAACGGGGCACTACTTGTCTTCGATGAAGTCATCTGCGGTTTCGGACGTACTGGGAAATGGTTCGGCGCTCAGACCTTTGACGTCACCCCTGACCTGATTACCTTCGCTAAGGGGGTCACGTCGGGCTATCTCCCTCTTTCTGGTGTCATCATGTCGCGATCGGTCTGCGAGGAGTTTGACGAATCTGGCTTCCTGTTGCGCACCGGCTACACCTACTCCGGTCACCAAACTTCATGCGCAGCAGGGATTGCCAACCTGCAGATCATGACCAACGAAGGACTGCACCAGCGGGCAAACCATGTTGGTGAGAAACTTCGTGAAGGCCTCAGTGCCCTACAGGCAGATGGACTAATTGAGTCGTGGCGGGGCATGGGCGCCATCTATGCAGCCGAATTAGGACGAGACGCCATCCCTGTAAGAAACGCCATTTTGGAAGCTGGGGTGATACTGCGTCCTATCGGAACGTGCTTGGCTATCTGTCCGCCACTTGTAATTACGGATGCTGAGTTAGGTCGGATCATCGACACCATGGCCAGCGTTCTAGGCTGAGTCTCTGCTTCCACAATCAACCGACAGAGTTAACTCCTTTCTCACTCAGAAGTCAGTTGCACCATCTTCAAGATGGGGAACATCACAGCAGATGTGACTCCGACGATTGTCTAAATTCATTCGTCGCCCTGCGACAGAAGGGCTTGATAGTCCCCAAGCAAGATGTTGGCCAAAACGTCTCAACGAGCGAGCCGCTATCAAAATGTACCTCGCTCATACGAATCAGTGATCGCTAAGGCCACGGCGCAGATCTCACCAGACGCAGTGAACCCAACTACGGCCTCAGTGGGCAACCGAGACTCAAAGGGTGGCTGGCAGGACCACCTGCACCACCCCGCGTTCAGTCAGTAAACCCTTTGTCGCGCGCCAGCCTGCGACAGGCATACCGGGGGGCTAGATCGGTGCACAACAGCGCTGTCAAACTTACTAGGAGGTAACGGCACGCTCATCGACCAACATGGCAACGCCGCCAGATCATTCAACGGCTCATCTCAGCCATCGCCTCGGTTAGAGCCTGACGGAGCTTTCCACTGATCTCCTCAAACTCGAGAGGCCCTGCGATGAGCGGCGGTGAGAGTTGAATAACCGGCTCACCACGATCATCGGCCCGGCAGATAAGACCCAGTTCCAATAGGCGATTAGATAGAAAGCCGCGCAGTAAGTGCTCCCGTTCATCATGGCTAAATGACTCCCGACCGTCCCGATCCCGGACCAACTCAATGCCGTAGAAGTAGCCTGCGCCCCTAATATCCCCGACAATAGGCAAGTCGGCTAAATCGTCGAGCGCAGCCCGAAAAGCTGCCTCATTTATCTGGACATGATCGATAATTTTCTCTTCTTCGAAGACCTGCAGATTGGCCAGCGCTACTGCGCAACTCACCGGGTGACCGGCAAAGGTAATTCCATGGAGAAACGACTCGCCAGTGCCCACAAAGGGTTCAGCGATACGGTCGCTCACAATCATGGCACCAAGTGGCGCATATCCCGAGGTGAGCCCTTTGGCTGAGGTAATGATGTCAGGCTGATAGCCGTACCGCTCACACCCAAACATGTGCCCGATCCGCCCGTACGCGCAGATGACCTCGTCGGACACCAACAAAACATCATGACGGTCACAGATCTCACGCACCCTTTTGAAGTAACCGGGAGGTGGTACGAAACAGCCACCAGCATTTTGGACCGGTTCCAAAAACACTGCGGCCACTGTGTCGGAACCCTCACTGACAATGGCTTCCTCAATGGCCTCTGCTGCGTGAAGCGTGCAGTGTGGATCGTCCTGACAACTCAGACACCGGTAGTGATTGGTTTCAGGGACCTTGATTGCACCGGGCACCAACGGTTCAAAGACTGTCTTTATCGAATCAAGCCCAGTGATAGACAGGGCTCCCATAGTGGTCCCGTGGTAGGCAAGGTTTCGGCTCACTGCCTTGACCTTGTTCGGTTTGCCGTTAAGTTTGAAGTACTGACGGGACAATTTCCAAGCCGATTCGACGGCTTCGGACCCCCCCGTAGTGAAGAACACCCGATTCAGATCACCGGGAGCCAGCGAGGCCAACTTTGCAGCGAGCTCAATGGCAGTTGGGTGACCGTATGTCCAAATCGGAAAGTACCCAAGTGTGGCTGCCTGGTTACCGGCGGCCTTTGCCAATTCGGGGCGCCCATGCCCTAATTGGCTGACAAATAAACCTGCTAAGCCATCTAGATATCGGTTCCCCTGCGTATCCCAGACGTAGCAGCCCTGACCACGTTCGATCACCCGTGTCCCATCGATCTCGTTTTTGAGTACCGAAAAGTGTCCCCAGAGGTGCTTCTCGGCTAACTCAGCCAACCGTTGGTGTTCACTCATAATCGTCATTCCCTTCATTTCTCGTGCGCATTCCCGCCCAGGCGACCAGAGAAGGGGGAGGTGGGTTAGCCGAGGACCCTAGTCAGGATGTCGGGGCTGGGGTTGGTCAGTATCTGGCCATCGGGCAACACCACAGTAGGGACCGTTTCAGCGCCGTTATTGACCGACCGGACAAACAACAAAGCTTCCGGGTCTTCCCAGATGTTGCGCAACTCGACCTCCACCCCAGCCTCTTCAAGCACCCCTAACAGGCGAACACAAAATCCGCACATAGGGCGCCAATAAACAACCGGACGAGACTCAGAGTTCTCGTTGATCATTAGACCTCCAAAACCGTAGGAGAAAGAGCAGAAACCATGGCAGCCGCCAGTCGATCACAGAGTTGACCACGATCTTTTGCACCGAGCACTAACGGATTGTTTATTCCCTGACCCAACACGATTAAGAGATCAGCCAGTTCATCAGGGTCACCGTCACTGATCTGATTGGCTATCTGACCAAGTTCGATGAAACGCCGGTTCGCCTGACGAGCGATCTCCTCATGTCGTCGATAGGTCTCACGCAGAAGCCGACTCTCCGGCAAACGGGCTAGTGCAACTCTCATGACCAGCGCTTCGTCAGCGAAGATGTCCGCGAGTTCTTCAACAAGCGTGCACATAGTGCTATTCAGACCATTGTCTAAAAGGTTCTCAACAGTCAACGTTTCCACGCTGGCCCCCACCACACGGTCCAGCGACCGGTCGAAAGCTGCGGCCAGTAAACCATCTCGACCATCTGGGAACCGGTTGTAGATGGTGGCCACGCTCAGCCCCGCATCGGTAGCCACCTGTTCGGCGGTGAAAGACCCGTCTGTCCGCAGTCGGACCAACGTCGCCTCGACCAGCGCTGCGCGAGTTCGCGCTGACCGTCCTGTTGCTGTTTCTTTCAGGGCAACCATAAACAAACTTTAGGGTCTTTCTATTAAAAGTTGACGTATATTGAAGATTCTTCTAAATTATGCCGCCATGCAAGCAACTTGTGCAGACGATCTACTTCGAAATGCCCAAGCACTTGGGCCATCACTGGCCGCACGCAGTGAATCCATCGAAGCCAACCGAACGTTGCCTGAAGACGTAGTAGCTGATCTGAGAGACGCAGGGCTTTTCCGACTTCTGACGCCGACTGATCTAGGTGGGCCAGAGGCTGACGTAGCCACGGCTTCAGATGTCATCAAGGAACTAGCACGTTACGACGGGGCTTCCGCATGGTGCGCAATGATCGCTGGAACTACGTCGCTACAGGCCGGATTCCTCCCGTCGGACGTGGCAGAAGAGATCTTCGGTGCTACAGACTCCATCGCCGGTGGTTATGCGGCACCTGTCGGATCGGCTATTTCAGTCGATGGTGGACTGCGAGTCACTGGCACCTGGGCGTGGGGCTCAGGCACGCAGCACTGCAACTGGATAGGTGGCGGTACCCGCATCGTTAACAGCGAGGGAAATCCCACCCCCCGCAGCGACGGCCTATTCGCCCCATTTGTATTCTTTGACCGAGATGACGTGGAACACCTCGACACATGGCATGTGACCGGCCTCTCGGGCAGTGGGTCCACCGACTACCGCGTCTGTCAAGCTTTCGTCCCTGAAGGGCGCTGGCTCCAAATGACAGATGCAGAGCCTCGTCTCGACGGTCCCACATGGCGTTTCCCCTTCTATGGCGTGCTGGCAATTGGTATTGCCTCGGTCTCCATCGGTCTACTCGAGGGGGCTATCGACCGGTTTGTCGATCTAGCTGCAGCCAAGAAGCCTGAAGGTTCAAGCCGCACCCTTGCCGAGCGGACCTCTGGGCAGTCAGCGCTCTCCACGGCTGAAGCCACGGCCCTCTCAACTAGGGCATTCCTGCAAGACGCCATCGGCGAAGCATGGGATACCGCATGCACAGGTGACCCTCTCACTGTCGAACACCGGCGGCTACTCCGGTTGGCAGCGTGTGACAGTGCCCAACGATGTGCCGATGCACTCACTGCCCTTGGTCGAGAAGCAGGTGGGGCAGCCGTGTACCTTCGCGAACCCCTTCAGCGAAAAATTCGGGACGGTCAAGTGGCCGCAACCCACGCCATGGTTGCGCCCCGCATCCACGAGCTGACCGGACGTCTTGGCCTTGGGCTTGCGACCGACACCAGGCTCCTTTAAACACGTATAAGGAGACGCCAACAGCAGGATCTAGCCGAACTCTCACCTCTATCATTCCACCCCATCTCATCTCGACAGGAGACACGGCCGTGTCTGACAATTCCCGATTTAATGAGTTCGAGTACCTGCGGTTCGAGCGCGACGACGACGTCCTTGTAGTTACCGTCGACAAGCCTGACGACAACCTCAACAAAGTCAATGCCCAAATGCATCACGAACTAGCACTGCTCTTTACCGTTCTGCGCGAGGAACGCACCGCCCGAGCTGTGCTTCTCGCTGGAACTGAAACAGCCTTCACCGCAGGCGGCGACTTCGCTTGGTTCCCCCGGTTCTCCGAGCCTGGCTACGCGGCTGACATCCGTCTAGACGGCAAGTCCATCGTCTGGAACATGCTTGACGTACACCTGCCCATCGTTTGCGCAGTGACCGGTCATGCCATGGGCCTAGGAGCAAGCATTGCACTACTCGCAGATATCACCATCATGTCTGAATCGGCCCGCCTCGGTGACCCACACGTAAAAATCGGCATCGCTGCCGGTGATGGCGGGACCATTGCATGGCCACTGGCCATTGGTCCCCAGTTAGCCAAGCGCTACCTCCTTACCGGTGACGCAGTCACTGCCACCGATGCGGAGAAGATGGGTCTTATCGTTGAATCAGTTAGCAATCCAGAAGCCTGCATAGCAGCTGGCCGGGCATGGGCGAAGCGACTGGCCGCTGGAGCACCTCAGGCTGTGCAGTCCACCAAGCAAGCCATAAACGCCTGGATCAAACAAACCTGCGGCCCAGCCTTTGACCTGTCGACAGCGCTAGAGACTGTGACCTTCGCGTCAGAAGATTTCTCTGAGGCCCTTGCCGCTATCGCCGAAAAGCGTGAACCCCGGTTTACCGGCCGATAACCCCCCAACAGATAGAAGGTGAACTATGACGTTCAAGACGGGTGAGGCTCGCGGCAACGAGATCGGTCTGCTTGACGGTCTGATGACCAACCGGGCCATGCGTCGTTACAGCCCTGAGCCAGTGAGTGAGGAAGATATTTGGACGTGTCTGCAGGCCGCCGTTCAGGCTCCCAGCGGTGGCAACATCCAGCCCTATCAATTCGTAGTCGTACAGGACTCAGGGATGAAGGTCTCTCTAGCTGAGATCTATCGCCGAGGGTGGCGTCGCTACGAGCCAGCTATTGCCCCCGCTGAATTCCCCAATAACACAGCTCGTGAGAGTTGGGAGCGCAACAACCGCGCCACCATTCATCTCGCCGAGAACCTCGAACATGTGCCAGTCCTGGTGCTGCTACTCATGCCTTCCATCGACATGACGGTTCACGACGACGAAGGACCAATGCCTGTGGGGCCTACTCACGCCTCGGTATACCCAGCCATCCAGAACTTCATGCTTGCCGCTCGGTCCCTCCGTCTAGGAACAGCCATGACCACCCTGCACCGGATCTACGAGGACGAAGTCCGTGAACTTGTCGGGATTCCCCAGCGTTACGAAATCTTGGCTCTCCTTCCCCTCGGCCACCCAACCGGTAAGTGGGGTGTGGCGCCCCGTTACCGGAGCCCCGAGAGGATCACCTCCTGGGACCGGTTCGGGGAGAAACGCGTGCCGTGACAGCTCTGTCCCAAAAGACTCCCGAGTCAAGAGTTCGGGTAGGACTGTCATTACCCCCAACCGGATTTGCGTCTCATGACGTAGCGGCGGCGTACGTGAATAGCGCAGCAGATGCTGGTCTAGACCATCTGGTCACGGCCGACCACGTCGCGTTCTTCGATGGACGCGGCATGGATGGCCTAGTCACCGTGTCATGGCTGGCTGGATTACACCCCACTATCGGTTTGTATATCGGCGTATACCTACTGGCGCTACGCCATCCAGTGGCCGTTGCCCGGCAAATAGCCACGCTGGCCACCCACGCCCCAGGGCGCCTCACTTTTGGCGTCGGTATCGGCGGCGAAGACCGTCATGAAATGGAGGTCATGGGCGTCAATCCAGCGACCAGAGGGCGCCAAACCGACGAAGCTCTTGACCTCCTCCGGCCACTTTTAGCTGGCCAAATAGTCAACCACCACGGTGAGTTCTACGACGCCCCCAACGCAATTATCCGACCATCGCCTGTGCCGCCGGTAACGGTGACGGTCGGTGGGCGCTCTGATGCCGCGATCCGCCGATCTGGTGAACGTGGTGACGGGTGGCTGGCCTCGTGGTGCTCACCTCGGCGGTTCGCCGAAGGCGTCGGTATAGCCGAAGCAGCGGCCACTGCGACTGGGCGTGAGGACGTCGCGTGGCGCCACGGGTACCAAATCTGGGTCGGCCTAGGCGATACACCCGCCGACGGAACAGCGCTACTGGGGCCGGCGATGGAGAAGTTCTACAGAACGTCCTACAGCGCGTTTGAGCGCTACTCCCCGGTTGGCACACCAGCCGACATCGTGGAGTGGCTACGCCCGTATGTGGAGGCAGGAGCAATTGACCTGAACTTAGCGCCAGTGGCCGCCACCAACGCTGAGCAGGTTGCCGGTGCTGCAGAAATCCGCCGCCTGCTGATTGCATGAGGCTCTCAAAGAAGTGCCAGCAGGAGCTGCTCATTTAAGTGGAGCGGGTTCGCCCGGGGCGGGCATCTCCTCCTCGGGACCCACGACCGTCAACAAGTCGTCAGCTTCCAGCACCAGAGACTCATCCACGGTCAGGGGTACGTCATAACGGTTTACCGCAACGACCTTGGAACCGTTGTCAAATTGAAGGTTCTCGATCTGGCAACCGATCAAGCCAGCGTCAACCCCTTCAGGCAATAGTGCGTATTGGCGCACAGCCAGCCCAGGAAGCAATGACGACTTGACCTCAGCCTCGGTCGCCGCCTGCCCACAAGCATGAGCCCCAGTATGGAGAAAGCCCGCGAGCTCTCCAGCCAGACGGAGAGACCGCCCAGGATCAGCTGTGGTTCCGGCAAGGAAAAACAGGGCGTTGACTAACTCTCCCGAACCACCCCAAGCTGCTGGAATACGAATACCAGCAGCCGCACGAACAATAACCAACTGGTCGTTCTGGATGTCATCCAAAAGAGCAACCGGTGTGGCCGTCGGGTGGTCTTTAGACGGCTGAATCCATAACGACCCAGTCTCGAGAAAATGTTCCGCAATCTGCTCTGTTGGTACGCCGATACGTTCCGAAAGCACTGCAGAGGCCCGAGCAGCCGCCTCGTTTATGTCCGTACCCTCAGGGATAGAAAGCACCACGGCCCTAGCGATAAGTCCGACATAATCATCGCGAGCGCGTAGGCCGTGCCCGGCCATAGCTGCGCTGATTTCTCGCTCCAAGGCCTCATCAGCCTCCCTCCCCCAGCGCCGAAAGACATGGCGAATAGCCCCTGCCCGCTCAGTACGCGACCTGGCGTAAACGTGATGCCAGACCCAGCCAACGGCGGATACCACACCTATGAAAATAAGGGCTGCAATCCCCAACTGAAGGATCAGATAAGAAGACACAGCGATTCCCGCTAACTGCGTCCATGGGTAAAAAGGTGAGCGAAACGAGGGTGCATAGGAGCGAATCTCTGACGCTCTCAGCACTAGTACCGCCAAGTTCACTAAACCTAGGGTGAGCAAGACAAAGGCACTAGCCAGTTTGGCGATGGCCTCAGCGTCAAAGGCCACTACTACTAAGGCGATAGCCCCTCCAGTAGCGATCACACCAAATACTGGGGTCCCAAACCTGCTGAGGCCACCCATCCAATCTGGGAGCAAACCGTCGCGGGCCATGGCCATCGGGTAGCGCGCTGCGGCGAGAATGCCAGCATTTACTGCCGAGGCGAACGCAGCAAGGGCGGCAACCACGACCAACCACACGCCCACCTTCGGCAATACCATCTCGGCAGCCGTATGGATGGGTGCGAGGTCCCCGTGTAGAACATCAGCGGGAACTACCGCTACGACTACCAGAACCCCGAGCGTGTACAAGACCGTGGCCACAACTAGCGATAGCGCCATGCCGAGGGGAATTCGCTGACTGGGATCGTCCACTTCCTCGGCCGCGCTGGCCACCTTGGTCAGCCCTCCGTAGGAAACGAATACCAAACCAATAACGGTGACCACACCAGATCCACCAGAGGTAAAGAACGGATCGAGGTTCGAGCTATCGATGCCTCGCTCGGCTGTCTCGAGCAACCCCCCTACTAAAAACCATGCCATGGCGCCAAGCACGATGACCACAAGGCCCAACTGCATGGAGGCACTGGCCTTGGAGCCAACCACATTGACCAATGTGAATAGCCCAATCAGGACAAGAGCAAGTGCTGTGGCATTGACATCTAAAATCAGCACTAGGTAGGCGCTCATGCCAACCATGGCGAAAGCGTCCTTCAGTACTAGTGATAGCCAAGTCCCGAATCCGGCCACAGTTCCTACTGCTGGACCCAGCGCCCGTTCTAAAAAATAGTAAGCACCACCAGCCTTAGGGAGCGCTGTAGCCAATTCAGACACACTGAACATCGCCGGCACCGCAAGACATCCAGCCAGCAGGTAGGCCAGTGCAGCTGATGGCCCAGTTTTGGCGGCAGCCAAACCAGGTAACAGGAACAGGCCAGAAGAAAGCATCGCCCCGGTAGATAGAGCGAAGACGTGACGAAGACCTAACGACCGGGTTAACCGACCATGGTTATCCCTAACTTCAGACTTCGCCATGGGGTGACCCTAGGTCATGGGTGCTCACTTCCTTCGGGGCGAACGGCAGGGTTATAGCCCAGCAAGAAAATGTAGGATCGCTGCATTGGTTCCCCGTACATCCTCCTGCTGGATCCAATGACCTACATCGTTCAAAATCACTGATGCACGCAATCCGGGGAGAGTGTCACCGAATCGGGCGATACTCCCCGCCCCAAGGAGAGTCGGTCCATCGTTCTCTCCGCCAATAAATAACGAAGGCTGTCTGATCGGAGCCTCGTGCCAAGCCCGGAGATCAACCCAGTCGTAATCAATGCACCGATAACGGTTCAACCCACCAGTAAATCCAACACGGGCGAACTCACTTGCGTAGAACGAGACATCTTCGTCAGTCAACCAGGACAAAGGCCCTGACCAGGGGGCAAGTCGGTCTACTAGAGCATCACCAGATCTGGTGAAGAAACGTGGCTTAGCCTGGCTCGCCATGGGCGGAGCGTCTCCAGAGGCATTCAGATAGAAGGCCTTAAGCCACGCCACCGGATCGGTAGCAATCTCTGCCTCGGCGACGCCAGGGTCCTGAAAGTAGTCGATGTAGAAGATTTCATCAGGTCCACCCATAGCCCGAAATAGATCAGTGGGACGTACCTCGCCCCGAGGCGTAAAGGGAACACTCAATAGAGCGAGGGCGATGAAAACATCTGGACGAAGCTGGGCTGCTGTCGCGGAGATAGGTGAGCCCCAGTCATGGCCGACGATCACCGCCTCCGACTCTCCCAGAGCATCGACTACCCCTATGCAGTCGCCGGCCAGGTCCAGTAGCCGATAGGCACCAATCGCCTCTGGTGCCGCAGATGAGCCATAGCCCCGAACATCAATAGCAGCAGCGCGAAATCCTGCAGCTGCCACCGCTGGGAGCTGATGGCGCCACGAGTACCACGACTCGGGGAAGCCATGAACGAACAGCACCAGTGGCCCGCTACCGATCTCAGCCACGTGGATGCGGGTGCCATGGGCATCTACCTCGTGGCGCAACAAACCCATCTCCATGAGGCCGCCCAAAGTGGTCACACCTACAGCCTCCCTGCTGTCTCTCCAGCCCCACCTTCGATCATGGAGGGATCAATGATATGGATTCCACGCATGATGCTGCCGTGACTAAGTGCCTCGGTAGCTAGCCGATCACACCCGCCAACTACCGCAGCTTCTAAAGCCAGGGCATCACGCACGGACAAGCCCGACTCGCTGGCCGTGTCCGCTGCGGCCAACACTAGTGAAGCATCTATGGGCACCACGGTCAGTGCGGCCATTTCGGTAAGAGCCCTCCGCGCCACTACCGCTGACAAGGGACGACTCATTCGGGTCGTGACAGTACCAACGAACTCAGCAAGCACCAGGCCCGATACAACCAACGCTGGTCCACCGGTAACCCCAACCAATGCCCGGGCCCCGGCCTGACGATTTGGTTCATCATCATCAAATAGGCGAACTAGAACGGAGGCGTCAACAAAGGTCCGGTTCATTATCCGACGACATTCACAGATTGGTCGCCGGTAATGGATCGACCACCCGATCCAGCGGCTGACGACACCGACAGGGCAACCAGGCGACGACGGGCAGCATCAATGCGGTCAACCGCTGAATATGACGCCAGCATCTCGCGTACCACGGCGTTGACCGATGTTTCCTCCTCAGCAGCCCGCACTCGGGCTCGGTGGAGCAGATCATCGTCAACAACTAGCGTTAAATTTGCCATGGCAGGTCAAGTATAGAATACGTGCAACACAGATTACGTGTTGCACGTATTCTATACTTGACCTGCTTGCAGCCAAAAGACCGAATCGCTGTAAGCCAGGACTGGCGATCACGGATCGAATCTCGATCGAGATAGCACGCTGGAAGCAATCCTCCGGACTGGCCTCGCCGGAGAATTTGGATCTGTTAGCCGTCGGAATGAAGTCCGGGGACTAGGCCGCTCTGGGAATTAGCTCTGCTGGTCTCAGTTGAACAACTTCAACAGCCCAATCAGTTGCTCTTCGGGTTCCTTGCGCTCCCAAATTGGCAGGGCCATCCAATATCATCCAAGCCCGACCGCTGGGACCGGTGCTTAGGTCTGGCAGGCTTGCTAACTATCGTGACCCTTTCCATATGAACTGAATGGCCGTTGGGCGCAAACTGGCCCAGTATCCCGAGTGGCGCCACAATTGGATCTGCACCTTCTGCGATGGCGCGGATCATGCCCGCTGGGGACCTCGGTGGCCAACGGCCCTAGATTCAGTCCGTTCACCTAATCTCGTAACCAACATCGGAGACACCCAATGGCAGTCGGCCCCGGCCTCCATATCGACGATCCCAGAGACCCCTCCCTCGACCTGCGCATGTCTGAAGGTGCCCGCCCCCTCCATGAACAGGTCAAACAATTCATCGCTGATGAAATTGAGCCGGTCACCTTGGAATTCCACCGCTTTGGCGCCGAACGCAATGACCACTGGGGTTACCACCCGAGCCAACTGGACATCCTTGAAGCCCTGAAGGCTAAGGCCCGCAAAATCGGCCTGTGGAACTTCTTTCTTCCTGACGCCGAAACAGGTGAGGGACTGTCAAACCTTGACTACGCCTACATCGCTGCTGAACTGGGCAAAAATCCACTGGCCTCCGAGAGCATGAACTGCTCAGCACCCGATACCGGCAATATGGAGGTCATCGAGCGGGTAGGTACCCCTGAACAGAAGAGGCAGTGGCTTGATCCACTCCTAAACGGTGAGATCCGCTCTGCCTACGCTATGACTGAGCCCGACCTAGCCTCATCGGACGCCAAGAACATCGCCTGTCAGGCCGTGCTAGACGGTGACGAGTGGGTTATTAACGGAACCAAGTACTACATCTCGGGCGCCGGCGACCCCCGCTGCAAAGTAATGATCACCATGGTCCAGACCAGTGCCGATGGGCCTCCACACCGCCGGCAGTCAATGATTCTCGTACCCATCGACACCCCAGGGGTCATCATTGACCATCCCATGCACGTGTTCGGTGACGACGACGCCCCCCACGGCCACATGCATATAACTTTCAACGAAGCTCGGGTCCCAGCGACGAATCTGCTCCTTGGCGAGGGCCGTGGGTTTGAGATTTCCCAACTACGTCTGGGCCCGGGCCGTATCCACCACTGCATGCGATCCATCGGTGCCGCCGAAAGAGCAATCGAACTCATGTGCCGCCGGGGCCTTAACCGCGAGGCCTTCGGTAAAACCATCTCGCACCTCGGCAAAAACATGGAGGTCATTTCAAAAGCCCGCATTGAAATAGAGGCCATGCGTCTAATGGTGCTGCGAGGCGCCAAGGCCATGGACACCATGGGGAATGCCGAGGCCCGGGTATGGATTAGCGCCGTGAAAGCCATGGTTCCAGAAAAAGTTTGCCAAATAATCGACGCCGCCATCCAAATCCACGGTGCCACTGGCGTTTCCCAATGGACACCTCTGTCGCGTATGTACACCCAACAACGAACTCTGCGCCTAGCCGATGGTCCTGATGAGGTTCACCACTTCGTGGTGTCGCGCTTCGAACTCAACCGCTACCAAGATGGCCCCGGCGATGTGCCGATGCTCAGCCACACAGGCCCGGCCTTCACCGCCCCCTGATCGGCACTCCCCCCCACCACCACTATTCCCATATCTCTGGAGGTCCGACGCCGTGACCAATCATCCACGCGATCAGAAGCCTGCCACTTCGCAAACCCTGGCTGATCTGAAGACATTTACTGCCACCCTGCCCGAAGATGACGGAACCGATGCAGCAGATGTGGCACGAGGTTTTATCGCCACGCGCGCTGATCCGATTATTGAGAAAATTCATCCCAACGCGTGGCTACCCATTACCTGGGACTTGTCAAAGTCAGATTTCGTTAAGGGTCCCTGCCCCGAAACCGTCAACCCATCGCTCTGGCGGCAAGCCGGATTCAACGCTCAGCATGGGCTCTACGAGGTAACCGATGGGTTCTACCAGGTGCGGGGATTCGACACCTCGTCGGTCACCTTCATCCGGGGTGACGAGGGTTGGGTGGTCATTGATCCACTTACCACGACCGAGACGGCCCGGGCTGCCCTGGAGCTAGTCACCGAGCATCTCGGTGAGCGGCCGATCACCGCTGTCATATACACCCATTCACATGTCGACCACTTTGGAGGGATCCTTGGGGTGATCGATCAAGATCGGCTGGATTCAGGTGAAGTACCTATTGTGGCTCCCGAGGGGTTCGTCCGAGAGGCCGTTGCTGAAAATCTGCTTGCTGGTCCAGCCATGGGACGACGGGCCATGTACCAATTCGGGATGCTGCTCGACTGGGACGAGCACGGGCACGTGGACCAAGGACTCGGTAAGGGTGTGCCCACTGGATCTTCAGCCCTAGTTCCACCAACAATCGAGATCACTGAAACTGGCCAGGAACTGGTACTAGACGGTGTGCGAGTGGAATTCCAGCTCACGCCTGAATCAGAGGCACCAGCCGAGATGCACTTTTACTTCCCCGACCACCGAGCACTCTGCATGGCTGAGAACTGCACTGGAACGATGCATAACGTGCTTACCCTCCGGGGCGCCCTGGTGCGTGACACCCTTATGTGGAGCCGGTACATCGACGAGGCGATGGACCGCTGGGGTGCCATGACCGACGTAGTGTTTGCCAGCCACGGCTGGCCCCACTGGGGCGCAGAGGCTGTCGTCGGCTACCTGACCCGCCAACGCGACCTCTACCGGTGGTTACACGATCAGTCGATGAGGCTCATGAACCTTGGCTACTCGCCCAACGAAATCTCGGCCCGCATCGACCTTCCTCCCGGCCTGTGGGCCGACTACCACTGCCACGGCTACTACGGAACCGTTAGCCATAACGTGCGGGCCGTCTATCAGCGATATCTTGGCTTCTACGACGGACACCCGTCAAGCCTTGACCCTTACGAACCGGTTGAGGCCGGCAAACGCTACGTCGACTTCATGGGCGGTATGACAACGCTGCTAGCACGAGCGCGCCAATCCTATGAAGCTGGGGACCATCGATGGGTAGCCGAAGTTCTGCGTCACGCTGTATTCGCTGACCCTTTGTGCGAGGAAGCCCGCCTGCTGCAGGCCGATGCCTTCGAGCAGTTGGCGTATAGAGCCGAGTCTGGCCCGTGGCGCGATACTTATCTGTCTGGGGCACAGGAACTCAGGCATGGTTCACTCACCGTTGAATCAGTAAGCAGACCACGCCCGGAACTGGTGACTGGCATGGACCTCCAACAGGCTTTTGACCTGTTGGCGGCTTCACTGGACGGCACCACCGCGGCCACAATCGGCGCGCTAACTATCGACTGGTACCTTGACGACGTAAGCGAAACCGTGCGGCTCGAACTCTCCAACGGTACTTTGCACGCGCGGCCGGGTACCACGCACACATCGGCTGACACGGTGGTCCATGGTGACCGCAGTCAACTCGACCGATTGTTCTTCGACGGCGCAACCATTGCCAGTCTGCTTGACGAAGATGCAATCACCGCTGAAGGAGACTTGGAGCGACTCCGAGCTCTGTTCGCCTGCGTGACTGACTTCCCACGCTTCTACAACATCATTGAGCCTTAGTCGGGATCAAATCCTGGCTAGTCAGCAATCTCACGGCGGACCTCTAAGCCGTGTTCGTCATTGAGAGGTGGGCGTCGTCGCACGGTTAGTGGGGTAGATGACATTCGGATCGGTGAACGCACCGACCGGAACGCACCAATCTCTCCAGCAGTGGACTCAGGATTGTCCAGCACGACGACCGGGTCTAGGCCGAGGTCCTCAGCGTCCACGAAAGCCTGACGCACTGTGTTGATAGGCCCCACCGGGATTCCTGCGACCCTCAGCACCTTTAGCCAAACGGCAGTGGTGTTGCCAGCCAAAACCTCTTCAATCTCAGCTTCCAGCGCGTCAGTGTTGACAATGCGGGCTCCGTTATCGACAAACCGCTTGTCGGTCAACCAGTCCTCTCGTCTCAATGCCTTGCAAAGTTTCTCCCATAAGACTGGACTCGCCGCTGCGATTGCCAAAGTTCCATCAGCAGTTCGGTAGGGCTGGTAGGGAGCGATCGACGGATGACGGTTTCCCTGCCTCCCGGGATCAACATCGGCAACCACATGGCCTGATCCCACGTTTAGTAGCCCGGCCAAGGCAGCCGACATGAGCGACACTTCAACGTGCTGGCCCACGCCACTCTCTCGACGTCGTTCCACTGCAGCCAAAACGGCGATCGCTGCATAGAGACCCGTCAGGTTGTCGACCATGGCCGACCCGATCTTGGTTGGCTCACCGTCGGCAGGGCCGGTGATGGCCATTACACCACTCATGGCCTGCACGAGAAGGTCGTAACCCGCCAGCATTGCGCCTTCACCTTCACTGCCGAATCCGGTGACCGAACATGTAATGAGGCGTGGCTGCTCTACAGCCAGTGAGTTCCGGTCCAGGCCAAAGCGGGCCATCGTTCCGACTCGAAAATTATCGACAACTACGTCTGCCCCGAGAGCAATACGCCGTGCAACTGCCACGTCGTTGGAATCTCGTAGGTCCAGAGCGATACTGCGCTTGTTCCGGTTCAGTGCAAGGTAATAGGTGCTCGTTGCCTCATCTCCCTCGCCCCACCAGGGTGGACCCCACGTCCGGGTCTCATCTCCCACGCCGGGTTGTTCAATCTTGATCACGTCAGCCCCTAGGTCAGCTAGCACCATCGTGGCCATAGGGCCAGCAAGCACCCGGCTGAAGTCAGCTACGCGAAGATGGGAAAGAGCTCCGGGGCCGAGCGTCTGATGCCCTGAAATCTCCTCATTGTTCATAGCCGCAGTTTTACAGAAATACGCAAGCTCAAATGTCACAGTTCTATGCACTTTGCATAGTGGCTGCGCCAGAAAGAATTCTTTCAGCAATGAAATTCATGCGTGTTGACAAATCTATGACGATTTGTCATGATTTTTTGATGCGACTTGACGTTGAATCCCTCAGGGCCTTCTGCGCAGTAGTCGACGAAAGGGGTTTTACCCCGGCAGCTACCCGCCTAGGCATGACCCAGAGTGCCGTCTCGTGGAAGATCAAGCGCCTTGAAGAACGCGTCGACCGGACGCTCTTGATCCGTGAAGGTGGTGGCATAGGGCTCACCGCCGACGGACGTGACTTGCTGGCCCACGCCGAACGCATTCTGGCTGCCCATGACGACGCAGTCGATGGCCTCCGACGTTCAGACCTCACCGGCGTGGTCCGCCTCGGCTGTAACGAAGAGGTGGCGGCCACCGCTCTGGCGGAGATCATCACCCGCTTCGGTCGCACCCATCCGGATATCCGGGTGGAGATACGGGTCCAGCAGAGCTTCGACGTGACCGACTGGCTGGACGAGGGAAGCATCGATCTGGCCGTAATCCAAACCATCGAGGATCCGATGGATCGAGCCGACGACGATCTCCTGCTCTGGACTGACCAGCAAGTATGGGTGCACGCCGATCACATCCGACCCGAGCCCGACGACGACATCCCCCTCATCAGTTCCGGCGAACGGTGCATCTACCTTCCGCAGGCCCGCCGCCGCCTCGATGGCCTCGGCGTCACCTCCCATGTGGTCCTAGAGTGCCCAAGCATCGTGGGTGTCCAGGCGGCGGTCAAGGCCGGGCTGGGGGTCGCCATTATGAACGGCCGGAACGTCATTGAAGGCATGCGACCCTGGTGCTGGGGCACCGAGCACCTCCCCCTCCCCGGGGTGGACTACGTCATCCGCCGACGACCCGATGCCAACGACGAGCCCATCGAAGCCCTAAGGAATGAACTCCACCGGGCCCTCAGCATGCACGGAGCCAACGCATGACCGATACCAGCACCGGCCCAGAGATCAGCGCCGATCCCCAGCTCGGCCCCGAACTGGGAAAAGTCCGCCGAGGCCGAGAGGTCCGGGCAGCCCAACGACGCACCCAGGTCCGGAGCTGGCTCCCCGAGTTAGAGCGAAAGATCCCCTGGGTCGACCTACTGACAGATGAGCAGGTCCAGACCATCCACGATGCCTCGATGGACGTCATCGAGGAGATCGGCGTGGAGTTCCGCTGCCCAGATGCCATCGCCATGTGGACCGCTGCGGGTGCGACCGTCAACGGCGTTCGAGTACGGATCGACCGTCAGCTCCTCATGCAACTAATTGGGACCGCACCGTCTTCGTACACCATGGTGGCCCGAGATCCGGCGCATACGGTGACCGTCGGTGATGGAAAAACCATCTTCACCCCCTCCTACGGTGCCCCGTACGTCCTCGGTTTAGACGGCGTCCGCCGCCCGGGCAGCATCGAGGACTTCCGTAACTTCACGAAGCTCAACCACCTCTCACCCGCCTTACACATGTCGGGTGGCGTGGTCTGTGAACCCATGGACGTGCCCGTGCCTAAACGGCACCTCTACATGACTGAGAGCCTGCTTAAATACTCCTCTAAGCCGTTCATGGGTGCTGTGACCTCGATGGAGCGGGCCAGAGACAGTCTGCACATGGCTGGCATCGTCTTTGGCCAGGAGTTCGTGCGGAACACCACGGTTATGACCTGTCTGGCTAACGGCAACACCCCACTGGTGTGGGACAAAACCATGTTGGACAGCGTTCGCGTGTTCGCAGCGGCCAATCAGGCCACACTGTTCAGCCCCTTCGTCCTAGGTGGGGCGTCCACCCCAGCGTCAACGGTCGGCGCTGTGATCCAGGTCAACATCGAAGCCCTCACCGGCGTGGCCTTCTCTCAACTGGTTCGGGCCGGCGCCCCCGCCCTTTACGGCCAGTGGCTATCGACCGTTTCGATGAAGACAGGCGCGCCGCAGGCCGGTACGCCCGAGATCTGCCACATGAACCTGCTGACCGCCCAGATGGCTCGCCACTACCGGCTGCCGTCACGCTGCAGTGGATCGTGCACCAGCTCGAAGATGGTCGACGCCCAGGCCGGGTACGAGGCAGCCCGCAACATGTACGGAGTACTTATGGCCGGCACGAACTTCGTGCTCTCGACCACCGGCTACCTGGAAAGCGCCATGTGCCAGAGCTACGCCAAGTGGGTGCTGGACAGCGAACAACTGGAGATGATGGTGCGCCTGGGCGGTGGTGTGTCGTTCGACGACCTCGACGAGGTGATAGCTACCATGCGAGAGGTCCCCCCAGGCGGCCATCACTTGGGTACCGCCCACACGCTGGCCAACTTCCAGACCGCCTTCTCGATGCCTGAGATGATGAACAGTGACAACTATGAACAGTGGCTGGCCGACGGTGCCCTCAGCGCGGAGGAACGGGCCACCGCCAAGTGCAGACAACTCCTTGACGAGTACGAGGAGCCCGCCCTACCCGACCACATACGTGCCGAACTCGACGAGTACGTGGCCCGACGCGACGCCGAACTTCCGGATCTGGTCACCTGACCCTGAGCCTTCGAACAGGACACGACATGAGAACCAAACCAACCAGCGGCACCACCCCAGACCGACCACTACTGCACGGCGTTTGCGCCGCCATGAGTTCCCCGTTTGATGACTCCGGCGAATCAGTCGATGAGGGCCGCCTGCGCAACCACGTCGACAGCCTCGTTGAAGCTGGGGTGCACGGCCTCGTACTGGCCGCTGGCACCGGCGAGTTCGCCTTCCTGTCCGCCGACGAGAAGGAGCGCATCTTCCGGATCGGTATCGAGCAGGTAGCCGATCGCATCCCGGTCATCTGCCAGACCTCTGCCATCACCACCGTCGACGCAATCGAGAACTCGCGCGCCGCCATCGACTTGGGGGCCAGTGCCGTGATGGTCCTTCCTCCCTACTTCGAGGGGCCGTTCGAACGGGGCGTCCTCTACCACTACGAGAAGCTGGCCCGAGCCATTGACATACCAATTGTGCTCTACAACATCCCGGCCCAGTCAGGTTTCGACATCACACCAGACCTCTACCGCAAGCTCATCGCTATGGAGAACATCGACTACATCAAGGACTCCACCGGCGATCTCATCCGACTCCAACAGCTCCTGGGGATAGGTGGCAACGTGCTGTCCGGGGCCGACCCGCTGGCCCCATTCGCCCTTCTGGCCGGCAGCACTGGTTGGATCTGGGGAGCGGCCAACGTGATGCCGCACGAGTGCGTGGCCCTATACGACCACATCACCACTGGCCGCCACGCTGAGGCCATGGAACTTTGGCATCGGATGCTTCCGGCCAACCTCTACTTCTGGGACAACCCGCACGAGGCTGAATACAACTCTGCGATCAAGACAGCCGCCAACATGGTGGGCCGGTCTATCGGCCCGTGCCGCCGCCCAGTGATGCCCATGACCCGTCAGGGTCGTGTCGCCCTGCAAGCCGCACTCTCCACCCTGCCGGTCAACGGCGTTGACCGTGATCGGCTGGTCTTCCGCGAATGGGAGGACGAACGGGACTGGCTCGTCCAGATGACCACGCGCGCCGGAGTAGGCCGCACACGAACTACCACCCAGGGAAACAGGAGCAACACCTAATGGCACTCGACCTCGCCGACCCGACCGCACTGGCCGCGTCGATCAATCCACCCACCCGCGCTGTCATCGGCGGCCGAAGCGTCGAATCAGCCTCTGGACAGACCTTCGCCACCCTCAATCCGGCCACCGGTCGTGAACTGGCCCAGATCGCCGAGTGCGATGCAGAAGACGTCAACCGGGCGGTCATTGCGGCCCGAAGGGCCTTTGAGAGCGGGCCGTGGGGGCGCCTCGCTCCAGCAGACCGCAAGCGTCTAATCCTGCGGTTCGCCTCGCTCGTCGAGGCCCACGCCGATGAGCTGGCCATCATCGAGACACTGGAGGCTGGCAAACCGATTAGTGACTGCTCAGGCCTCGACGTACCCGACCTCGTGACCACTCTGCGATGGCATGCCGAGGCAGCAGACAAGCTCTACGACCAGCTATCACCCTCAGGCCCCGGCCGGGTCGGAATGGTCGTGCGCGAGCCCATCGGAGTGGTGGGCGCCGTGCTGCCATGGAACTACCCACTCATGATGGCTGGCTGGAAGATCGGTCCGATCCTGGCCGCCGGCAATACCTGCATCGTCAAGCCAGCCGAGCAGACCTCCATGTCAACCATCCGCATCGCTGAACTCGCCATCGAGGCCGGCATCCCCGATGGCGTGTTCAACGTGGTCCCCGGATTCGGGGAGACAGCTGGGGCAGCCATCGGCCTGCACTCCGACGTGGACTGTGTGGCCTTCACCGGCTCTACCGAAGTAGGCCGTCACTTCCTTCGCTACTCTGCCGACTCCAACCTCAAGGAGGTGCTGCTGGAGTGCGGCGGCAAGAGCCCTGTCATCGTCATGGCTGACGCCGACGACCTGGACGCTGCGGCAATCGGCATCTGCGAGGGCATCTTTTGGAACGGTGGGCAGAATTGCAGCGCCAACTCCCGGCTTATCGTCCAACAATCAGTCGCTGACGAGCTCCTGGAGCGAATCGCCGAACGTAGCCACGACTGGGTGGTCGGTGACCCCCTAGTGGCTGAGACGACCGTGGGTGCAATGATTGAAGAGGACCACCTGGACAAGGTGCTGGGCCACATCGCTGCTGCCCACGAAGCCGGATCGACATGTGCAGTGGGTGGTAAGCGGGTTAGACAAGAAAGCGGGGGCTGGTTCGTGGAACCCACCGTCTTTACAAACGTAGACCCCTCCAGCCGCCTGGCCCGCGACGAGGTCTTCGGACCAGTCCTTGCTGTGACCGCCTTCGACACACCGGAAGAGGCCATCCGTCTTGCCAACGACACTGACTACGGGCTAGCCGCCACCATCCACACCACCGACCTTCGCACTGCCCACCTAGCATCAAGGGCCATCCGGGCCGGAACGGTCGCCGTGAACTGCTACGGCGAGGGCGATATCACCACGCCCTTCGGTGGATTTAAGCAATCAGGCTTCGGTGGCCGGGACAAGTCGATCGCCGCCCACGAGCAGTACACCGAGCTGAAAACCATCTGGATGGACCTTTCCTGATGGTGGTCCACTGATCGGACGAGGGAGACTGCGATGGGTGCCGTCACGCTCCTACCCAGATACGACAGGAACAACGGCTGGTTCGAAACCCTGATTGAGGTGCCGCCGGCCGCTCCGCTCTCCGGTCCCACGGAAGCTGACGTGGTCGTCGTGGGTGCCGGGTTCACGGGGCTAGCCGCCGCCCGCAGGCTGGCTGAACTACGTCCAGATGCCCGGATCCTCCTCCTCGAGGCGGGTCGGATCGGAAACAGCGCTGCCGGGCGTTCGTCCGGCTTCGCCATCGACCACGCCCACAACATCCGCTCCGAAGGCTTCGCCGACTCAGCCGCATACGAGAAGCAGCAGATCGCCCTGAACAGGGCCGGACAGGCCTACCTGGCCGAGGCGGTGGCAGCTCACGACATCGACTGCGACTGGACTTGGGCCGGAAAGATCCACGCTGCGTGTACAGATCGTGGATCACGGGACCTAGACCACTTCGCAGCCACACTCGACCTCATCGATGAGGACTACGAACTAATGGACCGCGACGCGACCGTGGCGCGGCTGGGGATCGACTACTACCACCGAGCGCTTCATACCCCCGGGACAGTGCTGATGCAGCCGGCTGCACTCTGTAGAGGTCTGGCCGCGTCTCTACCGTCCAACGTGACTATCCACGAGGAAACCCCAGTCACCTGGCTCGAACAGGGCCCACCCCACCAGCTACACACCGACGGTGGAACTATCCGCTCGCCAGAAATTGTGCTGGCCAACAACGGCTTCGCTGTCGGCTTCGGCTTCTACGCCCGCCACCTCATTCCTGTTGTGACCTGGGGGTCCATGACGCGACCGCTCACCGAAGAGGAGTCAGATTCGATAGGTGGCGATCTGACCTGGGGCGTGATCCCAGCGGCACCTTCCGGCACCACCGTCCGACGCCTAGTCGACGGCCGAATCCTGATCCGCAATGTCTATAGCTATAGCCGCCACTCTACGGCGGGCGACCGAGTCCGGCGTCGGGCTGCCAAGGCCCACCGGGTGGCCTTCGAACACCGGTTTCCCGGCCTGGCACATGTGCCGTTCGACTACTCATGGGGTGGGGCGCTGTCCATGGCCCGCAACGGTGAACCAGTCTTTGGGAGCCTCGCAGACGGCATCCACGGTGCGCTGGTCCACAACGGCACAGGGCTGAGTCGCGGAGCGATCTGTGGAAAGCTCATAGCCGAAATGGTCTGTGGTGAGGGCTCAGACCTGCTAGACGGGATGCTGGCCAGGGGACGGCCCAACCGAAACCTCTCCGACCCGCTGCTCGGCTGGGGTGTGAACTTGTACGCCAAGCGGCTGCGAATGCGGTCCGGACGAGAGATGTAGGGCCAAGGGCTCAGAGAGGGGACTTAGATGACACGGACGGATGAACAGGACCTGGATTCGACCGCACCCGATATACAGCGGGTGGCCCTGGTGACCGGCGCAACCTCAGGAATCGGACGAGCCTGCGCACTGAGGTTGGCAGCCGATGGTCTGGCGGTCCTGATTGGAGGGCGCAACGTAGAGCAAGCCAACAGCGTTGTAGATGAGATCAGTGCCGCCGGGGGTACGGCCACCACCGCTCTAGGGGACGTCACCGATCCCAGCTACGGGGATGCAGCCGTGTCGGCTGCCATAGATGCCTTCGGTCGCCTCGACGTGCTGGTCAACGCAGCCGGCGTGATCACCCGAGCTACCGCCGAGGCCACCTCCGACGAAGAATGGCACCGGGTCATGGCCACCAATGTGGATGGCCTGTTCAGGACTAGCCGGGCTGCCCTACCCGCCATTCGTGCAGCCGGAGGCGGATCCATCGTCAACGTCAGCTCCACCAACGGACTGGTCGGGGCTGTCGGGCTGGCCGCCTACTGCGCCTCCAAGGGTGCGGTCACCAACCTCACCCGTGCCATGGCCCTCGACCACGCCTACGAAGGCATCCGGATTAATGCCATCTGCCCGGGCGCCGTGGACACCAACATGCTCTACTCGGAACGCGACGACACCGTCGAAGAGGTCCAAGCAGCCAACCTAGCGACCATCCCCGAAAGTCGAATCCCGACCGGCGCTGAGGTGGCAGAGTTGGTGGCCTTTCTGGCCGACGACCGCTCCCGTCACGTGAACGGAGCGAATCTTAGTATCGACGGGGGGTATACGGCAGCGTGAGCAGACAGGGCGCGCCGACACGGATGCACGGTCAGATAGTGGTTGTGACCGGTGGTACACGCGGGATCGGCCGGGCGATAGTGGACTGTCTGGCCGGAGAGGGGGCCACCGTCGTGATCGGCGATCTCACCGATCCAGGGAAAGTGGGGGCCGGTCCTGACGTCACCGGACACCAGGAATGGCTACCCCTGGACGTGACCGACGAGATATCGGTCCTGGAATTCACGGAATCGGTGCAGGCCAGATACGGCAGCGTGGATGTCCTGGTGAACAACGCCGGGATCATGGATACCCGTTCGATCCTCGACGAAACGGTTGCTGACTGGGACCTCACCATGGCTGTCAACCTCCGTGGTCCGTTTCTGATGGTCAAACACCTACTTCCCCTCATGGCTGGTCGGGACTCTTCCTCAATCATCAACATCGGATCGATCGAAGGGCTAGCCGCCAACGCCCTGCATGCCGCCTACGCCACCTCCAAGGCGGGAATCCATGGCTTAACTCGTGCGCTAGCCGTGGACCTCGGCCCCATGGGAATACGTGTCAACGCCATTGCCCCCGGGTGGATCGACACCGATCTGAATCGCGGCTACGTGGATAGGCACCCGAACCGTGAGACGGCAATGGCTGAGTTGGCATCGCTGCATCCAGTGGGACGAATCGGTGATCCTGCAGACATCGCCGCCGCTGCTCTCTGGCTTGCCTCAGCCGATGCCGGTTTCGTGACCGGGCAGGTGGTGACCGTAGATGGTGGCCGCATGGCCCGCCTGCCTATCCCCGCCACGCTCGCTGACGACTAACGGTTATGCATCAGACTGCACAGTGGTCGGGTGCGCACCAACCAATATGACACTAACCAATTGTTTCTGTTGGCTTGAGGGAAGTCGCTAAGTTGCCAAACCGGTGCAATGTGCGACTCACCGACTGCTCTCTGAGGTGATGTCGCAGCTCCAGACGACCACTGGCTGTGACCACTTCATCCACTATGTCAACTTCGGCTGTTGCGGCTGCCCGACGCACCATTTCAGATAAGAAACCAACGGCTCGAATGCGCCCAAACCGATGAACCGACAACGACCCAGCAAATGTCGCATCATCTTCTATGGCAGCCCGACTAATCCGTGGAGTGATCCCACAACGAGCTGCTGCAGCTAACACCCGACCTACCTCGCTGTCGGTAGCCCCTATCCCAATACGAATCAAAAGGTCTGGATGGGGACGGTACCGGTGCACATTTGCTTCACAGAACAGACTCGCTGGGTCGCGGTCCAACCCGTAGTGCGCATCCCACCACATGGAGTCGGACTCTCTGACCTCAGCTGGATCCACTTCAGCAAGATCCCGGGTAGACGCCCACGTACCCAGTTGCAGCAAGTAGTCGGGCCCACCAGTCTTGGCACCTACACCGACTGACGATCGCTTCCATCCTCCAAAGGGTTGGCGCTGCACAACAGCCCCGGTGGTCCCTCGATTGATATAGGCGTTTCCTACCTCCACGTCGTCCAGCCATTGCTCGACCTCATGAGGATCAAGCGAATGGATTCCGCCCGTCAACCCGTAGTCCACAGCGTTCTGAACCTTGATCGCCTCGTCTAGGTCATCCACAGCTATCAAACCAAGCACTGGCCCAAAGACTTCAACCCGGTGGAACGATGACCCCGGACGGACGCCAACCTTGATTCCCGGTGTCCAGTGTCGGCCCTCTTCCTCATCGAGGCAACGGGGTTTGAGTATCCACTCCTCACCAGGACCTAGAACCGTCAAGGCGTCCAACAATTTGCCAGAAGCTCGACCGACCAACGGGGCTAGAACAGTCGCAGGATCATGAGCCGGACCGACTCGCAAGGACCGGGCTGCATCTACTAATTGGCGCAGGAACCGCTTATCAGTAGCCACCGACCCGATCAGGATCCCAAGGCTCGCCGCCGAACACTTCTGGCCTTGGTGGCCGAACGCCGAGGCCACTAGGTCAGCCGCTGCCAGATCAAGATCTGCCTGAGGGGTCACTACGAGAGCGTTCTTACCACTCGTCTCACCAAAAAGCCTCAAGGTGGGAGCCCAGCAGCGGAAGAGATCAGCCGTCTCGTAGGAGCCGGTCAGGATCACGCCATCAGCCGCAGTGACTAATTGACGGGCCACCTGACTATCTAGAATGCGGACACACTGTAGAACTTCGTTCGGCACACCGGCCGCCCAGCACGCCTCAGCCACGATTTCTGCACACCGGGGAGTCTGAGGTGCCGGTTTGAGTACCACAGCATTGCCGGCGGCAAGCGAAGCCAGGGTCCCACCAGCGGGAATGGCCACCGGAAAGTTCCAGGGTGGGATAACTGCAATCACACCCAACGGAGTGAACTCCGCCCCGTCAATCCGTTCCAGCTCCAGCGCCCGCTCGCCGTACCAGCGAGCAAAGTCGACCGCCTCGACAATCTCTGAAGCGGCCTCGGCCAGCGTCTTCGAAGCCTCATGGGCCATGGCCACCAACAAGTCGTCATGACGGACCAACAACTCGTCAGCTACCCGACGTAGCACGTCACGCCGGCCTATACCACCGAGCGCATTCCAATCAGGCTGAGCCGCACTAGCGACAGCGAAAACAGAGTCAATACCGTCAGGGCCCTCAACGGTGTCGATGGTGGACGTCCTCGATGGCTCAAAAGAACGCCCAGCCACCACCTCCACACGCGACCTAACCACAGGCAACGTTGGATCAGTATGAGGCTGATTTTGAAATCCACCAATGCTGACAGATTGGTTCCTACGGGCTAGAACTTCACGGCGAGGAAGATCGCCGACCTCCCACCGGTCAGCTACTGCCCTACGAAATAGCCCAGCCTGAGTATCGAACTCCAGCGTTCCAGGCCGCAAGGTGAACAGGTGGCGTAAAAAATTGTCATCTGATGCATTTTCTTCTAACCGACGAAACAGGTACGCCACCGCTGCATCAAAGTCATTGCGTCCGACAACAGGTGTGTAAAGCAGAAGGCCACCTGTCTCGTTTCGTACCGTTCGGGCCTGAGCGGGAGCCATGCCCTGGAGCATCTCAAACTCGACCCTGTCCGCTACCCCTCGACTCTCCGCAAGCAGGTGAACCCAAGCAACATCGAAGAGATTGTGGCTGGCTATGCCGATACGGACCCCCCGGGTGTGAACAGGCCTTAGTGCCCAGTCCATACAGCGCTTGTAGTTAGCGTCAGCCTCAGCCTTAGTGTCGTATGGTGCTTGAACCCAACCATGGACGGCAGCATCTACTCGCTCCATGGCAAGGTTCGCTCCTTTTACAAGCCGGACTTTCACCTCACCACCTCCCACATCTCGACGGGCTAGAGACCAGGCGGTAATCCTCCGGAGAGCACCAAAGGCATCCGGCAGGTAGGCCTGCAGCACAATGCCCGCGTCGAGTTGAAGGAGTTCCGGCTCATCCAGCAGGTTGGTAAACGCCCGGATTGTTAGTTCGAGGTCAGAATGATCCTCCATGTCGAGGTTCACGAAAGTGGGTCGACCCGACAGTGTCGGGGCGACGGCGGCACGCTGGTAAAGAACCCGTAAACGCTCCTCGACACGGGTCAGGGTGTCAGAAAATGCCCACATGTTGAGTTGGCTTGCTATGGATGAGACCTTGACTGAGACGTAGTCGACTTCAGGATCGTCAATGAGTGCCAAAGTCTTCTCATAGCGCCGGACCGCCTCATCGTCTCCCAACACGGCCTCGCCCAGAAGATTCACATTCATCGCATAGCCCTCAGCCCGCTGTTCAGCGAGATAACGATGGAAAGGGTCAGGTGTTGCGTCAACCACCATGTGGCCGACCAGTTGACGCAGGCGACGACGTACTAGTGGCATCACGATCCAAGGAAGTCTTGGCGCCAGATAAGCACCAGCCCGTAGCAACAACCTGTCAGCCCTACCGAGGAACACTGGCGAGCCAACGTCAGCCACCAGAGACGCCAACTGCCCAGCGGCCAGAGAATGATTGTGGTGGCGAGCTACCCGGTCCACAAACCGCATAGTGAAACTCACACCAGCTGGATTCTTGATCATTCCCCACATCCGATTAGTTAGTCGGACCTCCGCAGGGAGTTCGGCTGCATGAGCCTCTGTCAGCCAGCGAGACACCACGGCCACTGCATCCTCTGCAAGAGAAAGGGGATCTCCACGAGGGTCATCCAATGTAGAAATGAAACGTAGACCCGAGAGCGAGATAGAGACGTCAGCGCCGTGGTCCATCTCGCCCTGAGGTTCTGTCGCCTCTGGAGGGTTAGTTGCCGTCGGCATGACGTCATCTCCGGGAATCCGACGCTGAGGGTCTTCTACGACTTACTGCTCTATGGTCACCGAAGTAAACAATCTCACGGTGGATACCCGATCAGGTCACACCTAACGCACCACAAATCGCCGGCCTTCCCAATCAAGTGGCCGCCTTATTCGATCCCGATCCACTAATCAGGCTGGTTTGTCGCCAAGACGACGACTTTCCTCTGTTCAGCAACTTTCTTATGTTTGGTAAACGGCTGGCCAGCAAACAGTCATGCAGCAGCTCGCTCCACACGAATGGGTACGCCCAACTCCCATAGGCCTAGAGCGTCCGCCATGGGCACCGGACGATTTACCTCACCATTGTGATTTACACCGTACAACTCAGCCGAAACATCATCAGCATCAGCCTTAACGACCACTGTGTAGACGTCGTGGAATGCCTTAAGCCGACGCTCAGCCCCTCGAACATTGGGCTCCACGTCGAGCACCAATGTCGAGGTCGTGGATGAATCACCAAAAATCAGAACGGCGCCACGGTCGTCAAACTCGACGGACTTCACAATACCAATCGCTGCTGGCGTACTCTTGGGGCTCTTGCCTGCCACTGGGGATGCCTCCTCGGGACCGGGCTCCGGTTTGGGACTTCGATGAAAACCACTCCGGAGAAGTCACCAGTCTAATGGGAGGTCCTTCTGAGCCCGACGGGACAGACCGAGCGTGTCAAAGGGCACACTGGTGCCCATGGCATCAGACAGCATTCCAAGAAGTATGGCCCACAGCAAACTTGTCGTGGCATCCGACGTGGCTGCTGCCTTGACCTCCGGCCGGGCCGTAGTGGCCTTGGAAACCACCATTATCAGCCACGGTATGTCGTACCCCCGTAATCTCGAGACTGCCCAAGCCTGCGAAATGGCTATACGAGACGCAGGGGCTGTACCAGCCACCGTCGCCATACTGGATGGGAATATACGAGTGGGCTTAGCGGCCACTGACTTGGAACGTCTAGCCAGTGGCACAGACCACACTGGCCGCATAGCCAAGGTAAGCCTGCGAGACCTGGGCGCTGCACTTGCTCAAGGTAAAACGGGTGCCACCACGGTGGCTGCCACAATGTTCGCAGCGGCTCAGGCGGGAATCCGGGTCTTTGCAACTGGTGGGATCGGCGGGGCCCATCGCTCTGGCCAGACTGGACCGAGTCACGACATATCAGCCGATCTCACAGCGCTGGCCACCATTCCCGTAGCCGTAGTCTGCTCCGGCGCCAAGGCCATTCTCGACCTCGATCGCACCGTTGAGGCCCTCGAGACCCTCGGCGTCCCGGTGATCGGTCAAGGCACCGACGTTCTACCCGAGTTCTGGACCCGGGGAGGTGACCTCCCAGTGTCGTTTCGATGTGACGACCCAGCCTCCACAGCAGCCATCCTCAGTGCCCACTGGGGCTGTGGACTGACCAGTGGTGTGGTGGTGGCCAACCCCATCCCGATGTCTGATGAGGCTGATCCAGCAGTCATCACGGCAGCCATCGAGAGCGGACTGGCCGCGGTGACCGCCGCTGGGGTGACCGGTCGTGACGTCACTCCGTTCCTGTTGGCCCACGTAGCTTTGGCTACTGATGGCGCCAGTCTGGAGGCCAACGTGGCCCTAGTAGTCCACAACGCGGCGACCGCCGGAGCCATTGCCCTCGCTCTTACTAAACGGGCTCTCCCATGATGGCTCCTCTCTCTGCTGAACGCCCGCTCGTCCCCAGCAGGAGCCAACCTCAGACCGGAACCATCCTCATGGGTGGGCCGATTCACGCAGTAGCTGGTGACGCCGAGACCACCGTAGAAGCCCTGCGTATCGACGGGCGACGGGTCACAGTTGCCGGTACGTTGGCTGAGGCAAGGGCGGTTGGCTACGCCAAAGAAGTGGACCTGGCCGGCCGGTGCGTGCTTCCTGGCTTCGTGGATGCCCACACCCACCCACTCATGCTCGGTCAGTGTGGTAGCTGGGTTGATCTGACCTCGGCATCCAGCGTCAACGAAGTCGTCAAGCTCCTCGGCGAGGAGGCCCGGGCCGTTCGCCAGCGCGATCCAGACGACACGACCCCCATCCGAGGCTTTGGCTACGACCACCACCGCTACGACGGCCAACACCACCCCACGGCCATCGAGTTGGACCGGGCGGCCGACGACCGGACGATCACCATCATGCAGATCAGCGGCCACGGCTTCTGCGTGAACAGCCATGGACTGGCCGAGGCGGGGATTACACCGACCACCCCCACCCCGCAGGGAGGTGTGATTGACCGGGACGATCATGGACATCCCACCGGGAGAGTGTTTGACGCAGCGTGTGATCTCCTAACTGGGCCTAACGGAGTGAAAATCGGCAACCACGGCCCCAACCTCCACCTGCCCGACGATCCTGAAGATCTAGACCAGATGCTCAACGACGCCCAGAACAAGTTTTTATCTGCTGGCATCACCACAGTCGGCGACTGCCAAGTCACCGAACGTGAAATACGGACCTTCCTGACGGCCCGAGATTCCGACCGTCTAGCCATCCGAGTGGTCATGTACGTGTTGTCCAGCCACGCCGACAGCCTGGACCACCTCGGCTTGGACTCATGGCTGGGCGACGATCGACTGTCAATCGGTGGGGTCAAGCACTACGCCGACGGAGCGCTAACCGGCAGCACGGCCCTCCTACCCTGCGGCTGCGGGGCGACCCACGGACACCTTTACCATCCACCGGGCGACTTGGAGGACTTGCTGGTGGCATCAGGTGCAGCCGGGCGGCAGACGGCTACCCACGCCCAGGGGCCCGACGCCATACAAATGGTGCTCGACGCCCTTGGGCGGGCTCCCTACCGACCCGACCTTCGCCACCGCATTGAGCACTGTGGCTTCCCATCGACTGACCAACTGGCCACGATGCGTCGTCTCGGCGTGGTTCCGGTGCCCCAGCCCACCCAAGTCCACCTCTACGGCGAAGGGGTGCGTCGTGACCACCCCAATCTGGCCGACAGCATGTATCCGTCAGGCCGCATAGCGGCGGCCGGGGTGCCCGTGGTGCTGTCCTCGGACGCACCGGTAAGTAGCCCTGATGTACTACTGGCCTGTTGGGCCGCCGAGACCCGCCTCACCACCGCTGGTCAAGTACTCGGTGCGGACAATCGGATCTCCCGTCGAGAGGCATTTGCGGGCTACACAGCCGGTGGAGCCCATGCTTTACGTCGCGACGACCTCGGGATGCTCCTACCTGGCCGGCTGGCCGACCTGGCCATACTCGACGACGATCCGTTCAACCAGCCTGTTAACCACGTACCTGACCTATCCGTGGTTGAGACCTGGGTCGATGGCCGCTCAGCATGGACCATCAATAACGGAATAGTCGCTGACTGATTCTGACGGGCGAGCCTGAAACTAGTCAGCCTCCAGAGGCATTCCGGCGGGCGTCGGCCACCGTCAAGCGAGGGTTGAGTTGGTCAGTCGCCGTAATCAGGTGCAGCAAGGCCCCAGTTTGTGAGGACATAGCTCGCTCAAACGCCGGAGCGAACTCGTCGGTGCGTTTCACCCGCTCAGCGTGCATTCCATAGGCAGCAGCGATGGCCACGAAGTCTGGATTTACCAGATCAGTAGCAGATACCCGGCCCGGATGGTGGAGTTCCTGATACATCCGGATGGTGCCCCACGACGAGTTGTCAAGCACGAGCACAATGGGTCGAGCATCAGCCTGCAGCGCCGTACCCAACTCCTGAATGGTCATCTGGACGTCGCCGTCACCTGCGAAGCACACCACAGTGCGGTCCGGCTCAGACACCTTGGCGGCCACCGCTGCAGGCAGCCCGTAGCCCATAGTCCCGTTCTGAGGGGCCAGCAATCGAGCTTTAGGACCGTAGAGCAAAAACTTGTTAGGCCAGACGGAGAAGTTCCCCGCCCCGTTGGTTATTACCACGTCGGCCGGGAGTCGGTCTCGCATCCAAGCCGTGACCTCACCCATGTCTAGATTGCCCAACTGTGGCGGGCAGTCCAGTGTGGCTTCAAATGCGGCCCGTCGCTCAGCCCTCCAATCAGCCCACCGGGCTGGTTCCCCCAAGGACCCACCAGTAGCCAACGCAGTAGCCAGAGCGGCGACTATGGCATTCGGCCCAGCCTGCGCAGTTGCAGCTGGGGGCACGACCTTTCCAAACTCGTAGGTCGAGGGATGGACGTGCAGGATCCGCTGTTCAGACTTCTGACCATCACTCCCAAAAAGGGTGTAGCCACCAGTCGTCATCTCACCAAACCGACAGCACAGGGCTAGTAAAACGTCTGCCTTCTCAAGGGTTTCCCGCACGGCCAGGGGCATCCCCACCCCTGCCTCACCGCAGTAATGAGAATCGGTGTTGTCAAACAGGTCATGTCGGCGAAATGACGCGACTACCGGGAAGTCACCCGCTTCAACGAAAGAGGCCAAAGTACTTCGCCCCCGGTCGTCCCAACCGCTGCCTCCAACAAGCACTACAGGACGCTCGGCTGCAACCAACAGATCCAGGATGGCGCGGACATCTTCGACTAGCGGAGCCTCCTCAGCAACTATCACCTTGGGTCTCGGCTGGACTGTGGTCAGGTCACGAAGTACGTCCTCAGGAAGAGCAACAACTACCGGCCCACGGCGTCCGGTCAAGGCCACCTTGAAGGCTCTCTCAACGACTCGGGGAAGGTCATTGACGTCATCAACCTCAACTACCCACTTGGCCAGGCCATCAAAAAATGTCGTGTACTCCACTTCTTGGAAGGCTTCTAAACCCCGGTGGGGCCTACCCACCTGCCCAACAAACAAGACCATCGGTGTCGAACCCTGATCAGCAGTGTGTACCCCAATTGAGGCGTTGGTGGCTCCTGGCCCGCGAGTCACGAAGCACACTCCAACTCGCCCAGTCAGCCGAGCCCAGGCCTCGGCCATGTAGGCCGCACCACCCTCCTGACGGCACGGTACATAACCAAGCCGGTCGCCTACATCATGCAGGGCGTCCAGTACCGCCAGATAACTCTCACCGGGTACTCCGAAAGCCTTATCAACCCCTTGAGCCAGGAGGCAATCCACTAGCAACTCACCGCCGGTACGAGTCACCGTCGGCGCGACCGATCACGCCCCAGGAGGAATACCAAGCAGGCCGCCAAGAAAAGCAGCGAACCAATCAGAAATACCGGTTCACCGGCCTGAATTGAACCGATAGTGAAGAATACGGCGGAGGCTGCGAACAGCCACCAACTCAGCCCCTCTAAATCACGCATAGGTAACAGCCTGTCGAACTAGTTGTCGTCGTGCCACGTCAGATCCTTTCACTTACTAGTTGGACCTTTGCGATCAAAGACCTCTGAGGGTGTTCAGGAAACGGTCATTCTCAGCCGGGGTCCCAATGGTGACACGGATCCCCACATTGGGGAACGGTCGCACCACCACTCCCTGTCTTTCTAGCTCCGGGAAGATCTCGTTAGTCCGCTGGCCCAGGGGCAACCACACAAAGTTTGCCTGAGCGTCTGGCACCTCCCATCCATCAAAGCGGAGAGCCGAAACCATCCGGTCGCGTTCATCGGTCAGGCGGCCAATGACGACCTGGACCTCACCTTCCGCTGCGATGGCGGCTATTGCACCTACCTGGGCTAGGTGATTAACAGCAAACGGAATCAGCACTTTGTCGATCTGCTCAACCACCGAAGAATCAGCCACTCCATAACCGGCTCGTAGCGCGGCAAGGCCGTAAGCCTTTGAGAAGGTGCGCAGTACCACCACGTTGGGATGGTCAAACAATAGGTCGGTGATCGGATCTCCAAGATCTGCGGTGACGAACTCCCGGTAGGCCTCATCAATGACAACCAACACTTCGTCAGAAATTTGTTTCACCAGCGTCTTAATGCGTTCGACGTGGACCGCTGTTCCCGTTGGGTTGTTGGGGTTGGCTAGCACCACCAATTTGGTACGGGACGTCACCGCATCGGCAACCGCATCTAGGTCAAAACAATGATCTACCAGTGGAACCGCTACTTCAACGCCCCCAGTGATCCGGACGTCTACGGGATATGCCTCGAAGGATGGCCATGGATAGACAACCTCGTCGCCTGGGTCCACATAGGCCAAGAACAACTGCTGGAGTAAGCCCACCGACCCACAACCAGTGGCTATCTGCTCAGTATCGACACCCAACCATTGAGCAAGAGCATGCCGCAGTTTCAATGCTCCATGGTCGCCGTACCGGTTGATCTCAGTGGCTGCCGCAGCCACTGCCTCAACAACTGAAGACACTGGCGGGTAAGGATTCTCGTTGGAAGCCAACTTCACGGCCTCGCTGATGCCGTGTTCCTCCTCGGCCTGAGTAGCTGACTTTCCTGGCCGGTACGGATTCATGGCGGCCACCGTGGCCCTAGGTCGTCCCACCGTCATGACATCTCTCCTCTGAACGATTGAGTAGGGGCAGAGTGAGCACCTCGCCCCGGATTGAAAAGGTCATCCGGGTCCAGCGCCGCCTTGACCCGACGCATCATGTCCAATTCAACAGGCGACTTCTGACGACTGACTCGATCCAACAATTCCTGACCCACTCCGTGTTCAGCACTCACGGTGCCACCCATGCTCCATAGCAACTGATCAATTCTTGCCGTGACCTCCTCCACTACCTGAACATCTAGCCTGCTGCCCCGCTCCAGTGACGGCACCACGTAGAGGTGTAGGTTGCCATCTCCCAAGTGACCAAACGAGTACACAACTGCGCCATCACCGCACAACTCGACGATCGCCGACTCAGCAGCTTGCTGAAACTCAGCCACCCGATCAATAGGCACAGCAGCATCAAACTTGGCCCCTCTAACGTCGAAGAGGGTCTCGGGTGGCAGTTCATCACGCATCAGCCAGAGGTTCTCCTCCTGAGCCGAGGTAACAGCGACCGTGGCGTCCTCTATCAACCCCGCTTCGAATGCGTCTGACAAGAAGCCCTGGGAAGTGTCATCTACCGGTGAGGTTCCCGAGAAACGGGCCAGCAAGTACCACTCCGCGACAACCTGGAGTGGTCGAACCACCCCGAACATCTCGACGGTGCCCGCTACACCAGTCTCTGGCACCAGTTCGAAGGCGGTCAGACCAGCGTGGTTGCGCTCACACGCCATAGCAAAGAGTTCATGCACAGATTCGAGTTGGGACAGCGCAGCAAACACTGTCCGTTGGTAGTTCTGGCGCGGATAGAGACGAAGTACCACCCGGGTAACCACACCAATTGACCCTTCAGCGCCAATAAACAGTTGTTTGAGATCGTAACCAGTGTTGTCTTTGCGTAAGGACCGAAGCCCATCGAAAACTTCACCATCAGCCAGAACCGCCTCTAGGCCTAAGACGTTTTCGCGAGCAGGACCGTAGCGCAAGACGTTCAGTCCACCCGCATTAGTTGAGACTGCGCCACCTACCGTCGCCGTGCCCCGGGCCCCCCAATCCATACCTAGTTCCCGGCCAACAGCGGCCGCTCCCTGCTGGATCTGTTCGATTGTGCAGCCCGCCTCAGCGGTGAGGGCAAAACGGGCTGGATCCACCGACACGATCTGATTCATACGCGTGGTGGACACCAAAACAGAAGTTCGATCAGCCGTGGGTACCGATCCACCCGACAACGACGTGTGTCCACCCTGGGTAACAATCGCTACGCCGGCCGTCCCACAAGCCCGGACCACAGCCTGAACCACTTCAACTGAGTCCGGGCGAGCTACCAGCAATGGTGTTCCTGAGAAAACCCCCCGATAGTCCACGGTCAACTGCGAAGCGTCAGCTGGGTCGAGCCATCCCCTAGGGCCAAGGACGAGCTTCAACTCATCGACTAGTTGCCGCTCGGCTGATCGCCCATCAGACATCTAAGCATCGTAGAACAGACCCGCCATACCCTCAGCAAGCATCAATGGACGCAAGCCGTCTGATGCTGATAAAGGTCATTTGTTCCCGTCAGATGAAACTGGGAAAACTCCCTGCAAAGGCGAGCAGCAACAACCAGATACACAACGACCAGCAAGCGTTGCTAACCATCCAGCGAGTCGTAACCGTCAACTAACTCTGTTCACTCCAGCAGGACTCTCCGAAAGTTACACCCATGGGCAGTTGGAGTTTCGATCACCAAAAGTAGTGCCTGCTTTGTAACGACCAAAAGTAAAGGGTCGTAACTCCTCAGGCTTGTTGCCATGAACCAGCATTGACGCCGTGAGCTTTCCAACACCAATCATCTTGAACCCGTGGTTGGAATCAGCAATGACAAAAGCATTGTCAGCCAGATGATCAAAGACAGGAACGTTGTCAGGCGTAAAGGCACCGATGCCCCCGTTGCGCCGTTGTTTGTAATAGGGCTCCAGATTCTCGAACCGCTTGAACAACATCCCAAGAGTTCGGCAGTAGTACTCAGGAAACCAGTCGTCAGCCTGATACGCGTCGTTCAGATGCCCGTAGGGATCGATCTCGGCCTCGGAGCCCATCCTTATCGGAATGGTTCCACCCTGCAGGCCCGGGCCACCCACCCGTTCAGCGGCATACCTGGTGTAGGTGTAGACATGGTCTTTAATGATCTCACCATCACGTCCGTAGACGGGAGTGTTCATAAGTTCGACGTGCAGCACAGGCCCGTCCCTGCCGGCCGCAGTGCGGTAGTCCACACCTGGCGGCATGTGAACCTCCCCTTCAAGGAGACGCCAGTAGGTCCACATATCCATACCGGTCTCTAGATGCCCATCGGGGTAGGTGACGTCCAGCGTCGAAGGGCCCCCCAGCCAATCCCAATGCTTCGGTGTCCAGGCGCCAGCACCCACCACCACCTGTTCACACCGGATACGGCCCGCAGTGGTCTCAACGGCGGACACCGAATTTGAGGCGTCCAAATCATAACCAGTGACCGCCACCCCGTAGACCCGCTGAACACCCCACTGCCGGCACTTCTGGTCAAGGCCCCATATCACCATGTGAGTACCGGCGTAACCAGAGCGGTGTTCGTGAAGCACCACGTCACAATTCTTAGTTTTAAAATCTGGCCACAGGCCTTTAAGAAACTGGTGGGCCTCAGTTCCGGTGTAGAGGTCTGATGGATACCCGCTGGCCACCTGAGACTCGTTGAGTCGAACGTAGTCATCTGCTTGGTTTTCCTCACCAATCGACACGTAGCCCACCTGCTGAAAACCAAAATTAATCGGGTCGGACTCCCACACTTCGACACTTGCCCGCAGGATGGCATGTAGTGGTTCAGTCATGTAGAGATTCCTTACACAACCGCATGCCAGGCCGGTGGCGCCGGCACCCGGACCAGCCTTATCAATTAGAACGACGTCGCTACCCGACCCTTTTCCAGTGCGCTCCAGCTCCATGGCTAGGTGGTACGCGGTAGATAGCCCATGGATGCCGGCACCCACTACTACATAGCGAGCTGAATCCGGCAGCGGATCAACACCGGACAGAGGCACAACGGGTGGGTTCTGGAGCACACCATCAACCATTGAAGGGACTGGACGGTCCATGAACGGATACCACTGGTTCTGGCCCACCGCAGGGCGACCAACATCAGTCACTTAGCCTTCTCCTGATCAAACTAGGAAACACAGTTCAAGTCTGCCTGTAGATCAGGATGATCAAACCACTGAAGGTCTAGCTGCTTCCATAAACAGCACCACCATCTACCTTGATTACTGACCCAGTGGTGAACGATGCGGCGTCAGAGGCCAAGTAGAGCGCTGCACCAACGATCTCGCCAGTATTCCCAGCCCGCTGCAAGGCGTGGCGTTTACGAAACCCTTCATGGACGTTGTCTGGCCAATGAGTCGATACGTCAGTGAGGAAAGGCCCGGGTTGCAAGCAGTTAACTCGGACCAATGGCCCATAGGCCCTGGCGAAAGACTCAGTGAGCGACTGGACTCCTGCCTTTGCAGCACCGTAGATCGCTTCACCGGGGGTAGGCGCCGATGCTGAGGTGGAACTCACATTGATGATGGACCCACCCCCATCAGCAACCATGCGGCTGCCAAAACTTGCCGATAAACGAAACGTACCCCGGAGGTTCACAGCCAACGTCTTGTCGAACAATTCGCGGCCAACGTCGACTAGCGACGGGTAGAGCGGCGAACTACCTGCGTTATTGATAAGCACATCGCAACTACCAAAGGCATCGTAGGTAGCAGCCACCAAAGCGTCACACTGGTCCCAGTCACCTACATGGCAGGCCACCGGCAACGTTCGTCGGCCAGTCTTCTCCTGCACGCCGATTGCTGCCTCCTCACAATTGGAGAACTTGCGGCTTGCAATGACAACATCGGCTCCGCACCGGGCGAATGCCTCAACCATGGCCAAGCCAAGGCCTCGACTTCCCCCAGTGACCACGACCACCCGGTTTGAAAAATCTGTTAGGAGAGATTCCGGTGTGGCCATCGACATGGGTTTGATTCTGGCAGGCTACGTAACATAAACCGATGACTGAAACGAAGGACACTATGGAACCATCGGGAGTAGGCCAGACAGAGGTGCCTAGAAGAACCATTGGTCCCTTCGGCGTGCAAGGCATCGACCATCTTGCTCTGGTCTGCCAAGACATGGCAGCAACTGTGGCTTTCTACGAGGGCTTGCTTGGGATGCCACTGGTAAAGACCATCGAACTAGGCGACAGTGCCGGACAGCACTTCTTCTTCGATGCCGGTGGTGGAAACCAGCTTGCATTTTTCTGGTTCCCAGATGGGCCTGGAGTTGCACCCGGAATCGCCATGCCCGCTGACAGACCTGACCGCGGAACCATCCAATCAGCTCATGGCTCCATGAACCACGTGGCCTTCCACGTGCAACCCGAGACCATCGACAGTCTTGTCGCTCGCCTTCGCGCCGCCGGTGTCGAGTGCTCAGAAGTGGTGAACCATGACGATTCCGTATGGGGTGTGTCTCGTGATGTGCACGATGGAGTGTTTGTACGTTCCATCTATTTCACTGACCCCGACGGGATTCAACTTGAGTTCGCTGCTTGGACCCGTGGACTCACCCCTGCGGACATAGGCCACAAGCCCGCCCAAGCAAGCAAACCGTGAATTCTGGTCGAAGCGCCCGACTTATCTGATCAGACAAAGTCGGCGTACTGATCAAGGTATCGAACCGGTCGCGACAACGCATCCTTCCGGAATGGATCACCTAGTTCCTTAGTGCACATGATTTCGATAACCGTGGTCCGTCGGTCGTTCATCTGAGCAGAAATCGCTGCTTCTAGGGCCGGACCGACCTCGTCTAGTTGGTCAACACGGACCCCGTCGGCACCCATGGCCCGTGCAATCTCAGAATAGTCCTCACCCCCGTCTAGCTCACCGGCCACGAATCGGCGCCCGTAGAAGTCAACCTGGTTCTTCTTCTCAGCTCCCCACTGCCGGTTGTGAAACACCACCGCCGTCACCGGCAGGTCATGACGCACCGCTGTCATGATCTCAACCATGCTCATAGCCCAAGCTCCATCACCTGCGAACGAGACAGCTGGCCGGTCAGGGGCAGCCGCCTTCGCACCAATAATTGTCGGTAGTGCATACCCACAGTTACCCCAACTCATCGCAGCGAAGAACGATCGGGGCTCCTCAAAGCGCATATAACTATTGGCCACAGAATTGATGTTGCCGATGTCGGTTGAGACCATTACGCGGGCAGGCATGGCCTTCTCCAACTCGCGGAGTACTTGGCGGGGGTGTAGCCAGTTCCCCTCCTCGTCTATCGACTCCTTGATCATCTCGATGCTGAAGTCGTCGACCTCATGTGTCCATTCGTCAAGCTCGTCCTCCCAGGCCTGCTTCTCGGTAGCAGTGGCCTGAGCCCTCTCGTCACGGGTGGCATCGCAAGTCAGGGTCCGGTCGGCTAAGCGGCCAGTCAGTGACCTAGCGGCAGCTCCAGCATCACCACAGATACCGACAGATATCTTCTTGACAAGGCCAAGCATCTTGTGGTCTGCGTCAACCTGAACAATCTTGGCATCGGCAGGCCAGTAATCCATATCGTGCTGAGGCAGGGTGCCAAAAGGTCCAAGCCGGGTGCCCAGAGCCAGGACTACGTCGGCGCGCGCGATGAGCTTCATGGCCGCCTTGGACCCTTGGTAACCCAGCGGACCACACCACTGCGGGTGGCTAGCCGGGAACGAGTCGTTATGCAGGTAACTGTTCACCACGGGACAGCCCAGCCTCTCTGCCAGGACAATGGCATCGGCCATGGCGTCACCCATGACCACACCACCACCGGAAACCATGACCGGGAACTCGGCGGTAGCCAGCAGGTCAGCCGCCTCATCTAGGCTGGCATCGCCACCCGGACCGCGGTCCAGAACCATCGGTTCCGGGATCTCGACATCGATTTCACCGTAGAAGCGGTCGCGCGGGATGTTCAGTTGGGTAGGTCCGAGCTCAGACATCGCTCTGTCGAAACATCGGGCCGTGATCTCAGCCATCCGGTGCTCGTTGGCGATGTGGCCCTGATACTTAACAAACTCCTGGAACATCGGAAGCTGGTTTGCCTCCTGAAATCCACCCAGACCCTGACCCATGGTCCCGGTTTCGGGTGTGATCATGACCACCGGGCTGTGTGCCCAGAAAGCGCCGGCGATCGCGGTAACACAATTGGAGATACCGGGGCCGTTTTGACCAATGACCACTCCGTGTCGACCACTAACTCTTGCGTACCCATCGGCCATGTGGCCAGCACCCTGCTCGTGCACTACAGGCACTAGGCGGATGCCCGCCGGAGCGAATATGTCCATGGCGTCCATAAACGCCGATCCCATGATGCCAAAGATGGTGTCCACACCGTTGGCCGCCATCGTCTCGACGAAGGCCTCACTAGGGGTCATGCGGGTCATCGGTGCACTCCTACCGGGTCGGGATTCGATCAGGAACGCGCCACCGGTTCGGTCTGCTCAGCGCGTAGAAGTGAGAATCTATAACGGATCCGTGAGACTGTCTAGACCCGATGTCCGGTGGCCAGAGGCGGTCCACAGCACTGGGAAGTGGGCCTCGTCCATCACGTCGTCATCGGAGTGCGCATACCGGGAGTAGATCGGGCCGTTGCCCACCCCAAACCCTGGCCGGTGGAACCGAGCCTCGCTGCTGGCACAGTGCAGCACCAGCACCCGTCGGTGCACATTGGATCGGTTGACGTCTGAACCGTGCCAGGTCCAGCCGTGGTGGAAGGAACCACCACCAGCCGGCACCTCTACTGGCACTATTTCGGGACGGACTCCCTCCGCCGCCGCCGCCTCCTCCATGGGAGCCCGATAGTCGGCTGGAGCATGGAACTCCATGGCCGGATCACCGTCGGTGGCCCACCGGTGGGACCCTTGGACAAAGGACACCGTTCCCGTCTCACTCGAAGTCTGGTCGAGTGCTATCCAGCATGTGGCCATCTGCTGTGGCCGGTACCAAGCGAGGTAGGCGTTATCTCGGTGGAAGCCTACTGAACGAGCCCCAGGGGGCTTCCACAACAGATTGTCCTGGATAATCCGGGCTCCCGGCCACCCGGCTAGGCGAGCCAGCGACTCACCAAGACGTGCCGAAAGGACCACAGTGGCGACCAGTCGATCGGCCTTCCAAGCGTTGCAGATCTGACGGGTAAGCGTCGGATCTGCCAAGCCCTCCTGCCAGTTGATCTCATCAGGTGGCACCCCAGTCTCGAAACCGCCCCGGAAAAGTCGTTCGAACCGCTCGCGCAACGGATCGATCAGCTCCGGCGACACCAGACGATCAACCACCGCGAATCCGTCGGTATGGAACCCCGTGGCCAGCAGTGACGTATCTGGGTCGACGACATCCATAAGCGAGACCCTTCAGCCACCTGACCCTTAGCGAGTCAGGTGGCTTCCCAATCGGACAAGTAGTGAAAGGCAGGCTTCGAGATCAGCAACCTCCACAAACTCGTCGGGTCGATGGGCCACACCGATGTCGCCCGGACCCCAAAGGACCGCCGGAATGCCCACCGCCTGGAACAGTCCTGCCTCGGTTCCATACGACACCACGTCGACCGGCAGGACACCGTCGACACCCACGCCTCCCGGACCAGACGTATTGACCAGCAGGTCACGCATCAGTTCAAGTGCCGGCGAGGACTCCTCCCATTCCAACCCATCGATCTCACCCACCACCTCAGTCTCGATGCTCGCACCGGGATGGACCGCCCACATGTCAGCTAGCAGGAAGTCCTCGACAACGGCCATCCGTTCCTTCACGAACGCCGCGTCGCTAGCTTGCACGGGGCGCATCTCCCAATCAAACCAGCAGCGATCGGCTACTACGCACCGACCTTGCCCGCCGGAGATCGTTCCCACGTTGAACGTTGTCGAAGGTGGCGCGTACGGACTGGGGTCCGGTGCCCGGGCAACCAGTTCCTCATCCAGTCCGAGTAGCCCAGCGATCCAACGGGTGGCGTAGTGCACAGCGCTAACTGCATCTGCTGGTGCCGCACTGTGCCCATTCATACCGGTCACCGTTGTGCGGTACTCGTAGCACCCCTTGTGGGCACCCACGGTCCGCAGGCCGGTCGGCTCGCCGATCACTGCGACAGCCGGACGCACGCCTCGGTCCACCAGGTCCGCTAGCAGGACTGGCGCTCCGTGGAAGCCGTCCTCCTCATCAAAGGTCAGGGCCACATGGATAGGCACGATCAGATCTAGGGCGGCGAACGTTGGAGCCATGGCCAGCACACAGGCAATGAAGCCTTTCATGTCCGCCGTACCCCTCCCATAGATCCGACCGTCACGACGATGGGCCTCAAACGGCGGCGTGGTCCAGTCAGCAGGATCTACAGGTACCACGTCGGAGTGGCCGGACAACACAATGCCTCCAGACACGTCGGGACCAATGGTTGCGAACAAGTTGGCCCGGGTGCCGTCTACGTGATGGGTCAGCACGACTGATGCGCCAAGCGCTTCGAGGCGATCCCGAACGGAGTGGATCAGATCAAGGTTCGGAGTGAGAGCGACGGTCTCATAAGCAATAAGTTCGTCCAGGATGGCCAACATGTCATCTACGTCAGCCGGTTCGATGCCGGTCAAGATGGGCACCATGTCAGACCTTCACGTGGATGCCGCGTGACACGTTGGCCAGTGGCTCACCCGGCCCGTCAGCAACGACTACAAAGCTCTCGGTAATCTCCAGTCCCCAGGTGTCCATCCAGAGGCCAGGCATGAAGTGAAAGGTCATACCCGGTTCCAACACCGATTCATCGGACGTCCGCAACGAGATAGTCCGCTCTCCCCAGTCCGGCGGATAACTAATACCAATCGGGTAGCCGCAGCGGCCCTCTTTGTGAAAACCAGCGTCCTCCATCACTGAGAAGAAGGTCCGCGCCATGTCACAGGCCCGACTTCCTGCACGCGCTGCGTTTAATCCGGCTTCCAGGCCGGCCAATACTGCCTTTTCTGCCCGACGCATCTCATCAGGTGGCCTCCCAAGGAACGTGGTCCGACACAACGGCAGTTGGTAGCGGCGATGGGCACCAGCGATCTCAAAAAACGAACCCTCTCCCACCTTCAGGGGCTTATCGTCCCATGTGAGGTGAGGGGCCGATGCATCGGCCCCGGTGGGCACTAAAGGAACGAAGGCCGGATAGTCGCCACCAAAATCTTTGGTACCAGAGATACCAACTGCGTAAATCTCAGCAACAAGATCACACTTCCGCATACCTGGCTCAATAACCTCCCGGATTCTGGCGTGCATCCTCTCCACGATGCGGGCTGCCCTGCCCATATATTCCAGTTCTTGCACCGACTTGATGCCCCGCTCCCAGTTCACAAGCGCAGTGGCATCGACCACCGTGGCATCGGGTAATCCAGTACACAAGTGCTGATGGGCGGCTGCCGAGTAGTAGTAGTTGTCTAGTTCCACACCGATAGCAGACGATCCGTGGCCCATACCTTCTAGCAAGCCCGCTAGTTGCCCGAAGGCATGCTTGTCGGTCGACATCACGTGGTCGTCGGAGTAGTCGAGAATCTGAGACTCATCCATGTACACAGTAAGACGGGCGCCTCTGGCATCCATGCGGCGCCCCCACCACCATGGCTCGCCATCGTGTGTGACCACGACAGCCTGCGGTGTGTAAAACGACCATCCGTCGTAACCAGTTAGCCAAGACATGTTGGACGGGTCGGCGGCCACCAGCACCTCAATGCCTTGAGTTTCCATTGACGCTCGCACTTTGGCTAGGCGGTCGGCATACTCCTGACGACTAAACGGTAGCTCCACGTCCGGCATCGTTCTCTCCCTACTTATCGGCCCAACATCTATAGTTGGGATCTGCGGAGGCTAGACCGACCCGCTAGTTGGATCTAGGGTCCAGCGACGTGCTTAGCCGCCAACAGGTTGCCCATTACCAGGAACACGGGTGGATCGCGCCGATTCAGGTGCTGAACAGCGGCGAGGCAGACCAAGTGCTGGATGCTCTGACTAACGCCGAAGCTGCGTACCCAGAGGACCTAAACAGCGGTAACCGCAACAATGCCCATCTTGTACTGCCGTTCTTGGCCGATCTCGCCATCCACCCAGTCATCTTGGCTTGTGTTGCCTCTCTCATTAATCAGCCCACCGCTCTACTCAACTCAGTTCTATTTATCAAAGAGCCAGAAGGTGCGGAGTATGTGAGCTGGCATCAAGACGGAACCTACATGGGTGTCGACTCGACCGACATGGTCACTGCGTGGTTGGCCCTGACACACAGCACGAGTAATAACGGCTGCGTTGCCATGGCCTCCGGAAGCCACCAGGACGGCATCCGTCCTCACTCTGATCATTACGGGGCCGACAACATACTGACTAGAGGTCAGAACGTCGAAGGATTTGATGCAGACTCAGCCGTCGATATCGTTTTGGCTCCTGGACAGATGTCACTCCACCATCCACATCTAATTCATGGGTCGGGTCCCAACCGATCTACTGGGCGCCGGGTTGGCGTGGCCTTCCAGTCGTACATCGGTGCCGCTGTAAGACCTAGTCGTGGGAAGCACTACGCACTACCGGTGGGAGATACTCCGGTGGACCCAGCATTTGTCGTCGTTCCCCATCCTGAAGGCGAGTTGACCAATCACGCGCGAACTCTTCGGGCGGCAGCCAACGCCGCATTATCCGATGTGCTCTACTACGGAGCCGCTGAGCGCCGCTCCTACTAAGTCCCAACACTGGGTGGGACCGGCCGACCAAGACTCGGCGGTTCGTCTGGCAACACGAGCACGACCATGGCTGTCCATAACGTGCGGCTAATCGGAGCGCACCCGAACGGAGCCACAAGGGAAACCCCTACCGCAGGCACCAGTAGCCAGGGCACCTCTAAGTCCGGCCAGGCAAGTAAGAACGATGTCACAATCGTGACCAAGATCAGTACAAAGGTCATCACCATGTTCACAGCAGTGGCCCCGATCCAGTGTCCGTGCGTCCGCTCGAAAACCAGTCCACAGCTAGGACACATAGTTCGAATTCTCATCCAGTCTTTCCGGGTGGGTCGAAGAAACAGACCGCGGCCGCCACACCCCGGGCAAGCCGCCAATAGGCCCCGAATCAGCACACGGAAAATCTGCCTTCGTTCGGCCCGAATCGACCGATAGGGCCTGACATGACCTTCAGTTACCAACCGCTGTGACCCGACTTCCTCATGGAGTCAATCGCCTCGTCGACCAACTGTCGGCCGGAATGGTGGCCAGCAAACCGATCTGCAAATCACAGATCGCCAGGTACGCCATAACTAGGTGCCACCCCGGGGTGGATAGCGCGGTCTAAGTAGGCCTGCATCTGTGGCTCATAGTCTGTCCACAACCTCCGGAGTATTCCCACTGGATCATCATCGTCCCAGTCACAGCGCAGGTCCACCAGAGCAAACGGGTGCACATGATGCACGACAAGAGCCGCAGAGTGCACGGAACCTTCCTCGCCGCCCGCCGCTAACCCAGCCTCCAGACCTCGTAGAAGACGATCAGCAAGATGGGCGTCGAGATTGCCCTCAAACGCCACCGTCATGGCAGCCGGTACCTCCAGCGACGACAAGAGATTGCCTGCCGCAATGCAGTGGTTGCCTTCCACAACCCTGTTAGTTCCTAGAATTTGGGTGCCTGTGAAATGCCCAGTTCGCCCAGCCATGTCGACAACGGCGACCTGCCGAAAATCGGCGTTGGCCCGGCCCTCCATGACTGTGGCCACAGCCTCACTGGCTGAATCACCAGCGTCAAGACGCTCAAATACCCGAGTGGCTAGTGACGGATCAGTGATGTTCTGCGTGGCTACTGCCCCCAAACCCCCCCGGGCATGTGGGCAACGAGACCCAACAGAAATCGATGACGTGGTAATAGCCACCCCGACCATGTCGGTCCGAGCACAATGTCCAGTGAGGGAAAAAGTCATAAAGAAAATCCAAATCCAGTTTCAGGACACGGGTGCAGGCGCCAGCCTGTCGGCTAGATAACCCATGAAGTGGTGGAGTTCATGTTCAAGCCAACTTAATGGTCCCGGCTGAGCCAGCGACGAACGTGAACCAGTGTGAATACCCTCGACAACCATCCGGTCTTCTTCACAAACTGCAGTGAAGAAGCCGACCATCTCAGCGATCCATGCCTCTGGATCCACAAGCGAGGCATGAACCTCAGGAGCTAGCGCAATTCCAAACCGAAGTTCAACCTGATCGGTACCCCTAGGACGTAACGATAAGTACCAGAGATGGTCAGGGGCAAGAATGTACATATGTGCCGGAAACACCGTCGGCATGAAGGTAGTGGACCGTTGCGCTCCATCTAGCCGGTCGTTGTCTGGGTGTGCCCGGCCGTACTGGGCACTCTCATCCTTCTCAAACATCTGGTACGTGAACGCCCCATGGCGTTCATCAGGAAACACCACACTGTCCATCGGCATCCATGTACCGAGCGTGGCCCGGTGTGTAAATGGCAGGTGATAGCCCTCCATGAAGTTCTCGGTGAGGAACTTCCAGTTCCCAGTCCATACTTCATCAACTTGGTGAACCGGCACGTACTCAGCCACTCCATAAGGCGCCACAAACCGTTCCATTGGGGCCAACAAGTTTGCGACTGACGTGGCGTCAGAATCCAGCGTGCAGTAGATCCAGCCCTGCCAAATTTCGGTCCGGATCTCCGGCAGGCAGATATCAGCCTTGTCGAAACCGTCAGTTTTTTCCATGTGATTGGTGCCCACCAGCTGTCCACTCAAGTCGTAGGTCCAAGAGTGGTACGGGCAAGTAACGCGACGACTGTTCCCGACGCCACCGATCAGCATCATCATCCGATGCCGACAAACATTGGAAAACGTCCGGATACGACCCTCAGCGTCACGAATGCAGAACACCGGCTGACCAGCTATCGACCAAACTAGATGGTCACCTACACTTGGGATCTCAGCAGCAAGACCAGGTGATACCCAGTCTTTTCCGAAGGCTCGCTCCTGTTCAAGAGCCAGTACCTCTTCGGAGTGATACATGGCGGATGGCATGTTGACAGCCAGAGATAGTGGTCCGTCAGCAACAGCGCGCAGGTCTGCGAGCACATCGGCAGTCACGGTGTGGGTTGAAGAAATCATGCTGCCTAACGGTTTAGTCGGACCGGCGAGTGTCCCGGTCAATCTGGAATAACAGCGGTTGCCTCAACCTCAACCAGCCACTCGGGGCGGGCTAGGGCAGAGACCACAATGCCAGTTGAACACGGGTAGACACCCTTTAGCCACTTCCCCATCTCCTGGTAGACCTCCTCGCGGTCCCGGATATCAATCAGGTACACGACGATCCGACAGATCTGCCCCATCTCAGAGCCCGCTTCCTCAAGCAACATTGAAATGTTGGCCATCGTCTTTGCCGTCTGGGCGCCAGCATCCCCGGGATGTAGCGACTCGCGAGTGTTGAGGTCTTGAGCGACTTGGCCCCGCAAGAAGACCATGGTCCCACGGGCCACCACAACTTGGCTGAGGTCGTTGTCGAGGTTCTGTTCGGGGTACGTCTCCTTCGTATTAAAGGGACGAATGCGCTGATGAGTGGTCATTAGAAGTCTGCTCCATTTGTCACAACAGCGATTGTCGCGCGTTCAGGCTCCAGCTGTGGCCTGGCCGCTAGCACCACTTCCCACCTCGAAAGGTGTTGAGCCCCCACGGCCCCCCTTGGCCGAGAAACCATTACCGAGGGCCAACTGAGCCAAGCGCTCCACATAGAGGTCATCACTGAAGTGCAATGTAAAGGTTCGGGCATCGCGCATCATCTGTCCCAGTGGATACCGCTCGTGACAGGCCCGTGCCCCGACTAAATCAAAACCCTGATAGGGGATAGTAAGTACAGCGTCCTTAGCGAGGTGCATAGTGCGAACAGCGTCGGCCTCACACTCGTCCGGATCGTCCCCTTGATCAAGACGTTTGGCGGTGGCCTGCAGGCAGGCCCGGGTGGCGAACAGCCTCGCGTCCATCTGGCCCAACTTGACTCGGACCACTTCCGAATCGCAAAGGTCGGGTCGGTTCGAGATGTAACCAGCGAGGAAGTCGAACGCCGCCTGGGCTGACCCCAGATGGTTCGAAGCGTAAGCACACGAGAACGTTCGAGGGTCCTCAGTCACCCAACCACCAGGCTTGCCTACCACGTGTGAATCGGGTACGAACACGTCGTTGAACTTCACCCCACAGGAGATGGTGGACCTCATTCCCAACATCTGCCAGTCATCCAGCAGTTCTACCCCATCAGAGTCCACGTCAACCACGGCAAAGAGCATCCGTCCCGCATAGGGAGCATCGCCCTCCACAGCGCACCACACCATCAGATACTTCGCAGCGACAGCGACTGACGCAAAACCTTTACGGGCTGTGAGGCGGTAGCCCCCATTGACCTTTATCAACTCTGCTTCAAGAACCTCAGCCCCATTCTCGTAAAGATGGGCTTCCGATCCCAGCGAGGCACAAATGGCCCCGTCAGCAATCTCCGGCAGAAATCGTTCACGCTGCTCGGGTGTTGAGTGCCACGCGATGATGCCTGCTGCATGGTTGTGGACTTGGAGAAGTTGAGCCGTGTTGGTCTCCCACCAGGCCAACCGCTCAAGAGCCTGGTACCAAGGGCTATACCGTCCCGGCAGCCAAAAACCGGCACCGCCATACTTGGTGGGCAAGGTCAAGGCGTGTAACCCAGCAGCCTTCGCCTCGGCAAAGTTCTCATAAGGGTATTCGACTGCTTCGTCTAGTTTCCGAGCGCGTTCTCGCCATCTGGGACCAAGAGCATCAATTCTTGACAGAACCTCCGCTACGTCTGGTACCTCCGTCCACGACCCGGCACCACTTGATTCAATGGACGTGGCCTCAGTGGGAATGGTCATCAAGATTTCTCGTCTCTGCGACTGTTGGGCTGCCATCTGAACAGAACTGGTGTATAACGCGCGGGAGTACATTGGCGCACTCCTGAAGTTGGTTGAGATCCACAGACTCATCAGGTCGATGGGCGTCCTTAATATTTCCTGGGCCAATGATCACCGAAGGTACCCCCAGACGGCTGGTGTAAAGACCGGCCTCGGTCCCGAAGCCCACCGGACCCGGTGCACCATGGCCTATCAATTCAATCAGAGTAGCGACAGGGGCCAACATCGGATCAGTGGATAGGCCCGGATAGCAAATGAATGACTCAGTGGTGGCGTGACCACCCACTGCAGCGAGACGGCAGTCTGCAACAGCTATTGCATCCCGCACCCCGCTGAGCACCTCTTCAGGATCGGTTTCCGCACTATGACGTATCTCAAACTCCAGCGTGCACGAAGGTGCGAGGACGTTGACTGCCAAACCACCGTGGATTGACCCCACGTTGGCGCTGATACCACGGTCCGCATCGTTTAATCCATAGATAAGTGCGGCAAGCACGACGGCTTCATGCACTGCGGTGGGCTCAATGCCTGCGTGGCTGGAATGTCCAGATGCAGCAACAAGGTCTATCCTTTCAGCGACTTTGCCAGCGTGTGCATTACAAAGGCGCATATTTGTGGGCTCACCAACTACCACGACCTCTGGGAGACACGTCCCGGCCCTCGACCGTCCAGCGGCTATCACATCGAGAAGGCCGTGAACGCCAACACATCCAATCTCCTCGTCGTAGCTCAACCCCAGATGGACCGGCGCCCTGAGGGCATCTGTATCAATTTGTTCAAGGGCCACCAGCGCCACGGCCAGGAAGCCCTTCATATCGGCTGCCCCGCGCGCAGCAAAGCGGCCACCGACCTCGTTAAGGACGTAAGGGTTGGTAGCCCAGCCCGCACCGGCCGGCACCACGTCTGTATGGCCCGAAAACAGAACACCTCCTGGCGCGTCAGGTCCGAAGCGGAGATGAAGATTGGCCCGACCAGATGCACCATCCACTACGTCAACCGCTGCGCCAGCTGCCACCGCCCTCTGCGCGTAGTGGTCAATTAGTTCCAGGTTTGATGAACCGCTCTCTGTGGCACAGGCGACCAGTTCGGATAGCAGACCAACAACCTCTGACATCATTAATTCCGTAGGCATCTCCGCATGGTGGTAGACGTTGAGACATACGTCAAAAGGATGTCGTAAATATTCACAATTTGAACAGGCTACGGCTGCGAGTCATTACGAGATCTCTAGTGTCCGCTGTGTGAGAGCTGAAAGCACCTCAAGCTCCAATGCGACCCAAGCCACCCCAACCAGTGACCCCGCGCTTAGACAGGACCACGGAGCGCTCCACTTCCCTAAGGGTCACCCTGAGGGCCGTCCACCATTGATGGCGTCGTCGGGCATCTACGCTGTCTTCGTGTTTGATCACCTACACCGTGCGGGCGCTGATCTAGCAGACACTTTCGCTGCCGATGGTGCCGTACACCTACGGGGTCTCTTTACTGACTGGATTGACACTCTGACCAGAGGAATAACCCAAAACGCAATTCACCCCAGTGAGTTTTTCAATGACAACGGCACAACCAATGATCTGGGCCGCTTCTGGGATGACTACTGCAACTGGTCGCGCATACCGGAATTCGAAAGCTTTGCCTTCCAGTCGGGGATTGCGCAGGTAGCAGCCGGGCTGATGCGGTCCGCCACTGTGCAGTTATTCCACGATCACGTTCTGGTTAAAGAACCAGGGGCGTCCCGCCATACCCCATGGCACTGTGATGCGCCCTACTACTTCGTCGATGGGCCGCAGACGGTCAGTATCTGGATCCCGTTGGACCCTGTCCCGGTGGAGTCGACACTTCGGTTAATTCGCGGCTCTCACCTTTGGGAAGAACCTGTCCACCCGGTGGACTGGACCACGATGCAAGGTTTCTACGGTGATGACGAGACAAGGCACAGCGGCGGCTTTCAGCCCGCCCTGGATCCTGATAACGAGCCAGAGCAGATCGAGGTCCTCGAGTGGGCCTGCGAGCCTGGTGACGCCGTGGCTTTCCACTATCGCACTGTCCACGGGGCCCGTGGCTCCTCAAGGCTCCGTCGTGCCTTTTCCCTACGGATGGTGGGTGACAACGCTCGTTACGTTCAGCGCCGTGGCCGGACCTCCCCACCATTTGATGGTCACGAAATGGTTGAGGGACAGAAACTTCGGGAAGACTGGTTCCCGATGCTTCCCCTAGGGGCTATCTCTGCAAACTTGGTTAAGCCATCGGTCATCCACGTGGGCCCTGATCCTGATTCTGTATACAACCTTCGGTGTGACCCGGTTACGCATAGAAACCCTGCAGGCACTGACGAGGAGACCTCGCCATGAAGTTCCAACTCGCTATCAACTTGGAACGACTCGATGACAGCCGCCTAATGGGCGACGTTGCCCGCCATACCCTTGAGATGGTCCAGATGGCGGAGGAAGGTGGTTTCACCATTGCGTGGGCCGCTGAACACCACGCTCTCGAAATGACCATCGCCCCTAACCCGCTGCAGATTCTGACTTGGTGGGCTTGTCATACTGATCGGATCCGACTTGGCTCTGCAGTGGCTGTAGCCGCCTACTGGCACCCCATCAAACTGGCGGGTGAAGCGGCTTTCCTTGATCTGATTAGCGGTGGTCGCCTTGAGTTCGGTATCGGATCAGGCGCCTACCAACGCGAATTCGATCGTATGCGCCCCGGCCTGAAGCAGTCAGATGCCTGGCGTTACATGCAAGAAATGCTCCCCATCCTCAAGGAGTTGTGGTCCGGTGACTATGCGCATAACGGCGAAATGTGGTCATTTCCCACATCAACGTCGGTACCTAAGCCTCTACAACAACCCCACCCACCTATATGGGTGGCTGCGCGATCACCAATTACTTTTGACTACGCCGTGAAAAATGGTTGCAACGTTATGTCGTGGCCTATAGCGAGGCCGTTTGCTGAAGCCGAGCTCTACCGATCACAACTCGACAAGTCGATTGCCGATCACCCCGGTTGCCCAACCCCCACGTGGGCCCTGATGCGTCACACAGTGGTATACGACTCGGTCGAGGAGTGGATGGTGCCTGTGGAAGCCGCCCAGCGTCAGCTCAGCCAGTTCGAGAACCTCTTTAAGAACCTAGGTGACGTTCATGACGGCTTTCCGGGAACTATCCCCATGGATCAGGTGTCAAATGCGGCGGACTACGAGCCAAAGACCCTCAGCGAGAACCTACTGTTTGGTACCCCAGCCGAGGTCATCGCAAAACTCCGCCGCTATGAAACTCTCGGCGTGGACGAGTTCATCTACTACGCGAGTCTCGGCCTAGGTCTTGAAGAGCAGAAACGTTCCATGCAGTTGTTCTGTGACGAGGTAATGCCCGCATTCGACTGAGGTCTACTTGGCCATTATGTGGCCGGAAGCCACGATTCGAGTGATACACCAAGGCCGTCAGCGATGCGATTTACATAGGCGTAGTAGCCCACTACCTCACAGATGTCAAGGATGTCTCGGTCGCTGAACCCCACATCTCGAAGGCCCACTATGTCAGCTTCGACGACATCTCCGGGATGACCCGTCAACTTCTCTGCATATGCCAGCATGGCCAACCGCTTCTCCGACATACCAGCGGTCCGCCAATCTTCATCAATGGCTGATAGAAGGGCATCATCTCGTAGTAGCCGACGCAGACCGCGCCGGTGGTGGATTATTCAGTAATGACAATCGTTGTAGCGACTAACAATCAAGGCAAGGAGCTCACGTTCGACCTTACGTAAGGTCTTTGTGCCAGTCATTGCCGACCTGTAGAGGCCAACGTGGGCGGTCATGGCCTGTGGGTTCAGCGAGTGGATCTGCATGATGTTGTCGACCCGGTCGTGACCGGGGTCCACTACGGCGGTGAGCAGGTTTGCAAGCGGGCCATCCCACTCGTCTTCACGAATCGTCTCTATCCATGCCATCGGTCATCGGCTCCGTCTAGAGATGCTGTCAGTCGCCAGCGCCTGGGCGAGCCGCACCAGGTGCCACGGTCCGAGCGAGGATACCTAAGGTCGCTCGTAGGTTGGTTTCAGAGATGACTGGGAAAATACTTTCGGCGGCCGCCTCCCAATCCGGATGAATCCTTGACCAGTCATAGGTAGAGGTGACGAGGGTTCCGCCGTCAGCCGGTTCCAGTTCGTACTCATACACGTGTCCGATTGGTGGTTGGAGTGCTCCATCGACCGTCCAAGCAATTGCCTGATCTTGCTCAAACCGGGTTATGACCACGATGACCTCGTACTCACCTAGCGGAAAGTCTTGCAACGATTCACGATCCATCTGGACGGTAAAACGGTCGTCCACGGCGGCCACTGGGGGCCCACTAGCCGACATGAGCATGCCCGAGGCGTCAATTGCTACGTGCCCAGCGGGACTGGCCAACACCTGGAAGATGGCCGCCGGTGCGGCTGCAATTACCCGCTGGACTTGGATGGTTCGTTCCACACGTATTTCGGTCATGGACAACCGTAGCAACCGTGTCAACTCTGGTAGCAGCGAGGTGCCGGCAGGGGAGCACCGTAACCATGGCATTGCAATAGCAGAACCTGTAAGCGGGCTAGTCCCGTAGATCTGCTATATCGACAAACGGGAAGGTTCAGCGGTGTTCTTAAATCACCTCATCTGGAAGGCCCTGGAGACAGCCCTTGGGGTCTAAGTAAACCCAATCAACATTTTTGGCGATGGAACACCCTCGTCTGCGAGTGATGGCAGGCCAGTCGGCCGGCCATGAGTGCTGTCATCAGGGGTGGAGGGACACGAGTGCCTCGTGTTCAAGGCTGGCCACCAGCACCCCATCGACACTGATCCGCACATCCAGCACGGCCCGCAAACCACTACGTGTCTCAAACCGGTCAACCAAGACGGCATCAACCACCGCTGCAGCCCCGACTTGGGCCGTGCTGTGATGGCGGATCCGGCTTCGGGTGTGGATCCAGGGTCCCTCCACGAGGTTCCGTTTTACGACAGAGTTTGCTAGGGAAGGCCAGACCGCAGGGTGGACGATGCCCGTCTCGGCGTAGAGCCCTAAATCGTCTCCAGCACGGAGCCCATAGTTCTCCCACTCTCCAACCAATGGTTCAACCTGCTGCTCAAACAGTTCGTGGAGGGGGCCAGTTGCGAAGGCACGATCGTCAGGCGACGGAGTCGCGATGAGTCGGGCCCTCGATTTCCCGAAGACCATGGCCCAAACCTTGGCTCCTCCGTCAAACTCCTCAGGCACACAGTCGACTGGGTCGTTGTCCATCACGGGACTGGTGAAACGGATCTCGGCAGTGCCCCGAGATAGCCACTCGACCCCCCATGCCTCGACTACCGGCCGTGTCAAGTACGCGTAGACAGTCACCCCAGCAACAACCGCAGCATCAAAACCCGCAGCCCTTCCCCCCTCATCGGTGTGGATTGGGTTACTGGCATGCTCCGGCAGGTTCTGGGCCCGCACCGACCATTTTCCAAGCATCCCTGCTGTCAACAGATCATCTCCACCTAAGGCAAGTACCCATCCCGTCTATAGCGACACAAGTCATCATGACACGAGCCTTGCAGCACCTGGTCTGAACAACCAGAAAGGCCCGAAACCGTTACGATTTCGGGCCTTCAACTTGGTAGCGGGGGCGGGATTTGAACCCGCGACCTTCGGGTTATGAGCCCGACGAGCTACCAGACTGCTCCACCCCGCAAGCGGAAGGCTAACGGCGCCCTACCAACGCGCCTACCCGACGAGGACCTCAGAAAACTTGCCAACCCATTGCCGTCCCCTAAACGTTGTGACTACTGTCCCGACCGTGAGCCAAGCCCGTGCCTCGATGGTGCAAACACATCATGCGTAATGACACGCGATGTGTGATCATTGGAGGCGGCGCCATGGGCGTCGGCCTTCTCTACCATCTGGCCCACGAAGGCTGGACCGACACTCTGTTAATCGAGAAGGGAGAGCTCACCTCAGGCTCAACCTGGCACGCCGCTGGCTTAGTCCCCCACTTCATCGGCAGCCTCAACATGGCAAAAGTCCATGCCTATGGAGTTGAGTTGTACAAGACCCTTGAGGAAGAGACCGGTATGGCCACTGGCTGGCATGGTTGTGGGGCTATTCGCCTAGCTGTCAACCACGAACAAGCCGAGTGGTATAGCTACGTAAACGCCATGCTCGATTCGCTAGGGATCGAGTCGCACCTCATCGGCCACGACGAGATACGCGACAAGGCCCCTCTTATGGAGTCCATCGACGATGTCGTCCTTGGCTTCTGGACCCCGCACGACGGTTGGTCTGACCCCACAGGGTCCACTAACGCCATGGCTGTAGGAGCCCGTCAACTTGGGGCCCAGATCGCTCGCCATACTCTGGTTACCGGAGTTACCCAACTCCCTAACGGTCGCTGGCTCGTTACCACCGACAAGGGTGAGGTCACCTGTGACCATGTGGTCAACGCAGCCGGTCACTACGCCCCTCAAGTCGGTGCTATGTCAGGCATCAACGTGCCGATCGTCTCAATGATCCACCAGTACCTCGTCACCGAGCCGATCGACGCCATGAAGGCCTGCAACATTGAGATGCCCGTCATTCGCGACCCCCGCTCGTCGTGTTACTACCGCCGAGAGATTGATGGACTACTCATCGGCCCTTACGAGACCCAGAACTCCGTTACTTACGGTCTCGATGGGATCGACTGGAATCTCCATTTTCACCTAACTTCACCTGATCTGGAGCAGTTAGCCCCCTGGCTCGAGATCTCAGCTGAACGCTTCCCAGTATTTGCCGACGCCGGCATCAAACAAGTCGTCAGTGGGCCCATCACCCATACCCCAGACGGGGGCTATCTGATGGGACCAGCTGCTGGCCACCACAACTACTGGTTCTGTGCTGGCGCATCCATCGGCATTACCCAAGGCCCAGGTGCTGGGAAATACCTCGCACAGTGGATGGTTCACGGTCAGACGGAGATCAACGTGCGCGAGATGGACCCCCGCCGCTTCGGCCCCTGGTCCGACCTGCAGTACACGATTGACAAATCCATCGATGAGTACCACGAGATGTACCAAGTACGAATGCCCGGTGAGTACCGCTCAGCAGGTCGACCGATGAAACGAACTCCTATCGCCGATCAGTTAGATGCTTTAGGCGCCCAGTGGCAAGATGTGTGGGGGTGGGAGCGCCCCCGCTATTACGGCGAGCCCGAAGAGTACTCGTGGCGCCGATCCAACGCCCACGACATCGTCGGCATTGAGTGCAATGGCGTCCGAGATCGGGTCGGTATTGCTGACCTCTCCGCCTTCGCGAAGTTCAGCGTGATCGGACCTGACGCTGCGGTTCTACTCAGCCGACTCTCAGCTAATCAACTGCCGTCTCGAGATGGAGGAATTCGTCTCACCCACTTACTTACGGAACTGGGCGGCATCGAAGGCGAGATGACTGTCACTCGGCTAGACGCTGAGCAGTTCTACCTCAACTCAGCCATTTCCGGCACCAGCCACGACATGGACTGGCTGCAGCAGCATGCTCTCCCTGGTGAAAATGTAGCCATTAAAGACTTGACGGAGCAGGTGGGAATCCTCGCCGTTACCGGCCCCCAGGCCCGCCATGTGCTGATCGCCTGCACAGATGCCGACCTCTCGTCAAACGCCTGGCCGTGGCTGACCTGCCAACAGGTCGAAATCGGCGGTGTCGACTGCACTGTTCTTAGGGTCAGTTACGTTGGAGAGTTGGGTTGGGAAATTCACCACCCCATTGATCAGATGCCCCAGTTATACAGCGCTTTAATCGCCGCTGGTGAACCATATGACATGGTCCACTTTGGCTCCTTAGCCATGAACACCATGCGCATGGAAAAGGCCTACAAGGCTTGGGGTGGTGAGCTCACCACCGAGATAACACCCATTGAAGCTCGCCTTGAACGTTTCGTCGATCTTGACTCCGGCCGAGAATTTCTCGGCCGAGATGCCACCCTCTCGCGTCGAAGCCTTGACCATGACTGCACTGGGGTCCAACTAGAACAGGTACTCGTGTACTGCCAAGTTGACGCCACCGATTCGGACTGTCGTGGAAATGAACCCTGCTACGACCCGACGGGGGACGGTTCGCGTTGTATGGGCATCACCACTAGTGGCGTCTGGGGTCACACTGTCGGGAAGTCGTTGGCCTTCGCATACGTCGAACCGGCATTTGAGGCCCCCGGCTCAACCTTTGAGGTTGTCCTATTCGGTGAACGTCACACCCTGACCGTGCTGGACGGGCCGGCATATGACCCTTCGAACCAAAGGCTGCGCATATGAGTGGCCAAGGGAAGCGCACTGGACGAGCGGGGGGTCGGGCCGCACGGGTAGCTGCTCGGGCTGCCGGACTCGCTGACGACGAGAAAGCTGTTCGCCCAGGCCAGGCTGGCGGTGCCTACAAACCACTGACCGACTACGAATGCCGCACTATCTACGAAACAGCCCTAACCATGCTCGAAGAGTTCGGTATGGGCACCCCAATCCCGGAATTTATCGAGGTGGTTGTACCCGCCGGAGGTTGGGTTGATGAACATGAGCGGCTGCACTTCCCCCGATCTCTAGTGGAAGACGCCATAGATATGGCAGCCAAAGAGTTCACTTGGCATGGGTTCAACGACGACCGATCCATCGTGGTCGGTGGCAACCGGGTCCACTTCGGTACTGCTGGTGCTGCCGTATCAGTCTGGGAGCACGAAACCCGCAAGCACCGGCCGTCCAATCTTCAGGATTTGTATGACGTTGCCCGTCTCGTCGACACCCTCGAACACGTTCACTTCCACGTCCGCACACTTGTAGCTCGCGACATGGTCGAGTCGCGCGATCTTGACCTGAACACCGCCTACGCAGTGGCCATGGGAACCTCAAAACCGATTGGCACATCATTTTTTCAACCTGAACATGTGTACGAAGTTGTTGACATGTTTGACGAAATGCTTGGCGGCCAGCCCGGCAGTTTTGCCCAAAGGCCATTCTGCGTGGCTAACAACACCTTCGTCGTACCACCCCTGCGCTATGCCGAAGATGCCGTACGTTCGATGGTCGCTCAGGTCCATACCGGCATGCCCATCAACCTGCTATCAGCTGGACAAGCAGGCGCAACCTCACCTGCTGCACTGGCCGGATCTCTAACTCAGGCCCTCGCCGAGTGCCTTTCAGCACTGACATGCGTCAACCTCTTAAACCCCGGTCACCCATGCGTGATGGGCCTCTGGCCATTCGTTTCTGATCTGCGGACTGGCGCCATGACTGGAGGTTCAGGTGAAGAGGCGGTACTGAACGCTGCTGGCGCCCAGGTAGCCAACTGGCTAGGCCTACCGTCCGGTGTGGCTGCCGGCATGAGTGACTCAAAAATGCCCGACAATCAGGCTGGACACGAGAAGGGACTAACCGTTGCGCTAGCTGGACACGCTGGCGCCAACCTCGTCTATGAATCAGCTGGAATGTTGGCCAGCTTGCTGGCTTGCTCGTACGAGGCACTGGTCATCGACAACGACATGCTCGGTGCCGTCAACCGAACTGTCCGGGGCATCGAGGTTACGCCGGACACCCTCTCGATTGAAACAGTCAAGTCGGTGATCTTTGGAGCTGGCCACTTCCTAGGTCAAGATCAGACACTTTCCATGATGCAAAGCGAATACATCTACCCCGAGGTTGGTGACCGACTAAGTACTGACGACTGGTTTGATGCCGGTGCTACCTCAGTTGACGAGCGTGCCAGGGTGCAGGTGCACGAGGTACTGACCTCACACTTCCCGTCGCACGTGTCGCCCGATCGCGATGCCCGAGTCCGAGACCGATTCAATATCCGACTACCGGTTGGTGAGTTAACCAGCTCTAGTCACTGGGTCTGATCTGGAGTTGGACCGGGTTTGTGCAAATCGGCCTTATGCGCCAAACAGACAATATTTCTTACTGGCCATGACCATCGCTAATTGGCCTTTGACCAAATGTGCCCGCCATCCCAACGGCCAATCCAAATGGGTTATGACTCGTTCAACAACATCAGTTCACTAGATGTGCGGCGATCCCTTCTGGATCTATGAGACCGACCAGCGACGCCCAACCAATAATGGCTTCAGGAGTTCCCGCAGTACCCGGTGCCACTTGATGAAGGCCGAACCGAAACACTAACCCCTCTGATCTCACGCCAAATACCGCATAATTTGCAGCCTCAAGTTCCAGGCCCCGTCCATCCGCCCAAAGCCCGGCAGTTCCGAGCCGGTTCAATAGTTCCTGCCGAGCAAAGAATCCGACCGTCGCCAACCAAGGGCTCCCCGAGACAAATAGGTCTCCTAGGTTCAACTCGGTGCCCGTCTTCAAATCAACTAGAACTGATTCGACCCGCTCATCTACGTCAGCCGCGCCAGCCCACTCAACCCGGAATTCATAAACCACACTGACCAGCCGCTCATCCAGCAAGGACACCATCCCAGATCCTTGAAGTGAATCACCCTCAAAATCTGACCTAGTTGAATCCTCTCCCGATTGCTCAGAAACAGCAGTCAAGAATTCGTCTCGTAGTTCCTCGATGGGCCCACGAAGTGCAACGTTTACCGGATGGTCTAGAGCGAGGCCATCCAACTGTGGATAGCTCAATTCGTAGGAGCCCCTTCCTCCGACTGTCCCAGCTATTGAATCCACATACACCGACCCCTGCACTACAACAGGCTCGGAATTGGACCCCATTGGTACCTTCGCCTCAGGCAACAAGCTGGTGGGTTCTGTGGCCTCACTAGGCGGTGGTGTCTTTCCTATGCCATTAGCCACCATTTCGCGACCATCTGCTGCCGCACAACTAGAAGCCGTAACGGCCAACACCAGGACCAAAAGGCGAGTCACTAATCCGTATGAGAGTGGGAAACAGCTGAAGTGCACATTCGAGATGGTAGCCACGAGTAACGGAACACCCCGTCGGCGACCTGTCCATCGCTACCATCAACCTATGCCCCTTAGACGAAAGCCCCGACGGGCCGAAGAACGCCGTAGCCGTCGGCCTGCAATACAGATGGTCGCCAACGGACCAAGTAGTGACCAAACTCTGCTCGACCTGGTCAACGGAATGCGTGAACTCACTGAAAGGATCAGAGTTCTAGAACACCGCTTTGACGCCCTCGGCACCCGAGCCGCTGTCGACCCTGACAGCGAGGATGTTATGGAGCTTCGACTCCACATAGCCCGCCTGTCTGCCGAGGTCTCTCGAGTCACCGTGGGCCTTGAGGCCCGAATCGCCGAGGTGGCCGCCAATGTCGGCGTGGCCATGGCTGGCGACCCAGTCTTGGCTACCATCCCGACGACTGGTTTGCACGTCTCGACCCCGTTGCTTGCTGACGACGAGACTTTTGAGGACCTAAGCGCTGACTCCCCAGCCAGAGCACGTGGCGCGCAGTCCTCGTTTAACGTTGCGCAAACTGGGCGCACGAGTGGCTGGCAGCCAGTAGAACCTGAGTAGCAAAACTGAGGACCCACCAGGGGCGATCTAGCCAGCCACAGCCTCTAGAGCATCAATTAGTTCCTGCATCCGAGCCTGAATAAGCCCAAACTCTGCCCAATCGGCCGGATTCTCGGACAACGCAGCAGCAGAAGCCGCCTGAAGTTGAACGAACTCAGCTACCAATTGGGCAAGGTCGTCAGGAAGCGGAGTCCCGACATCAGCCACGACAACTCCCGAACCTTCACCATCGTCTACTGAACTGGAAGTCCCGTCACTAGCTGCAGTACTCCCGTCAGCACCAGTCGAGAAACCCCGGAACAAGTCATCTAGCGTCTGACCAACCAGTTCCTGAAGAGCCTCTTGAAGAGAATTGGCCATAACCACTTTCTCACCGACCGATACGATTACTCGCTCGAGTTCTGGGACCGTACTGTCACCCTCAGCCTGCACATACAGCGGCCGGACGTACAGGATCGAATTCTCAACAGGCACTAACAACAACTCTCCAAACAACACCGACGATCCTCGCTGGCTTAGCAGTGTTTGGAGGCTGGCTACTGCCTCATCATTACGAATACGTTCTTCAGCGAGTGCGGGGCCATCAAAATTAGATGACGGTGGTCGGTACACCACCAACTCACCCAGATGATCCCCGTCGCTCCGACCCACGATAAAAGCAGCAAGTTCTTTACGGGCATCATCCTCGTCTAGCGGCACAAAGGCTCGCATGATCACGAACTCTGCTTCCTCCCCAGATTGCAAGACCGCAGAAGAACCTTCACCTTCAGGCAGCGCCATCATCATCCGGTAGGGCGACATACGACGGTTCCGGACCCCAATCTGGAAGCCCTGCTCGTCAACTAGCACAACATTTCCTGCACCCTCCCCAGTTCGACCCGGGTCCTGGGATACCGCCCACTCCGAGGCACGCTGATAGAAGTTCTCCGTGTCATCCACGTGATAGGCACCCCACATTTCCGATTGCAGTCGGAAAAGGTCCTCGGCGTAGCGCAGGTGTTTAGTAAGTCCGGGCGGCATAGCCGATATCGGAGTAAATAGACCGTCGAAGGCTGCTGAGAACGCTGCCACCAATGGGTCAGTCTCATCAGTCACGTATAAAATAACCTCACCAGTAAACGCATCTACGGTGGCTTTCACCGAGTTGCGCACGTAGTTCAAGTCGTGTCGTAGTCCACTGGAGCGAGGCAACTCCCCCACCGAAGCCTGTTGGGCATAGGGGTAGCGATCGGTAGTCGTGTAGCCATCTACCACGTAGACGATCCGGCCATCGATTAACACCGGGTATGGGTCAGCGTCGAAGTGCAGGAATGGCGCTAACTTCTCAACCCGATCTCGTACATCTCGGACATAGAACACACGAGACTCATCAGTGATGAAGTTGGAGATCAGGGGCTCCAACTCCCCAAACCTAAGAGCGAAAGCCACCTTCCGAACAAAGGAACCCATGGCTACACCGCCATCGCCGCCGATGTCGGCGTACCTAATGGCCTGAGTTTCCTGATTCTCGTCAGTGAAGTCGACCTCGTCGCGACTCGCCCCCACCACTGCGTAACCATCCAGGCCCTCACCGACATATATCTGTGGCCGGTCCAGCGTCACCTCTACAGACGGATCGATTGACACCGGCAAGTCGCCTACTAAGAAGTCTGGGTCGCCTGAGCCCTTCACCCGGCTCACAGGAGCCATAGCCACGCCGTAGCCGTGAGTGAACGCTACGTGTTGGTTTTCCCAGGACCGAGTCTGGTTTAACTCCAACTCACGGGTACCAAGCAGCACCTGAGTCGTCTCACCGTCAATCGTGTACCGGTCCGTGTCCATTGCATCGGTGAAGGCATAGAACTCACGCTCACCCTGTAGCCGGTCGAACGTACCCTGCACCACAAGTGGATCCAGCGTGCGGATGTTGCGCACAGTCCCCCTATTGGCCAAGAGGTCACTTGCTGTGACCTGGTTATCGAAGTCGGTAAGTTGCACCTCGGCAATGGCATCAAGTCCGTAGGCCACTCGGGTTGCCGAGATGTTGCGCTCGATGTAAGGCGCCTCCTTTTCGGACTCGGCTGGCTGCACACGAAGACTCTGGATAACAGCCGGGTAGATATTGCCCATCACAAGCGCCACGAACGCCCAAAGGCCAACGGCCAAGGTGGGGAGCACCCAGCCCCGCCGACGGATATTCAGAATGAGCAGCGTCACTGCGAAAAGAGAAATAAGGATAAGCAGATTGATAACTGGGAGTTGAGCCTTCACATCGGTGTAAGTCGCACCGTCTACTGCGCCACGGTCCGAGGTAGTCAACTCGAAGCGAGCCAGCCAGTAATCCCCGGCCCTAACTAGGGCAATGAGACCGAGCAGCACCGACAGGTGGGCCTTGACGGCAGGCTGGACTCGTTCACCGGTCGTCTGCAACCGGATTCCACCATTGATGTAATGAAACAGCGTGGTGACAAACAGTGCCACCATCAGCGTGGCAAAAAGCCACCCCACCACAAAGGACAAGAACGGCAGTCGAAACACATAGAAGCCGATGTCGCGACCGAACTGGGCATCAACGACACCAAAATCCATCCCGTTGGTAAACAGCAGCCACTCTTCCCATCGACCACTCACACCGAAACCTGCCACCAAGGCAAATAGTGCCGATAGCACGAAGCGCACCAACCAACGACGACGACCAACCAACAGGTGATAGCCCCGGAGTAGGTCCTCTTCGGGGCCGGGTGGACGAATGGGGGGTGCCAAGCGGTCAGCAACTGTCAGATTGGTGAACAAGATCCCAAAAAAGAGGAGGGTAAACAGAGTCACCAAGACCACTTGGGCTCCAAATACTGACACAAAGACGTCCTTGTGGCCGAGCGCATCGAACCATAAGTAGTCGGTCCAAAATCCAGCTATACCCCGAAGTGAGAGCATTAATACGATGGCAACTGAGACGACTATCCCAGCAATCATCCGAAACTTCATCGACCGGCCAGACCGACGAAAAGGCCGAGGAAAAGGGCGTGAACTGGGTGGAGGGGCGTCTTCAGGGCGCATTACCAGAGCCTACGACTGAGATGACCTGCCAACCCACTTCGCATTCAAGCTCATAACGGCCAGCGGATGGTTCCCCGTCACTCAGTGGGAAGGCGCAGGTCCAGCGTTTGACCGCCGTAACGGGCCAGGACCGCCAACGCATCTTCTAAATTCAATACACCCTCTATAGCCATGGAACCAGCGTGGTTACGAGCTTCACTGACCTCGTCGACCGGAACCAACATGAGGTTCATACCGCCATCACGAGCCGCCACCACCTTCTGGACGATTCCTCCAATCGGACCGACCATGCCTGCCGGGTCGATGGTCCCGGTAGTTGCCACCTGAAGCCCACCGGTCAACTCACCCGGGGTCACAAGGTCCAGTATCGACAACGTCAGCGCCAAGCCGGCTGAATTTCCACCTACTTGGCCGGTATTTACCAGAATATCGACCGGAAGATCAGCAACATCTTCCCATCGGGTCTGAGGAACCACCCCAAGAAATCCAACTTCGGGGTCATCTTCTCGCTCTCCGAGAACAACTGAAACTCTCCGCTCAGTTCCACCCCTGACCGGCTCCACCACCAAGTTCACTATGTCTCCCGGACCCCGGCCCCTGATTGCATCGACTAGTTCCATGGCCTCAAATACAGGTTCGCCATCAACGGTCAAGATCACATCGTCGGTGGTTAGTAGCCCGTTTGATGGGCCGACGACCTCGGCAAGACCTACGCCAGTGGATCGAAACGGGTCTATACCCAGGTAACGGAGCGCCACGGCCACCGCCGTGGACTTCGAGACCCGCATCAGTTGAATATTGAACGCACGGTTCTCATCTCGGCTTCGACCACCAAGAATCTGATCTTCCTCAATAAGAGCCAGTGACGGTCTCATCCGGGCCTCTAGCCATTCCCAACCGTTCACCGTGGCGTCTTGTCGGACCGTCGTGAAGTAGATCTCGCCCACGGCATTAAATCGTTCACCAGTGGTGACAGACACCTTGGTGCTGAGCGGTTGAACCGAGCCAGGCCGGAACACAAAATAAGGAACCCGCACAAACGTTGCTAGAAGTGCCGCCCCCACCAACAACAAGAACAGTGCACCCCAGAGTCGCTGTGACGCACTGCGCGCCGAGGAACCAACTGGCCGGTCCGCCGGGTCGCCCGCCGGTAAGTTCTCCTCCATGGATGTCCAGCCTGCCACGCAAGCCGCAGTATCCAACAGGTGTAGCCCACGTCATAGGAGGGTGAACTAATGGAGCATCGGCCACTAACTCGAGTCTTCACGAGGAGCAAGCCACTGCCACCGTCAGGTGACTTGGAATACGCAACGGACAGACGCTGGGGCCCAGGGGCGCGCCTCGGAATTTGGTTCCAGCCTCCCAGACGCGTAGTCACTGGCAAAAAAGCCCAAATACGTTGGTGGCAGCGACTCCGATCGTTAGTTCTCCTCGCAACATTCGTGATATTCGGCGGAATAGCGGTGGCCACGGCTATCGGCGTGTTTCTCTTCCTCTCAGGGTTTCTAATCGAACAGGCCATCGGCTAACTGGGCCTGCTCAATGACCGACACGACCTCTGAGCCCCAAGAAGGAACCGATCTACCAGGAAATCGGCACGTCCATCCAGATCCTCCACCGACATACGAAGTAGCTGAACGACGTCGACGAGCAGTGATGGCGGGACATACTTCTGATCTTGATACGGCACGTTCCCTAGCAGCCGACCCATCATCAGTTGTCCGCTCCGCTGCCCTCGGGGCTCTCGCCCGTATCGGCCGCACCCCACTTGCACTATCTGCAGAGGAACTGGCCACCCAGTTGGCTATCGGGCTTATGGATTCTGATCCGGCTGTGCGGCGCCGGGCAATCGAGATCTTGGGTGACCCGATGATTAATGCCGATGAAGTTGTCGGTGTAGCTGCCAAACAACTTCCCACCCTTCTAACGGACCCCGACCCCACAGTTGTCGAGATGGCCTGCTGGGCGGCCGGTGAAAACCCCGATCTAGCAGAGGTCTTCATCGACCCGGTGGTCGCTGTGGCCGGCACCGGTCCCAGCAACCCTGGCCACGAAGACCCACTGTGTCGTGAGGCCGCGGTGGCTGCCTTGGGGGCGCTGGGTCATGTATCAGGGCTGGCAGCAGTACTAGCTGGCCTTGACCAGCGAGCCACCATTCGTCGGCGGGCGGTACTGGCTCTCGCAGCTTTTGAGGGTAGAGATGTCGAAGCAGCGCTAACAAAAGCACTCGATGACCGGGACTGGCAAGTCCGTCAAGCCGCCGAAGACCTACTGGGGGTAGATCAGAGCCCCCAATGACAAACCCGAGTGACGACAAACTCTGATAGTAGGAGACCCACTAGCGCCGGCCTTCCATAAACATCACTCGCATGGCCTCGAACGATTCAATGCAATGCCCGGCACCCAGCACCACACACTCCATCGGTGTCTCAACGGGGACTACCGGAACCCCAACTTCCTCTGCGATCCGCACGTCGAGGCCACTGAGCAAGCTGCCGCCACCCACCAAACAGATGCCGTGAGCCATCAGGTCTTGGGCCAGCTCAGGTGGCGCCTGAGCTAGACACTGCACCACCGACTCAACCATGGCCGCTACCGGCTCCTCGATAGCCCGACGGATTTCCAACGGGGTCAGCACAACTGTCTTGGGCAGTCCACTCATCAACTCTCGACCCTTGACCTCGGCTCGACCCTCATCTGGCATCGGTGCCGCAGAACCGATTGTCCACTTGATCTCCTCAGCAGTACGTTCCCCGATGGCTAGCCCGTACTCTCGACGGATATAGGCCTGGATGGCAGCGTCGATGTCAAATGACCCAACCCGAACGGCTTCGAGGGCAACCACGCCGCCAAGCGACAGCAGGGCGGACTCCGATGTGCCGCCTCCGATATCCACCACCATGTTGCCGACGGGTTCAGAGATCGGGAGATTGGCACCGATTGCTGCAGCCAACGGCTGTTCAATCAACTGGGCATCAGCCGCACCAGCCCGTCGTGCTGCTTCCGTGACAGCCCTACGCTCGACCGCCGTGATGGCTGACGGAACACAGATCAGAACCTTTGGTCGGTTGAAACGACTTACACCGACTCGTTCTAGCAATAGGCGCACCATTCGCTGGGTTACCTCAAAGTCAGTAATGGCACCTTTCCGCAGCGGCCGCTTGGCCACAACGTGTTCGGGAGTGCGGCCAATCATGTGCCAAGCCTCGTCTCCCATGGCAAGCACCTCGCCCGAACGTTCGTTGATTGCGATTACCGAAGGTTCAGCCAACACCACCCCCTCGCCGCGCGCGTAGACAAGCGTGTTCGCCGTACCAAGATCGATAGCCAAGTCACGTGCCATCTCAGGTGCACTGACCCGGTCCGGCTGCTCTTGGAAGCCTGTTGCCCGATAGTCCCACCTCGGACGTCTCGTCCTTAACCGACTCACCTTCAGCCGGAGCGGCCCCAAGTACCCTGATCCCACCAGGGCCACCATTGCCTACCTTCGGGAGCGGAGAGCCTCCACGGACGCCTTCTCGAAGGGCCCGCAAATTTGCTCTCACCTGATTTGGATCCTCGATCACTCTCTTCGGGCGGCTGAACAACCAAACAACCGAGGACAGTGCTGCGGCTAGAGCAGCCCCACCAACTAAGAAAAGCACGGCCGGATTCACTGGGGCAACTCCGAATCTGTTTGCTGAACCGTGTTTGCAGCATCTGATTCCTGGGAGAACGCCGCTTCCACTCCGAGTTCGGGCACATCGACTACATGCTGAGCGTCGACACCCCAATGCTCACCACCGGCCCAGGTCTCCCGCTTCCAGATCGGCACGGTTTCCTTCAGTGTGTCAATACACCAACGACCGGCCTCAAATGCTGTTTCCCGGTGGGGTGATGACACAGCCACTATCACTGCCGCATCCCCGATGGCCAGCAGACCAGAACGGTGAATCAAGGCGATGCGACCGAGGTCTGGCCAACGTTTTCGTGCCTCGTCAGCTAGACGTCCTAGGCGCGGCACCACCTGAGACTCATAGGCCTCATATTCCAGTGCGGCGACGTCGACACGTCCTTGAGCGTGGTTACGCGCATCACCCCGGAATACCACCACAGCCCCACAGTCAGATCGCCCTATCCACCGGGTCACCTCGTCAATAGGCAGGGGGGCAGGGAACAACCCAAGCCAAGTCTCACTGTCACTGTCGCTGGGCCCAAACCCACCACTGGTACCAGCCGCGACAACAGCTTCATCGGCGTGAGAACCGAAGGGAGTCTTACGGACCATCTTTCGCATCGTAGGGTGCTCGGCCCGACTCCCGGGGGCGCTTGGCCAAACGGACCAATAACCATCCCATGGTGAGCACCAGTACCCCCGCCACAGTAAGGGAGATCTGTTGACGGTCCTGGGCATCCATACGATCCAGTAGGCCGGGTTCGTGGCCGGCCACGTATGCCTCCTCGTTCGAATGGGTGGGCTCCCATCCGAGGCCACGGATCCGATCATTAGCAACTACCCACGGATGCACCGAGTACGGGAAAAATCCAGGAGGTGCCGGCGATAAGCCCAACTTCCAAAGAACTCGGGTAACCAAAGCGGCCAACGGCCCAGGCAGACGCAGTCGAGGACCGGGACCACCTAACTCGGCCATAACCTCTACACCGATCCAGCCGTCGGGTGCCACGTTCAACGGTCCGTGGTAACGGGACTGCACAGCACATACGGCGGCAGAAGCCAAATCGTCAGAATGGAGAAACTGCCCAAGCGGCTCACCCTCATCGCTACGTATCGATGCTGCAGCACCCACCACCGTGGCCAAGCCACCAGGCCTCTCCTCAGCGACAGTCACTGCATTCCGCAATACCGTCAAGGTCCTGTCAGCAGACTCATTAGCCCAAGCAGTCGCTAACTCCTCCATACGGGCTCGATGGACAGCGAAAGCAAAATCTGGGCACGGACGCACCGGTGCATCTTCGGTTAATGGGACCGGGTTATCAGGCCAAGCGCCATAGACCAGAGCTGACGACCGAAAGACGAGGTGCTTTACCCCAGAAGTAGACGCTGCGGCGAGAAGGCGTTCGACAACAACTAGGCGATCTCGTCCAAGGTCTGATCCCGAATCACCAGCCGTGACCCCGGCGGCCAAGTGCACGACCACGTCGACCCCTTCTAGTTGGGCCCGAAGGTCTGTCACCGCCAGGTCCACCGTTCGAAGGTCGATTCCGATAGCCGGAGGGTTACTAGACCGGCGATCTAAGCCAATAACCTCATATCCCGCCTTAGCAAGGCCCACACAGGTTTCTCTGCCGACTGCACCCGTCGATCCGGTAACAACGACTCGAATCATCACTTAACCATCATCGTGAATGCGGGTACTCGAAGGAAATCATGCCCATAGAGTGCCCTTGTGAGCTCTGAGGATCCAACAGAGGACCCGTTCGTCCTCTTCCAAAAATCGTTCGGTGACATTTTCCCAGGAACAGACCTATCTGGTATGGGTAAGCCTGAGGTAAGCCAGCCGGGATCTGACCCGGCGCGCCAGATCGCCATGGCCATCGCTTCTGAGGGAAGCAGCGAACCCAATGTCGACCCGATAGTCCGCATGGAATACGAATCATTGGTCCGGGTAGCCGAACTTCAAGTAGCTGATCGGACCGGACTGACCGTGGCCCGCTCCGGAAAACTCTCCGTCCGACCGGTGAACCGCACCGTCTGGGCTTCGTCATCAGTTGATGCGTACCGGCCATACCTGTCAAAGATGGCTCAACTCCCTACCGACCTCGTCGACAACTACGAGGGCCTTGATCTGGGAATCGATACTGGTGACCCCCACAGTGAGCAAACTCTCAACTGGCTCTCGGGGCTAATGGCCGCCATGGCCCCCATGATGGCTGGAATGACCACCGGCACCATGGTCGGCCGTCTTGCCCTCCGCAGCCTAGGGACCTATGACCTGCCCATCCCAAGACCCACTGGTGGACCTGACGCTGACACCCTGCTCATCGTCGCACCCAACATTGAAGAATTCGGCACCAACTGGAGCCTTCCACCTGAAGACCTCCGGCTCTGGATCTGCCTCCACGAGGTTGCTCACCATGCGGTGCTCGGGGTACCTCACATCCGCGACACCATCAGCAACCTATTGGTGCAGCATGCGGGGGCGTTCCGCAACGACCCCTCTGAATTGGGGGGCCGACTGGGACTGGACTTTGAGGGGTTAGATCTTGGGGGAGAGGGGTTGGATTCGCTAGCTGGGTCTGATGCCCTAGCTCGTCTCCAGGGTGCGCTGGATCCTGAGGCCGTGCTGGGTGCCGTTCGTTCGTCGGAACAGGAAGAGTTGTTGCCCCTCCTTGAGGCCCTGGTCGCCGTAATAGTCGGAGTGGTCGACCATGTGATGGATGTTGTCGGTAACGGACTGATTCGTTCGTACGACCAAGTCACCGAAGCTGTCCGCAGGCGGCGGGTGACCACCACCGACGCGGATCGTTTTGTGGAGCGAATCCTTGGCCTAAACCTGACCCAAGAACAAGTCGATCGGGGTGCGGCGTTTGTGGTTGGTGTCGTGGAACGAGCTGGAGAGAAGGGTTTGTCCTTACTGTGGGAGGGGGCTCAATGCCTACCTACCCCATCAGAAGTCGATGCTCCCGGTCTGTGGCTAGCCCGCCTCGAATTACTGGACCCACCAACGAACTAAAGGCACCGGAACCTGGGGCCTCAACACCGAGGACCAACTTCCGCCCCTTTATTAGTTCCCCTCGTCGAGTTCACTACGACCCCAGAAACCAAACTGGCCATCTGACCGATCTGGTTCCTCGGGGGTCTGGATTCGAGGAATAGGCGGTGTTGCCAAGCCAAACCACGTGAGTGCCGCAGCGAAAAGTGCAGCAATGAAAAGGTAACCCACCTCGACTGGTAGCGGCAAAAACACCGCAAGGAAGGCCCCAATGGCCCATGCCAGTTGAAAACGTCCCTCAAACTTTGCGAACGACCGGCCGTGATTGGCGCCCGGAGCGTCACGTTGAACTAGTGAGTCAAAGGCCAGTTTGGCAGTTCCACTACACATGGCAACTGTGCCGCCAATCAGTACCGCTCCCCACAGTTCTCCCACCCAAACGGAAAGACCAGCCAACGTCACGCCCACAAATAACACCCCGCGAATAATTCGCTCCTCCAGAAGACGTCGACGCAAGATGGGAGCAAACTGGGCAGCTAAGAAAGCCCCTAAGCCCACCGAGCCCAGCACTAAACCAAAATGCCAAACCGGCGCCGGCGCAGCTGCCAGTACCGATTCACCCCGGACTACCCCAGACCCAGCTCCAGCTGCCCTGCCGACCACTTCGATAGACACCCCGTCTCCTCCGCCCCGGAACTCGAAGGCAAGTAAAAAAGAGGTGAAACCAACTATTGACCGCAGCAACCCGATGGCCAACGATGCAGTGAGAATCCCTCGCTGGCGCAGGACGGCTCGCTCACCCGCCGACGGAGGCGTTGAAGCCACCATGACCTTAGGAACCTGAATAGCCGCCACCAAGGTTAAGCCGTATCCAAATACTGCGACCACAGCAGGCGAGGACGAACTAACAAGTAGTGCAAGACCACCGATGCCAGCACCGACCATCGAACACACAGAACTAAGCATGGCCAGTTTGGCGTTGGCCTCTACCAGTTGCAGTTGATTACGGACCAACGAAGGAACCACTGCGCTCTTGGCAATCGAGTACGTCTTCTGCATGACCAAAAGTCCAAAGGCCAGAGGGAACAGAAGCAGCCCATCAATGTGCTCAATCATCTGCCATGCAATCAGTAACCGGGCCACGATCGTGGTCACGATCATTCCCCGACGCCCGCCCCGGACCCGGTCGACCAGCGGACCAAGTAGCGGGGTAACCACAGCAAATGGGGCAATAGTCAGCAGCAGATACAACGCAACCCGCCAGCGGGCTGCACCAGGGTCAATAGAAAAAAATATTGAACCTGCGAGAGCTACCGCCAACATGGCGTCTGACATGGCTCCCAAACCATGGGTACGGCCAAACCGAGTAAACGGGCCAACTGGGTGTCTGGACTGGGATCTGCTGTTACTCATTAGGATGGTGTCAAACGTTCAACCTTATAACCAACCCCTCGAACGGTCACGATCAAGTTTGGGTTCTTAGGATCTTTCTCAACGCGTGTTCGAATCCGCTTCATGTGGACGTCAAGGGTCTTGGTGTCACCCACGTAGTCGTAACCCCAGATGTGGTCGATAAGTACGTCCCTGGTCAGCACACGGCCAGCGTTTTCCATAAGAAAGGCCAGTAGTTCAAACTCTCGAAGCGGAATAGGCACTACTGCACCTTCCACGATGACTTCGTGCCGATCACGATCGACCACAACGTTGCCCACCTGCACCCTTCCAGCGTTTGGCACGTCTTCATCTATCCCCACAGGGCCTTCACTATCAGGTAGGGACGATGGCGTATCGACGCGACGCAGAACAGCCCGCATCCGAGCCACCAACTCGCGCAACCGGTAAGGCTTGGTCACATAGTCATCTGCTCCTACCTCCAGACCAACGACTGTGTCGATCTCTTCGCTGCGCGCTGTAACCATGATGATCGGCACCGTGGACTTTGTTCGAATCTCCCTGCACACGTCAACGCCCGACAACTTTGGAAGCATCAGATCTAACAAAACCAAGTCAACAGGGCAGCGGTCAAAAGCCTCGAGTGCTGCAGCTCCGTCGTGCACCACATTGACCTCGAACCCCTCGCGAGCCAAACCAACCTGCAGGGCATCAGCGAATGAAGCCTCGTCTTCGACAACGAGGACGCGAACAGCACTCAAAGGTCCGCCCCTAGCGGCACTAGCCCTACTGGGAGACGTACCGTCACGGTTGTCCCCTCCCCCTCCTGGGATGCAAGTTCCACGCTGCCTCGATGTCCCTGCACGACGTTGCGAACAATCGACAGGCCCAAACCAGAGCCGCCAGTGTCTCGGGCTCGCGCCCGATCCACCCTGTAAAAACGCTCGAAGACTCGATCGTGGTCGCGCTGAGGAATCCCTATTCCTCGGTCGGCTACACGTACCACCATCTCATCCCCATTTTTAGCAATATCAAGTTGTACCGAGCCACCAGCATCCGAGTACTTCACGCCGTTCTCTAACAAGTTCCGTAACAGACTCAGCAACTGAGCATGGTTCCCAATAACTCGGGCCACTGCAGGAAGTCCGGCCTCCATAGAAACGCCCCGCCTCTGAGCCAACGGCTGAACTCGTTCGAGGACCTCGGCAGCGACCTCAACTAGGTCCACAGTGGTGGCCCCTCCGACATCACCCTCCTCGATGGACCGTAGATCCAGAAGATCCTCCACCAAATCAGAAACACGTCGGGCTTCGTTCCCGATACGACCGGTAAGCCGTTCCACCACTTCCAGATCTCGTTCGCCCTCCAGCGCCTCTGCTAGCAGGCTGATCGCTCCAACCGGTGTCTTGAGTTCGTGACTTACATTGGCTACAAAATCTCGTCGGACCGCCTCGACTCGAACCCTCTCTGTAATGTCATCGAACAGAGCCACTGCCCCATTACTGGTCTGCCCAATGGGTGACCCAACACCTACTGGCCGGACAGTCACCTCGTAAACCCGCGGCTGAACCCCTGGGGTTCGGACCTGCTCGATGGTCGCGCTGGCGCCGGGCCGTACCGCATCACTGAGCCGCTCCAGCACTCGCCGGCCCACAACCCCATCGTCCCACGAGTCAACAAGAGCATCAGCGGCTGCGTTTCGTCGGACCATCTGCCCGGTCCGGTCGGCCAACACGATCCCAGTCGACAGCATGTCAAGAGCCTCAGCACTTGTAGGGCCCGATGTGGTTACACCCAACTCAGACGCCACCCGCCGACCTGGCAACTGGTCAGAAGAAGCGGCGCGGTACTTAAAAAAATCCGCACGTCGTCGACGACCGGCGATACCCACAGGGTCAGTCTCCCAGCCCGAGCGCCTGTTCCCACTTGTCGACAGGCAGAGGCAACTCGGCTGCACTGGTTGGCACCAGCGGGGTCACTGTCGTCCAACCGGAGCGCACTAGCGCTGTATCAGAGTTGTTAGGCATCGGCTCCTCATTGACTACTAGGTCAAGGTTCAAGCCAGTCGGGTCATGCCCTGTGATTACCGTCCGAACTCCACCCACCGGGGCTAAGCCAGCCCACCGGATGCCCTGTATCTCGGCCAGGGCTAGGTCAGGAACATTCAGATTTAGCAGCGTGCGGCTCGGGGCGGAGAGCAACCATGGTAGGACTGTCTTAGCCACTGCAGCAGCGGTTTCCCAGTGGACTGGTTCATCTGCACCAGTGGTGCCGGTGACCTGAACGTCAGCACTGACTGCCATACCAGACAGCCCGAATCGCTCGCCGGCTAGAATTGCGCCAATCGTTCCTGAAAACAAGGTTGAACGTCCGGTATTCAGACCACGATTAATGCCCGCCACCACTAAATCTGGGGGAGGGCCAAAACCACCCAGGTCAGCCAGCATCGTGATCAGCGCCGGTGGCGCTCCCACGGCGTATCCAATAGCCGACAAACCACCTACATCCACTCGTTCAACTCGTACACGATCAGGATCGTCGAGGGGGCCGAGACATGCCGAGGCCCCACTCCAGTCGCTTGAGGGCGCTGCGATTACTGGTTCGTGCCCCTCTGCCGCCACAACGGCAGCCAGCGCGTGTAGACCGGGTGAGGAGATTCCATCATCGTTGGTGACTAAGACCCGCACACTCTGACCCTAGGGGCTGACACCACCAGTTAGGACGCTCGGTCACCGCACCCTCAGAAAAGAACTGAACCACACTCAGATACGGGTATCACTATCCTCGTCGAAGTAATCAAGGCGGTCGACGGGCATAACCACAGCGGTCACTACGTTCAAACTGTGGGCAGTGATCCGCTTTAAGAAACGGTAGAGCAGAGCACGAGGCACGGCGTGCAGGCCGGGCTCGGTGGAGTGAACTAGGTCGGCGACTAGGGCATCGAACTCTTGGCGGAGTTCGTCACCTCGGGCGATGTAGGCCCTGGCCCGCTCCTCGTCACGGGCCGTCAGGATCTCACCCATCAGAGCAATTCGGGATGAGATTTCGTCACGAAATCCGAGAATTCGTTCAAGGTCATCGGCTTCAGCAAAGGACACGCCTTCCTCAGCCAAGTCGAAGACATTCTTGTTGTAGTCGCCGATGCGTTCAAGGTCTTTAACCATGTTCATGAACACAAGCATTTCAGTGGCGTCGCCACCGGCGTGAACCGAAAAGTGCACAACAAGCTCTCGCCGAATCTCCATCTCGGTGATGTTGATCTGGCGGTCAGTTCGCCTTACTTCTTCAGCTACAGAAGACACCGAGCCACCGGTGATGGCATTCATAGCTAAGTCGAAGGTATGCCGGGCGTCGGTGACCATGCGCTGCACCTGTGCCTCAATGCGATCTATGCCGCTGTCATCATTGCGGCGAAAAAAACTCATAACCATGGCGTAACGACTCCTAACTGGACCATAGAGACAGTATCGGCAGCAACAAGCGCATCGGGGACGGTAAAGAAGCGAATAATCGTGCACATCATCATCGGAGAAGCAGCACCCCGACTAGGGGGACGACTACAAACATGCCCACTGCGTAAGCAATTGCAGTGGTGCGCCGTTCCGCAGCGAGGTCAGAGAGCCCTGTGGCCAGCCGGATGGGTAAACGACGGAGAGACTTCAAAGGGTAAAAAACTAGGATCCCACTTATGTTGAAAAGGGTGTGAACCACGGCCACAGTGACCGCCGCTGGGTTGCCAGTGGCCAATGACGCCAGCAGGGCGGTGACCGTGGTCCCCACATTGGCTCCCAAGGTCACCGGATAAATGTTTTCGAGGGTCAATACCCCAGAAGCAGCTAGAGGAACGAGCACCGAGGTGGTGATCGAAGACGACTGCACCGAGATGGTGATGATGGTTCCCAAGATGATGGCAACGATCCCTGATCCGGCGCTCAGCGCCCGGTTGATGGCGGCCTCGACCCGGTCGGCAACCAAGAGCCGCATGTTTCGGGTGATGAAGGCCAGCGCTAGGAAGATAAAGGCAAGGCCGATGACTATCATCAACCCCCCCTTCCAGTTGCCCTGGGCACCAAGGTCCGACAAAAGGTCTTTGACGATGCCAGCTGGTTTCTTCACTGCCGTCTTTAAGGGGCTCTTAAATGACGCCCCAGAACTCCCCAACACCTTCCCGGTAATCCAACTAGCTGTCTCTGACAGGTAACCAGTCGCAAGTTCGATAGGGAGAAATACAGCAACAGCAAGAATGTTGAAAAGATCGTGGACGGTCGCTGCAGCAAATGCCCGACGAAATTCATTATCACGCCGCACGTGACCAAGCGATGCGAGCGTATTGGTGACCGTTGTACCGAGGTTGGCACCCATGATCATCGGCACGGCATCGCTAGAACCGACAACCCCCGAGGCAACTAGGCCGACAATCACCGATGTCGACACTGACGAAGACTGCACAAGCACGGTAGCCAACAAGCCGACGAACAGGCCAGCCAATGGATTGGAGACCCCTTCGAAGAGGCCATCGACAAAACCCTTACCCATTGTCTTGAAACCACCGCTGAGCAGCTCCACACCGGTAAGAAACAGATACAACAGTGCTACAACGAGCAAAGCCCGAGCCAACGTGGGCATTTCCCTCTGAGGGGAACCAACCCGGTTCAGGGAGGGCAACTCACTCGCAGATTCACTCATTGTGCAACCACGCTGGCCCTTTCCTGTTGCTAACAAGGTCGGGATTAGAGATATCCAACCACCTAGTCAGTTGTAACTTAGATTTCCTTCCTTGCTGCTGCCTGTCCTTTAGGTAAACAAAAGGTAAACAAACTCCCTCAAGTAACTGGCTCAGCCACCAGACACTTCATATTGGAAGTGGGCGGGAGGGGCGACTAGCCCGCTACGGCTGACCTCGTCAAAGTAAATCAAAATCTTCTCTTTACGGAGGTTTTAAGTCCAATGTGAGAGAACTGTGTTGTCCGGGGCGATCGCCTGGGCGGAGCGGCCACCGACTCGGGCCGCGTTACGAGTCAAAGGAATGAGTGATAAACCGACATGAACACCCAACTTCTAGAAATACCTCACAAACCAAAAGCTTTCCACACAACAGGAAACCCCTCAGATTCAGAGGGGTCAGCATCTGCATGGATGTCGCTCGGCGCATGCGCCGGCAGCGACCCCGACGTCTTCTTCCCCCACGACGGTGTTGGAGTTGAACTCGCCAAACGGATCTGTGCAGATTGCCAAATCACTGAACCCTGCCTGAACTATGCGCTAGCCAACCGAATCGAACACGGTGTTTGGGGTGGATGCTCCGAGCGCCAGCGCCGCAGAATTTTACGCGCACGCCGGACAGCAGCTCGGAATAACGAGTTGACCGCCATAGCAGCCTAAAGCAGCAAACCCTGAGGGGCGTTCCCCTCCACACCCCTCACTGCGGCATCAGCCCCGACGAACCAAGCGTTGGGGCTGATGTCGTTTTCGGTCCTAGTTGCCTCCATTGAGGCAACTAGGACCGTGTCACGCCTAGATCTCTTCCTCTTCGTACCCGAGGTCCCATGAGATAAGCACGTTCTCGCGCTCGGCATCCCGGTTGATTCGCTCCCGGTTACGTCGGAACTGGGGATCGTGAGGCGGCAACAGCATTAGTCGAGCGTGCACCCGATCGCGAAAAGACTCGATTAAGTGTGGATCGCCAAAATTGGACCGGACCTCCCAGTGGGGGGCGGCTGGGCCGAGATAGACGACCTTCAAGTCGCCGACCGGTGGCTGGGGCGGGAGATCATCAGAGAAACTGGTCATGAGCGAGAAGTGTACCGGTGGCCTTATGGGCACCAGCTGGCCAGCATCGGGCCGCTCAGTAACTTCTAAGCCTTAACTACTGTCCGTATCAGGCTCGGCATCAACCTCCGCCTGACCTTCAGCCAGCCCCTTTTGAAGTTCTTTTTGGGCCTTACCAAGGTTGCGAGCCAACTTTGGAATCTGGTTCCCACCAAACAAGACCAATGCAATGACCGCAACGATAACCAGCTCCTGGGTACCCAGAAATGCGAGAGTGCTCATAACACGACTCTACTCACTGTCTCAGCCACTGGCCACAGCACTCGGTCCACCGAGGAACGTCCTGGCAAAAACAGTTCTTGACCAGCAATAATGCTCAGACAGCCTCAGCACTTCGGGCAACAGCTTGACGTTCCAAAGCACGCTGTCGTCGGATACGGCGACGCTCTCGCTCGCTCATTCCACCCCAGATGCCAAACTTCTCACCGTTTAACAGCGCGTACTCCAGACAGTCCTCCCTCACGACACATCCCCGACACACTTCCTTAGCCTCTCGAGTGCTGGCCCCGCGCTCAGGAAAGAACAGGTCCGGATCCACGCCAAGACAGTTCGACGAGTCCTTCCATTCCGTGTCTAGATCAGGTTTTGCGATCATTCCCATCTTGCTGTTACGCCTTTCACCGGTTAACCGACCGGTCGATCCGGCCGCTGGAACCGGTTTCGGTTCCCCAGAACCTCCAAAGAAGTTCCTCTATTGGAATTACACCACTGTCATTCCCCGAATTGCAAGAAAAATCAAGGTTTTCTCTCGATAAATAAATGGCTGGCTGGATTCAGAAGCGATACTCAAGACGTGAACCCAACCTGATCAACGGCGAGAACGAGCCATTCGACGGTGTTCGACAAAGTCGATCAACACATAGTTCCCAAGTTCTCGATTATCAGTCATGAAGGCCCGCCCCCCATTCAGCCGAGTTACCTGCTCAATAAACCGAGTTAGATGGGGCGTGGCATCCAACATGAAGACATTGATCCGGATGTCCTCACGGGTACAGCGCCGGACCTCTCGAAGTGTGCGATCTACCGTCTCCCTGGTTGGCGGATAATTGAAAAGGGGCAGACCATCATCAGTCAAGTGAGCCGTGGGCTCCCCGTCGGTCACCATGATGATCTGCCGATTCCCCGACTGACCAGCCAGCATCTTCCGAGCCAAAGCAAAGCCATGCTGCATGTTGGTGCCATACACATAATCCCACGACACCTCAGGTAGGCGCTCAGGTTGGATCTCGCGCGCCACCTCGCTGAATGTCACCACCCCCAGGTAGTCACGTGGGTACTGACTAGCCATGAGCTGATGGAGAGCCATAGCCGTCTTCTTGGCAGGTAGGAAGTTTCCTTTCATAGGCATCGAAAGCGACAGGTCCAACATAAGAACGGTGGACGCTTGCACCTCGGACTCAGTGCGTTCGACAGCAAAGTCCTCCACACTCAGCGAAACTGGGGTCCCGCGCCCGGTCCTAGCTACCGCATTACGTACCGTGGCCTCGATGTCTAAATCAAACGGATCGCCAAACTCCCAGACCCGGGTGGTGTACTCCCGTTCATGGCCGGAACCATCATGCTTCTGGTCATGGCGACCAGCCCGGTCCCGACTAAGCCGTCGGTAGAGATCTCCGAGAGCATTCTGGCCAAGTCGACGGACAGCTCGGGGCGTTAGTTGCAGGCGGCCCTCTGTCTTTTCAATCAAACCAGCCTCAGATAGCAGTTCAGCCATGTTGGCCAACCGTTCCAGACTGTCAGCAGACTCATCATCGAGTAGATCACGGACTCGGTCGATATCAATCTCAGCAAGCGCTCCCGGCGAGTTGGCACCCCGCAGCAGCTGCTCCAATTGATCGAGTTCGGCAATGGCGTCGATGGCTTCCATGGCTTCGTCCATGCTGATTAGCTGGTCACCTCGGAAGTCCTGCGAATTATCCCACCCCATCTTGGGGAACAGGTCCCGAAGGGCTTCACCCAGTTGGCTCGCCTCCCACTGCAGATCCAAATCTTCTAGCAACTGGTCGGAAAGCTCCTGCAGTTGGATCCGCTGCTCGGATGACATGGAGTTCATAACCTGAGCCATGAGGGTCATACGCCCGGCCATGACTTCCAGCCATTCGTCGAGATTTTGGGGAGTCTTAGGAAAGAAATCTCTGAACCGTTCCACAAAATCATCAAATATCCGAGCTTCGTCGGCTGGGTCAACACCCAACTGCCTAGCCCTAAGCATTGCGTTCAACCCCGACAACATCTCGATCATCCGAGCCCGGTCATCAGGTTTGACAGACCCGGCTGAATCTGCGATCCGATCAACAAACTGCTGCGTCAACTGGTCGCGGAGACGGTCCAGAAGTTCCTCAAAGTACTGCTCGGCCTCTCCCGACACGAACTCGTGATTCTGAAGCCCCCGAACCCGACCAGCAAGAGTTTCATAATCTAATAGATCAAGGTATTCCCGCTTTGTGGCAGCCGACTCCTCGGCTTGTTCGTCTATAACGGCCCGTTCAGTTTTGACTACATGGCGCAAGGCATCCTCAACCTCGGCGAACACACCACCCAGGTCATCGCGCTCTAGTCGTTCGCTGCGAGCCTGACGCAGACGGTCCAACACCTCCCTTAATCCTTGGAGGCGCTGTCCGTCTACCTCCAGGCCTTGGTGAATCATCCGCCGCATCACAACCTCAGGATCGCCATATTCAATCAGTTCATCGCCCATGGCTCGCAAAAGGGCATCAGCGTTCAAGTTGGGGATCTTCTGATTGCCGTCCCACCGTGAGTAGATGGAGCGACGCGACGTAGGCTCTCGTCTCCGTCGTCGGCTCCACGACGCGCTCACTGGGCCGAACCCTCATTCGGATACTCCACTAACTTGACCGTAGCGTTGACGTCGAAGTAAGTCAGACGATCAGCGTATTCAATGACCACAGAGTCGACGAGATCACGAGCCCACGGGAGCCAAGATGCCAATAAACCCAGATTCCACCGGATCAACCGGCGAGCCCACCGAAATCTCATGGACTTCTAAGCAGAGTCTGCTGTACGCCCTCGGGGTCGGAGCCGGTGTAGCCGATCCGACTGGTTTTGAATTGGAGTTCACGACCGAGAACTCCAACGGGATTATTCAACGAATCTTCCCCACCCAGGTAGTAGTGATGGGTGGCGGTAGCACTCCAGACTTTGGCAGCTTCAACCCAGTCTTCCTCCTGCACGCTGAACAAGCCATCACTTGCCATCGAGAAATCCCTGCTGAGGGCACCGGAATCGCCATCGGGAAAGTTGGCCCAATCTGGGATAAGGGCAAGGCGGCTCTCGTATACCTCGAGACCGAAGTCACTGACCCCGACGGTAAGCCGTTGTGGTCAACCAGTTCGGGCTTGTTTATCGGCGGTGAGGGCGGTTGGGGCGGTGACCGCGGCCCAGCGACCGACTGGGTGGTGCCCAACCGAGACGCCGACCACGTGGTCTCGTATGTCACCCGAGCCGACCAGGCGCTGCTTTATCGACTCAGCGGTGACCGAAATCCACTGCATTCCGATCCGACTTTCGCCTCAGCGGCCGGATTTGACCGACCAATCCTTCATGGCCTTTGTACTTACGGATTCACCGGACGGGCGCTACTGCATGCTGTCTGTGAATCAGACCCGGGCCGCTTCGGCAGCATGAGTGGACGTTTCAAGTCGCCGGTTATGCCAGGTGAGATTCTTGATATACATATCTGGGAGACCGAAGATCCCACTGTGCTGTTCCAGACTCGGGTGAGCGACCGTGTGGTCTTTGACTCTGGTGTAATGACACGGCACGGCTGAGACAGGCATGCTCACCAGAGAAACCAGCACACCATCTGAACTACGGGCGCAGGACTTTCGGTGGGGCGTTACCGACTCGTCCCTGTCGGCCGAAGGAGTGGCACCGGCCGCCGATTGGTCCCGTTGGGAAGATGAGGGTCGGGTTTCCGCCTCCGGCGCTGGAGCTGGATTCGCTAGCGATCACGTCGACGACCTTCGCCTTGCCGCTTCCTTGGGTTTCACCGACATCCGCATCACCATTGAGTGGGCCCGTTTGGAACCTCGGCCTGGAATAATCGATGGTGGCGCTCTCGAACAGGCCCGAAGCATTCTCTCCTCAGCTATTGATGCTGGGATGCGACCATGGATCACGCTAGTGAACGGCACGCTCCCGGGTTGGTTTGCCGATGACGAAGGTGGGTTTGCCGAAACATCGAGTCGGAGTAGTTGGTGGGCCCGCCATGTGGACCGCACCGCCGAAGCTCTAGAAGATCTGGCCGCCGGATGGGTACCCATTGAGGATCCGATCGGTTCAGCGGTCCGTGGCCACCTACTGGGCGTCCGTCCCCCTGGTCGAACTAATCCTGAGAAGGCCCGCATAGTTCTCGAAGGCGCGCTTGAAGCAACATTTGACGCATGGCGACTACTTCAGAGTGGCAACGCTCCGGTCATGGGCGTTTTCGCCACCCCATCCATCTTTGCTGCGCTGCCTGGTGATGGCAGCGGCCATGGCGAACCCGGTTCCAATAGTGACAACCCGGCACGTGAACAGGCCCTTCACTGGAAACGAGTGCTGTGGGATACATGGCTTCGGGCTGTAGCCGACGGAGAATTGGCCTGGCCGTGGCGAACCCCAACTGATAGACCTGAATTGGCTGGCGCCTTTGACTTAATCGGCTTAGTTGGTGACCACCCGGTAACGGTGGACGCGAGCGGCACCCCCGGCCCATATCCACCCACTGCCCGGGTAGACGCCACGGGTGCTGCTCCGCTACCAGAGGAACTAGGAGCAGTGCTCCGGCAGGTACACCACAGACTCAACGGGCGCAACCTCGTGGTGGCTGGTTGGGGAGTATCGACCACCGACGACGAGTGGCGCGAGGAAATGCTCCGTGACGTAATCGGACAAATCCAATCAGCGATAGACGATGGAATACCGATCGTGGGCCTGTTCCACGACTCCCTCATAGACGGCTACGCAACCGCAGGCTGGGGAACAGCACCGGGTTTCGCTGGGCCCCGTGGATTAATCGCCCGAGACCGCCGGCTCAAAGACAGTGGGCGATGGTTATCTCAACAAATCACTGGACGTCCCGCCCCCCTATCGCTCTCTTAACGCCTTTCACCTCTCGGGGCTTCTGTATTGGACTCTCTACCTCCGGCGGCCTCACTCCTAGCGATGTAGCAAGATCTTGGACCTAAGGTCTGCTTGTTTAATCTTTGGGATAGATGCAAACCCTCCAGCACTAACTCCACAGCACTGGCCAACAGTGCTGGTTGGCTTTGATCTCCACCAGATTCCACCGGTTCATCACCCAACAATGCGGCAGACGCAATAGCCAACGCTGGGACCTCAGCAACCACCTCAGCGTATGCTCCAGCGCCTAGGTCCTCTCCCGTAGACACTCCCTCATGTGCGTCAAAGGCTTCGACGACCCCACGGTGCAGACTTCCTGGCACTAGGTCCTGGAATACCGTCAAGACGGCGGCCTGAACAATACGAGCCAAGATTTCCCCATCGCGATCTTCGTCAAGGCTGTCCACCTCAACCTTGCCAGCCATGGCTGCCGGTAGGGCTTCTAGGTCTGACACCCGAGGCACAGCTACCGGCTCGCCGGCTCGAACTGCCCGACGCAATGAACTGGCAACCAAAGCCTCTTGGCAGGCAATCGACATACGCACCGAAACGCCCGACCGCTGGTTCAGATGTGGACTGTGTCGAGCCTCTTGGGCAATTGTGGCCACAATGCGGGTCATAAAATCAGGGACCACCAACTGAACCCCATCGATCCTAGGAATGTGGGCCTGTTGGACCACAATGTCCATCTCTACATCGACATCCAACGGATAATGGGTTCGAATCTGGGATCCAAAGCGGTCTTTGAGCGGCGTGATAATGCGACCCCGGTTCGTGTAGTCCTCAGGGTTGGCGGAGGCAAAAAGAACCACATCCAGTGGGAGACGCACTCTATGTCCCCGTATCTGGACATCTCTTTCCTCAAGCACATTGAGCAGGCCAACCTGAATGCGCTCTGCAAGGTCCGGCAGTTCGTTGATGGCGAACAGGCCGCGGTTGGTGCGGGGCACCAGTCCGTAGTGGATGGTCATCTCATCGGACAAGTAGCGTCCCTCAGCCACCTTGATGGGATCAACCTCACCGATGAGGTCAGCGATAGAAGTATCTGGAGTAGCCAACTTTTCCCCGTATCGGTCGCTCCGGTGCACCCAGTCCAACGGTGTGTCGTTACCGAGTTCAGCGACCATCTCACGGCCATAGCGAGAAACTGGAGAGTAGGGATCGTCATTAATCTCCGACCCAGCCAGAATCGGCATCCACTCATCCAACAGGCCGGTCAAGCCGCGCATTAGGCGTGTCTTGGCCTGGCCTCGCTCACCCAGAAATATCACGTCGTGCCCAGCCAGCAAAGCGTTCTCCAACTGAGGTAGCACAGTGTTCTCGTAGCCCAGAACCTCTGGAAAGAGAGGCTCACCGGATTGGATCCGAGTCACAACATTGCGTCGGAGTTCGGAGGCAACAGAAATTGATTCCCAGCCGGCAGCCCGCAGATCTCCGATAGTGGCTGGTCGGGTCATGGCGTGGACCCTAGCCACCTCAGACGAAGGGTCGTCCGATCGGGAACACCCCTAACGACCGACACCAGACTCAAAACTCAGTTGTCCGAGGCCAAGCGTCAGGTCATGGCGTGGACCCTAGCCACCTCAGACGAAGGGTCGTTCGGTCGGGAACACCTCTAACGACCGACACCAGACTCAAAACTCGGCTGTCCGAGGCCTAGCGTCAGGTCATGGAACACTCTGAGGCGCTACCTGGTCCTTGGCGGGCCATCGAGGCTGACGAAGCCCTCCGACGCGACTTTCCACTCGAGAGCCTTGACGACCGGAACTGGCTAGAAATCACTGTGCCCGGCTCCTGGCGAAGCACACAAGCGTTCACAGATTCTGATGGGCCGATGCTGTACCGGACCCAGTTCACCACTACCCCTCCGGGAGCTGAGAGACGTACATTTTTAGAATTTTCTGGAGTCACTTTCCAAGGAGATGTATGGCTAAACGGTTCATACCTCGGCCCCACTGAAGGCTCGTTCACTCCTCACCTTTTGGAGATCACTGCTGCCGCTCGCTCTCGTGCCGATCATCTTCTAGCTGTGGAAGCCACATGTCCACCCATTGGTAAACCGAACGAGAAGCGGACCCTTACCGGAACCACACAGGGCGGCCGGGGCATCGCCACATGGAATCCTGGTGGGATAGGGCGCCACGTCCGGTTGCGTGAGACCGGCCCAGTTCCCCTGCTCCACATCCGGGTGGTGTGCAGCAAGGCAACAGAAGCAGTGGCCACCCTGACCTTTCGAGCCGTGGTTCACACTGACCGGCCTCGGGAAGTGATCTTCCATACAAAAGTGCTAGGGATCGACCACCGTCACCGGCAACCGTTGGCTGGTGGAGAGAATCGGGTCGAATGGTCTATCCGGGTCCCCCGACCACCACTGTGGTGGCCGGCCGAAATGGGCGAACAACGTCTACACGATGTGGAATTGATCGTGGCTACCGAAGACGGCCGAGTAAGCGATCGGACGTTACGTCGCACTGGCTTCCGTTCTGTTCATATGCGCAATCAAATCTGGTCAATAAACGGACAGCAACTGTTCCTCCGAGGGGCGATAATCCCGCCACTGGAACGTGATCTATCTCGAGTCACTGTCGAATCAGCAACTACCGACTTGACTTTGGCGCGCAATGCCGGTTTGAACTTCCTTAGGGTAATCGGACACGTATCAGCCCCTGAGTTGTACGCCGAAGCTGACCGAACAGGCCTGTTGTTGTGGCAGGACCTACCTCTAACAGGCGGCTACCACCGTGGGATCCGGAACCAAGCGGCCCGACAAGCCCGAGACGTGGTCGACCTTTTAGGACACCATCCGTCAGTAATAGTTTGGTGCGCGCACGATGCCCCAGATCCAGTAGATCGAACCCGGGCGGTCCCCCGTCAAATAGATCAGCAAATCCCCACGTGGAATCGAACGTTCCTAGACCGCTCCATACGCCGAGCTCTCGAGCAAGCAGATCCATCTCGCCCAGTGATTAGCCACGCTGGGGTCCTGCCCAATCCACCACGAATCGACGATGCTGCTAGCCACTTGTGGTTCGGCTGGTACAGCGGGCGGCGTGGCGACTTGGCCGAATACGTAGACCGAGTCGCTCGTGCTGGTCGTTTTGTCTCAGCCTTCGGAGCCCAATCCGTCCCCCAACAGTCACCGGCCTTAACTGATGGGACATTGAGCCCTGCATCGTGGCCTGAAATCGATCTCGAGCGTCTCGCCCATGACCACGGCGCAGAGGCAGATGTAATGATCCGCCGGTTTCCTCCCGGTGATCACCCAGGTCCTGAGGAGTGGGCAGCCAGCACCCGTGAACACCAGGCCCGCCTGCTGCGAATCCAGATTGAAGCTTTGCGTCGACGTAAATACCGGCCCACCGGGGGGTTCACTCTGGACCGACTACTCGATGGGGGAGCAGCTATCTCCGGATCTCTGGTCGATCACCATCGAGTCCCTAAGCCGGCATACGCAACTGTCGTGGCGGCATGCGCTCCAACGATCGTGGTGGCTGACCCACCGCTAGAATCCATCGCCCCCCGCTCGACACTCCGGACCCAGATTTTTGTCGTACACGACGGCCGGGCACCAATTTCCCAATGCAGAGTAGACAGTCGTCTCCTGATCGGGACTAAAGGACTTGTTGTTGAACGATCATGGGGAGGATCTCTCCAAGCAGATTCAGTCACCATGATTGGGACCTTCGAGGTTCCCCTCGGTGATGCCACCGGCTCAGTAGTTCTCGAACTAGAGCTGACTATCGACGAGGACCATGCAGTGACCAACCGCTACGAAGGCCGTATCGGTGCTGACTGAACAGAGCCCGCTACCATCCGAGTAGAAGTCGTCCCGCCCGCCGCCTTGGGGTCGACAAGCGAGGAGGAGACCATGGCCCAGACCACTGATCAGCGCTACCGCGTGACGCCGGTTCGACCCCAAAGTCGCCAATACCCTTTCCCACTGAACCTGTACCAGAGCGCTGTAGGCCGGAAGTGGGTTATGGCCATCACGGGCATCGGCCTAATCGGCTTCGTGCTGGTCCACATGGTCGGCAATCTCCACGTGTACGAAGGCCCAGCCGGTATGCATAAGTACGCCGAGTCACTTCGCACCCTAGGCAACGGTCTGATCCCGAAGGGTGCCGTTCTGTGGCTGCTTCGCGTTGGCCTACTCGGCATGTTTGTTCTGCACCTCCACTCAGCAATCACTCTGAGCCGAATGAGTGGCAACGCCAGTGAAAACGCTGGTCGAATCAGTGGAGCCAAGAAGTACGAAGGTGGCCGAGACCACGTGGCTGCAACATTTGCCAGTCGCACAATGCGCTGGACTGGGCCCATCATCGCTCTCTTCCTGTTCTACCACCTGGCCGACCTCACCTGGGGATGGTGGCTGGGCGATGCCTTCGTACCTGGTGACCCGTACCACAACGTGTCCACATCACTAGGCAACCTGCCAGTGGCAGTGCTCTACGTAGTTGCCAACGTGGCACTGGCTTGGCACATATTCCATGGGGCCTGGTCAATGTTCCAAAGCCTCGGCGTGAATAACCCGCGTTACAACCAACTGCGGAGGGGCTTGGCTACCTTTTTGGCTGGCCTCATCTTGGTTGGCAACCTGAGTTTTCCAATTCTGACTCAGGCCGGGCTGATCAATGAGGACAAGCGATACTGCCCGATCGGCGAGATTGAGGGCAACGCTTGCCTCGCCGAGCAGGCACTAGATCACTGAGCCGGAGAAACGACCACATGAATGAGATGAATGCTTCGATGCCAGAGACCCCTACGACAGCAGGACCAACTCTCGACGGGCGGGTCCCTGACGGTGATATAGCCACCAAATGGGAGAACCACAAGTTCTCCATGAAGTTGGTCAACCCCAACAACAAGCGCAAGTTTGAAGTAATCGTGGTTGGCACTGGACTGGCAGGTGCTTCGGCAGCCGCCTCCCTTGGTGAACTTGGCTACCGGGTTAAGGCCTTCACCTACCACGACAGCCCCCGACGAGCTCACTCCATTGCAGCCCAAGGCGGCATCAACGGGGCTAAGAACTACACGAACGATGGCGACTCAGTGCACCGACTCTTCTACGACACGGTTAAAGGAGGCGACTACCGATCTCGGGAGGCCAACGTCCATCGCTTGGCCGAGGTGTCAGTCAACATCATCGACCAAGCCACCGCACAGGGCGTGCCATTTGCTCGTGACTACGGGGGGTTGCTGGATAATCGCTCATTCGGTGGAGCCCAGGTATCACGCACGTTCTATGCCCGAGGCCAAACTGGCCAGCAGTTGCTAGTGGGCGCCTATTCGGCGCTGATGCGTCAGGTCGGTGCAGGAAGTGTCGAGTTACACACCCGCTCCGAGATGCTTAAGGTGGTAGTCAAGGATGGTCGGGCCTGCGGCATCATCGTCCGGGACCTCCTGTCCGGTGAGGTCACCTCACACTCAGCCCACGCTGTAGTTCTTGCAACCGGCGGCTACGGCAACGTCTACTTTCTCTCAACTAACGCCATGATGTGCAACGTCACAGCAGCTTGGCGAGCGCATCGAGAAGGAGCCTTTTTCGCTAATCCCTGCTTCACTCAAATCCACCCAACCTGTATCCCCGTCAGTGACGACTTCCAGTCAAAACTCACTCTCATGTCGGAGTCGCTGCGCAACGACGGTCGCATTTGGGTCCCCGAGGGGTTCGACGACAATCGGTCGGCAGCAGAGATCCCCGAAGCCGAACGCGACTACTACTTGGAACGCAAATACCCAGCGTTTGGCAACTTGGTGCCCCGGGATGTCGCCTCGCGTAACGCCAAGACGGTTTGTGACGAGAGTCGCGGTGTTGGTCCGTTAAAAAATGGGGTCTACCTAGACTTTGCAGCAGCTATAGCACGCGATGGGGCAGAGGCCATCTCCGCTAAGTACGGGAACCTCTTCGACATGTATCAACGCATCACTGGCGAAAACCCCTACGAACAGCCGATGCGGATCTACCCAGCAATCCACTACACGATGGGTGGCCTCTGGGTGGACTACAACCTGATGACAACTATCCCCAGCCTGTACGCCATAGGTGAGGCCAACTTTTCTGACCATGGTGCCAACCGGCTTGGCGCTAGTGCCCTTATGCAGGGACTGGCTGATGGCTACTTTGTATTGCCTTACACAATTGGTGACAACCTTGCCGACATGCTCGGCCAGCAGGCTGTGCCCACTGACGACCCAGTATTCACCAATGCGGTCGCCGATGTTCAAAACGAACAACAACGGTGGCTTTCAATCAACGGCACCCACTCGGTTGACTACTACCACCGAGAGTTGGGTCGGATTGTTTGGGATTACATCGGAATGGCTCGTAGCAAAGTCGGCTTGGAAAAGGCACTTAGCGAGATCCCAACCTTGCGGGAGGAGTTTCAAACCAATGTGAGAGTGCTAGGTAGTGCAAAAACACTCAACCAATCACTAGAAAAAGCGGGCAGGGTGGCCGACTTTTTCGAGTTGGCAGAATTAATGGCTCGAGACGCCTTGGAGCGGGAGGAGTCGGCAGGGGGCCACTTCCGCGAGGAGCATCAAACAGACGACGGCGAGGCCCAACGCGATGACGAAAACTTTTCACATGTCGCTGCTTGGGAATGGAACGGGGTCGGTACTGCCCAGACCCGCCACCGTGAGGAATTGACGTTCGAAAACGTGGCGCTGTCACAGCGCTCGTACAAGTAGGCGCAGGCTGGAAGGAGCGGTTCGATATGAGTTCTGGACATAGTGAGACCATCAACGTAACCCTGAAGGTATGGCGTCAAGAAGGCCCTAATGAAAATGGGGGCTTCGAAGTTCACCAGCAAACCATTAGCACGGATGCCTCATTCCTTGAGATGCTTGATCAGCTCAATGAGCAACTCAACGAGGTCGGTACTGAGCCATTGGCCTTTGAGAGCGACTGCCGTGAGGGTATTTGCGGCACGTGTGGTGTGATGATAAATGGTCGAGCCCATGGGCCCCAGACGGCCACAGCCACATGCCAATTACATATGAGAGAGTTCCATGACGGAGATGAGATTGTCGTTGAACCGTTCCGGGCTGCCGGCTTTCCAGTAATTCGAGATTTAGCGGTAGACCGCTCGCCGCTGGATCGCATAATCGAATCCGGTGGCTATATCTCGGTCAATACTGGTGCTGCGTCCGACGCCAACCTCACCCCGGTACCTAAAGCGGCCGCCGACATGGCGTTTGACGCTGCAGCCTGCATCGGGTGTGGTGCCTGTGTGGCAGCCTGCCCTAACTCGGCTGCCCAATTGTTCACATCGGCCAAGATCGGTCACCTTGGACTCCTACCGCAAGGCCAGGCTGAACGGTGGAGTCGAACCGAAAACATGGTGGAGACGATGGAGGAGTTCTTCGGGTCATGCACCAACCACGGTGAATGTTCTGCGGCCTGCCCTAAGGAGATCTCGCTCGACTTCATTGCCTTCATGAACCGGGACTATGTGAAGGCAAAGATAAAAAATCGAGCATTAGCCGGACAGCACTAGGTTGGCCTGTCGCTACCTCGCTAACGATGGCTCCATCGAAACCGTCGCAAATCAGTGCGCCTTGTCAGCCTGACACGAGTCCACTCCAGATTGACTATTTGACTGCAGCGCGATTATGCAACTGCCTCACGTTCAACTGATACAGGCTACGGGTGCTCACCAGGGCGGATTCCAGAAACAGCACTAGTTCCGGGACTGTGCAAAAAGTGTGCGGAGTCGCTCCACTAATTTGGGTAACAGGCTGTCAGGCAATTCGTGACCAAGTTCATCAACCAGCCAAAGCTCAGCCCCTGGGATACCCTCGGCGAGCGCCAGAGCATGCTCGACGCTAAACACCGGATCAACCGTTCCGTGTACCACGAGAGTGGGTGCCGTGATCTGACCTAAGCGATCTAGCCGCGACGGGGAGGCACCCACTGCCGCTCCGTGACCCGACTGTGGATACCAGCACCGGGCCACTTCGTCTAATGCCTTACGGAGCCGCGACTCATTTGCCTCAACGAAACGGGACCCAGCGAACCACTCCTCTTGTTCTACTATCCAGGCTGCACGGTCAGTATCAGAAAGTGGCGGCTCAGCAAACAGCCGCTCGGTCATAAGTTCCAGCAGCCAGTCAGCAGCCATCGGCAGGCGCTCGTCACCTAATCCGGGGGTTGAACCAACCAACGTGAGCGTGGCGACATGCTCAGGGTGGTCAAGGGCTAAAAGTTGGCCGACCATGCCACCCATCGATCGCCCAATGATGTGGGCGCACAAGATTCCGTGGGTCTTCATCACGGTTAAAGCGTCGTTTGCTAGGTCATCCAACGTGTAGCCGACATCGGGTGGCATTTTTGTAGATAGGCCACTGTCACGGTGGTCATAGCGAACCACCCGGTGACCAAGCACCTGCAGCGGTGTGATGAGAGTCGGGCCCCACCGCGTGCAGTGAGCATCAGCCCCTGACAACAAGAGGACCGGAAGGAGATCAGTGTGGTTTTTATCTGTGGCTTCCGCCTCAAAGCACTCCGAGAAGATCCCGATAGCGAAAGGAGTTTGCGTTACCACGGCGCCGAGGGTACCCGTGGTCTCCGAGGGTGGGGCTAGCGTCGTTAATGTGCCCCACCTCCACCCCGTCAAAGTCCGGTTCTACGAACTAGATCCTTACGGTCACCTGAACCACAGTGTCTACGTCCAGTTATTCGAGACTGGGAGAATTGAACTACTTGACGAGGTCGGGCTAGGACTTCACGACCTCGAGAGTGAGGGCTTCCGTTTCATAGTCAGCCAGATCTCCACAAAATTCTTGGCCTCGGCTGTGGGTGGAGACGAACTTCTCGTAGAGACCGAAGTTCTAAAAATCCGGCGAGCTTCGTCACTATGGGGACAAAGAATTCTTCGTACAGATACCGAGTCTGGAACCAACCAAGTATTGGCCACCCAAGACGTTGTAGCTGCGGTAACTGGGACAAACGGCCGGCCAACCCGATTTCCACCTTCGATGATCGATCGCCTTAGCCCCTATCTGGCTTCCAAACCGTGAGCACTAAGCCCGAGATGATCTTGAAGGTGACATGAACTGGATAGCAACATGACCAGTCTGCGAAAAACCCTGGGGTTAGTTGTTCGGGGCGCAGTTATGGGTGCCGCTGATCTGGTTCCAGGTGTCTCCGGCGGCACAGTTGCCCTACTAACTGGTATCTACAACCGCCTCATTGTCAATATCGATAACGCCGCAGGGGTCATCCGCCACCTCATCAGAGGTGATCTCCGCGGAACAGTCCGTCAGTTCACCCGTATTGACTGGGAATTTTTCATTCCACTGCTAATTGGACTCCTAACCGCTGTGCTGCTGCTTGCCAGCGTGATCGAGGACGCCCTCGTGGAGTACCCCGAGCCCATGGCTGGACTCTTTCTGGGCTTGGTGGGCGCCTCAGCGATAGTCGTCCAGCAGGACGTAACTTGGACTACAGGTCGTGTGGCCATCGCTGGCGTCATCGGCATCGCACTATTTCTAGCGTTGGGCTGGCAGGGTCCGCCGGTGGATGAGCCATCCGCAGCCGCCCTTTTTGTGTCAGGTGCCATAGCTATTTGTGCCATGGTCCTGCCAGGAATCTCCGGCTCATTTCTTTTACTCATGCTGGGTATGTACACCACGATGATCGACATCGTTGATGGGCGAATGATTGCAGAAGCTGCGATTTTTGGGGCTGGAGCCTTAGTCGGCCTGCTCTGCTTTTCGACGCTGTTGGCACGTCTTTTATCTGGTTATCCAAACGAGATGCTGGCCGGCATGGTGGGTCTACTGCTTGGCTCAGTGAGGGTGTTGTGGCCTTGGCCTAACGGCGTTGGAGTCACCAGTCGCCACGCCGGAGAATCCGTGGAAGGTACTTCTATCGGCTGGCCCGATACTGCCGGTGGTCTGGTGGTGCCGACCCTGCTGGCTCTCAGCATGGTGGTGGCAGTTCTGGGTGTCGAACGCCGGATTCGACAGCGTCCAGCAGGCCCCAGAGACGCCGACTAGGACACGTACTCCTCAATCCAGCCGAGCCCGCAGCGACCGTCTGCATGCACAACACTGCCGAACTGACGGTCAATCTTACTCAGCACCCCTTCTGAACCAGTGCCAAGAATCGGGGCTCGACCGACCAAGCCGTCTATCTGCCAACTAGTCGGTCCAACGTGCGGCCAGTCCCAAGTCCCATCGTCGAGTCGCACCAATGCCGTGGCTGCAACCGAATCAGCCTCTCCTACAATCCACCAGCCCCAGCCGTCAAAGTCGACCACCCTGTCCGCAATCAGCACTTCACCAACGAAGCGGCACGGCACGCCTACGCCCCATTGGCCCTCAACCGGAGCGCCCACCGACTCCCCACCAATATCTAGACCTACTGGGGTTCGTACCCCACGGAACTGGTGGTCAGGACCACCTCTCCAAGCATCCTCCGGGTCATCAACAGCCACCCCAAACGCCTCCAGCCCTACTCCCACATGCCCTTGTCCATAACTAGGCAACTCTTCAACTACCACTTCAGCCCAGAGACCTGATGCTCGGATTTCCAGGCCACCGCCACGTGGCGGCAGCACATCATGGTCAACGATCAACACTGACGGCTCTGCCACTTCCACCAATCCGAATTCGAATTGAGCTGGTTCTGCATCAAGCAAAGACTCCCCCACCCTGAGATTCAGTTGCCCGGCCATCCGCCCGTCTTCTGCCCACCAGGCCAAACAGTGGGAAACCAAGTGGTCGGCCACCACACTCAGTTGTAGAGAGCGAACGGTGAGGCTTCGGGATCCTGTTCCGGTGGGTCACCTTCGACCGTGACTAGTTGGTACAACTCCTCAGAAATGTCACGTGGGCACGCCCAGTCAATCTCGTCAGCCACACCAGCCAGTTCGGCGAACGGACGCAAGAAGGTGAAGTAGACGTAAGCCCCGCAGGCAATCCGCTGATCACGTTCCATAGCAACAATGTCGCGGTAATGCCGCTTCTGAGTGGTTTGACAGGCCGCCGCCACCCGATCCATATCGTCGTCACATAAGGGCCGTGGCACACCGTCAGGTGCTACTCCGTCAGTGGTCCATAGACCAAATCCCACTAAATGCTCAAGGTAGTCCTCCGGGGAAGACACAGTGGTGCCATAGTCAGTAATTGATACCTCAACTCCATCATCCAACACGAAGGCTGCTGTCAGGTTGTGAAATGGCACATCGGTTGCCACGTTGGACCAGGCGAAATCACTGGGACCCAGTCGAAAGTAGTCGCGTACTACCAAAGTACGACCATCCTCCAACCGATATGGCCCGGTATCTCCATGGCCCACGCGTGTATCGAAGTAAAGAAGGAATAGGTGATTGATGATGGTGGCGTTGGCCCGACGGACCCGTTCTCGGCGTTGGTCATCGACCGGCGTTACACCAGCAACCAGAGCTCCAACCAAGGCGGCACTCAGCACGTCGTTGCGATCACCAACCTCAGCCGCCTGAAGATGGTCACCTCCTCGGTAGGACATCGAGGTCTGAGCCCAGAATTCCAACACAGTGTCGGCCCGGGCCAGACCCCCCGGACCGCTGTCAAGCGACGGATCGACCATATTCATCACGTTCCGACCGATTAAGAAAAAATTGGCTACACCCCATAAGAACACAGAGTTGGCTTGGCAGCTTAGACGGCGAGCCATTGAACCAATATCAGCCGGTGATCGGGCCGCGGTGATGACTTCGATGGCCTCGGGATATCGCAAGAAAGCTTCAACACACGAGACCACCACGTACTGACTCACTGGGATGAGCTGGGATTCGTACGCCGTGCGCTCCCCAACTAGACGACGCGTGACCGGGTTAATGGCACTTATCCAGCCGTTGACCCGATTGCGAACCAAAGAGTCAGTCTCCGAGGTTCTCACGGCGTCAGGAGACGTAACACGCCATCTTCACCAGAAGCATCCATCTCTACCAACGTCCCGTCTGCTGGCTCGGAAGCGTCCGTGATAGTGAACTCCATAGCAATCAATCCAGGGATTCGGTACTCCCGGCTGATGATTCCGATATGGCTACGGATGGTGCCACCCGTGCAAACCACGCCAGCCAAATCAGCAAAGATCGGACCCAGAAAAGTGGCTCCGGCATCGCGCACAACTGCAACGACACCTTGAGCTCCAGCATCAGAATCCTCAGCATCCATCAGGGCCACGACGTCCTCCGGACCTTCGAGACGAAGCCACCGACCTCTCACAGTTCCGAAGTCGTAGGTCTTCTGTCCGCGTCCCAATTCACCTGTATCTCCCATTGATACGGGACCGTAGTCGTGGTGACCCAATAAGACCATGCCCGCCTCTGGGTCTGGACTCCGCCCATAGGCTTCCGTAGATGGCCGAACCCCTTACCCATGAATGGATAGAGGCGCTTGCCGAAGCCGCCCATGGATGCTTTGTGGCTGAGGGAATAAACCTCATGCTGGAGTACCAGGTAGCCGATGGCCCAACATGGCACCTAGCGGTAGCTGACGGAACGGTGCAGGTCCAATTTGGCCCAGCCGAGACACCTGACGTTTCGTTTCATACCCAGAGGGCCACGGCTCTGGCCATGGCGGACGGTTCGTTGGACCCACTAAAGGCTGTGATTGATGGAGATCTAATCCTGCGCGGTGATCCGCGCACACTTGTCACAGCAAAAAATCTCCTCGAAGACCTTGGCAACCTTCTTGCCTCTGGCTAACCCAACTCGTCAGCCAAACCAACACACTGTCGCTTCCTGACAGCTGTTATCAAATAAGACCGAGGCTCTGGACCATTTCACGCTCAGAATCCAGTTCGGCGACTGAGACATCGATACGAGCCCGAGAGAAATCGTCAAGCTCGAGATCCTCTACAACAGACCATGTTCCATCGACGCATACGGTTGGAAACCCACATAGAAGCCCCTCGGGCACGCCGTAACTGCCACCAGACGGCACACCCATACTGACCCAGTCTCCCTCATCAGTTCCCAAGACCCAGTCGCGGACATGGTCAATGGCAGCGTTTGCCGCTGAGGCCGCGCTTGATGCACCACGCGCCCCAATGATTGCCGCACCACGCTGCTGCACAGTAGGGATGAACTCTCCTTCAAGCCATTCTCGATCGTGAATCACAGTTGCTGCAGACTCACCTCGTACTTTGCAGTTGAATAAATCGGGGTACTGAGTCGCTGAGTGGTTCCCCCAAATAGTCATACGAGACACCTCACTTACCGGGCAACCGACTTTCCGGGCCACCTGAGACATGGCCCGATTGTGATCAAGACGCATCATTGCAGTGAAGCGGTCGTTGGGGACGTCCGGTGCACTGTTCATGGCAATTAGACAGTTGGTATTAGCTGGGTTGCCGACCACTAGAACCTTCAGGTCGTCGGAAGCGTGGTCGTTAAGTGACCGCCCCTGAACGGTAAAAATAGCACCGTTGGCTTCAAGCAGATCTTGGCGCTCCATACCCGCAGTACGGGGTCGAGATCCAACCAACAGTGCAATTTCAGCATCATTAAAAGCTGTGTCCGGATTGTCGCTCAAGACCATGTCAGCCAACAGTGGAAATGCGCAGTCGTCAAGTTCCATGGCTACACCATCTAGCGCACCCATAGCTGGAGGGATTTCCAGCAGCTGCAGGACAACTGGCTGGTCGGGACCTAAAAGGGCTCCACTGGCTATCCGAAATACAAGGCTGTAGCCGATCTGGCCTGCGGCGCCAGTGACGGCAACTCGAACAGGGGTGGCGCTCACGGTGGGCTCCTGACAACTGGTTTGCTTGGTATTCGGAGACTATCGATTGCTCCCCAGTTCGGCCCCACCCTGCAGGAGTGACACCCGGCTCAGGTTACGAGATGGGACACTCTTCAGGCAGGGAAGAGGAACACCTCGGAGGAACGACTGAAGTGGGCGAGAAACTCAGGCGGCAAAACAGGCCGATTTCCGTCTTCGGGGTTGACCTGGCTGGCGTAGGCATCTATTCCAGCCAGCTTCCGGTGCAGTAGCTCGGCTGACACGGCGAAGCGGCCTGCCTTCTCGAACGGGATAACCGGGTCATCTGGGTCGTCCCAGTTCCAAGACCAAATCGGAAAAGAGGCCACCGGCACACCGGCCTTTCCACATACCTCATTAGCGATCCGCCCACACGCGTCGTGATCAGGGTGTCCATCCGATGCCAACGGGACCAGGCAGAGGGCGGCGCCGGCCACAACTGATGTGAGGGCATCAGCTAACTTGACCTCCCAGTAGGCGCCTCTGGGGCCCGCTGCACCGCCATCAGGGAGCGAGAGTCTCAGACGGTCAGCCACAATCCCGACGGCCTTGTACGCAGCGACAGTCTCGGCTAAACGTCTTGCGACTAGTCCGCGCCGACCGGCGGCAGCAAGGTACGGATGCGACATCTCTCCGTCAGTGACCGCCAAAATCCGGATTTCCGTATCAGCGTCGGATGCCGCAGCCAGTGTGGCTCCAGCAGCTAGCACCTCATCGTCAGGGTGGGGGGCCACGACGACAATTGGACCTGGTGGCGGCCAGTCCCCACTCTCCATTCGGTCAGCCACCGGCGACAGTGCCCCAATTAATGCATCCCACTCATTCGCCAACCGGCCAGATACCGGATTGATCCGGTCAATCCCGCCTAGGTCACTCACCGTCAGAACATCTGCCGGGTTCCACCCAGCCATGAGGCGTGCAATCCGGCGTAGATCCCGCCTTGGTCTACTAGTTGCGTGTGCGGTCCGGACTCGACGATTCGACCGTTGTCAAACACCAGTACTAGATCCGAGCGTTCCGCAGTCGATAGTCGATGAGCCACGCTCACCGTGGTCCGTCCCGCAGCCAGACGTTCCATCGCTCTTTCCAGAGTTGTCTCGGTCTCCGGATCTACAGCTGAAGTGGCCTCGTCTAGCACCAGCAGGCCCGGATCGGCCAGATGCGCCCGAGCTAGGGCAACCAACTGCCGCTCTCCAACTGACAGTCCCTCACCGCGTTCACCCACACGAGTGTGGATCCCATCAACTAGACCACCCACCCAGTCCGTCAGTCCCAAAGCTTCGATGGCAGCAACCGCGTTCTCCTCACTGGCACCAGCCCGCCCATAGCGGATGTTGTCTATAACCGAGGTGTCAAACAGAAAGCCATCTTGAGGCACCATCCGGATTGACCGGCGCCGACTAGCCGGAGAGACATCCCTGAGATTCACCCCACCCACCAAAACCTGTCCACTTGTGGGATCGGCCAGACGGGTCAGCAGACGGGCAAATGTGGTCTTGCCTGAGCCGGTCTCTCCAACAACGGCTACAGACGCGCCAGCCGACAGGTCGATGTCGATCCCCTGTAGTACTAATCCACCCGTTCGGTAACAGAACTCAACCCCCTCAACCCTCACCCCGAGGGCTCCAGTCGGCAGCGGCACTGGCGTAGACGGATCGACTAGGTCCACCTTAGTGTCGAGCACGTCGAGAATCTTCCACCAGCCAGCCAGCGCGGTTTGAGTTTGGTCGAGCACCTCACCTAACGATGTGATCGGCGTAACCAGAAGGTTGCAAAGAAAGATGAAAGCCACGAGTTGGCCCGAACTAACACCCCAGGCCTCGCCCCACCAGACACCAGCACCAATAACTGTGGCGATGGCTGTCACTCCGAACAGGTCACTCAAAGGTAGGACCAGTGAAAAATACCTAGCAGCCACCATCTGCTGATCAAACTGGGCATCGATTGACTGGTGCACCCGGCGCCGCATGGGTTCCCGGTGGCCATGCACACGAATCACCTCGACCCCGTGGATCGACTCGGACACCACACCCATAGTGTCCGAGACCCGGGTCCGGAGCTCCTCGTAAGCCATCAATTGACGCGCCTGCATCCACCGAAAAATGGGTAACAGCGGTAAGTGGAGCAACAGCACCACCAAGGTGAGCTGCCATGAGTAGACGACCATGATAATCAATACGGTTACTATCTGGACTGAGTCGATGACCCAAGCGACGGCTCCCCACTGAGCGAACTGCGTGAGCGTCTCAACGTCGCTTGTCACCCGGGCAGTGAGTACGCCCTTCCTTGAGGACGAGTGCTCGGCCAGACTCAATTTATGTATGTGTTCGAAAGTACGCACCCGCAAGCCGAGTAGCACATTTTCAGCCGTCTGAACCAACCGAAAGTAGGTCACCTTCCCAAGGAAGATGCTTCCTACCACCAGAACTACTGTCGAGGAGCAAAGGACAGCCGCTCGGCCCAAGCGGATTCCATCGGCGGTGATAGAGAGGTCCATAACCGCTTGGATCAGCAGGGGGACCAGCAACTTTCCTCCGGCAACCGACATAGCCATGAGCACGGTCTGGCCAGCCCCGACCCGCAACTCGGGTGAAGCCGCGAGGCCTCGTCGGAGCACCGATAAAGCACTGACGCCGTCGATCCGACGAGGATCTCCCTCTATCAATTTCCATCTCCACGTAGTTGGCTTCCGGCCATCTCGTAGGCACGAGCCAAAGTGGCATAACCCTCAACGTCAAGGAGTTCCTCGTGGGTTCCAGATGCAGCAATAGACCCATCGTTGAGGAACAAGACTCGGTCAGCTAGGCGGATAGTGGCTAGACGATGGGCTACTACGAGCAGAGTCATCCGATTCCCGGCAGCGAAGGTAGGGCGGCGCAGGGCGGCCAGGATTCCCTCCTCGATCAGCGGGTCGATAGCCGAAGTCGCGTCGTCAAGCACAAGGACGGTGGGGCAACGCAGCAGAGCCCGGGCGATAGCCAGACGCTGGCGTTGGCCACCCGACAGGGTCACTCCGCGCTCACCAATCACGCTCTCAAGGCCGTTTTCTAGTCCAGTTACAAAACCATCCGCCGAAGCTGCTGTAAGCACCCCGACCAGTTCTTCGTCGCTGACGTCGCGCCCCAGCGTCAGATTGGCCCGCACAGTGTCGGCGAACAGGAAGGTCTCCTGTAGGACGGTGGCCACCGAGGCGGCTACTCCCCCAGGGCCGAGCACCGTAGTGGGTACACCACCGATGCGAACCTCACCGACAGTGGGTGGCACGAGACCAGCCAATAAAGCCACTGCCGTGCTTTTACCCGAGCCAGTTGCACCCACTAGGGCCACCGATTCACCTGGTTCTAGGCTGAAGTTGAGTCCGTTAAGAACTGCTAGGCCGTCCGGATGAGTGAAGCCCACAGCATCAAATTCGACCTCCACCGCGCGCTCTGTTCCGTGTTTGAAGGTCAATGGTGCTTTGGGGCGGGGTTCGACTGGTTCCGCCATAACCCCGTTGATGCGGTCCATAGCAACCACCGAGCGGGGCATCTCTTGGAATAGGTAGCCGAGAATCTCCATCGGCAGGGTGAGGATGCTGAACAGAGACATAGCCCGGACCACGTCACCGATCGACACGGATCCACTATCGACCAGCCAGACTCCCACAATCAGTAGGACAATGATCCCCAGTTGGGGCAGGGCATAGTTCACTGGCCCGTATTTAGATCTGAGCCGACCCACCGCTAATCGATGTTCTCTTAGGGCACGGGCTGAACTGCTGAATCGTTCTAGTTCAACCCTCTCGTGTCCCAGAGTTTTAACAACCAGCACGCCATCGAAGCTCTCATGGGCGATCCCTGACAACGTCCCCACAGCCTCCTGCCCGGCAGCCGCTGGAACCTCCACCTTCCGGGTGAACTGACGATTGAGAAAGGTCAGTGTGGGAAACATCACTACGGCAACCAGAGCGAACAACGGGTGTACTAACAGCAAGCTCACCAAGGCAGCAAGGGCTAACACAACCACTGAAAGCGAGAATGCCAGTGGCTTGAGCATCGAGGTGGCGACTTCGACGTCTGCGTCAGCGTGGGCCAATAGTTGTCCCGCTGGTCGGGACCGGTAGTAGGCCAACGGCACATCGAGGAACCGGTCAGTAACAGCCCAGCGCCAAGTGCGTTGGGTTTTTACGGTTGCCAGCATGTTGAACCAACGCCGGACCATTATCGAGGCGGTCCGCACCACACCAACGAGCACCACCACCATTACTGCGCCAACCACCGAACCTCGGGTTACCCCGTCACCGTCTAGGCCGGGGATGATCACCTCATCGGTTATCCGCCCGATCACGACTGTGAAACCCACGACAGCTAGAGCGAACACGTTGGCGCCCATAATCGCTGCGGTGTGGGCCCAAGGGTGTAGCCGCAAGGACTGCCAAACCAACCGCACACCGCGGCGCACCACACTTTCGGGCACGGTGTACCCAGACTCGGAACTCAGAGCCGGTCGACCACAGCCGAGGCGAACTCCGAGCACTTCACTTCGGTAGCCCCATCCATCAAACGGGCAAAGTCATAGGTCACGATCTTGTCGGTGACCGCTGACTCCACAGCCTGCACGATGTCATCCGCAGCTTCCTGCCAGCCGATGTGTTCAAACATAAGCACACCTGAGAGAAGGACTGACGAAGGGTTAACTTTGTCCTGGCCAGCGTATTTTGGCGCTGTCCCATGAGTGGCCTCGAAGATTCCGTGTCCAGTGACATAGTTGGCATTACCACCCGGAGCTATGCCAATACCCCCGACCTGGGCAGCCAGTGCATCAGAGAGATAGTCACCGTTCAAGTTCATCGTGGCGATGACGTCGAACTCGGCTGGACGGGTAAGAACCTGCTGGAGAGCAATGTCGGCGATGGTGTCCTGCACCAGAACCCGATCGCCTGGTTCACCACCGCAGTCATCCCACCCAACTGCCACGTCAGCGAACTCCTCACGGACTAGTTCGTAGCCCCACTTTTGGAAAGCACCCTCGGTGAACTTCATTATGTTGCCCTTATGCACCCAGTGGACCCTGGGGAGCCCACGGTCTACGGCGTACTGGAGGGCTGCGCGCTGAAGACGCTGTGATCCCATCTTGGAAATTGGCTTGATACCGATACCAGCGTCTTCACGAATCTGCCACCCAAAAGCATCTTCTAAAAGTTCACGTAACTTGAGGGCGTCAGGAGTCATCGCCTCCACCTCGAGGCCAGCGTAAATGTCTTCGGTATTTTCCCTAAAAATAACCATGTCGACCAGTTCGGGGTGCCTAACCGGCGACGGCACGCCCTGGAACCAGCGCACCGGGCGGAGGCAGACATACAGATCAAGGATCTGACGTATTGCCACGTTGAGACTCCGGAACCCACCACCAATGGGGGTGGTGAGCGGACCCTTAATGCCAATCAGGTAATCAGTGAATATCTCGACGGTCTCCTGAGGAAGCCACTCGCCGGTCTCGTTATATGCCTTCTCGCCAGCCAGAACTTCTCGCCACTCCACGGTATGGCCGTACTTGGCCGCCGCAGCGTCCAATACCAGGCGAGCTGCTGGCCAGATGTCAATACCGGTCCCGTCACCTTCAATGAAGGGGATGATGGGGTTGACTGGTACCTGAAGGGCGCCGTCCGCGCCCATGATGATCTTTTCTGCCATGCCGCTGACCCTACCGATTTTCGACACCGGCGAGCTCAGAGAAACCCCGATCCGAGGAAACGGCGATTTAAGCCAGATTCCCGACCAGCTGACAACTCAGTAAAAAATCAGACGGCAGTCAGACGTGACGCAAAATTAACCCACGTCAAACCGAGAGAGCAACTATCGAACTACCTCAAGAAGCTTCAGCGGCTTCGACGGTGTTACGTAGGAGCATCGCCACTGTCGTCGGACCCACTCCACCCAGGCGGGGAGTAATCCACGAGGCAACCTCACCGACTGACTCGTCCACGTCGGCTAAAAGCCGTTTCCCCTCCCAGGAAATACCACCACTCACTACCACAGCCCCTGGCCTGACCATCTCGGGCTGCACAAACGACGGCACGCCCAGCGCAGCCACGACGATGTCGGCTTCGCGAGTTAGGTCGGACAGGTTGGGCACCGCTGAGTGGACAACTGTGACCGCAGCATTGGCACCTAGGGCCTTGGTGGTCAGTAGTAGCGAAAGCGGTCGACCCAAGGTCGGACCTCGTCCAATAACAACCACATGCTTGCCGACGATCTCGATTTCATAATGGATAAATAGGGCTTGGATGCCGGCCGGGGTGCACGGCACCGGCCCATCTTGCTGAAGGACTAGCCGACCAAGGTTGGTCGGATGAAGGCCGTCAGCATCTTTAGCGGGGTCCATAGCCGACAGGGCAGCATTGAAGTCGAAGCCATCAGCCACCGGGTGCTGGATGATGTAGGCGTGGACCAAGGGGTCCGCGTTGAACCGGGCCACCGCCTCATCTAATGCATCCGGAGGATCGTCAGCCCCCACTTGGATGTGGTGTGATGCGATGCCAACCGATTCGCAAGTCTCGTGCTTCTTCCGGACGTAGCCAGCGCTGGCACCATCGTCACCAACGAGGATGGTGCCCAGACCTGGGGTTACCCCAGCGGCCTTCAAGACGTCAACCCGGGCACGGACATCATCAAGGACAGCCTCAGCGACTGGTGCCCCTGCAAGAAGTTTTGCGGTCATACGAGGTGACGTTACCTCCCACAAGGGTTGGGGCTAGTAGTAAATGGGGGTCTCCAAGGACCGACGTCCTGAAGACAGTTCAATGACGGAAGTGGCGCTCACCGGTAAACACCATGGCCATGTTCTGTTCGTCGGCTGCTGTGATCACCTCGTGGTCTCGCAATGAACCACCTGGCTGGACCACCGCCGTGGCTCCCGCCGCCGCCACAACGTCGAGGCCGTCACGAAACGGGAAAAAAGCGTCACTGGCACATGCCCCGCCGTCAGCTCGCCCAGCCGCTTTATCTGCGGCAACCTGACCGGCGTCACGGCGATTCTGCTGCCCAGCACCGATACCTACCGCTTGGCGATCCTTGGCCAGCACGATGGTGTTGGAGCTCACCCGGGCCGCCACCAGCCAAGCAAATATCAGGTCGCTCCACTCCTCACCCGTGGGCTCCCGCTTGGTAACCACTTCCCACTGTGACGTATCGGCGACAACTCGGTCTGTAGTCTGAACCAGTAGGCCTCCGTCGATGCCACGGAGGTCAAGTTCGGGCCAGGTCGGCGCCTGAGCCTCCAAGATCCGTAAGTTGGCCTTTCCCTTAAGATGGGCTAGGGCGTCAGGCTCATAACCCGGGGCCACTAATACCTCGGTAAACACGTCTGCCAACGGCCTAGCCATGGCCATGGTCACCGTTCGGTTTACAGCCACGATGCCCCCAAAAGCTGATACCGGATCGCACTCGTGGGCTGCCAACCATGCCTCGGCGACGTTGGCGCGAACTGCCACGCCGCAGGGGTTACCGTGTTTGACGACCACCGCCGTCGGCTCGTCCGCTTGCAGACCATTTGAAGCTCCGAGAGCGTATACAAGCCGCCAAGCCGCCTCGGTGTCGAAGAGGTTTAGATACGACATGGCTTTTCCACCGTGGGTAACAGCAGTGTCCCAACACCCTGACACCCCCACAGTGCGATAACGAGCTGCTATTTGGTGGGGATTTTCGCCGTACCGGAGGTCCTGAACCCGCTCTAACGCCAAGTGGATCGACGGCTTCAATGGGTCGACATTCAGATCTGACGACTCATCTCCATCAAACCACTGGACGATGGCGGCCTCATAAGCCGCATTGTGAGCAAAGGCTTTTCGGGCCAGACGGCGACGTGTCCTCTCGGACAACAAGTCATCAGCCCGTAGCTCAGCCAATATCTCGCTGTAGTCAGCCGGGTCAACGAGCACCCCAACAAACGCATGGTTCTTAGCGGCGGCCCGAACCATGGCAGGCCCACCGATATCAATCGAATCGATCCCGGGATCAGTCGAAAATGGGTAGAAGTTGCTAACGACCAGATCAATAGGTCTGATCTCCCGGTCCAACAAGTCCTTCATCTGAGTCGGGTCAGACCGGTCGGCCAAGATGCCCCCGTGGATCACGGGATGAAGTGTCTTAACTCGCCCATTCAGCATCTCCGGTGCATGGGTGATCTCGACCACCTCAGTGACCGAAATCCCCTGACCAGAGAGAAGCGTTGTCGTCCCACCACTCGCTACGAGTTCCCAGCCCAATTCCACCAAGCCTTGGGCGAGATCCACGATCCTTGCCTTGTCGTAAACCGATATCAAAGCTCGGGGAGGCCTAGGGGTCGCTGGTGGACTCACGACTTGGCTCCTTCAAATACAGATTCGAGAAGAATTTCGCCGTCGAGGATAGACCGCAGCGTGTCAACATAGAGACGACGCTCAACCACCTTGATACGTTCATGCAGGGAGGCCTCATCGTCATCAGGCCACACCGGCACCTCCTCTTGGGCAAGAATTGGACCAGCATCAACCTCCAGAGTGGCTAGGTGCACAGTGCAGCCCGTAACGCCAACTCCAGCGGTCAAAGCATCGCGTACAGCGTGCCATCCTGGAAAGGCAGGCAGCAAGGCCGGATGAGTATTGAGAACCCGACCAGCAAACCGATCATGAAAGGGTTGACCCAGGATGGTTCCAAATCCAGCCATAGCCACCATCGTCACGGCATGGTCCGTAAGCCGGTCAGCCAGCACCGTCGAGTAACCGACCCGGTCGAAGTCAGCCCCAAACGACTCACGTTGGACCACTAGAACCTCCACGTCGTGGCTGACGGCGCACCGCACAGCGGGGCACAGACGGTCTGCAACCACAAGGGCGACAGGCAAATCGGCTTCAACCATGGCAGCCAGAATTGAGCCGGTTCCCGAGGCCAGTACCGCCAGTGACATGTCGGCGACCGTACCAGTGCCCTCGCGAAGCTGTTGCTAGCTCCGTTTGGTAGTCAGTTCTGAAACGATGTCAGCCATGTGTTCGCCAGCCTCGGTGGGGTTCAGTCCCACCCGTACACCAGCGTCACGAAGGGCATCCATCTTGGCCGCTGCGGTACCACGACCACCGGAAACGATGGCGCCGGCGTGGCCCATCTTCTTGCCTGGAGGAGCTGTCACACCGGCTACGTAGGCCGATATCGGCTTAGTCATGTGCTCAGCGATAAATTCAGCAGCTTCCTCTTCTGCTGATCCGCCAATCTCACCAATCATCATTACGGCCTCAGTCTCAGGATCGGCCTCGAAAGCTCTAAGGCAATCGATAAAAGACGTTCCAGGCACCGGATCACCACCAATTCCTACACAGGTTGTGCAACCAATGCCCTTCTCACGAAGTTCATACAACGCTTGGTAGGTCAAGGTGCCTGAACGACTAACAATCCCCACCGGACCACCAGGCAAGGCAATATGTCCCGCAGTAATACCAATATTGGCCTGGCCAGGAGAGATAATTCCTGGACAGTTGGGGCCCAATAGCTGTACCCCAGGGTGATCGCGCTTTAGTCGATTGAATAAGTCCGCTTCATCATGGGCTGGTACACCCTCGGTGATGGCAACAATGAACTGCACTCCACCCTCGGCCGCCTCCAGCACTGCGTCGCGCACACCAGGTGCCGGGATAAAGATGCACGAAGCTGTAGCCCCGGACTCAGCAACGGCCTCAGCGACCGAGGCATACACCGGAATACCGTCGACATCAGTCCCCGCTTTGCGGGGGTTTGTCCCAGCAACCACCTGTGTGCCGTAATCGCGGTTTAAAAGCCCGTAATACCGGCCTTGACTACCCGTGAGGCCTTGGTAGACAACTTTGGTTTCAGCATCGATAAAAATACTCATAGGACTTTCTCCTCAACAGAGTCAGCCAACTCCACAGAACGTCGGGCTGCCTCCAACATGGTCGGTGCCATCTGCAGGTTCTCAGAAAGATGTGGTTTTAAGATGGCCCGTCCCTCGTCAGCGTTGGTGCCGTCTAAACGAATCACGATTGGGGCATCGATATCCACGCGCTCAAGAGCGCCCAGAATGCCTTTGGCTACCTCTTCACCCCGGGTAATCCCACCAAAGATGTTGATGAAGATAGACCGCACCGCTGGATCATTGTTGATGACCTCCAGTGCACCAGCCATGACCTCGGCGTTGGCACCGCCTCCAATGTCCAAGAAGTTGGCCGAGTTACCCCCAACCTGGTTCACCACATCAACCGTAGACATAGCCAAGCCAGCACCATTGGCAATCACACCTACCGAGCCTTCTAGGCCCACGTACTGCAGGCCTCGAGCATGAGCCGCTGTCTCACGTTCATCACGAGTCTGAGTCTCGTCATAGACGGCGTACTCTGCATGCCGAAAAATAGAATTGGCATCTAACGTGACCTTGGCGTCAAGAACATGGACCCGCCCCCCAGAAGTCAGAATCAGTGGGTTGATCTCTACCAAGTCGGCGTCACCCTCGACATAAGCTCTGTACAACTGCTGGAGGATGGTCACCGTGCCTTCCACAGCGGCCTCTGGTAGGCCGGCAGCGCCTACCCAGTCACGAGCCATGGCCTCGTCAAGCCCATCGACAGGATCAATCCAGATTTTGGCGATGGCGTCGGGGTTGTCAGCGGCCACGGTTTCAATCTCCACGCCACCCTCGACCGACAACATCCCAAGATGCTTTTTGGCTGACCGGTCCAAGGTGAAAGAGGCGTAGTACTCCTCAGCGATATCGGAAGCCTTTTCGATCCAGACTCGACCTACGAGGTGTCCGCTGATGTCCAAACCCAAGATGGATGTGGCGTGCGAGCGCACATCATCAATCGTGGCGGCAAACTTGACTCCACCAGCCTTACCCCGTCCGCCAGTATGAACCTGGGCTTTAACCATGACCGGGGTTCCTAGGCGTTCAGCTGCTGCTACAGCCTCATCCACTGTAAAGGCGATCTCGCCATCAGAAATTGGCATGCCGTAGCGGGCAAAAAACTGCTTACCTTGGTACTCGAACAGATCCACCCGGTCGCCTCCCGACGATTTCTTCCTGCGTGTATTCGCAGCCTTAGACCGCCTGATCCTAGGCTCAGATTTAGATCACCCTCCCCAGCAGAACGTGTGACGTCTACCCTCCGTTCCACTGAATCAGACACACTAAAGAGAGAGTTGCAGCCAACCATGACCGTTGCCCGAGGAATACGCCTCGACATGAAGCGGGCAGTTGCAGTAACTGTGGTTGGCCTAGCCGGTGCAGTCGCTGCCCTAGCACTGGTGCTCCAACTAGCCGGATCGTCGGATGCTATCGACGTGCAGTTGGGCGATCCAGATTTCCGTGGCATTCAGGCTGCAAATCTGGCTGTCGAGATCTCTGAACACGGGCCCGTGCCCTTTCCTGACTTAGTAGGCAACGAACTCCCGATCTGGGTGGGGCACTCGGGTACCGACCCGACCATGGGGTGGGTAGCGGTATCAGCCCGAGTGCCGGGCAGCGCCGACTGCCTGGTGCAGTGGGACAAGGAAGCAAAACACTTCATTAACGGCTGCGACCCGACCACCACCTGGCCGGCTGACGGGACCGGATTAATGCACCTCAAGTGGACAGTGATCACTGGGGAACTCAGAATCGATGTAGCTCGGTTTGCCGATGGCGTGTCACCAGGACCATGACTGAACGCCTCTACCTACACGACGCTGACCTACGTTCATTCGAAGCAGAGATAGTAGCTATTGATGGCGACCGAGTTGAACTGAACCGCACAGCCTTCTACGCCACCAGTGGGGGACAGCCTCACGACACTGGCTATCTAGTTTGGGCTACCGGAGCGGCTACTGTCACCAACGTTCAGACAGTTGAAGGCTGCATACTCCATACTCTGGCTGGACCAGTCCCCGAGGTTGGATCCTTGGTCACCGGCCAGGTCGACGACGATCGACGACGCCAGATGATGCGGACCCACACTGCCATGCACGTGCTATGTGGGGTCATGTGGAAGCACTGGAAGCGAGTCGTCACTGGCGGCAACATGGAAGCCTTGTCAGGCCGGATGGACTTTGAAGTCGACCAACTCCCCGATGGTTTCGGCATACAGATAGAAGAGTTGTGTAACAACGAAATCGCAGCGGACCGCCCCATTGAGGTCTCATTTATCCCCCGGGGAAATGCCGTACTGGATCGTGAGCTCATCCGTACCAAGGTGAGTCTGATACCTGAGTCAGTGACCGAGATACGAGTGGTCGATATCGTCGGCCTCGACAGACAGGCTGATGGCGGGACCCACGTGTCGTCTACAGGCCAGGTGGGGCGTCTCGAGGTAACAAAAACTGAGTCCAAGGGCAAAGGTTTTAAACGGATCAGATTCGTCCTTCACGACGATTAATCACACTGGATCCAAGCCCAACCGCCGGTCCACCTGTCAACTATTACTAGACCAGATCACCACCGCGTTAAGCAGTAGCCAGATCAGGCCGCCCGGAGCCAGCCCTGATGCCCAACTCAGAAAACATGTTTGGTTGGTTGTCTTAGCACCCCAAGTTCATCTCAAATCTTCGTGGATCTACCCAATCAGCCCAAGACCACCGACGTCAAGTCACGGGCTACCACTACCTCACCGTCGTATCCGCTGCTCCTCACATCGTCGATGAAGGCAGCCTCATCCTCATCACTTTCGGGGGGTGGGATCAGGTGGGTAAGCAAGAGAGTTGGCACTGCCAGACTGCGTACTTGACGACCTATCTCGACAGTGTCGGCGTGGTAATCGAGTATGAACTGTCGGTGCACGGGTAGTTGCCGGATTTCAGAGAAACGCATTGCCTCATAGACCAGTACATCAGCACCGATTGCTAGTTCTGCCATTTCATCACACACCAAGGTGTCACCCGAGATCACTACTACCCCGTCTGGTGTCTCGATCCTGTAACCCACCGCTGGATACACGGGTTCGTGGCGAACCTGGCCAGCCAGAACCCGGAGGCCACTGCACTGCCAAATCTCCACAGGGACAACCGGATAGTCAAAACCTTCAAGATCGAAGGCTGGTCCGTGCTCCCATCCGGTGTGAGCCAACCGCACAGCAAGGTCCTCAGACCAGCGCTCAGTCAACCCATCCACAAACCGAGTACAGGGACCAGCCGGGGCGACTACAGATAACGGCGGCAACGAGCGGGTGCGGTCCATCACCCAGCGGGTCAGTAACAGGTCATCAAGGCCAACAAGGTGGTCAGAGTGATGGTGCGTGAGGAACACGGCGTCTAACTCACCCGGGCTGGTACCAGCCCCCAGAAGACGCATCACTGTGCCTCGACCAGCATCAATCTGAATGCGGACAGAGTCACCACTAGGCAGCTCATACGTGACCAGAACCCCTGGACCGGCTCGATCGGGAGTGGGGATAGGGGTGCCTGTCCCTGTGACAGTTACCGTCGTAGTCATCTTCTCTCCTCGCCCGTCGCCTAGACGCTCGACCAAAACCGGGCGACCCAAAATCCCACTGCAAGACTTCTCGGCACTGAGGCCAGAATAGTTAAGACGTCTACTCTGCCAGAGCCTGATGCAAGTGTGCGATGCTCAACCCATGGAAACCACCACAGGTCGCCTAGTCGGCAAAGCGGCATTTATCACCGGTGCGGCAGCTGGCATCGGTCGCGAGACCGCACTGCTATTTGCAGAACAGGGAGCAAAGGTTGCGGTCGTCGATCGAGACGGTGACGGGGTGACCGACGTAGTTGCAGAAATTGCAGCCGCTGGGGGACACTCTGTGGGGCTAACCGCCGACGTGGCCGTCGAAGCCTCAGTGGCTGCAGCCATTAGTGACGCCGAGGAGGCCTTTGGACACCTCAATGTGGTGTTCAACAACGCTGGAATCATGCTGGCCGAAGATGGTGACGCCCAATCAACCGAGGAGGCAGTGTGGGACCTCACTATGGACATCAATCTAAAGGGCGTCTGGTTCGGGTGTCGCCACGGTATCCCGGCACTCAGACGGGCGGGTGGTGGATCAGTTATCAACACCGCCAGCTTTGTGGCCCTCGTCGGGTCAGCCACCCCGCAACTGGCCTACACAGCGTCTAAAGGTGGAGTTTTGGCCATGACCCGCGAACTAGCGGTTCTGCACGCCCGGGAGCACATCCGGGTCAATGCCCTGTGCCCTGGGCCATTACGTACCGAACTGCTGATGTCGTACCTGGACACGGAGGCCAAACAGCACCGTCGCCTAGTCCATGTACCTATGGGTCGTTTCGGCGAGGCAGCCGAAATCGCTTCGGCTGCACTCTTTCTGGCGTCAGATGAGTCGTCGTACGTCACCGGTACCGACTTTGCTGTCGACGGTGGGTTGACAGCCGCCTATGTCACCCCTGAATAGGTGCGACGCTTGCATCTAGGAAATCGTCACTGGTACTGCTTAAGAGGTCCGGCCGTAGAAAGTCCGCAGGGCCGACTCTGAAAGCGACACACCAGGACGGTCGTTAAAGGCAAATGCCGCTAGCAGTCGTGGCACCGAACCCTCTGTGGGAGTAACCCGGTGCATAGCATTGCGGCCACGGAACAAGATGAGGTCACCCGGCGAGAAAACCAGAGCCTCGACAGGATGATCTCCGTCAAGCACTGATCCCACCATGCCAAAGGCCATCTCCCCTGCATCAGCGTTTCGCAAGTTGGGTGCAAATTCAAAGACACCCCCACCTTCGGGTGCTTGGAGCAGCATCGTGACGGCAAACGACGAGTTATCGAAGTGCCAACCCAACTCACGGCCAGTCGATGCGAAGTGGACGTTGATTGATGCGAGGTCGTCGGCATAAGGGTGAATGTTGTCAACGCCGAGTACCGCACACAAGAAGTCCCGAAAGGACGGATCCTCATAGACCGTTCGCAGGGGTGAATCAGAGGGAATCTGGTCGTCTGCGATCAAGCCCTTGCTGGAGGTGACCTGCCGATTCAACGGGTGATTAGGCGGCAGGTCTGAATCAGAGGGCGTCAGATACACATTATGAGTTGACGTGGCGTAATAGGCCTCATCTTCACGCAGCCCTACGTCGCCCACTACCTGATCAATAGCTTCACGAGTAAGAAAGCCTCTCAACACAAGAGCGCCTTTAGCCTCCAACTCCTCCCTGCACCGCCGACGGTATTCCAGAGTGTTAATCGGATGCTGAAACCCGTCTATTGTCGATGAGTCAAAAGATTTCAAGGCTGCAACTCACCAACGAACTGCAACGTTGGAAGGTCCAACAAGAGAGCCTGAAGTAGTAGCGTCTCATTGGGGTTACGTAACAGATCTCCGCCAGCCTCGGTAATGCGGTCGACAGCCGCCAGCAGCGCCTGGGACGGAGAGGAACTATCCAGAATCGACAACGCTAGATATGCCCTGCTTAAGGTTGCCAAGCCGAATCGGATTTCGTCGTCCCGGTGTCGCCGGATCTCTCGTTTCTGACGCTCGGCTATCTCACGGCGACCTGATCCCCGGCTACCGAACGCGTCCTCACGTTCAGACAGAGCCTCGAGCTCATCTTGATGTCGGCTCACCAACGGTGCCTGGGCATCGTCAATCAAACCCTTCAACTCCTCGACCACAACGGCGATTGCAGAGCCTGATCCATCTAGGCGACCTGGAACCGAGTGCCAACTGTCCCGGCGGCCCAAGAAAGTTGGATCGGTGGCCAATAACCGGGCGCGCGCCACACTGCCTGCCGAAGCCTCACTTAACTCGATTGCCTTCTCAACCGGAATCCCATCAGCTACAAGCGCATCAGCTATCAACGGGGCTGGGACCGGCGGCAGGTCTACCCGCACGCAACGCGAGGCAACCGTGACGTGCTCATCCGGCACTTCTTCAGCGAGAAGGACAAACACCGTGGAGGTTGGCGGCTCCTCGATTGTCTTAAGCAGACTGGCAGCAGCAGACGGCTCAGCGGTATCAAACCGGTCAACCACAATGACCTTTCGGTCGGCCTCAATCGGTGATCGCCAACCTTCCTTAATGATCCGTTGCACATCGTCCACCAACAGCACCCGGCCCTGAGGCTCCACAAGAACCAAATCAGGATGACGCCCTGCTGCAGCCAAGCCACGGTGCCGATCACCTGACTTATCAACCCCACCCTCCGCTCCGGCAAACAGTGAGCCGGCAAAGGCACGCGCCGCCTCGGTCCGTCCAGCACCGCGGGGGCCGACTAGGAGATACGCGTGGACAGGTTTAAAAGCGGCACGCCTCAAGAGCGTCACGGCCGACTCCTGTCCGATAACAGTTGCCCACAGAGCCTTATCACCTAATGGGATTACCCCATCAAACACATCAATCGACTTGCTCATCTCTCGGACCGAAGGCCTATGCGGGTATCCACCACCTTGGCCACTCGAGCCGCCACTTGGGCAATGGTCCCAGCGCCGTTCACGACCGCCCAGTGCTCAGGATCAGAGGCTGCCATTGATTGATAGGCCTCGGCTACCACCAACTGAAGGTCATCTCCGGCCCGCTCGATCCGATCTAAGGAGCCTGCCAGATCGTGACCTAGCCGACTGGTGGCCACTGAGGCCTCGATTTCTATGAGGATGACCAGGTCGGGAGTTACTCCTCCAGTGGCGAACTGGTTTACCTCGTTGACTGGCTTATCGCCTAGGCCGCGTCCATAGCCCTGATAGGCAATGGACGATGCCACGTAACGGTCCGATACCACGTCGCGGCCAGCGGCAAGCGCTGGGACTATCACTGCGTCGACATGTTGGGCACGGGCGGCCGCCATGAGTAATGCCTCAGCTCGGTCAACTGGGGCGTCCCCTGCCGGGTCCAACAGAAGATCGCGTATGCGCTCACCCAGTGGCGTTCCCCCAGGCTCTCTGGTAAGCAGCGCACCGATTCGCTCAGCCAGCAGGCGAGCCTGAGTGCTCTTGCCGGTCCCATCAGCGCCCTCCACCGCAATAAACCGGCCGTTCACGACGATTGCTCCCCGCTACGAATCCCAGCCTTAAGAGAACCGACGGCAACAGCTCCTGACGCAAGAATAATGAGCGACGCCAACCAGAGCGTGAGGCGGACCCCCGGCACGTCAATGCCTACTCCAAACAAATCCAGACGGCGATCCCACAGGAGGCTAGATATTCGATCCAGTAGGTCTTCCATGAGTGGTCCCACCACCAAGGCCAGTAGGACACAACCCCGGACCAGCAGGTAGAAGGTCGAAAACACCCGGCCTCGCATCTCATCGTCCACGTTCTCATGCAAGAGGGTGAAGCCAAGAACGTAGACAGCGCCAGCACAGATTCCGATGCCAAACACCATGGCTGTCGACGCGTGGACCTGACTGATTGATGCTGCCAGGGCCAGAAATACACCTGCCCCTACCAGTGCCATGGTAAAGGTACGTGCCTTATCCAGCCGCCGCTGCAATGAGGAAACCAGTCCTACCCCTGCGGCAACTCCCAAGCCCAACGCGGTGATTAACACCCCCAGACCAGACTTCCCAGCCCCTAAAACCTCGTCGGCATAGATAGCCCCCAAGGGCACCAGCATTCCGCCACCCATCAGTCCGGTCGCTAAACCCATGTTCACAGTGCGCACGACCGGGTTCACGAAAGCAAAGCGCCACCCTTCGCGAAACTCGGCAATCGGATGGGCAAGAGCAGCGCGGCTGCCGTTAGTCGCCTTCTTCTGGTCTCGCGAACGTTTAGGCAGATCCAGAGTCAAGATCAACCAGCCAGTGACCATAAACGACAGAGCATTGGCGTAAAAGGCCAAGCCCATATCGTCTAATCGAACGTTGTCGGCCCAAGCAGAGTCAAACAGGGCCGTAGATAGGCGTCCAAAAAGGGCCATAAGCCCAGCCCCAATGGGGAAGGTCCCGTAGGCAGCAACCAGCGACAAAGAGTTAGCGCTCGCTAGTTGATCGGCGGGAACCACGTGAGGGACCGAAGCCTCCTTGGCTGGCCCCCAGAGCATTGTGAAGGCTTCGAGCAGGAGCGATGCCGCGAACAGGCCGATCAACGTGTCTACGAATGGAAGGGCCAACATCACCGCAGCACGACCTGCATCACAGGTCACCATGGTGCGCTTTCGATCCCAACGGTCCACAAGCACACCGGCTATAGGGCCGAAAAAGAAACCGGGGACGATACGGGCTGCCAGCACAAGACTCAGTGCCGCCCCCTCATTGCCCGAACCAACCCTTATGGCCAAGATTGAGATGGCCAGCAGCCCAAGCCAGTCACCTGTAGCAGAAACGACTTGAGCCATCCACAAACGAAAGAAAGCCGGAGTGCCAAACAGGCGGACCCGTAGCGGTGGCCGCCCCTCGAGCGGCAAGAACGGGGTGAATTCATCCCCAGGACGTGGGCCGCCCGGGTCCCGTCCCGTCGCTCCGATCACCCTTTCACTCTACGGGAGAGAAACCAGCAGCCCGGGCGGAGACGAATATCCCCTCAACGCTTCTTCTTAGCAGGGCCCTTCATACGGCGTTCGGCCAAAAGTTCAGCAGCCCGCTCATCAGTAAGTTCCTCGACGGCGTCACCTCGCTTCAACGACGCGTTGTACTCACCGTCGGTTATGTAGGGACCCCAGTTTCCGTCCTTAAGCACCATTGTCTTACCACTCTCTGGATCTACACCAAGTTCACGCAGCGGGGGTTTCGGAGTGCTGCGACCACGTCGCTTAGGCTGAGCCAGCAGCGTTAGGCACTCTTCGAGCGTGATAGTGAGCAGCTTCTCTTCAGTTTCAATATTGCGGCTATCAGACCCCTTCTTGAGATACGGACCGTACGGCCCGTTATGGACGGTGACTTCCACCCCATCGACGGGGTCAGCGCCAACAATCCGAGGCAGGCTCAGTAGTTCGAGAGCCTCCTCAAAAGTGACCCGATCCACTGTCATCGTCTGGAAGAGGGATGCTGTCTTGGGTCTCGGACGATCATCGGCTTCGGACTGTCGATCCACCTCGTCGAGCAACGACTCCAAACTCTCAAATCTTCCAGCAGCGTCAGCCAACTTTTCCAGATTCTCTAGTCGGACGGCACCCCCGTCCTCTGCGGACCGGATTTCTGCGCCGTAGCCCGAAAGTTCGATTGCTCCTTCGACCATGGCCCGTGGTCCTTCTGAATGCAACACCGCCAACTCGTCACCTAAGGCCAAGAAAGCAGCAATACCAGTACAAGCCTTAGCTGAAATGCCAAGAGACTCCGGGTCGTGCAGGACATCAATTAACGACTGGCCAGCGTCGACCGCCTCAGCCACCTTCTTAATGGCTGCTGGGCTGACACCGCGTTTCGGTACGTTCAACACCTGTCGAGCGACAGACATGTCCATACGTCCGGCGGCTAACCGTAGGTAGCCGAGAGCGACACGCAGTTCCTTTTTGTTGCCCGGTAAGGCCATAAGTTGACCTTCTGGTGAAGATGGAGCGGGGCGATCCGGTGGCCGACCGAGGGAGACGTAGGCACCAAACCGCCCTGATCGGGCTACCACCACGAGTCCGGTCTCCGGATCAGTACCGAGTTCATGGTCGGCAGGTGCGTTCAGAAACTCGAGCGCACGAGTCACCGTCAACTCGTCAGGTGGCACATCATCAGGGATCGAGGCCGTCTCATCATCCACCGCTACATATGGCCCAAACTTGCCGAAGCGAGCTACCACTGGCGCACCGTCCGACGTACGAACCCCTAGTTCAATTGTGCTCACACCTCGGGGATCGATGTCGCCCAGACGGGTCGTGACCTTTTTATGAAGACCCTCGTCCTTGTCTGATCCGAAATAGAAAGCATTGAGTAAATCGCCGAAATCAAGTTCACCGTTAGCGATGGCATCGAGTTCGTCTTCTAGGGCGGCCGTGAAGTCAAAGTCCACCAACCGTGGGAAGTGTCGCTCCAGCAAATTGGTAACGGCGAAGGCACTCAACGTGGGTACCAGCGCCGTGCCCTTCTTGAACACGTAGTTCTTTTGGATGGTCTCCATGATCGAGGCGTAGGTGGAGGGCCGCCCCACACCGTGC